>CAJXNY010000024.1 GCA_913057435.1 uncultured Oceanospirillaceae bacterium | reverse complement strand
CAGCCCATACAACAGCCCATACAACAGCCCATACAACAGCCCATACAACAGCCCATACAACAGCCCATACAACAGCCCAGCTTATCCGTACAAACACCTCAAACCCAACAACCTACAGCACCACAACCCCAGACCGGACAGCAGCCATCACCGGTGGCAAATGCAGCACAAACTCAACTCCCAACACAGACAGCAATCAGCACAGCTAAGACTCCACCTCTGCCACAATCAGGTTCACAGCCTCATCTGGTCACCATCCGGCTGGCCGATGGAGCGTCACAGGCCTTTGATAGCCCACGTCCAATCAGCGCAGGCACTCGCTTGCTGCTAACCCCACAACCTGGCGGCAGCCTTCAGGCTCAAGCTCTGCCAGCGGTGACAAATAGCCCATTAAGCAGGACAGAACAGGTACAGGTAAGCGAGCAGCTACGCCAGGCCCTCCCACAACAAATACCCACCGGTGATGCATTCTCAGCCTTACAACAAATGATCAGCAACCCAGCGATGTCGACCGGCAAGCCTCAGGTAACAAACGCAGTCCGTTCACTGCTAAGCCTGTTCGGTGTTTCTCCAGGCGCCAACGACGCAGCACAGCAGATCAAACAGAATGTAGAGCAAGGCGGCCGGATGACCGAAGCACGATTAATGCAAGGCAAGCCGGTAAGTACCGACATGAAACTGGCTCTCAAGCAACTGAAAAAGCTTAGTGATCAGCTACCAGAAATTGCCAGAGGGCAGCTGGATCAATTGGTACAGAAGTTACAGGCACGGCAGACCAGTCAGCAATTAACTGCTCTACAACAATGGAAAGAGGCACCCGATGGTGGCATGGAGCGTGTTGTACGCACAGATATACCCGTCAAACAGGGGGAGGGGTTCGAAAACGTTGAACTGACGATTACCGAAGAGCGTATGCCTGACGACGAAGCCCGCTTCACCAGTCAGTGGCGCGTACAGCTACAGTTTGACCTGGAGCAAAAAGGCCATGTTATGGTAGAACTGGTGCTGCAGCAGGAAGACCAGCTATCAGGTAGCTTCTGGGTCGAGCACCGTGAAACCGCTAGCGAAATACGACATCGGATGGGCGATTTTGTGAAGAATTTGGATAATAATGGCTTTGAAATTCAGGAGATGCATTGCCACCTTGGGCGACCTCCCGGCGAAAAAGAAAGCATAACCCGACAGTTGATCGATCTAAAAACATGAATACAAAAGCGACCCCCGATATTCAGGCTGTTGCCATCCAGTATGAGGCAGATAAAGGTGCTCCAAGAATAGCAGCCAAAGGCCGTGGCCTGATCGCCGAACAGATTATCGATCTGGCACAGGAGCACGGTGTTCATATACACCAAAGCCCTGAACTGGTCGATGTACTGGTAAGACTGGAACTAGGGGAAGAAATACCTGAAGTGCTGTATCGCGCGATCGCTGAAATTATTGCCTTTACATATAGCCTGAAAAACGAAAGCAGCCCTAAGACCGCCTCACAACATGTTTCACAACGTAAAAACCCTTACCTTCCCTGAGTTGAGTCCCCCGCGTGTAGCTCTTTATGCAACAGGGCCATCAGCTCTGCCTCAGGACGACCTATCCCACAATCCTTAACCAGATCATCAACGTCTGCCCCCATCTCCATCAGTCGCGCAGCCTGATTATAAGCCAACACACCCGGATCTCGGTTAGCAAGCTCCAGTTGCTTTTCAGCAGTGTGGTTCAACCGCTGTTCAATATCAACCAAGCGCTTTCCCATGCCTATAGAGCTACTGGTCATCGCCTGTATTTCATTTCGCAACACATCGATTAGCGCCTGATGACGCATCCGGTGCTGTCGTAAACGACGCCACAATCCTACTGCGATCCCTAGCGACAGGGCAGCAAGAACTATAGCAGCGACAATTAATGTCCAAGCAATACCGATCACGAAAAAATCGTCTCCTGATAAGTACTACACGTAGCTGATACGCGCTGTACAGAATACTAGAGCTGGCAAAGTTTCATTGCCTGCTTAAAACGCCGCATTCAGCTGATCGATTAATGCATCAACATCAAGAATGGCACAACGTTCCTTCATATAAGTGCCCAATAGCCACGGTCGCTTGTTTCTGTTCACAGCCCAGGAAACCTTATCGACAGGAATCCGAACTGAGCGAACCATCTCGTCACAAGCGATCCCCCAATACCCCCCCTGCAGCATCAATAAGTCTGTGTAGTGTGCTTTCGCAGGGTCATAGAGCTCTGGCATCAGCCAGCAAGCACTGTCCAGGACGTAAGTGATTGTATGATCACCACTAAAAACCTGTCCCAGTATCCAGTCATTCTCCATATCAATGGTCAGCGATACATTTTCCAATGCTGTCGCGGACTCTATCTGATCCATTGGGATGGCAATATTAATACCGTGCACCTGAACCACAACGCAGTTCAACTCCTGGCCAACCCATGAAGGTGTAGAGCCTACAGGTAACTCTGGAGTTAAGCCTGCAGTATTATCCTCTATCTGCTGGTTATCGAAAACCTCTTTATCATCCGTAACAGGATTATCGTCCGGCATAGCAGAGGCAGCATCTATCTCATCAACGCTATCATCAATGACCTCAGTCACATCTGGCAAATTATCAGCTTCAGACGCAACAGCTATCTCAGAGCCCACACCGTTCAAACTCAACTCCGAATCCAGGCCCGACTGCTCGACAACATCCTCTTCACCGGAAAAGGCCGCCTCGCCTTCAAGCTCCATACCATTTGCGCCCACGATATCTGCTTCCGCTCCGCAGGCGTCACCGCATAATGGGTCCATACCAGCCGAAATGGCCTGTTCCATTTCGGCCACCACTTCCAGCTCTGGAACATCAACCACGCTATCGACAACCAACTTTTTCCCTAGGTCGCCCTGCAAGTCAGGCATACCTGAATCGTTCAACCCAGCGGCCTGGGCCATATCCTCCGGGTCCGCGTCCTGAAGCTCAATAGAACTTTCAGTCATAACATCATCAGTCTGCACCAAGCCACCGTCCAGTTCACCAACAGCTGGCAGGTCACTTTCAAACGCGGGAGTAACATTATTATGATCAGACTCTGGCAACTCAGGTCCTGAATTTGTGACAAAATGGCTACTCACCAAAGTGGTGGCTTCATGAACCTCTTCATCAGAGGTTTCAAACGCAGCATGAGGCACTTCAACAGCACCCGCTGCAACATCCAAGTCAACTGATACGTCCAGGTCACCCCCCTCATCACTGTCAATATCAACCAGAGTGTCAGTGGGTTCTTCAGCCAAATCAGACAATTCAATGGTATCAACGACAGCCTGATCAGGCTCCGCATGAACCGGCTGATCAATGACCTCATCACCATCAAGCACATCAGCAGCAGACTCAACCGGGCTTTCAGCTGCCGCTATTGCATCACTATCGTCCGCAGTAACCTCCAGCAGATCAGGCTCATCAGTAATACCAGCGGTCACAGCTTCCTGAGCCGGCTCAGGGAGGGAAGAAAGCTCACCGAGCTTTGCTTCACCGTCGAGCGCATCAACAACAGCTTCTAGAGTAACAGCAGGTTCACCTGCAGCGGTAACAGCCAGCGTTTCAAACGACGAAGCATCACCGTCCGATTCAGTTAAAACTGACGACGGCTCTGCATCAACAGCCAGATCTGCTACATGCTCGGCATTTGCTACCACTCCAGCGTGGCTTTCAAACGATAAAGCAGCTGCTTCAACGTTATCTAACCCAGGCTCACTTCCGATAGTCTGCTCAATATCAGGTTCACTCAGTGCCACTGAAGCCAGAGGCTCTTGAAATTCTTCAGTTTCAACCAGATTTGTTTCCGGCGACAATGCAGCTGAATGCCCTTCCAGGCCAGACGAAAGCGATAATTCATCAAACTCAGAGTCTGATTCACAGCTTACAAGAGAGGCTGAAGGGTCATACTCATCGTATTCAACACTGCTTACTGCGGCAGAATTCGCCTTTTCCGGCTCACCTGCAAAGCCAGCCCCTTCGCCGACAGCCTCCCTGGAAGAACCAGCGACTGCAGCCTCAACAACGGTACTTCCCCGCTCCAGATCATCGTCAAGGCTGCCACCACCACCAGGGCCCAAATCATGCGAAAAAATAGAGTCAAGTCCATCGCTTGGCTCTCTCAACAATGAATCAAGGTAATCCTGTACACGCTGCTGACTTTGATTAAGTGGCACGCCACTAGGTCCATTCTGGCTCATGAGGCCTCCTGCTTACCTGGCTCAAGCAAAGACCGTAAAAGCCGCGCATAGGCATGAACACCGCGACAACCAGGATCAAGTTCAGATGGAACGACCCCTTCCATGCTCGCGTTACGGAATTTGGTATCAACAGGGACAACAGCATTAGAAATGCGGTCGGGATAACGGTGGTGCAGCTCACGCAGGCTATTCACTGACGCCTGTGTCCGCCGATCGTAGAAGGTAGGAATGATAGTATACGGTAGCTCACGACTGCGCGCACGATTGATCATTTTAATCGTACGTACCATTCGCTCCAGCCCTTTAAGTGCAAGAAATTCGGTCTGAACCGGAATCAATAAATGATGACAGGCGGCAAGTGCATTAACCATGAGCACCCCTAACACAGGAGGGCTATCCATTAACACAAAGTCATATTCAGAACGCACATGACGCAGCGCTTTGGCGACCTGCAAGCCAAGTCCTTCCTGGCCCACAGCCTTACGCTCCAGTGTCGCCAGTGAAGTCGCCGCTGGGATCAGGTCAATGCGGTCATTGCTTGTTTCAACAACAAGCTGCTGTACCAGCTCTTTGGTAACACTGCCGTCACCAGCAAACAGGTCATAGACACTGTTCTCCAGTTCATCAGGGTCATATCTGAAATAACTGGTTAGCGAGCCATGAGGGTCTAGGTCGATTAGCAATACGCTGTAACCAACCTCAGCCAGTAATCCGGCCAGCGCCACCACAGATGTGGTTTTCCCCACTCCGCCTTTCTGATTTGCTACAGCCCACACTTGCATCGTTATTATTCCTGTTGAGTGTGGTCGGACCCCTGTTCCGCCTGACGGTATAACATCCCACCACGCTCAGTTTCTGTTTGTTCAATAATCGGAGGAGCAACCGGAACTTCCGGCAATGCCTCGAGCATTGTCTCAACTGACTCTGCGGTCAGGAGCGCTCCACCATATGCAGATAACAACCGCCTGACCTGCTGATCCCTGGCAACAACCAGGGTGACTCGGCGATTCTTTTCACGCCCTGTTTCACTTCGGTTACTGTAAGCAGGTCGATATTCACCATACCCTGATGCAACCAGTCGCTCAGGTTTTACACCAAATTCAGCAAGTATTCTGGCAACAACTGCAGCCCTGACCGCCGACAACTCCCAGTTGGAAGTAAAGATCATACTCTTAACTGGCTGATTATCGGTAAACCCCTCAACATTAATAGGTGAGGGCGTTTGTTGCAGCACTATAGCCAGCTGCTCTAATAACATATCAGCCTCAGGTGAAAGTGTCGCACTTCCTGACTCAAATAGCAGACTAGAGTGTAACTCAATCTCAAACCACAACTTGTTATCAGACAGTTTCGCCACACCTTGCTCAATCAAAGGTGCCAGTAACACCTCCAGACTATCAGTCGCGGATTTTTGCGTACTGACAGGTATGCCTGCATCTGAACTTACAGGCTCTTGAGCGGGCTGGAAACCTGTATTAAGAATACCTGTAGATGACGCCTCTTTTGCAGCAGCCCCCGACCCTATATTAATAAAGCGCTCGGAAAGTGCTTCAGATATTTGAGAATATTTTTCTTCATTTACTGTTGATATAGCGTACAGAACAACAAAGAAAGCAAAGAGAAGAGTTATAAAGTCCGCATATGAAAGAATCCAGCGGTCATCCTTTACACCCTCCCCTTCAGACAACCTTCGTGGCATCAGTTAAGGTACCCTTTGAGCCGTTGCTGCAACATAGGGGCTGTTTTTCCATCAGCAATAAGTAAAAGCCCCTCCATGACCATCTCCTGATACTGATACCGCTGCTGGATAATTGCTCTAATTCTGTTCGCAACCGGAATCAGCAACAGGTTAGCCAGTGCTACACCATAAATTGTAGCGACAAAAGCTGTTGCGATACCCGCTCCAAGCAGTTCAGGCTGAGACAGATTACCCAGCACATGAATCAACCCCATAACAGCGCCTATAATGCCAAGTGTAGGTGCGTAACCCCCCATGCTTTCAAAAACACGGGCGGCTTTAATATCACGTTGCTCACGACTGACCATCTCAATTTCAAGGGAAGCACGAATACAGTCAAGACTGGCACCATCCACCAGTAAACGTAAGCCTGCCCGGGTATACGCATCACCTTGCTTCTCAGCCAGAGCTTCCAGCCCTAAAAGCCCATCTTTACGCGCAATACCACACCAGTAAGCAAGTTGATCCAGCCCCTGATAACAATTTGGCACCCGGTAGGCATAAAGTTGACGCAACCACCAGATAGCCCGAGCAAAATCAGTCCGTGGTGTCTGGATCGTCACGGCAGCAACTGACCCGCCCACTACAATCAGTGCGGCTGGAAGATTCAGCAACTGCTGTATCTGACCACCTTCAAGCGCATGCCCACCAAGCAGCGCAACCAGTGCCAGGGCAATACCAAAAAGCCCTAACCGGTCCACTATCGCTTCCCACCAAGAATCGGACCAAACTGCCCTAAATCAAGAATTTCATCTGCATAACCGCCTTTGATAACGGCCTGCGGCATACCAAATATCGTGCAACTATCTTTACTCTGCGCCCAGATCGTTGCTCCCGCCTGCTTAAGCAGCCGAGCACCATCCGCACCATCCGCGCCCATACCCGTCAAGATAATCGCCAACACACGACTACCATAAGTTTTAGAGGCTGAGCCGTAAGTAACGTCAACACTGGGCTTATAAGTCAACCGATCATCACCAGGCAAAATATTAATTTTGTCATGCACTTTGCCATCAACCATTAGCTGATGACCACCCGGAGCCAACAAAGCAAGTCCGGGCTTAAGCCGGTCACCATCTTCCGCTTCTTTTACGGATATCGCACATTGTTGATTCAAACGCTCTGCAAATACCGAGGTAAATGTCTTAGGCATATGCTGGATCAATAAAATAGGGTAAGGAAAGTCAGCCGGTAGCTGTGTCAGAATTTCCTGTAACGCAGCAGGGCCGCCTGTGGATGAACCAATGACTACCAGACGCGTATCCCTGGGCACTACAGGAGCACGAGAACTAACACCTCTTGAAGCAGAGTAATGCGCTGGACGCGCATGCACAGTTTCAGCACCTACGGCAGAGCTGCGTGCTGTAATTTTAGGGGCAGGAGCAGGGGTACGTCTTTCAAGTGACACACGAGACGGAGTATCTGCCACGCGAGCAGAGCCATCCGGGCGAAAAACCATTGATTTGGATGACTGTCCAGCATCAGCGCGAGTTGAGAATGGGCTGATTGCACGCCCCTGGCGTGCAATCATCACAATTTTATCCGTCAACTGAGACTGCAAAGAATGCGAACGATCCATCCATGCACGCATATCCTTTGACAGATAATCTACAGCACCAGCTTCTAGCGCTTGGAGGGTTACCCGAGCCCCTTCCTGGGTTAACGATGACAACATAAGCACCTTGGCAGGACACTCACGCATAATAATACGAACAGCCTCAATTCCATTAAGCTGAGGCATTTCTACATCCATTGTGACGACATCAGGCTGGAGCCGCTTAACTTGCTCAATACCTTCACGGCCATTAGACGCTGTACCAACAACGTCTATGCGTTTATCACTACCCAATAAATCAGCTATACGCTGTCTAAAAAAAGCAGAATCATCAACAATTACTACCCGAACAACCATATTCAGCATCCCGCCTCAAGACGCACCCATCAGGATGCGTAGCTCTTCAGCAGGTTTGGAATATCGATGATAAGGGCGATACGACCATCACCCGTAATTGTCGCACCAGAAAGCCCCGGAGTGCCATGGAGGATGGAGCCCAATGGTTTAATAACAACCTCTTCCTGCCCAACCAGCTGATCGACAACAAAGCCAACTCTCTGGGTACCAACAGTGACAATAACGACATGTCCTTGCTCTGGCAGATCAGCATGTGCCTGCCCAACAATCAACCAGCGCTTCAGATGGAACAAAGGTAACGCTTGGTCACGAACAATAATAACCTGTTGGCCATCCACTGCGTTTGTCTGAGTCAGATCAAGATTGAATATTTCGTTCACGTTGACCAGCGGTAATGCGAATGCCTGGTCCTCGAGAATAACCATCAGTGTTGGCATAATAGCCAACGTCAGAGGCACCTGAATAGCAATACGAGTACCCTGGCCCATGACCGAGTCGATACTAAGTGTACCGTTCAACTGAGTGATTTTGGTTTTAACGACATCCATACCAACACCACGACCAGAAACATCCGAGATTTCGGTCTTGGTAGAGAAACCAGCCTGGAATATCAGGTTAAAACATTCCTGCTCAGTCAGGCGGCGTGCTGCTTCAACATCCAGCATCCCACGATCGATCGCCAGATTACGCAATATTTCAGGGTCCATGCCAGCCCCGTCATCCTGAATGACCAGCAAGATATGATCACCTTCCTGCTCAGCTGACAGCAGCACGTTGCCTTCTCGCGGCTTGCCTGCACCCTCGCGCACCTCAGGGGATTCAATACCATGATCAACCGAGTTACGCACAAGGTGAATCAATGGGTCAGCGAGTGCTTCAACAAGGTTTTTGTCCAGATCGGTCTCTTCACCTCGTAATTCAAGGCGAACCTCTTTATGAAGGTTACGCGACAAATCTCGAATCAGTCGAGGGAAGCGACCAAATACTTTTTTGACTGGCTGCATCCGTGTTTTCATTACAGACATCTGCAAATCTGCAGTAACCATATCAAGCGTTGCTAACGCCTTGGCCATTTCTTCATCTTCACGGGTAACACCAAGCCGGACAAGCCGGTTACGCACAAGGACCAGCTCACCAACCATATTCATAATTTTATCCAGCAGACGGGTATCTACTCGAACATTATTTTCCGGTGTAGGTTTGCTTGCTTGACCGCCTGATTTAGCAGCAGGTGCTTTGACCGCCTTTTTTGCAGCTGCCGCAGGTGCTGGGGACACAGGCGCTGGTGCACGTGCAGGGGCTGGTGCCGGCTCAGGCACAGTAGACGCCGCTGCGTCAGCAGGCTCCACCCCATCCGCTTGATGATTTACAAAGGCGAAGGCACCCTTACCTTGTGCTTGCAAATCATCAAGAAGATTTTCAAACTCATCATCAGAAATCAAGCCATTGGTTGCAGATCCTGGCACACCATCCGGTACAGACTCGCTTCCTGGTGCAGTTCCAGGACCATGCAACTCATCAAGCAGGGATTCAAATTCATCTTCAGTGATGAGATCACCGTTTGAACCACCTGTAACAACAGGACTAGCCGCTACCTGAGCAGGCTTGTCTTGCGCAAGGTCACCCAGCAGCATTTCAAATTCTGCACTGGACTGATCAGCACTGACCGGCACAGCTATCGACGCAGAGGCCACAACCACCGGCGCAGGCTCGGGTGCAGAAGGCATCGATGGCGCAGCAACGGGCTCAGGCGGCACCCCATCCGTATAACGACCAAGCGCAGCAAGTAGAGCTGCATCAGCAGACTCAGGCACTCCGCCATCACGAACGGTTTCAAACATCATGTTCACAGCATCAAGCGCCTGAAGCACGACATCCATAAGATCAGCGCTAACGGTCAATTCACCATTACGCAACATATCAAAGAGGTTTTCTGCCTTATGACAACACTCAACCATAGGGTCTAGCTGAAGAAAGCCTGCACCACCTTTGACCGTATGAAAACCCCTGAAAATTGCGTTCAGCAATTCACGATCTTCTGGTCGCTGTTCGAGTTCTACCAACTGCTCGGAGAGCTGCTCAAGAATTTCACCAGCTTCGACAAGAAAGTCCTCAAGTATTTCCTGGTCCACATCAAAACTCATAGAGAGCTCCTTTTAAAATCCGAGACTGGATAGTAGATCGTCCACATCATCCTGCCCACAGGCGACATCCGGAGAATCTTTATGAATTTGCGGACCCTCAGCTTTCACACTGGTATCCTTCTTTTCCTCAACGACTTCAGGTTCAGCCGCAACACTTTCCAGCCCACTTAGCCGTTCAACCTTGGAAGCCATATCCATAAGCTGGACCAAATGGCCTTCAACGTTTGTCACCAGGTTGATTACACGGCGAATGAGCTGACCGGTAATATCCTGATAACTTTGCGATACAAGTATCTCGGTGAGTTGAGAGCGGAGCTCATCAATTGTATGTTCCGACTCTTCTTTGAGCTTACAAGTGCGATCATAGCCACCTCGCAGCGCCTCAAACTCACCTTCCAGCTGTCCCACAAGAGACAACAGATCTTTAAAACGTTCGCTTTGGCCATCCAGGCGGTCAACCAATGTTAACGCTGAATCAATCCGGTCCATCGTCTCATGGGCGTTTTTCTCAGTAACCTCTATTACGTAAGAAAGACGTTCAGATGCATCAGCAAAGACTGCAGATGCCATATCTCTGTCACTAAGCGCACTTCCAACATCAGCGCTAAACGACTTGATAGCCTCATGTAAACCACGAGTCAAAAAACCGACTTCATTATAAAAAGCCTGGTGTTTAGCGTCATTCAGCTCCTGGATGAGAACCATCGCCAAGCTCAAGTCACCACCATCAAGAACAGTTACCAGTTCCTGCGCTTTATCACGCAATACACTTTCAAACTGGTCTATTCCCTGACGACTGTCCTGTGCGCTCATAAGCAGAGTTTCCTTATTGCTTAGTCTAAACGTTCGAAGATTTTATCAATCTTCTCTTTCAATACAGCAGCAGTAAACGGCTTAACTACGTAGCCATTCACACCCGCCTGCGCCGCAGCAATAATCTGCTCACGTTTAGCCTCTGCGGTCACCATCAACACAGGTAAATGACTCAGGTTAGGGTCTGCACGCACTTCTTTGAGCAGATCAATCCCAGTCATACCTGGCATATTCCAGTCGGTGATCAGAAATTCAATATTGCCCTGCTTCAAAATAGGCAATGCTGTCTGGCCGTCATCGGCCTCCTGGACGTTGGTTAACCCAAGATCACGTAACAGGTTTTTTATGATACGTCTCATTGTAGAGAAATCATCTACAACAAGTATTTTGATGTCTTTTTTCAAGACACATCTCCCATTTAAGACCACGCAACTCTATGAGTTTACTCTCAATTAGGTCAATTACGTTGAGTATGGTCAAGAATTTTATTGCCACTCTCGCAATCGACTTCGCAATCTGGCCGCAGCCTGACTATGAATCTGACTGACGCGAGACTCGCTTACGCCTAGTATCTGACCTATTTCCTTCAAATTGAGCTGCTCATCATAATACAACGCCAGCACAAGTTTTTCCCGCTCAGGCAACCTCTCAATTGCTTTTGCCAGAGACTGCTTAAAAAAGTCTTTAGAAACATGGCGCTCCGGGCCGGGGTCATCATTGGAGATATACTCACCAGGCCCATCATCCTGGGGAGTAACCAGCTCTTCATAGCTGAACAGCCGACTCTCCATTGAGTCTCTTAATAAGCTGTAATACTCATCCAGAGAGATCTCCATCTCTTCTGCCACTTCAGCATCGGAAACATCCCTGCCCAAACGAGATTCTAGCTTATGAGTTGCTTCAGAGACACGACGGCCATTACGATGTACGGAACGTGGCGTCCAATCACCCCGCCGGACTTCATCAATAATGGAACCCCTGATCCTGATTCCAGCGTAGGTTTCAAAACTAGCCCCCTTGCTCGGATCATAGTTCCGCGACGCTTCAAGTAACCCAATCATACCGGCTTGTTGAAGATCATCGAATAGAACAGAAGCAGGCAAACGCGCCTGTAAGTGATGGGCAATACGTTTAACCAACGGCGCATACTGCTCGATAAGCTCATCACCTGAAACAAATTGCACCTGGTTATACATGCAGGACCTGTTAATCCTTTGTCGTCACCCCTTGCACCAGTCGCTCCACAAAAAACTCCAGATGGCCTCTTGGTGTATTCACGACAGGCCATGTAAGAACTTTTTGTGAAAGCTGTCGATATGCAAGGGCAGCTTTGCTATTCGGAAACTTCTCAATTACAGCTCGCTGCGATTGTACCGCTTTACGAACCGATTCATCATAAGGGATTGAGCCAATATATTGAAGGGCCACATCAAGGAAGCGATCTGTAACAGTCACTAACTTATTGTACATATTTCGCCCCTCCTGCTCTGACCGTACCATATTCGCCAGAACACGAAAACGACAAACCCGATTTCCCTGACTCACAACTTTAATTAATGCGTAAGCGTCTGTAATTGATACAGGTTCATCACACACAACAACAATAACTTCCTGAGCAGCCCTGACAAAGCTAAGCACCGATTCAGTAATACCAGCCGCCGTATCAATAATTAAAACATCAAGCAAATCTGCAATATCCGCAAACGCATACACTAGCTCAGCATGCTGATGAATTGTCAATTGCGTCATTTCCTGAATACCCGAAGACGCAGGCACAATATGGAAGTTATCACATATAGGCACCATCACCTCTTCCAGGGTGCACTCTCCGGCAAGCACATCCGCGATCGTACGACGAGGCCTTACCCCCAGCATAACGTCAACATTCGCCAGGCCGAAATCCGCATCCATCAGCACAACGCGTTCACCAGAATCTGCAATTGCACGCGCAAGGTTAATAGAGACATTGGTTTTACCAACCCCCCCTTTCCCCCCTGTCACCGCAATCACGCGGACAGAGCTAGCCCCTATAACAGCCACGCTACATCAGCCTGCTTTGAATATTTTTGAAGGCCCAGTGTCGGCCGGCGCAAGCTGAGCCCTGACAGCCCGTGCTTTTTGAGCTGTAACAACAGCACGCCCTACCAGATCAGAACGGCGAGCAATAGAAACATCATCAGGGATTCGCTGCCCGTCAGCGACATAAGCAATCGGCAGCCGATGCTCCACAGCAAGTGATAAACCTGCACCGATACTACCAGACTCATCCAGCTTACTCAGAATACAGCCATTCAGCCCCATTTCACGGTAGGCAGCATAAGCACCCTCCATTAACTGGTGCTGGCTCGAACATGACAGCACTAGCAATTTTTTCAGGCGAAGCGTTACCGAACTGAGCATCTCCATCTGCAGGTCATTGTGCGGCTCGTTCGGATTTAGCCCAGCAGTATCAATCAATACCAGACGCTTATTACGCAGAGACTGCAAAACATCTTCAAGCGTTTCATCTTCAGTCACGACACGAACGGGGACATCAAGTATACGGCCAAAGGTACGCAACTGCTCATGGGCAGCAATTCGATATCCATCTGTTGTCACCAGCGCCAGACTGGAACTACCATGCTTAAGTACGTATTGAGCAGCCAGCTTACCGATTGTAGTTGTTTTACCAACACCCGTAGGACCAACAAACGCCACCATACCGCCGCGTTCAAGAATATCCTCACCAATAACCGGGATCGACTCAGACAGCCGGGCCAAGGTATTACGCCAGGCTTTTTCAGGCGCTATATTTTGCTCAACACCTGCCAGCAGTTGTGCAATCAATCGTTCATTTATACCAATAAGAGCTAACTTCCTGACAAGTGGATCACTAGATTTAAGCGGTACAGTCATACTCGCATCCAGTGGCAAGTCTGGAAGATCAACTACTTTCTCTGCTTGCTCAGCCAACTGTGACTTAAGCGAACGAATTTCAGCCTTCATTGCCTGCATCATAGCGCCTGACGCAGGGGATGGAGCAGTATCGCCGTTACCAGGTTCAGACGACGTCACAGACTGGCGTGATTCAGCCTGAGCCAGACGATCTTTAAGCGACACAAGGCCTGATTCACCCTGAGGCATTTCATCCGCAACAGGGGAAGCCGACCTGACAGCACGCCTATCACCCTCGACAGCAAACCCAGGCTCCTGCTGCTTACGCGCCTTCAGGGAATCAAGAATCGTACGTAACTGCTCATCACCCTCGCCACTAATTTGACGATTAGCAATAGCCCTCGGCTCACCAGGGTCCTGCATAGAGGAAGCGCTGGCAGGCTGCGAAGCAGCGATACGTGAACGCGCCCGCATCAACTCTTCACGCAACTGGTCCTGAGACTGCCCCATGGCAGCACGCGCACGATTCTCTCGCTGTCGAGCAAGCGCCTGCTCTCGCTTAAATTGCTCGTGTGCAGAATCATACTCAGATTCTTCAGCCGCCACGACCTCTACACCACCAGCCACCCGCGTGTTCGAAACAATAACAGCATCCGGACCAACTTCTTCACGAACACGACGCATAGCCTGGCGCATATCCGCCGCAAAAAAGCGTTTAACCTTCATATTCGCCCCATCTCTGGATGCCTTTCTCTGGCGTAAAAAATACATTAACCATTCTGGCCACCCACTGTCGCCACTATTGTGACTTTCTTATTCTCTGGAATCTCCTGGTAAGACAGCACATGTATCTGCTGCTCACCATAACGCACAAACTTTGCCAGCAGAGGCCTCACTGGCGCAGCAACTAGCAACACAGCTGGCTTACCGGCCATTTCCTGCTGCTGGGCCGCTCCGACAAGCGACATCTGTAGTCGCTCAGCCATACCAGGCTCGATTGCAAGATTCTCATCTCCGCCCTGCTGAACCGACCCCAGTAATAACTGTTCCAGCTGAGGATCCAGAGTAATAACTGGAAGTTCGACCTCAGCCCCATTAACTGTCTGCACAATCAATCGAGCCAGCGCGATCCTCACCATTGCCGTTAGCATCATCGAATCCTGAGTACGCGTTACAGCATCGGTCAATGACTCTGCTACCGTTCTAAAATCCTTTAGCGGAACCTGCTCCATTAACAGGTTCTGCAAAACTTTTAACAGATTACTAATACTGATCTTATTTGGCACCAACTCTTCAACCAGCTTCGGAGAAGATTTAGCTAACATATCAAGAAGCTGCTGAACCTCTTCATGACCGAGCAGATCCTTAGCATTGTTATGCAAAAGCTGGTTAAGGTGCGTCGCTACTACGGTCGAGGCATCAACTACGGTATAACCCAACGACTGAGCACGCTCTTTTTCAGATGCCTCTACCCACACTGCGTCCAGACCAAAGGCAGGATCTTTAACTTCAATGCCTTGTAAGCTACCAAACACCTGACCGGGGTTAATTGCCAGCTCACGATCAGGGTAGACCTCAGCCTCACCGACAACGACCCCCATCATAGTTATCCGATACGAGCCGGGCAGCAGATCCAAGTTATCACGTATATGAACCGATGGAACAAGAAAGCCGAGCTCCTGAGACAATTTCTTACGGACCCCTTTGATCCGGCTCAACAACTGACCGCCCTGCAGCTTATCAACCATTGGAATCAGGCGATACCCAACCTCCAGACCCACCATATCAACCGGCATTACATCATCCCAGTCAAGCTCACGATTACTATCAGGGTCATCCGCCGCCATCGGCAGATCAAGACCAGATTCTGCTCCTGCCTCCGTAGCCTTTTCTACTTCAGCTTTCGCCTTGCTCTGGATAAACCAGACGGCACCAGCGACTGCGGCAGCCAACGAAAGAAAGGCAACATGCGGCATTCCAGGCACAATACCCATAATAAAAAGGATAACGGCCGTAACGGTCAACGCTTTAGGTGAACCAATTTGGGAAAGAATCTGACTGCCCAGCTCATGGCTTGAGTTCTGCCGCGTAACCATAATTGCAGCAGCAGTAGAAAGCAGCAACGACGGAATCTGGGCAACAAGCCCATCACCTATCGTTAACAGCGAATAGAATTCAGCTGCTGTGGAAAAATCCAGATCGTGCTGGGCCATACCAATCGCCAGGCCACCAATGATATTGATCACCAGAATCAGAATACCTGCAACAGCATCGCCACGCACAAACTTGGATGCACCATCCATTGAGCCGTAAAAGTCAGCTTCCTGGGTAACATCAGCGCGTCGCTCTCGAGCCTCATCCTGGTTAATCAGACCAGCATTAAGGTCAGCATCAATGGCCATCTGCTTACCGGGCATTGCATCCAGCGTAAAGCGAGCACTTACTTCTGAAATACGCCCAGCACCCTTGGTTACCACCACAAAATTGATGATAACCAGAATAAGGAACACAACCAGACCTACAACATAGTTACCGCCGATAACAACCGAACCAAATGCTTCAATCACCTTACCGGCAGCATCCCCACCCTCATGACCGTACAGCAGCACAACACGAGTAGACGCTACGTTTAACGCCAGCCGCATCAAGGTTGCAACCAGCAAAATACTTGGAAACACTGCAAAATCCAGTGGTCTCATGGAGTAGATGGAGACAAGCAAAACAACAATAGATAGCGCAATATTAAACGTAAAGGACACATCAAGCAGAAATGCTGGTATGGGCAATGTCACCATCGCCATAATAACCAGCAACAAAACCGGCACACCAAGGTTACCGTTCAGAATTGTGCGCGACTGCGCCATTAAAGCTTGCTTATTCAGATTCGCCAACAAACTGTCATCATCCCAACAAAAACCAGAAGAGAGGCCAAATTAATGACACGCCAGCCAGCTAAATTCAATCAAACCACAATAATTTGACGACATTCTTATATGTATCTGAACACAAAGCAATAAGCCTGCCAGTTACTCATCTCTGCGTAGCTCATTTGGAATTTCCATATCAGCATCCCGCGGCTTCTCAGGTTTTGCACCAGAAGGTGACTTCGCACGTTTAAGCTGAAAGACATAAGCCAGCACCTGGGCAACTGCATTATAAAGCCCTGTCGGGATCTCCTCACCTACTTCCGTCGAGTAGTAAATGGCTCGCGCCAAAGCCGGGGATGCCAATAGAGGCACATCGTGTTCTTTTGCAATCTCTCTAATTTTAAGCGCTACAAAATCAGCCCCTTTGGCCACAATAATAGGCGCCTCTCTAACATCATTATCGTATTTTAGTGCCACTGAGTAATGCGTCGGGTTGGTGATGACAACATCCGCGTCAGGAACATCCCCCATCATGCTGCGTTGAGCAATCTCTCGTTGCAACTGCCTGATTCGCCCCTTCACCTCAGGCTTACCCTCACTGTTCTTCATCTCATCCTTGATTTCCTGCAACGTCATTTTCAGCTTTTTACTGTACTCATACAGCTGATAAGGAGCGTCAATAGCTGCAATAATTACCAGCGCAATGCACATCATCAGGAAAATCCACATCAGCAGCTCGACCGCATCACCCATCGCCACCACAACATCACTTGTCCCTAGCTGCAACAGATCATTATGGATTTTCCAGAGCGATAACACACCAAAGGTCCCCACCAGACCAAACTTGGCTAACGCTTTGAGCAGTTCAACCAGCGACTTCATCGAAAACATGCGCTTGATGCCCGAAAACGGGTTCATCCGATTAAACTTTGGCGCTAAAGCCTTGGAACTAAAGTTCCAGCCGCCCAAGGCAATCGGACTGATCAGCGCAGCCAACAAAACCATAGCAAAGAACCCAAGCAACCCCCTAAAAGCCTCAAGAGCACTGGTTCCTAAATGTGTCATCATCAAGTTCACATCGAATATTGATGCTCGCTCAAGCACATAGTTATAACGAATCACCCCCGATAGAACTGTCACCATATGCGCCCCGAAGACTACCGCTGCTGCAATACTGGCAAGCAACAAAGCCATCGTCGCCAGCTCTTTTGAACGTGGTATATCACCCTTTTCACGCGCATCATCAAGGCGCTTTTGCGTGGGCTCTTCGGTTTTTTCCTGGCCGTCTTCATTTTCTGCCATTACTCAACCCCCCATCATCAAGCTGGCCATGAAGTCGAGCGCATAGTCAGAAAATCGCAGATACTGGGTCAAAAAACCCGACTGACTGGCCCATACAATAAGCAATCCCATCAGCATCGTAAAAGGAAAGCCTATCGCAAAGATGTTTAGCTGAGGCGCGGCCTTGGTCATAATACCAAAAGCAAAGTTAATCACTAACAAGGCTGTAACCGCTGGTAACGCCATCAACAAAGCCGATGAGAACAACCAAGTACCAGACATTGCCAAGCGCCAGTACCCATCGGAGCCAAGGCCATCAAAGCCCACCGGTATATGAATGAAACTCCTCACTAGAATATCAATCAGTACCAGATGCCCATCCATCAAGATAAATAACAACATCACCAACGTCAGATACATCTGCCCCAGAATAACCACACTGACACCGTTAACCGGGTCATTGGCCGAGGCAAAACCAAGCCCCATCTGCATCGCGATCATCTGCGCGCCGAGGATAAACACCTGAAATAGTAGCTGAATCACAAACCCCAGCCCTGCACCAATGAGGATCTGCTGAACAATGATCAGGTAACTCTCGACACTCATGCCACTAAATCCCGGCATGACCGGCAACACTGGAGCCACAACCAACGTGACCGCAAGGGACAACCCCAACCTTGCACGCTGATTCACCAAATTAGAACCAAAAAGAGGCACTACCATAAAGAAAGATGCAATACGAAAGAGTGGCCAGAGGTACATCCCAACCATCTGCTCAACCTGCAGCAAGCCGATATCGAACACGCAGCTACCCGATCAAGATGGGAATATTATGGAAAAGGAACGCAAAGTAGTCAGATATTTTTCCCACAATCCACGGCCCTGTCCACATGATCACAAACAGAGTAATTACCAGCTTGGGCAAAAAACTGAGAGTTTGCTCATTGATCTGTGTTGCCGCCTGAAAGGTGGAGATAATCAAGCCTATCACCAAGCTGGGCGTAACGATTACCAGCACAATCGTAACAATCATAAAGAACGCATCGGCAAACAGCCCCATCGCTACCTGAGGGTTCATAGACCTTCTCCTGCTCAGAAACCGAAACTGGCGGCTAACGTACCAATCACCATAGCCCAACCATCAACCAGTACAAATAGCATGATCTTAAAAGGAAGCGACACAATAACCGGCGATAGCATCATCATACCCATCGCCATAAGGACACTGGCAACCACAAGGTCAATCACAAGAAAGGGGATAAATAACATAAAGCCAATCTGAAATGCAGTTTTCAGCTCACTGGTGACGAAGGCAGGGACCAACACACGAAATGGAATCTCCGCAGGTGTAGCAACCTGAGGCGTGTTCGAAATTGTCATAAACAGATCCAGGTCACTTTCCCTGGTCTGGTACAGCATAAACTCTCGAAAAGGTCCACTGCCCGCTTCAATCGCTTGCAGGACATTCAACTCTTCATTCATATAAGGCTGAACAGCCTCAACATATACCTTATCCAGCACCGGCCCCATAACAAACAGGGTAAGAAACATAGTCAGACCAATAAGAATCTGATTGGAAGGCGTTTGCTGCAAGCCCAGCGCCTGACGCAGTATCGCAAACACAATCATAATGCGGGTAAATGACGTCATCATCATGATGATTGCTGGCAGAAATGTCAGCATCGTCATCAGGATAAGAATCTGTAGCGTTACACTATAGTTGGTCGCCCCACCAGGCTCGGTCGTAATATTAAATGCAGGTATACCAGTATCTACCGCAAAGACAGGACCAGTAATAAAAACAAGCAATAAGGCTAATATGCGAACCGTCATTGGGACTGTTTTTCCTGTCCTTTTAACACTCCACGCAAGCGCTGCGTAAACTCACCGCCAGACACTTCAGTCCTGACAACAGGCTCAGAAAACTCACCGAGCTTGCTAATTCCCCCCTGAGTCACCCCGAGCAAAACCTGATGAGAATCCCCAACCTGAACAAGTAGAACACGCTCTCGCTGACCGAGGGCGAGACCAGCCACAATCTTAAGCTGACCATTATTCATCGAGACCACCCCTACACGCCTAAGCATCCAGGCAACAAATAAGATTGCCGCAACAACAATCCCAAGGCCGATAGCTAATTGTAAAACGGACTCAGAGGTAACCAGCTCGCGAGACAGGGGCTCAACAGCTGCAATCTTGGAAGCCTCTGCCCCCATTACAGGTGAAATAACCAAAGGGAAAATAGGAACGACAAGGAAGCAAAGAAGACTAAAGCGCACCGGAATTCCTTTATTTCAAACGCTTGATGCGCTCTTGCGGGCTGATGACATCAGTCAGGCGAATACCATAGCGATCATTTACCACAACAACTTCGCCGTGGGCAATCAAGGTACCATTAACGCGAACATCCAACGGCTCACCCGCAACACGATCAAGCTCAACCACCGACCCTTGATTCAGCTTGAGCAGGTTACGTATAGGAATCTCAGTTTGACCAACTTCCATTGTCATAGTCACCGGTATATCCAGAATAACATCCAGCTTCGGATCATTAGATACGGGGGCCGACTCATCTTGCAATTCATCCAGTTCGACTGCCGCAGCGCCTGCCAGTTCGGCATCCTGCGCAGCCATATCAGCCATAATATCCGCCACATCACCTGCAGCATCACCAACCTGCTCACCTAGCGCAGCAGCCCACTCATCGGCCAGTCCGCCCGGATCCCCATTCTGGTTTTCATTACTCATTGCATCAACTCTCTAGCAAGCAGGTCTGATTACGGCAGCTTTTCAAGCTGCTCAAGTATTTGTACGGCTAGACGCCCTCGAGACACTCCAAGCTTACAGCTATAGACCGGCACTCGATTAGCTTTCAATTCAAACGTTGGCGGAATATCCACAGGGATCACATCATTCACCTGTAATTCCATAACATCTCGCAAAGTCATCTCTCGCTCAGCAATCCGCACCCCAAGGTCAACTGATGCCTGGCGAATATCTTTATCCAGCGCATGCTCCCAGCGTTCGTCTCCTTCGTCGTCAGAGTTCTGAAAGCCTGATACCAGCACATCCCTGACAGGCTCCAGCATGGAGTACGGCAGTGTGATATGAAATTCACCACTCCCCCCTTCAAGGTCAACCTGAAAGGTACTAACAACAACAACTTCCGCCAGACTGACAGCATTTGCCATCGCCGGATTTACTTCATGACCCGCATGTTCAAAATCCAGTTCAATAACTGGGCTCCAGGCATCTTTCAGGTTTTCAAAAAACTGATTGACCGTTTTAAAGACAAGCCGGGTTTCTGTCGGAGTGAACTCTCGGCCTTCAATCTTCGCATGCCGGCCATCCCCCCCGAAGAAGTTATCAACCAGTTTAAATACCAGTTTGGCATCCATAATAAGCAAGCCCGTGCCACGCAATGGGCTGACCCGCATCATATTCATACTGGTTGGAACATAGAGTGTGTGGATGTAATCGCCGTACTTCATCACCTGCACTCCGCCTACCGTAACATCGGCAGCACGGCGCAACAGGTTAAACAAGGTAGTTCGAACAGAGCGTGCAAAACGCTCATTGATCATCTCAAGCGTCGGCATCCGGCCACGAACAATACGTTCATGACTGGCGAGGTCATAGGGACGGACGCCATCGGCATCCTCTACAACCTCATCTTGCGAATCATCATCGTCATCATCAACGCCATGCAACAGCGCATCAATTTCATCCTGTGATAAAAGGTCTTTTACCGACATACGTTACGCTCAGCCACCTTATTGCATCACAAAATTGGTAAATAGCACTGTTTCCACGCCCGGCTTACCAAGTTTTTCCAGCATGATTTCCTGCACCAATTCAGTTGCTCTGGCCCGCAGCAGGCTTTTACCTTCGACAGACTTGAGTTCACTGAACCGCTGCGTTGCAAACAGGTTGTTTATTCGAGAGACGACTAATGGCATATGCAACGTTAATGTATCAGCCACTATCTGATCACGCGATTTCAATTCAACATATGCCTGCATATAGTGTGGCCGCTCATCCCCTTCAGGCTGAAGCGTAACCACAAACATCGGCTTGCCTTCCTTGGTTCTGACTTTCGTGTAAATCGCAATTTTGCTCCCAGGCTCTTCAGCCTGTTCAACAGCATCTTCCTGAGACTGGTCACCAGCAAGAAAGTAGAAAGCCGCGCCAGCACCACCGCCACCAACGATAACAAGACCCAACACGATGAAGAGAATAAGCTTTAGCTTCGATGATTTTTTGCCTTCGCCATTTTCAGCATCATCTTTTTTATCGTCTGCCACGTCCGTACCCTCCGTAAAACCGGTGTTTTAATAACTCATATCGGAAAATACTAACACAAGCGAGTTCTGTAAGGCATAAGGTTTACGCGTAATAATCTACCAGCGAAACACTATGCGCCTCAGCATTTGTTGCTACGTCTTCAGCACTCTCGCCCCCCCCCTGAACGCGACCGTCCTCAGACTCCCCATCAGCCATACCGCCCTGCCCTGCATGTTGCTGGGCAGATTGATCATCTACCGAGCTTTCAGTCAGATTAAGGCCCTGCTCTTCAAACATATCTCGTAACCTCGACATACCCTGCTCCACAGCATCTCGAACCGATGCATGAGGCGATACAAAGCTCACACTAACCTGATCCTGGGAGACACGAATCTTCACCTGAAGGCTACCCAGTTCTGGTGGATCCAACTGAATCTCAGCCACTTTATTATTCTGCGATGCCAACCACATAACCTGGTTATTCAACGTCGCAGACCAGGCAGGCGATGCCAGCGCAGGCCGCCCACTCATTAACAACTGGTGAGACTGCATAGCAGCCTGTTCACCGGACTGGCGGGGCGCTGCCTGGGTTGACACACCATCTCTGCTACGCCCATCCTCTCGGCCATCAGACGCCCCATTGTCGACAGAGGTTAACGCTTCACTCTCGCCAGGCGAGACCACCACGTTACCGGCAATACTCGCGTTCGTAACTGCGGCAGGCCTCACGACAGCCTCCGCATTAACACGCGCATCCGGGTTAACCAGCTGCACAGGCTCACGCCGCCCAGAGCCAGCCTCAGAACCTTCGGACTTTAACTGACTAACAACAACCGCTGCACGATCGGTATCGACAGCATCAGAAACAGCCTGAGCAGCCGGCATAGCACTGCTAACCGGGGCAGGCTGTGGAGCTGGACGTGCATCAGGGGCAACCAGCGATCTGCCCTGATCAACCTGGTAGGCTTGCGAATCTGGTCGCGCCCCCCCCTGAAGTACACCTGCAGCAACACCAGGCCTCGGCTGCTGAGCTGCCGCTGTCAGGCGCGACATCAACTGCTCAGCGTCCGACAAAAGGGAACCCGTCGCAGCCGAGGCAGCGACCTGTTGCGATTTCATCAAATCAACAACTGTAGGGTTGGTTACTTTTACAGCTTTGACATCGAGACCGACAGAGCGAGCTGTAGCAAATCGATCCCGACTGCTACCAGCAGATCCAGCTGAACCTCCACTGACATCAGGCTTTACTTCAGCTGACACGGAACTCGATACAATGCCCACAGCCTGAGTCTGTATCTGTGTCTGTATCTGTGTCTGTATCTGTGTCTGTATCTGTGTCTGTGCCGAGGCCTGAGCCGAGGCCTGAGCCGAGGCCTGAGCCGAGGCCTGAGCCGTCACTCGAGCTGACTGCTCCGCGACCGCTGATGCAACAGGCTGAGCAGTAGAGGCCGCCTCCTTTTCTGCCTCTACATATTCCTGCGAAGCACGGATAACCACATTATCTGGCGCCCCCCCTGCCTGCTTCTCAGTAACACCACCTTGATTATCAACGCCGGTTTCGCCTTCCCCGACAAGTGCAGGTAAGACAGAGGGACTCACACCCTGGTCACCAGCCTCGAGATCATTCTCAACGGAAACAACTGGAGGCTCGACACCCTCTTCGGATACCACCTCATCCCAGCCTTCCAGCACTTTTTTAAACTGAGAAACCATATCCGTGATGGCAGGCATCCGCGAGATATCGCTCTGCTCAAGCACTGCGGTCAACTCAAGCAGCTGCTGCCGTGAAATACCCTGCTCACGCAACTGAGCCAACATATCAGCAGGGATCGTATCGCCAGCAAAGTTTTCCAGTAAAGCTGCAAGCTCAGCCCCCGCTTCAGGGGTCTGCAGCGGCAAAGCAGTGCCAACTGTCGGCAAGGGCTGACCGTTTATCCCTCCCCCCCCTGCCCCAGGCATAGACAACGATAACAGCTGTGCAAACGCACCATTCAGACCAGCCAAGCCCGCTTCACCCCCAAAGAGGCCGCCCCCCATGGAGGTGTAACCACCCGTAATAGAGGTGGGTGAGAGCGTACCGGAGATAGAGTCGTTCATTGCCTGCTCCTGAAATTCAGCGATTAGCATCCCTTCAGCAAAATACAGGCCAGAATAGAAATAGAAGAAAATAACGCGTGGAAGTGGGTATTCAGACGGCCCTACGTATAGCAGCCATCAGAAAAAATCAGGCTTCCTCAGCTGCGAGCGCTCATCGAGCTCCTTCTGCAACTGCTTGTCCTGCTCCAAGCTTTCCTGATTAAGCGCTTTTTCATGCAGTACATCCATAGCTTTCATACCAGCGTAGGATTTCTTCCAGTGCATTTCGACTGCATCCAACTCCTGGCGATTATGCTGCATAGATTCACGATGCTTCATGATGGTATGGGTAATCTTATTCAGGAATGCCTGACGGGTCTGAACCCCACGAGGGTCCATCGTCTTCTGACCCGCCGCGATAAACTCAGACTGATAATCCAGCAAAAATGCCTGCAACTGCTGCAAGCCATGCTCATCCTGGCTAACACGGTTACGGCTGACAGCCAGCATCTGATCTGCCTGCTTCTTTCGCCGCTCAGCCAGCTCTTTAACCAGTTCAAGTCGTTTAGAGCGCTTAGCCATACCACCTCACTCAGCCTTGCGGCATCGGCTCCATAGACATCATCAGATGCTGAACACTGGTTCGCATATCGTGCGCTTCGGTAATCTTCTGTTGTAAGAATGCCCTGAAAACCGGCATTCGCTCAATCGCAAGATCCGTTTCAGGGTCACTCCCCATAGCATATGCGCCCACAGCAATGAGATCGGCATTTTGCTGATATTTGGAAAATATCTTTTTAAATTCAAGTGCTTTTGCCAGGTGATCTGCATCTACAACGGCTGGCATTACTCGACTAATCGACGCCTCGATATCAATCGCAGGATAATGCCCCTGCTCTGCCAGTCGCCGCGATAAAACGAAGTGGCCATCAAGAATGGCACGCGCTGAATCAGCCACCGGGTCCTGCTGATCATCACCTTCTGTCAATACTGTATAAAAGGCGGTTATAGACCCCCCTCCCGGCTCACCATTTCCTGCTCGCTCAACCAGCTTGGGCAGCTTGGCAAATACCGATGGGGGATAGCCTTTCGTAGCTGGCGGTTCGCCCACAGCCAAGGCAATTTCACGCTGCGCCTGCGCATAACGGGTCAGGGAGTCCATCAGCAACAATACGCTACGACCCTGATCACGAAAATACTCAGCAATGCGGGTCGTCAGCTGGGATGCGCGCAAACGCATCAGCGGGGAATCATCCGCTGGAGATGCAACCACGACAGCCCTCTTCAAGCCCTCAGGCCCCAGGCTTTCTTCAATAAATTCTTTTACTTCTCGCCCACGCTCACCGATCAGCCCAACCACTACAATTTCAGCTTCGGTAAAGCGCGTCATCATACCCAGCAGCACAGATTTACCCACACCACTGCCTGCAAACAGACCCAACCGCTGTCCTTTACCAACTGTCAGCAACGAGTTGATCGCCCGGATACCGACATCAAGAGTCGTCCGAATTGGGTCCCGTGATAATGGGTTAATAACTTTGCCAGCGAGAGAAACCTTCTGTTCAGCATTCAGCGGCCCGGCACCATCAATCGGTTTACCTACGCCATTGAGCACTCGCCCTAACAGCTGCGGACCCACGGGCACCGCCCCGGCTCCCTGCATCGGAATAACCCGTGAACCAGGCTGTAATCCTTCAATATTATCCAGCGGCATCAGGAAAATACGGTCACCAGAGAAACCAACGACCTCGGCCTCGACCTGCAACGTGCGGGTGACCTCTATAATACAACACTCACCAACCGCAACCTGAAGGCCCACCGCCTCCAGCGTCAAACCGATCATGCGTGTAATACGCCCTTCAATACGTGCATAGGCGGGGCTATAACGAATACCCTGAAAACGCGACAGGCGCTCAGCCAACAAGGCCATCAGGACTCCTTAGCCACTGGAGACTCAGGAGGAACATCCCGAAAAGACTGGAATTGCTCAACAACCTGAGAGAAACGGTGTGCCAACGTATTATCAGCAAAGGAGTCAACACCATGTAGCAGACAGCCCCCGGCAGGAATATTCTCATCACCAACGACCTGCCAACTTTCATGACTGGCGCGAGCCATTTCAGCGACAACACCAACCTCAGCGGGGTTAACCAGAATCCGTAGACTGTCATGCGGGCGAGGGACTTTATCCAGCACCTCCTGGATAGCGCAACGAATCACAGACTGGTCAAGCTCAGCAGTTGCACCAACCACAGCACGTGACAAGGCAACGACCATGTCCAACAGCTGCGCTTCAAGGTTTGAAGCCTGCTCACCCAGCGGCTGGTGTTGCTGACTGATCAGGCTGGCCAGCTGGGCCTGCAACCGCTGCACTTCGCTCTGCCCAGAACCGAAACCGGCTTCATGACCCTCTTTACGGCCATCAGCCACACCTTTAGCATGACCATCACCCAGCCCTTTTTCCAACCCGTCCTTATAACCTTCATCAAAACCCTCACGGCGAGCGCTTTCACGAATCTCTTCAAGCTCGACCAGAGTAAGTTTTTCAGCAACCTGCTCGTCCTCAACAACTTCAACCTCACCAGATTCCTTGCGAGCAAAGGCCATAACATGCTCACCCGCCACATCAGGCAAAGTCCAGTTCTCAAATGCAGCTGCAGCCCCAGAGGGCAATCGCTTAACGCGCTGATCAATTGGTTTCATAGGCGTATCAGATCATCTCCTCACCGCTACCGCCGAGCATAATCTTACCTTCATCAGCCAGACGCCTGGCGACGTTAAGCACTTCTTTCTGCGAATCTTCAACCTCACTGATACGCACTGGGCCTTTCGCCTCAAGATCATCCGCAAGCAACTCAGCGGCACGCTTGGACATATTGCGGAAAATTTTCTCCTGCAGGGCAGTTTCAGCACCTTTCAGCGCCAGCACCAGCACATCCGTCGAGATCTCACGCAAGATAGCTTGCATACCTCGATCATCGACATCAATCAGGTTATCGAACACGAACATAAGGTCAGAGATCTGATCTGCAAGGTGCTCATCAACATCCTTGATACCACCCATAACCTCTTCTTCCATGGACGATTCAACAAAGTTCATGATGTTAGCAGCCGACTGAACACCACCCAGCGAGGCTGACTGACTGCCCGCCGTACCGCCAGCAAACTGACGTTCGAGGATGTCATTAAGCTCCTGCAGCGCCTGAGGCTGAACTCGCTCAAGCGCAGCCACACGCAGCAATACATCAAGGCGAACTTTATCATCAAAACAGGAAAGAACATTTGCCGCTTGGTCCGGCTCAAGAAAAGCAACAACAACTGCCTGAATCTGCGGGTGCTCATAGCGAATAATTTCCGCCACCTGCCTAGGGTCCATCCAGCGCAGTGTATCCAGGCCAGACGTATTCGTATTCATAAGAATACGGTCAAGCAGTGTTTTGGCTTTCTCTTCACCCAGCGCTTCATTCAGCATCGCACGAATATAGCGATCATTGTTAATACCGATACCGGTCTGATCGCTAACCTGATCCATAAAGCTGGCAACCACCGCCTCTACACGTGACTGCGGCACATTATCCAGTTTAGCCATCGCTTCACCGATCAGCTGCACCTCTTTTGGCCCCAGATGACGAAGAATTTCAGCCGCATCAGACTCCCCAAGACTAATCAGCAAAATTGCAGACTTTTCTATGGTGGTCAGCCCCTCAAGAGGGTTGTCGTTTTCTTCACTCACTATCTACGACCCACTGTTTAACAGCCTGCGCCACCCTGGCAGGATCTTCCGCAACCATACTGCGAATAGCATTGATCTGATAATCAAAACTTTGACTGGCCGCCGGCATCAAACTGTCATCATTACCGAACGTAATCTGGTCATCCGCTATACCTGCTTCATCCAGACCTTCCAACTCCGCAGCAACATCCCCCGCAGCACCTAACCCAGCAACCCCACTAGCAGTTCCCGTTACCGCCAGAGACTTGAGGATTGGGCGCAGTATGCCAAACACCAGCAGCAAAACAAAGAGTACTGCCAACACCTGTTTGACGAGATCCCAGAACCATTCGGTCATCCAGAACGGCGTCTCTTCTATCAGACCCTCATCAGGAGCTACGAAGCGAGTATTGATGACGTTAATGCTGTCACCTCGAAGCGCAGAGTAACCAACCGCATCTTGCACCAGCAACCGTACCCGCGCCAGATCTTCAGAGGCCCAAGGCGTGTAGCTTACAGCTCCATCAGAACCTGACTCAGCGATGTCATCCACAACCACAGCGACAGTCAGGCGACGCACACGCCCCTGCTGATGGCGGGTATAGCTCATGGAACGATCCAGCTCAAAGTTACGCGTGGCCTGCTTACGACTACTACCTGGCGCTTTATTTCCTTGCGCACCGTCAGCCCCAGCGACTTCAGGCACCGCAGATGCCCCAGGAGGTTGATTAGATAATGCCCCAGGAATACCAACAGGGGCAGGATTCCCCACCCGACTTTCATCCAGCGTCTGCTCTGAGCGCAGCGCAGGCATATCTGGATTGAACAACTCTTCTGTCTGTTCGACCTCGGTAAAATCAATGTCTGCAGAGACTTCGGCGCGGAAACGATCACTGCCGACCACGGGTTGCAGAATACTGTTCACACGATTAAGCAAAGTTTGTTCAATACGGCGGGTGTATTCAACCTGCTTAGCTGCAAGCACAACATCGGTGTCGGCATCTCTCGTATTCAGCAAACGGCCCTTCTGATCAACTACCGTAACCGCATCAGCATCCAGCTCAGGAATACTAGAGGCAACAAGATTAGCAATTGCAGCGACCTGAGTCGGCTCAAGCTTACGCCCAGCAAACAACTCGACAAATACTGATGCTCGAGGCTTACGCGCATCACGGATAAATACCGACTCTTTAGGAATCGCCAGATGAATACGGGCACTGCGTACCGCGATAAGACTGGAAATGGTACGAGACAACTCACCCTCGAGGCCACGCCGGTAGCGAGTCGTCTCCATGAACTGACTGGTGCCTAGCCCCTGCTCCTGATCAAGCAGTTCAAAGCCCACTGTCTTTTCAGTGGTAAAACCCTCAGCGGCCAGACGCAACCGAGCCTGGTGCACCTTATCCTGGGGCATAAGAATCGCACGCCCATCAGCGTCAAACTTGTAGGGCAGATTGAACAGCTTTAGCTGTTCAATCACCTGGTTTGCATCCGCAAAGCTCAGATTACTGAAAAGCACATGGTATTCCGGCTTTTGTGACCATAAGACTACAGAAAAGCCAATAGCGATACTGGCCGCTAACCCGATCATCAAACCGACCTGGCGCACAATTCCTAGCCGATTAAAGCCCATAACCGGATTTCCGCTATCCGATGGCATCGTATTATCAGACATGTTTAAACTCTATCGTCCAGACCACAAAGTGAGACCGTTACATTGGCATTTTAGAAATATCTTCATAGGCGGAAACCAGCCGGTTACGCACCTGAAGCATTGCCTGGAAAGAAATGGATGATTTTTGCAAACTGATCATGACCTGAGGCAAATCAACGGTCGGATCACCTTTCTCATAGGCTGTGGACAGCTCTTTGGACTGCAGCTGCGATTCATTTACTTTATCAACAGCCCCCTTTAACAAGGTGCCAAAATTCCCACTACCTGTCGCCTGTGTCATGTCAGACCGAACAACCGGAGGCGCCAAAGGAGCAGCAGCATCCATTTGTGCACGGATTGCACGCATTTGCGTCAACACACCTGTAATATCTGCACGCTCTACCATAATTTCGCCTCCCTATATGGCGGTTATTTGACATTATAAGCTGGTATCCGCTCCTTTCAAGCGCCAGAAAAACAACATAACGACACTAACCTGGCTAACCCGTTAAAAAACGAGAAACAATAGCATTAAAGCAATTAATATGCCAAAGGGATTGGTAATGAGATGCAGCGAACCATACTCAAATGAATTTTGATCTACGAGGAGGGCAGGGCATATCAAGGCGGGCACCCTGCCACAACAAGAAGACAGGGTCGAATAACCGTAAAGAATAGACTTACCAGACAGGTAAAGATGTAAAATTCAGTTGCTCAGTAATGTGCATCTGGCGCTTCGCCAAATTTCAGACGAACATACATCAATGCAACAGTAATCGCATCACCCAATGCCGTATGCCGTTCAAGGATAGGCAAATCCAGCTGGCTGGCAATAGTATCAAACCGCAAATCAACATTTCCACCAACCGCTTTCCACTTGATGATGTCATGGTAAACATGAGACAGCTCTATCGCCTTATTTGGCAGGCCGAAGCCGTGCCTGGGGCGTAAAAACTTCTCTAGCATCCGGATATCATAATTGACGTAATAGCCCAGAATAGGACGGTTGCCGACAAACTCAAGCACCTGCTCAAGAGCATCATCAAGCTCAATACCATCGACAAGATCGCTGGCACGAATTTTATGCACCTTGATAGAGTCTCCCGTTAGCGACCCGGGTGGTTTGAGCTTAATGTCCAGCCGGTCACTGGTGAGTACCTTTCTACCGCGAATTTTAACCGCACCAATCGACAGTATCTCGCCCTGCTTAACGTCAAGGCTGGTCGTCTCACAGTCAAGTGACACGACCTCTTCACCATCATAGGGCTCGAACAGATAACCATAGGGGCCGTTCCTATGGTCAATGCGCTCTTTAAATTTTCTTATCGTTCTTGGAATGATCATCCACTCAGTTCCCCAAATGGTAGCGCAGGGTCAGATGCTTCTTGAGACTCTTCACAATCTGCAAGGCATCACGAAGCAAGTCGCGTTCCATTTTATTCAGGGACTGTAGCTCAATGATATTAGGCGTTTGGTCAACACCATCCTGACTGCTATCGATTCGCTTGATTTGTTGACGTAAACGCAGCTCGACAAAAAGACTCAACGCCTCACACATATCCCGCCCATCTTTCTCTTTCAGGTGACCATCGGCAATCAGCGCTTCAATCCGCTTGAAAGTGTTAGTCGCCAACACCCGCTTTTCCAGTGCCAGGGTACGGATACCATGCACAATCGGGAAAATGCCACCTTTTTTGATATCCAGCTCCCCCTTATCTTTCAGGTTTCCGAAGAACGTCAGCGGCGTATCAAACTCCAGCGCAGCCTTACCAAACAGGCCAAAGAACACATCATTGTGACTGAGGTGCCGTAAGAACCAGTTTCGCCCGGCTTTGAAAATCGCCGGGTTACCCGCCACCGGCTTGCCATCAACCGCAATAGCCAGATTCATCAACGACTCATTATCACAACGCTGCGCCCAGTCACTGAGCATCTGCGTCCAGTCACCCAGCGATTTCACCCAGGCTGGATTCGACACCATAATATTGCCGGGACATGGCGGGAAACCAAATGAAATCAGGGTTTCACTATAGGCTTGCATTACGGCAGGCATTTCCGGCCAGTCCAGCCCATCACGATAGATCAGCGCATTATCCTGATCGGTTTTCATAATCTGCTCTGCACGACCCTCCGAGCCCATCACAATCAGACAAACGTGAGGCTGCATATCACGTGGCACCATAATATCGAACAACTTGGCCATAATACGACCATTCATAGCTGCCAGCAGATCCATGGCAAAACGCGTCTTCACCCCATGCGATACCAGTGCCTTAATCAGATCATTCAACCCTTCAGCAGCCTCTCGCAACGCCTCAACGGTACCTGCCCGCTCAATCCGTAAACCGATTACATGACTGTGACTGGAAAAGTAACTCAACACATCCGTCAGCTCGACAATTCCACGTAACTCACCATCATCCACCACCACGACACGCTCAATTTGCTGTTTGGTCATAGTGATCAACGCATTGAACAGATACTCCTCCGATGTGGTAGTGATTAAGCGATAGGATGCGATCTCCGCTGCCGCCAGATCAACCGACTTACCATCCAGCACCACCGCGTTCAACAGATCGGTACCGGTAATAATGCCATAGCGGTTTCCGCGCTGAACCAGCACACAATCCGCTTTATGCTCACGCATCAGTGCCGTTGCATGATGGATACTGGCATGCTCATCGACCACCAGCGGCTCACGGATGGTATTTTCACACACCCGAGCGAGCATGAACTCAGCCATATCCTGATCGCCACCGTGCTGCGCCACAATCTCTGATTTAGCCGCAAGGTTTTGCTGGAAGTAGTCCGCAAACAACGAATTGGTCGAGATCAGATCTAACAGCACCCGTGTTGGCAAAATATGACAGATCGTTTCATCTTCAGCGACGAAATTATGAATAGCCTTGCCTTTAATCGCGGACCAGCCACCAAAATAGTCCTCATTGGTGTAGTGCACAAAGACATGCTCGGTCTGCCCCTGCTCCACCGGCTCACTCTCACTGACACGGCCTTTGAGAATCACATAAACGCCATCCGGTTCACCACCGGCTGTCAGAATATGCTCACCTCTCTGGTAGTAGCCAATATCCAGGCTCGCCCGCAGCAATGCCTGTTCCGACTCATTCAGCAAACTGAATGGCATGTTGTCCATATTAAATGATGTTGGCATATCCCTGGCCCTCCCCTGGTACCCGTGAAAACTCTGACTAAAAAAAAGGCACACCCGCCTACGCCGGTGTGCCTCTTACTTCGTACTGTTCGATCAGCGTTGATCAGTGTGCGTGAGCAGAGCCCGCACCACGTGGAATACGCAGATCTTCAACGATAGCCTGAATTTCAGCCGGTGGCTCTGGCGTCATCTGAGCGACAACATAAGCCACGATGAAGTGCAGGATCATACCAACGGTACCGAAACCACCTGGAGAGATACCCAGGAAGTACTGATCCGGTGTACCGCCACCCCATACGAAGTACCACATGTAGGCAATGGTAGCGACCAAGCCTGTCAGCATACCGGCGATGGCACCCTGAGTGTTCATGCGCTTGTAGAAAATACCCAGCATGATCGTCGGGAATACAGATGCACATGCCAGACCGAAGGCCAGTGCTACCACCTGCGCTACAAAGCCTGGAGGGTGAATACCGAAGTAACCGGCAATGATAATTGCCACAACGGCCGCCCCACGTGCATACATCAGTTCCTGTTCATCAGTGATGTTCGGGCTGATAGTTTTCTTCATCAAGTCATGAGCAATGGCGGTAGAAATTACCAGCAACAGACCGGCAGCTGTGGACAGTGCCGCAGCAACAGCACCCGCCGCGACCAGTGCGATAACCCAGTTAGGCAGATTTGCTACCTCAGGGTTAGCCAGTACCATAATGTCACGATCGACATAAAGCTCATTGGCAAATGGCTGTTTGTTGGCATCGAACTCAGCACCAGTGACCGCGTTAGCAGCTAAACGCTGGCCCAGCTCACCACGAGGGTCCGCCTCATCGAAAGCAGGTTTGCCTTTACCATCAAATGCCTTACCAGCAGCGTACTGAACTTTGCCGTCACCGTTACGGTCATTCCAACCCAGCAGACCAGCATTTTCCCAGTTTTTGAACCACTGAGGCATCTGAGCATACTCAGTACCCGCATTATCGGTACCGTTGATAGTCTGGATCAGGTTTACACGGCCGAAACCAGCAACACCCGGTACAGAGGTATACAGAATAGCGATAAAGATCAGCGCCCAGCCCGCAGAGGTACGTGCGTCTTTAACACGAGGAACCGTGAAGAAACGTACAATTACGTGCGGCAGGCCCGCAGTACCACACATCAGCGCAACCGTCAGGAAGAACATATCGATGGTAGATTTCTTACCCGCGGTGTACTGCGAGAAGCCCAGGTCCACCGAGAGTTTATCCAGTGTTGCCAGAACAGACTGACCAGACTCAAGCGTCGCACCCAGACCCGTCTGAGGCAGGATATGACCGGTAATCTGTGCAGACAGGAAGAATGCAGGCACCATGAACGCCAGGATCAGTACACAGTACTGTGCAACCTGAGTGTAAGTAATACCTTTCATACCACCCAGAACCGCATAGAAGAATACGATCGTCATACCGATGTAGACACCGGTATCAATATCAACATGCAGGTAGCGGGAGAATACAATACCTACACCACGCATCTGACCTGCTACATACGTGAAGGAGATAACGATAGTACAAATAACAGCAATAGTACGGGCAGTACTGGAGTAGTAACGATCACCTACAAAGTCAGGCACGGTAAATTTACCGAACTTACGCAGGTAAGGTGCTAACAGCATTGCCAGTAATACGTAACCACCGGTCCAGCCCATCAGGTAGGCAGAGCCATCACGGCCGATAAAAGAGATCAGGCCCGCGAGAGAGATAAACGATGCAGCAGACATCCAGTCAGCGGCAGTCGCCATACCGTTGGCAATCGGCGGTACACCACCACCAGCAACGTAAAACTCTTTAGTTGAGCCAGCACGCGCCCAGACTGCGATGCCGAGATAGAGGACAAAAGAGCCCCCTATGAACAGGTAAGTAAGTAGATCGAGACTCATAATATAGCCGTCCTTCAGGATTCTTATTGTTGTTATTATTATTCGTGAACGTCGTATTTCGCATCAAGCTTGTTCATGCTGGCCACGTAGGCCCAGATCAGAACAACAAAGACGAAGATTGACCCCTGCTGACCAAACCAGAAACCAAGTGGGTAACCACCCAGGCTGATTGCATTCAGTTCTTCTACAAACAGAACACCGCAACCGTACGAGGCAACGAACCAGACCGCTAGATAACCCATAATGATCCGCAAATTCTCACGCCAGTAAGCTTGCGCATTATCACTACTAATTGACATGGCACCATCCTTCATATTTTTTGTTATTTAAAGTTCAGGCGTAAACAGACAGAAAAAGAGTATCAGAGACAGAATTTCGGCATAGCCGACTTTAGTCGCGCCTGACTGTCGACAATCCTTTGCTGCTGCCCCACCCCCTGTAAACACTGCGCACTGAGCGCTGCACTAACATAGAAAAGCCTTTACGCTTCAACAAGCTCTACAAAGGTAGTAGAGCTCGCATAGACTCCGCTCGCAGGCTTTTGTACCCTCTGTAACACACCGTCCTTACAGGAACTTTGTCGACATGTTATCCGGCTGGTCAATCATACTTATCTCCCTGGCCTATCTGGGACTGCTGTTTGCAATCGCCTACTTTGGTGATAAGACCAACGCGATCTCTGAACGGGGCAAGCCAATTATTTATTCGCTATCACTGGCGGTGTATTGCTCTTCATGGACATTTTACGGCGCGGTCGGCCGCGCCAGCACCAGTGGCTGGGAGTTTCTGGCCACGTATGTGGGCCCGATACTGGTCTTTATTTTCGGCTGGCACCTGATCGAAAAAATCATACTGATCAGCAAGCAACAGAACATCACCACCATTTCAGACTTTATTTCCTCCCGCTACGGCAAAAGTCAGTCACTGGCCGTTATCATCACCGTTTTTGCAGTGCTGGGCACCATCCCCTACCTGGCTATGCAGCTCAAAGCTGTCGCTATCAGTTTTAATGCCCTGACCACCACGATTGATAACCCACTTAGCAAAGGAGCCGACACCGCGCTGTTTATTGCCATGATGATGGCGCTGTTCGCCATACTTTTTGGCACACGCCACATTGACGCGACTGAACATCACCGCGGGCTGGTATTAGCCGTTGCGTTTGAATCCATTGTAAAGCTGACCGCATTTCTGGCGGTTGGCCTCTATGTCGCCTTTGAAGTGTTCGATGGCATTGACGATATGCTGTTTAATATTCAGGTTCAGCTAAGTTATAACGAGCGTTTTTCCAGCCTGCTGCACGACAGCTTTATCACCGAAACCCTGCTGGCCAGTGCCGCTGTGGTCTGCCTCCCACGTCAGTTTCACGTCACCATTGTCGAGAACACTCGCACCTCGGATCTCCGACTGGCGCGCTGGCTATTCCCGCTCTATCTACTACTAATGGCCCTGTTTGTACTGCCCATATCCTCCGCTGGCAGTATGATTTTCAATCAGAATGGCGTTGATGCCGACACCTTTGTACTCATGCTGCCATTAGCCGGTGGTCATTCAGACCTGGCAACCTTCGCCTTTATTGGGGGGCTTTCGGCATCAACCAGCATGGTTATTGTCGCTAGCATCACGCTTGCAACCATGGTCTGTAATGACGTGGTCATGCCATTATTGCTGCGTATCCCCCATTTAAAGCTGTCTGAAAATAAAGATCTGGGCGCGCTGCTACTCAAAGTCCGCCGTGTCACCATTATTTGCCTGATGTTGATGGCCTACTTCTACTATCGAATTTTAGGTAACCAGGGTGACCTGGCCTCCTTTGGCCTGCTGGCCTTTGTCGCCGTGGTACAGTTTTTACCCGCCATGGCCGGTGCTATTTTCTGGAAAACCGCCTCCCGTCAGGGCGTGCTGGCTGGCCTGATTGGTGGTTACCTGCTGTGGATCTACACTCTGCTAATCCCCACCCTGGACTCAGCAGGCCTGATCACCTCACCCTACCAGCAGATGGGTTTACCCAGCTGGGCAAACCCGACCAACCTGTTCGGGCTGGGCCAGCTCGACCCACTTAGCCATGGTGTTATCTGGAGCCTGAGCATCAATATCCTGCTGTTCTTTCTGATCTCACGCTACACCAACCTGCGGCTGGTCGATCGTATTCAGGCCAGCGCCTTTGTTGATGTTTATGACCAGAGCCTGCCAGAGACACAGCGCCAATATAATCACGTCACCGTGGGCGATCTGCATGTACTGGCCGAGCGCTTCCTGGGCCAGAGCCGTACCCAGCACGCCTTTACCGGCTTCGCACTCCAGCGTGGCGAAGACCCACCTATCTCGGGAGACCGCGCCCAGGCAGAACTGATTCAGTTTACTGAACGACTACTGGCTGGCGTCATTGGTGCATCGTCTGCCCGCATTGTCATGGCCTCCTCACTGCGCGGCCGGGATATGCACATTGGCGATGTCGTCACCATCGTTGACGAAGCCTCCCAGGCACTGCGCTTTAACCGCTCACTGCTACAGTCAACCATCGAAAACATCAGCCTGGGAATCAGCGTAGTCGACCAGCAAATGCGGCTCGTTGCCTGGAACCGGCGCTACGTCACCATGTTCGGCTACCCGGATGGCCTGATTTGTGTCGGTCGCCCGGTGGACGAAATCTTCCGCTACAACGCCATCAAAGGTGAGTATGGCCCTGGCAACATTGATGATCTGGTCAAACAGCGGATGTCTGTTGTTCGCTCCGGCGACCAGCATAACTACGAACGCAACCGACCCGACAGCACCGTGCTGGAAGTACGGGGCAACCCCATGCCCAACGGCGGTTACGTGAAAACGTACATGGACATTACCGATCACAAACATGTGGAACACGCCCTGCGCACCAGTGAACAGAACATCCGCATCTATACCGACAACGTACCGGTACTGATCGCCTACCTGGACCGTCAGCAGAACTACCAGTTCGTCAACAAAGCCTACGCCGAAGTTTTCCAGCTCAACCGTCAGGCAATCGAAGGGATGTCATGCCGCCTGCTGTTAACTGAAAAAGAATATCTGGTACGTGAGCCCTACATCGAAGAAGCCCTGTGCGGCCGCCGCCAGCGCTTTGAAACACTGCTGCCAACTCGCGACGGCAGCACCCGCTATGCCGAAGTTACCTATATTCCCCACATCACCGAGTACGGCGATGTGCAGGGCTATTTCACCCTGTACCAGGACATTACCGAACGCAGGCTGGCCGAAGATGCCCTGCAGGAAACCAATGAAAACCTGGAGCAACGGGTAAAAGAACGGACCCATGCACTGTCCGTGGTAAACCGTGAACTGCGTAAAGAAAACACCGTCCGCGCGCTAATGGAGGACGAGTTGCGCCAGGCCAAATCCGATGCAGAAGCGGCCAACGTCGGTAAAACCCGCTTCCTCGCCGCCGCCAGCCATGATCTGCTACAGCCACTCAACGCCGCTCGCCTGTTCACCTCCGCCCTCGCCCAGCAGAGCTTTAACAACGAAACCGACCAGCTGGTTGATAACCTGGATGGCTCACTCAAAGCAGCCGAAGAACTGATTACCGCCATTCTGGACATCTCCAAACTGGATGCCGGTGCACTGGAGCCCTCGTTTACTGATTTCGCGCTGGAAGATATTTTCAGTTCGCTGAGCGCCGATTTTAAAGCCATGGCTGAAGATAAACAGCTGCGCTTCCGCTGCCGGGAATTCAAAGCGGTGGTCCGCTCTGACCAGCAGCTGCTACGTCGTATTCTGCAGAACTTCCTCTCCAATGCCATTCGCTACACCCAGCAAGGGGGCGTACTGCTCGGTGCCCGACGGCGTGGCGATAAAATTCGTATAGAAGTCTGGGACAGCGGCGTGGGCATCCCTAAGGCTAAAATCAAAGAAGTTTTCGAAGAGTTTCGCCGTATCGACAACCCCAAACACAGCCAGGTACAGGGGCTGGGATTAGGACTGGCGATTACCGACCGAATCGCTCGTATGCTGGACCACAAAGTCAGCGTTCGCTCCTGGCCGACCCAGGGCACTGTCTTCAGCGTCGATATCCCACTGGGCGACCCGAGCAAAGCTCAGAAATCCAGACCTGAGAAGCGCGGCTGGATTCGCAGCAAGGGCCTGAACGGCGTGAATGTACTGGTGATCGATAATGAACCAAAAATTCTGGAAGGAATGAGCGCACTGCTCAAAGGCTGGGCCTGCGATGTTGAAGTCGCGATTTCCGAAGCCGAAGCACTGCAAAAGGTGCAGGATAATACGTTTATACCTGACGTTATTCTGGCGGATTACCACCTGAGCAACACCCACACCGGCCTGATGGCACTGGCAGCGCTGGCACCACGATGGCCAGCCCCCATCCCGGCGATCGTCATTACCGCGGACCGGACCGATGAAGTCAAAGCCCTGATTGCAGATGCTGGTGCTCAGTTACTCACCAAGCCGGTTCGCCCTGCCGCCCTGCGGGCGATGATCAACAAAACCATCGCCAGCGCCAGAGCAAAATAGCCCATGAACCCGGCAGTGATCTGAACAGACAGCAGCGTACTGTTACAGCCATTGCCGGGCATCCCACAGCGGATAGTCACCCACCGCACTGACCAGCCCGGCCTGACGCGGTGCCGCCACCAGCTGGCGCGCCAGCGTTCGTGCCTGCGTCATATGCCAGACTCGCTGCTGGCGATACTGCTCGCGCCAGAGCAGACCCGGCAAACCCAGATACCGCATCACTGCCTGCGAGCTTTGCTTCAGTACCTGCTCCACCAGCTTATGTAACGACATCCCTGCCCGCAGTTTCACCAGCCAGTGCAGATAATCTGGCATGACCACATACGCCCAGGTATCCGCCCGATGCAATTGCTGGCGCAACACATCCACCAGCAACCGCCCGGCCAGAAAATCATCGAACAGCGGTTGCTGACCAGCCACCCAGGCGGTAATCAGGTACAGGTGATCGACAGCCGCGTCAGCACTGTGCGTAGAAGCATCAGATGGGGAAATCAAAGGATACACGCCGCCGGTCATACTCAACCTCCCTGTTGATGACAGCGCAAATCAGACAGTAACAGCCCCGCATACACTGAAAGTGTCATGCCGGACTGTCACCGGAAAGAAAGCCAGACTTAGAATTTAGCCCAGCTGAGTTTTCGGTGGTTCAACACCCAGACGCTGCGCGGCAATTACCGCCTGCGTACGGCTATGGACGCCCAGCTTACGCAAAATAGCGGTCACATGAGCCTTGATGGTTGCCTCAGAGACATTCAGCTCATACGCGATCTGCTTATTCAGCAAGCCTTCGGTCAGCATGGTCAGCACCCGGAACTGCTGCGGCGTCAACGATGCCAGCGCTTCAGCAAATTTCTGATCTTCTTCACTGACATCACCCAGGTTCTCAGCGACTTCCTGCGGCAGCCACTCTTCACCTTCCAGTACAGCAACGATCGCATCAGAAATCGTTTCCAGCGGCGCAGATTTCGGAATAAACCCGGACGCACCATAATCGATCGCACGGCGCATCACGTGAGCCTGCTCACTGCCAGACACCACAACCACCGGAATCGAGGGATTCTGACCACGCAGAAATACCAGCCCGGAAAAGCCGTTGGTCCCCGGCATATGGATATCCAGAAGCACCAGATCAGCGTCGGGATTTTGTTCGACAGCCTGCTGTACAGCAGACAATGAATCAGCTTCGACCGTCGCGACCCCCGGCAGCGCCTGAGCTACCGCCTGTTTTAACGCCGCTCGAAATAGCGGATGATCGTCAGCAATAATTATTTTCTGAGCTAACTGCTGCATTCCGTACACTCCCCTTTGCCATACTTCTGGCTCATCCCTGTCAGCACGTCAGGACATCGCCAGACACCGAATTGTATTACGATTGGGTTACTGTCACGTCCCTGCCCAGAAACTACACCCGACCGAACTTTCTCGATCATACCACCCCTGAACGCAAAACTCCCCCCGAAGCTGTTGATTCGGGGGGAGTTTACCGTGAACGCTCAGTATCAGCCGATATTAGTCAGCATTGCGGTTCATACGATTATCAATCAGATCGTCGACAACTGATGGGTCCGCCAGGGTAGAGGTATCACCCAGTGCATCAAAGTCATCTTCCGCAATCTTGCGCAGAATACGCCGCATAATCTTACCGGAGCGGGTTTTCGGCATACCAGGCGCGAATTGAATCAGGTCTGGCGAGGCAATCGGGCCGATCTCACTGCGCACCCAGTTACGCAACTCCTTCATCAGCTCATCAGACTGCTCATAACCAGACTGCAGGGTGACATACACATAGATACCCTGGCCTTTGATTTCATGCGGATAGCCTACCACAGCAGCCTCAGCCACAGCTTCATGGGCAACCAGCGCCGACTCAACCTCAGCAGTACCCATACGGTGGCCCGACACGTTGATCACATCATCAACACGGCCGGTGATCCACAGGTAACCATCTTCATCACGACGCGCGCCATCACCGGTGGTGTAGCAGCCCTTAAAAGTAGAGAAGTACGTCTGCACAAAACGCTCGTGATCACCCCAGATCGAACGACTCTGGCCCGGCCAGGAATCTTTCAGTACCAGATTACCTTCTACCGCACCTTCCAGCTCGTTGCCTTCGTTATCCACCAGCGCAGGCTGGACACCGAAGAATGGACGCGTAGCAGAACCCGGCTTGGCATCCGTCGCCCCCGGCAGCGGCACAATCATGATGCCACCGGTTTCAGTCTGCCACCAGGTGTCGACAATCGGGCACTTGCTGCTACCGAAGATACGGTGGTACCACTCCCAGGCTTCCGGGTTAATTGGCTCACCCACCGAACCCAGCAAACGCAGAGACGACAGATCAGCATCGGCCAGTACATCTTCACCCTGCTGCATCAGTGCACGGATCGCTGTTGGCGCGGTGTAGAACTGGTTAACTTTATGCTTTTCGATCACCCGACCAAAACGGCTGTTATCCGGGTAGTTTGGAACCCCTTCAAACATCAGCGTGGTCGCGCCGTTAGCCAGCGGGCCGTACACAATGTAGCTGTGACCCGTTACCCAGCCCACATCCGCAGTACACCAGTAGACATCACCGTCTTTGTAATCGAATACATATTCGTGGGTCATGGCCGCGTACACCATATAACCACCGGTAGTGTGCTTCAGGCCCTTAGGCGCGCCGGTAGAGCCCGAGGTGTACAGGATAAACAGCGGCGCTTCGGCTTCCATCTCTTCTGCCGGGCACTCGGCAGACGCCGTTGCCATCAGCTCTTCGTAGCTGCGGTCACGGCTGTCATCCCAGGCGACATCCTGATCAACCCGCTTAACCACCACCACGCTTTCAACCAGCCTGTTAGCACCTTCGTGCTGCAGCGCCTGATCAACGTTGGCTTTAAGTGGCACCACTTTACCGCCACGCAGCGAGTAGTTAGAGGTAATCACCAGACGGGAATCAGAGCCTTCGATACGTGACGCCAGTGCATCCGGGGAGAAACCACCAAACACAATAGAGTGCACCGCACCCACGCGGGCACACGCCAGCATGGCCACTGCGGCTTCAGGGATCATCGGCATATAGATAGTAACTACATCACCCTTGCTGATACCCTGGCCTTTAAGCACATTGGCAAACTTGCAGACACGCTCATGCAAGTCACGGTAAGTGATATTTTCAGATTCGCTCGGATCGTCGCCTTCCCAGATGATCGCTACCTGATCACCACGGGTTTCCAGATGACGATCAAGACAGTTGTACGAGGCGTTCAGGGTGCCATCTTCGTACCAGCGAATATCAACGTTATGCGGATCAAACGAGGTGTTTTTAACTGTAGTGTAGGGTTTGAACCAGTCCAGACGACCGCCAACTTCGCCCCAGAAGCTGTCTGGATTATTCACAGACTGCTCGTACATCTGCAGGTATTTTTCGTTATCAATATGCGCCTGCGCAGCGAATTCTGGCGTAACCGGGTAAACCTTTTCTTCACTCATGTGATGCCCTTAGCTTGTTTGTTTTAATTATCAGGTACGGGCACTGCCGGTTATTTTTCTTATTATTGAGTGGCAATGCATCTATCGAGTGCAGATGTTATACCGAATTAGCCCTACCCGCGTCTAATTAGACATTGGTCTAGCCGCTAAAACAAAGGCGCACAGCGTAAGCAGTTACTTACGCAACAGGCTATCCAGGTCAATATCTGATTCCCGGATACGCGCCAGCTTGTAACGCAAGGTGCGCGGGCTGATTCCCAGCTGCTCTGCAGCATCCTTACGGCTGCCGCCGGTAGCGCGCAATGCTTCGATAATCAGCTGGAACTCATGCTGGCGCATACCCGCCCCCAGCTGGTTACCCGCTTCCTCCAGTTCTGCTGCCGATATCGCCGCCATCGACATCGACTCAGCAGCCTGCTCAACGGGAATGGCACCCGGGTCCAGATGCAGATCGGCCGGGGTAATACAGAGTCCTGGCTGTAAAATCAGTGCTCGCTGAACAATATTATCCAGCTCACGCACATTGCCCGGCCAGCGATGACTGCGCAGCGCCTGGGCCGCCTCCGGCGACAACTCGACGCCACAACGGCGCATCTTGGTCGCATGTTTGGTCAACAGCTGCTCTGCCAGCGGCACAATGTCTGCAGGCCGCTCACGCAACGGCAACCACTGCAACGGGAACACATTCAGCCGGTAATACAGATCTTCACGGAATTTTCCTTCGGCAACATAATGTTCAAGCTGACGGTTCGTGGTCGCCAGCACCCGCACATCCAGCTTAATGGTCTGGCGGCCACCGACACGCTCGACTTCCTGCTCCTGCAGCACCCGCAACAGCTTGGCCTGTAAGCCAAGATCCATCTCGGTCACCTCATCCAGCAGTAACGTACCGCCGTCGGCCTGCTCAAACTTGCCCGGACTGGCCTGATGGGCACCGGTAAACGCCCCTTTCTCATGACCAAACAGGATTGCTTCCAGCATGTTTTCCGGGATTGCGGCACAGTTAAACGCGACAAACGGCTTTTTACGCCGTTCCGACTGATTATGGATATACCGGGCCAATACTTCTTTACCGGTACCGGACTCACCGGTAATCAGTACCGTCGAATCGGTCTGCGCCACCCGGCTGGCCAGCTGCAACAGCTGACGCGAACTGAGCTCCTCTGCGATCGGCTCACTGCCGGCGTCATCACGGCTGCTACCGGCGCTGAATTTACTGATGGTATCCACCAGGGTATCAGCATCAAAAGGCTTCATCAGGTAGTCAACTGCGCCATTACGGATCGCCTCAACCGCCTTCTGTACCTGACCAAAGGCCGTCATCAGCACCACCGGCAAGCCCGGAAACGTCTGATTCAGCCGTGCCAGCAACTGATGGCCGTCCATGCCCGGCATATTGACATCCGTGACCACAATATCCACCGCTTCCAGCTCAAGCAGGCTCAAAGCCTGCTCACCATCCCCAGCCTGGATAAAGTCAAACCCGGCCAGCTCCAGGGTGTCAGCAATGGCTTCACGCAATTCAAGATCATCTTCAACAATCAGTACACGAGCGCTCATAGTGGTGTGGCTTCCATTTCATAAACAGGCAGGCTTAACGACACCAGTGTGCCGATACCCTGCTCAGAATTCAGAGTAAAAGTACCATGGTGAGCATGTGCTACAACTTGGGCAACCGCCAGCCCCAGCCCGGTACCGTGGGATTTCGTAGTATAAAAGGGCTCCAGCGCCCGGCTGCGCGTTGCCGCATCCATACCCGGGCCATTATCACCAATACTCAGCTGCAACTGACCGTTATCGTGCTGCAAAATAATACTGATATTCACGGTCGGCCCGCCCGCCTGCAGCGCATTGTTAACCAGATTCATCAAGGCCCCCACCAGGGTGTCCTTATTACATTGCAGCCGCATGCCAGGGGCATTGTTGATCAGATCACAATCTCCCTCATGGTGAGCCAGTGGGATATCCAGCTGATCTTCCAGCTCCAGCACCAGCGCGTCGGTGGTCAGCTGATCATCCAGCCGAGTCTCTCCTCGGGCAAACAGCAACATATCCCGCACCTGTTGCTCCAGATGCTGTAACCGGGAGCGCACCTTCACCACAAAGCGGCTGCGCTGGTCCGGCCGCAGATCCGTGCGTCCCAGATGGTCCATATACAACAACGCGGCTGACAGTGGCGTGCGAATCTGATGCGCCAGCGACGCCACCATCCGGCCCATCTCTGACAGGCGCTGATAGTGCGACACACGGGATTGTAATAAACGGGTTTCGGTGAGGTCTGTCAGCACCAGCAGCTGACCAGGTTCAGAGGTTAAGGCACAGGTTGCCAGCTGCACCCGGCGGCCATTCTTCAACGAGATTTCATAGCCATCATCGGACTGCGGGGCAAAGCTGCGGGCGATAATCTCCGACCAGGGCTGGCCATGTAACGGGGTTTCCAAAAACTGCTCAGCGGCCGGATTACACACCGACACCCTGCCGGTGTTATCGATCAGCACCACTCCGGCCGGCATCAGGTCCAGCAAGTGACGCAGCCGGGAGGCCACTTTGTCATTTTCCAGCTGTTCACAAAACTGCTGCGTCTGCTGGCTGGCAAGACGACCTTTAAGCGCGTTGTTTTCCTGCCGTAAACGCTCAACTTCGCGCTGCAGGGCTGCCTGTTCAGTTATCACCGGATCACTTACAGACTCACTCACAAAACCTCCCTGCTTCAGCGCCGCTGAATGCCATATTTACGCATTTTTTCCACCAGCGTGGTGCGCCGCACCTGTAAATGCTCTGCGGCGCGGGCCACCACACCCTGGTGTGAACGTAGCGCCTGTTTAATCAGCTCCCGCTCGATGGCTTCCAGATGCTGCTTGAGGTCCACACCCTCGGCCAGACTGGTCACCGTCAGCTCTGGCACAACCACCGTAGACACTTCCTCATCAGTATTAGCCTGCTCAATCGCTGCCAGAAACTGCAAAGGCAGGTCTGCCGTCTGTGCGGCAGTGGCATTAGCGTGGTGAATATCAGCTTTCGAAAGATCAGAACGAAGTTTTGATGGCAGCTCATCCAGCCCGATGATCTGCTCCGGGTACATAATAATCAGCCGTTCGATCAGGTTGACCAGTTCACGCACATTGCCCGGCCAGGAATACTGCTGTAACTGCTGCATAGCCAGCGGGTGGATCTGTATCGATCCCAGCCCCTGCTCCCGCTGACGGCGGACCAGCTCATCCAGCAGCGCTGGCAGATCTTCAACCCGCTCACGCAGGGCAGGTATCTCAATGGGGAAAACATTTAGCCGATAGTAAAGATCCTCGCGAAACTGCTCGTCGCGGATCATCTTTTCCAGATCTTTATGGGTTGCCGCAATCACCCGCACATCCACATGAATCGTTTTGGTACCACCAACCCGCTCAAAGCAACGTTCCTGCAACACACGCAGTAATTTCACCTGCATCGCCAGCGGCATATCACCGATTTCATCCAGGAACAGCGTACCGCCACTGGCCAGTTCAAAGCGACCACTACGGGAACTGACTGCCCCGGTAAAGGCCCCTTTTTCATGGCCAAACAGCTCACTTTCCAGCAGATCTGCCGGAATCGCACCGCAGTTAACCGGCACAAAAGGCCCATCGGCACGCTTAGAGGCCCGGTGCAGATTACGCGCCACCACCTCTTTACCGGTACCCGACTCACCGGTAATCAGCACATTCACATCACGGGACGCCACCTGGGCCATCATCCGCCGCACCACCGCCATCCGGGTACTACGGCCAATCAGATCAGTAAAGGGCTGCTCAACGTTCGGTGCGGCAAGCACCGGCATCTGGGCGCGATAAACAAGGTCGGTTACCCGATCAAGTTCAGTCGGCCAGGGAAAATATTCGAGTAAGCGTAAAGCCGGATTAGCGCGGGCCTGATCAATATCATCCCAGCTATCAAGCAAAGCAACGGACATTGCCCCCAGTTCATCGGCAATCTGCTCCACTAATTTATTCAATGAAACCGGCATCGCACAGTGGCCCAGCAGGAAAAGCCAGCTGGCGGCATGGCCGTTAAATTGACGCGTCTGCTGAAACCAGTCGACAAAACTGAAGCACTGACTATTGAAGCCAGCAAATGCCAGGCAAGCTTGTACCTGGTGTCGACGAGATACGTCGTCGTCAATGACGATAAGCGAGTAATCCATCAATAATTTCCCGTAAACCGGGTGCGTCAATTGGGGAACCGTGATGGTCTAACAGGCGTTTGGATATGTCAAGAAAATGGCGTCCCTTGCGCATACATAAGTAACAGCAGAAAATCATCAAGGAACCACAGCTATTATATAACAGATTACTCCAAACTTGCTTGCGAAGCCTCCAGCTTGCGTATTAGAATTTGACGACTACTTCTTATCCAAGCAGAGCAGCTACCATCATGGGCCACACACAAAAAGCCGAACAGTTTTCTGATGAGATAATCAGAAAATCCCACCCAAAACAAATACTTAAAGAGTTAAACAAAACACCTGATGCTAAGAAAACATCTGAGCAACACTTAGTAAAATTATACTGCCTGCAGCAAACAAAAAATAAAGACCAAAAGAAATATTTAATAAAAATAAAATCACTACCTTCTCACCTACCAGAAACAACACTATCTGTTTGCCAGAAGATAAAGGGAGAAATCAACACTATAGCGATGCTAGACTTATTAGAAACCCTTCCCCTTGATTATTTAACCTCATTTAATTACGGCTTTATGTTCTATAACTTGCTAAAAAACATAGAACTCCCACACAGAAAACTTGATTTCATAGAAAGAGTGACATTAGAGATACTATTGAACTGTAATGAACTACTTAGACAAGCATTAACAATGTCTGAGAAAATAATCAGAGAGCGCTCAAACAAATTTCATATTGATTTTGAATCAAAATTAATTATGGAGACTATGAAAAAAGGGTTTATCCCTTTAGAAAAATTTGAAAAATCGTACAATATACGACGAAAAGAATTATTCAAGAAAGTTATAGACAGCAAAGAATGCTCATCCAGTGAAGCAGAGCTTATTTTTTGCTTTGCTATTCAGCAATATCATAAAGAATACTGCTCTTATATAGACAAACAAGAGTCAGATACAATTTCAAGTATAAAAAGCCTGTTTGAGACAAAAATTAACGCTAATGAAGAAATTTCACACCTGTCACTATATCTGATACTTTACTGCATGTACGAATCTCCCAAGACTATAAAAGGCATTGAATCAACGCCTCGATCAAATATTCCTGATTACCTCAACACCATTCTACACATCTGCATTGATTCAGATAAATATCTTGACATCATTCAAGAAAAAATAACTTCTCTAACCAATATTGATGACGCAGCATCGAAGGTCGTACAACAACAATATGAGGAAAACCCCTACCCTCGCTGGCACTCAGTTAACAATATAGCCACTACCAACCTTCAGCAATACCTACAACTGTATAAAATTGATAAGGCCAGCCAGATAGCTGATAAGGTTTCAAAACAGCCCGAAGTGTTAATTGCTGGATGCGGGACTGGACAGCACCCTATATTCACTGCCCAAGCACTCCCCTATGCCAAAATAACAGCCATAGATCTTAGTAAACGTTCTATAGCATACGCCGTCAACAAATCAGAACAACACAACATCAAGAATATTAATTACTACCACGCGGATATCCTTAAATTACCGGAAACAAGCAAACGTTTTGATATGATCCAGTGCAATGGTGTTCTGCATCATATGGAAAGCCCTGAAAAAGGATTGAAAGCGCTATTGAGCATTCTTAACGACCATGGTGTTATGAGCATTGCTGTTTATAGCACTATGGCACGAAAACGTATCAGCGAACACAGAGAAGCAATCCGTCAACAGGCACTCGAGCCCACACTTGAAAACATACGTCGTTATCGCTCAGAGTGCATAAAAGAAGAAAGCGATAGTATAATGAATTCCAGGGATTTTTTCAGTACTAGCGAATGCCGGGACCTTCTTTTCCATACCCATGAGAAAACCTACACATGGTTAGAGATAGGGTCGATGATGGATTTAAATAATCTGAAAATACTAGCCATTGACCTCCCTCTTACGGCCAGAGCGCAGTATTCTAAAATAAACCCTGATGATAAAAACATGACAAATATAAAACACATGCATAATTTTGAACTCGAATTCCCAGAAACATTCACTTCAATGCTGGTATTCTGGTGTAAAAAAATCATACAGTAAACAGGTCAAGTTAAAAGCATAGCTATTGGCTAAAAAGCCAAAACCTATGCTTTTAAAGCGTAAGAAAAACATAAAAACTTTATGCACTCGCCGTGATTTCATTAATCAAGAGCGAAGACGGGTGGTCGTTATTATTAATCACCACAAGACAGAAGCCTGGCTCAGTTTTTATATTCCTGTGGCATTCCCTGCCAGCCCATCCGTAAATCGACAATAAGCGACATCACTTCGTCACACGCTTTAATGCTATTATCGCGGTTTGCCTCACGCAGACGGCGCAGCATATAATCGTAAAGCGCGGCCAAGTTTACCGCCAGCTCACCACCTTTTTCCATATCCAGGTAGTCATTCAAGGCAAAAATAATATCACTGATGCGGTTAATTTGATTGGAGCGGGCTTCAATATTATTATGCTCTATCGCCACCTTGGCCTGCACAAGAAACTTCAACGCCCCTTCATACAACATATCAATCTGCTTATGAGGGGACGCGGTGGCCAGTGTTGCATTGACATTGACATCCTGATATTGCTTGAGTTTACCTATGCTCACGGTGCCTACCTTCGATATTCTGATTAGTTGCTCTTCGCGGTGAACGGCAGTGTATCAAGAATTGTATCCAGTTGCTTACTGGTATTACTCATACCATTCAGTATCGCTTCCATTGCCAGAAACTGGCTCTGGTAGCGGATCTGCAGCTTGGACATACGGGTATCCAGCTTCTCACGATCTTCATCTATCTTTTCCAGGTTACTATTGATCCGTTCCTCACGGTTGCTGATCGTCCCCTTATCTGCAAGGAAGGTGGAGAGGTCACTGACCAGTTCCCCAGCAAAGCCACTACTGAAGTTGATGGTTTCAACCGAGCCCGCAGCACCGGGTGTAATCGTCAAGGAAAGACCATCTGCCTTTGAATCTGTTGCCGCCAACAGCACATTACCCACACCGAACGCCTCCACACCATCAATGGTACCTTTAGCATCTTTACCAGTTGCCGTGGTGGAGCTATTCATATCAAACAGCGTTCGCATATCGGTGCTTATTTCGGTAAAACCGACTATCGCTGAGTTATTAACAGTGCCGTACTCATTAGACTCAAAGGTAAATTTTGTCGTGGCACTGTCATAGTTCACTACGACACCCCGCTCGTTTTCCAGGTTCTTATCGCTATTGATCGCTACCTGAATCGCGGCAGCCAACTCCTCTGGCGTTGTGTAGACCTGATCCAGCTTGATTTCACTGGTTACCTGACCATGAAAGCTGAATTTGAAGCTATAATCCTTGGCTGGATCACTGGCGTCAAAGTTGGCAGGAATCGCGGTTGCACCAGACACAATATTGGCTTTACTCGGGTCTTGCGTAACCTCAACCTGATAGCTGCCGGCTGGCGGTGTTTTGTATGACTTTGTGCCGACGTCAATACTTGAATTGCTAGAACTGGTACTACGGGAAAAAAGCTGCGTCACATCATCATAGTTATCTGTCAGCGCTTTTTTAAAAATGTCTTCGTCAATTTTCAGAGAGCCATTCTGCTCAGTCACAATGCCGATATTCGCCAGCATACTGTACTTACCGGTCAGGCCTGTCACCTGCTGCGAGCGGGAACCGGTAATGGTAGAGACAATCTGCTTGGCGGAGCCATCCGTAGAGAGCGCTCCTGATTTTCTCTTTTTGGTTTCTTCGTCTTCGGTAATGCCGGTCAGGTTTTTTGCCGTCGTAGCAAAGGTATTATAAGCCTCAACAAAATCACGAATCGCCTGCTCAGAAGTACTACTGTCCTGCTCGATGGAAAAAGTCACCACCTCACCAAGGCTCTCTTTATTAAGAGTAAAATCAAAGCCTTTAACCACATCATCCATGGTATTTGAAGCACGACTGACTTCCAGACCATTGACTTCTACCTTGGCGTCACGACCCGCCTGAGTCTGGCTCATGGCATTTGGACCGGCAACCATACCGGTATCAAACGTCATAAAATCCAGCTTGCCAGCACCGTTGGTATCCGTGATCTGAAGTTGCACCTGTTGCTTCTCGCCAGAAGGGGCTGTCAGCAGCAGTTGAGATTTACCATTGCCATCATCAATAACCGATGCCTGCAGCCCTTTATTTTCCTTGTTAATCGCTTCAGCAATATCATTAAGTGAGCTTTTACCCGCAATGATTTTGACTTCAAGGGAATCTTTATCGGCATTAGCACTAAAGGTCGCCCCGGGGTTAGTCGCCGGGCTATCGCTCCATGCACCAAAATTGATCGTCAGTGTTTCATCGCTATCACCGGATGTCAGAACCTGATCCGTGGCGCTATCCATCGACGCAGACGCCAGCGACTGGGACCGCGCGGTTTGCACCACCTTGACATCAAAGGTACCGGTCTGGGCATCGGGGCTCAGACCGTTGGCGGTAATAAACTCATTATTGGACGGAAAGGTAGCCGAGCGGGCATTAAACAGATCAGGGTTGGTCAGCGGGTCCAGTACTTTTTTGAACTCATCCATACTGGATTTCAAGGTACCGTACGCGGAGATCTGGGATTCCAGCTTCTCCTGATTGCGATCCAAGCGCTGTTCCGGCGCTGCACGCGCAACACTAACCAGCCCTTCAACAAGTTTCGGAACATCTATACCGGAACCTGCGTTCAGTGAACTGACAATATTGTTACCCATATCGATATCCCTCTATCTACCGTTGATGCTGAAACAACCACTTGAGTCTGTGCAATACTGCATATTAGCGGGCAGTATCAGGCCTTATCGTTAAAAATAAGCCCCATCATGCCTTCCAGTTCCCGGGAAAACTTCAGCGCTTCCACGTTAGGAATCTGGCGTACCACCTCATCCGTCTCTGTATTGGTGACGGTTACCACAACCTGCTTGATATCTTTATCAACACTGAAAGAGAGCGAGCGCCCGCCTTCACGCATCATCTCATTAATTTTATTCACTGCCTCTTCCAGCTGCTCAGCTTGCTGCTGCTCGGTCAGCTGCGGGGTACGGTTATCATTGTCGGCACGACTACGCTCCGCTTTACCTGACGCCTCAACGGCCTGGCCAGCGCCCACACTACCCAAAGCACTGGCTGGCGGCACAGACCCTGCTGTCGCTGACTGGGCACGGTTATCTGTTACATAACTATTAGCAACGCTACTGGTTGCGCTGATTCCATCACTAACCATCATCAGTTACCTCTGTCGTGATTTTACAGAATGGGTTGTCCATCCATTAAAGAGACCTAGCCAGGCCAGCAGATATCTGCCAGGCCCTTATGATCAGTTGCGACAGCCCCACGCTGATTTCAGCTGCTGGTATAGTTAACTATCACCTGCGGCGAGCGCTGTGCCGTTCCCTTTCATATCGACCGGGCGCACCAAAACTTTAGTTCCCAGTGTACTATAAACAGCCATTCCGGCTCTATTTAGAGATTGAAAAGCCGGTACCCAGGCAATGGATAACAGGCAGTAAACACTGCACCGACTCCAACCTCAGCGCCACCACTAAGCCAGAAAACAGCCCGCCCAGGCCACCCGATCCTTTAGCCCCCCTTCACGAATAAGTCCACCTTCACCTGAGCCCAGGTACGAGTTTATTCACAACCCTTCCGTACATGAAAATGATTATCCTGCACTCATCCAAAAAAAACCCCATCCGGCTAGCGGATGGGGCTTTTAGTCAGGTTACCAAGCTGCGATCAGATTACTGCAGCAGAGACATTACCTGTTTTGGTGCAGAGTTAGCCTGGGCCAGCATTGCCTGAGATGCCTGCTGCAGAACCTGGGCACGGCTCAGGTTGGCAGATTCTGCCGCAAAGTCAGAGTCCATAATACGGGACTTGGCAGCTGATGCATTTTCGGACACGTTAGACAGGTTATTCACGGTAAAGTCCAGACGGTTTTCAACCGCACCCAGCTCACCCTGGATGGCACTTACCTGGTCGATAGCCTCATCGAGTATGGTGATCGCTTTCTGCGCACCTTCAGCGGTGGAGATATCGATACTGTCTACTGAGCCGGTCGCACCTTGAGAGCTATTTGTTTCCCGCATACCGGTAAGCTGCAGTACATCAGCAGAAACCGCACTGTCGGCGTAATCAATGCTGATTTCGCTGCCGTCCTGTGAGGACAGGACCAGCTGGTAGCCAATATTAGCACCCGGGGTTGTTTCGATAGACGCCGTTACACCCGTCTGGTCACGCTTTTCATTGATGGCGTCCATAACAGAAGTCAACGATGTATTTTCCGCCGCATCCATCTCTGCCTGAGTTACGTTAGCACCAGCAACAACGATTGCCGTGGCGTCAATTTCACCAATATCAACGCCATTGATCTTCAGATCGCCCTCACGAATAGATGGCACAGCAACCGCATTTACTATCGCGGCAAGGTCACCAACAGTAGAGCCTGTAGCATAGGCAGTACCGGTGATTTCACCCTCGTCTGTACGCTGATCAACCCCCAGCCCCGCCGCGTTTACGTTACCATTAAACGCAACCGTGAGACCATCCGTACCGGTCTCTGCATCAATGGTCAGACGAGCACCCGCAGTCGCTGTAGCCTCAGTCCCATTGGTCGTACCGGTCAGCGCCCGGATTGTAGTCTGAGAGGCACCCGTAGTATGGTTAAGCGAAAAGCCTGTAACGTTGTCATCAGGCCCAGTCAGTACCAGCTTGTTATCCGCATCGATACTCAGACTCAGGCCAGCATTGCTCATGTCAGTATCGCCGTTAAAGGCTGTAACAAAGGTGGCAGCACTCACACCCGTCGCAAAACCACCAGTAGAGGTTATCGTTTTAGTCGTACCATTATCAAGATTAAGATCAATACTGAAAGCGTTCACAGCACCAGCAATAGTGGTAATAGGAACCTGAGAAACTTCACCAGCAGACTGAGCCCCGGTTGACGTACCAGTGACTTCACTAAGCTTAAGACCTGCGCTGCCGGTAAGCTTAACCTGACTGGAGTCATCAGCGCTCAGAGCCAGCTTTCCATCACTGCTGACAGACGCGTTAACAGCACCATTAGCCTGTTTATTGATTGATTCGGCAATTTCTTTAACGCTTGCCGTATCACTTACAGCAAACGACATCTCACTACCATTCAGGTTAGTCACAGAGACCGTTATACTCTGCGCCGAGGTAACAATACCGGTACCTGCTTTGGTCCCGGCCAGTTCACTGGTTACGCCCACCTCAAAACCAACAGTATTATCATTGATGGTGTCGATTGCATCTTCCAGAGTAGTAATACCTGCGCCACTCAGGTCACCGACGTTCTGACCGTTAATTATCAGATCATGAGTGCCATCACCTTGTGCTAACTGCAGCTGTGTCAGCAAAGCAGCACTGGTACCAGCATCAGCACCGGTAATGTCGTCGTTCACGCCACCCAGATCACCTGCAGCAGTAGAAGCAACACTGAAGGAAATAGTCTCGTTAGCGTTACCACCAATCTGCAAGCTGGTATCTTTCTGGCTGCCATCCAGAACCTTCAGACCGTTAAACTCAGTTGTTGCAGCGATACGGTCCAGTTCTGCTTTTAGCTGTTTGACCTCGGCCTGCATGGAGCCACGGTTGCTGTCATCGTCGTAAGTGCCGGATGCCGACTGAACTGACAGCTCACGCATACGCTGCAGAATATTACCAGATTCTTCCAGGCCACCCGCTGCCGTTTGCAACATGGAAATACCGTCGTTGGCATTACGTACTGCCTGGTTCAGGCCCTTTACCTGGGAGGTCATTTTGTTAGCGATTGCCAGCCCTGCCGAGTCATCCGCAGCAGTGTTGATACGCTTGCCGGTGGTCAGACGTTCCATCGCCTCATTCTGATCCACCTGAGCTTTGCTCATGGAGTTCTGGGCGCTGAGAGAAGCAACGTTAGTATTGATCATCAAAGACATGATTCATTCTCCTGAATGATGTGAGCACCGGCTTCGTAAGCGTCATGGCAGCTCATTGCTATTCATTATGTCGGTCAGCCTAATTGCTGGCTGAGCGTTTATGATTCTGTATTTCGTATTCAGGTTATCGGTGTCTGCAGCCAACCCTTTAGCACTTTTTTCACTTTTTTCACTTTTTTTAAGGGCTGTGTAGGACACGACTCTCCTGTTGGATATAGTTAGCGACAACCACGCAGGAACCTTTACGTTTATTTCACCCGGAGTACACCGTGCAGAAACAGATGACAGACATTGTAAGGTACAGTGAAGAGATGTTAATGCAGGCAAAACAGGGCGACTGGGCGTCCGTTGAACAGACCCAGGCAAAACGTGCACACCTTATTGACGCGCAGACACAACCTCCCATTAGCAAGGCTCAGAGCCTGGCCGTTGCTCAACTCATTCATACGACACAGACTCTGGATCGTGAAATAGAACAGCTTGCCAGAGAAAAGCAGCAGGAAATTCTGGAAGTCAGACAGCAGCTGAGCCAGTCAAGCAAAGCCATCAATGCATACAAAAAGACATGAATACTTTATTCAGCAATAACAGCGGACGAAAGGGCCATGTTTTCGTTAAATGTTGAATCTGTTCCACAGCAATAAAATCACACATAAAATCAGCCGGTTGTCGATTTTCAGGACGATGCTGATCAAACCACCTGAACCAGCTAAGGTAGTGATACAGTTAGCTGGTTGCTGCGCCATAAAAGCGTTGTAGCCAGCCTTTGAGGCGCTGGTGGTAGTTGTTCACTCCCTGAGGATGAAAGCCTCTGACTTCAAGCACTCACCTGCACTGGCAGACAGAGCCTTATGCTCCAGTTGATGGTGACTGGCTGATCTGACAGCGAACCGCTGCGGTGCGTAGCACTTCGGAATAGAGCATGGACTGGGCACACTTCAGCCATTTCCCTCGCTTGCGCAAACGTGACAGTGGCGTATCTGTCAGAGCAATGAAGGTGGCTTTACAGTGACAGTAGCGGTAGCGCTGTACGCTTTTATGAGCCCCCCCCCCCCAATCAATGAACTTTGTCGTATTCACACTTCGAGCATTTCAGGTTGAGACTCAACTACTAATAGAGGGGCACCACAATGGCAGGAAAGGATTAGGGAGTTTATGGATGAATCATCAACCGGGGGAAGGGCGTGAGCAGGGCCCTGAAGCTGACGAATATATCTACTGTTTATGGTAGATTTCCTGTTACTTCAGTGGAGTCTCTATAAGTTTAGATCATTGCCAACAGTTAGCTATGAACATAGCCAGACAGAATAATCGGAGAAAAGCAGCGCGTCCGGACAGCCGCGCTGGCGCATTTATTTAATGTAATCAAACAGCGACATACGAGAGGTTGTGGCAAAGGTCTGCTGTGATGCCTGTAACAGCGTCTGTTCAAGCTTAAACTTCGTCGCCACTTCAGCCAGATCGGCATCCTGAATATTGGACAATGTGGTCTTGGTAAACAGCCTGATATCGCTGTTAGCATTCTCAGTCGCTTCAAGTGAACTAACCCGCGCACCCACTCCGGAAATCCCGGTATTGATCTGATCCTGAGCTATCTGAATATCGGTAATTGTCTGCGCCAGCATCTCGTTTAGCTTCTCCTCCAACTCTGGCGTTGCGGTGCCTTTTTCCAGCTGTTCGGCGATTTCCAGCCCGATATTGAGCATGTTTTTGCGTTCGTAATCGACCGTAGTGGTCGATGTAGAAGTGACTAGTTGCTGACTGCTATCCCTGAGATCAACAGTAAATTTTTCACCATCGACCGGCTGGTCATTATTCGGAAATGAAAATTTCACACCGTAGGCCACCAGCTCGGTACTCGTCCCCGCAACAATCGTCCCGGTTATAGCCGCTGACCCTGGCACAGTAGCAGCCCACGTGGTGGCCGAGGTCATCGTCACCTCTAACGAGGCTGCAGCCGCCGCTGGCAGAGCAGTCACCATGGTTTCAAACGTCGCCAGGTTTGCAGGATCAACTTCGACCTTATCAATGCTGCTAACCTGAGTGACAGTATGCTGACTGGAAGGTTCTTTCAACAAAAAAGAACCGCCAGCCGCCGCAACGGGTAACGTCGCAGTGATAGCCAATCCGCCTTCGCTAATAACCCCTGAAGGGGAAGGGATTACCCACTCATCTTCCCCATTGACGGTAACGTAACCACCAGTTTTGGATGACGCCAGCTTGTAAGTATCAGTACCTGTAACCAGCTCCAGTGTCACCTCGCCATAATCGGCGAAGAACGTATCCATAGCAGCGCTATCGGTGATAGTAATATTTTCAACGCCACCACGGGTAGCCGAGGTTGCAGGAAAGCTGTAATCAGTGGCAACCGGTGCAATCACATCAATATCAGCCCCTTTAAAGGAGATAGGGGTCCCCAACGGAAAGGTTACCGGGCTCGCCGGAGGATTTGAGTAATGTACAGTACCTGCCGTATCAACTATTTCAAACGTAAAATCACCCGCCGCACCGGACGGCACGGGGTAGGTTCTCAGCTGCAGATCACCTTTTACGTCATCTTTGAGAAAGGCTTCAAACTCTGCTTTATCCTCGTCTGTGGCAAATGACAGGTTATCCGGAAATTTAACGTTAACGGCCCCGGAGTGACCATACTGCAGCTCACCTGGAACTGACTCGAACAGAAACTGACCGGAATCGTTGGAATCAACGTAATGGGTCGCCCCTACCTGTATCTCACGCTGACCATTGTCCCCCATATACTCCCAACGGCCTGATGCGTTCAGCTCATAGGGCTGGGTGTAACCTTTACTGCCCGAGAATATATATTCCCCCTGAGCGTCACGCTTGTTCATGGCACCGGCCAGCGAAGCTACAATTTCACGCAATTCATGGGCTTTAACATCGAGATTAGCGTCATTTAACGTCCCCTGTATCGACTCCACCAGGTCGTGCATGACGTCAAGCCGAACATTCATATCTCCCAGCATGACCTCTTCCAGCTCAAGGCGGTTTTTTGCTCTTCCCATATTACCGTCATAGCGGTCCAGCGCTGCCAGATCGCGCTCAAGCCGGATCGATTCAGCGGCGACCGCAGGTGCATCTGATGGCTGATGGTAGGTTTTACCGGTCGAAATCTGTCGCTGCAATTCACCAATAGTATTCTGGGAGTTTTGCATCCGGTCGATATTAATCTGGTACTGCTGCAATGTTGAAATTCGCATAACATCAACCTCTGTCAGATGTTCAAAATGGTATCAAACAGTTTCTGTGACGCACTGATGATCTGAGCAGAGGCCTGATAAGCCTGCTGGAACTGAACCAGCCGGGCCGCTTCTTCATCCATATTAACGCCGGATACACTGGCTCGAGCGTCAACGGTGGATGCAAGAACAGCCTGACTCGATTGCATCACCACTTTCGCCCCGGCTGTTTTGCCTGCCACACGCTCCAGCAGCCCGCTATAGCTGTCTTGATAGGAGCCGCTATCGAGCAAGTCGGCCTGCTGCAGGTTGGACATGGCCAGGGCATTGCGGTTATCCGAGAAACCGTCAGTATTATATTCAAACGAGAAGGTGTCACCCGCTTCAGGCTCATTGATAATCGTGGCTTCATAGCCACCCAGGTCAATCACCTCACCCGCGACATAAGACTTAGCTGAAATCGGCCCATTTCCCACATCCAGCGGCACCGGGTTAGCCGGGTCAGTCATATTATAGGCGGTATACGTCAGGTTAGGGCTGGTACCGGAAAACACAATTTCAACCGGTGGTGACAGCTGGCCAGCCTTATCGATAAAGGTCGAGTGTCCAGTATCGGTAACCTGAACCGTCAGTGCACCGGTCCCGGTGTTTTCCGGGGCAGTGTTGGCACGTACCGGAGACGCAAAGGCCAATTTTCGCGGATCAGTTATTTCGGTATCTATCTGCTCAGCGCCTCGACGAGTCGGCTGAATCAGGAACTTGTCGTCGGCTCTGAAACCACTGGTAGAATCGATATCAATTTTGACACCGCCGACTTCAAGCCGCAGCTGACCCGTTGCATTATCCATATGGTAAGCACCATCGGACACATCCGGACCACTAAGCACCTTTCTGAAGTCATCCTGGGTCAAAACCTCGCCCGTTGTCAGGTTCGTCAGACGAAACTCATCCGAGGCGGTTAGCTCCAGTTCAAACTCATCGGCTGACAGTTTGCTCAGATCGGTAATTTGCGCTTGAGCAATGTTGTAATTCCCCCGGTTATCGGCGTTACCCAACACACGCTGTGACATTGCCCGACTGCTATTCGGGTCTGCCATCAGACGGTCGCCCAGCTCATTATTCAGGTCCATGCCTGATTGTTGGGCTTCGTTCATGGACATACTGAAGGAAATGGCGATTCGCCCCAGCTCATTCAGACTCGGGTTAAGAATTTCATCTCGATAGCCCAAAACACCACCGATGGTGCCGCCCGAAATCTGACTGGTAATATCGGTCTGGGTACCTGAAATATCAATACCGATGTTACGTTCTGTGCCCTGATTTTCTGAGCTGAAGGTATACAGGCTATTGGCATCCAGCCCGACGACTAGCGGCTGACCATTGGCCAAGCGAATATCGACTAAGCCGTCAGCGTTCTCAATTACCTGGATATCGGCGTGGCCTGATATTTTCTCAATCGCAGCATCACGCTTATCCAGTAGCTCGTTGGTGCTGTCGCCACGGGCATTCGCCAGCCGGATCTGGTTATTATATTCAGCTACGCTGGCCGCATAGAGGTTAATGCTGCTGACCGAATCGTCGATACGAGCATTAATCTTTTCATGTTGCTGATTGAGGTTGCCATACAGGCTGTTAAAACGATCGGTGAGAGTATTAGACTGAGCAACAAGCAGTTCTCGGTGGGCCATCGATGTTGGGTCATTCACGGCATTTTGCATCGAGCCAAAGTAACTATCCATCGCACCAGTGATATTTGTAATCTCCTGGCCTAATAACTTATCTGCCTCTAATGCCAGATCCGCATAAATATCAGCACGTTCAAAGCTACTGTTATCCGCCCAGAACTGGGTGGTCAAATAGCTGTTAGTTACCCGCTCAACAGACTGAAGTTCCACACCGCTGGGGATAGTCGAGGCAAAGTGCACGACCTGACGGCTGTAACCCTCGGTGTTCACATTGGCAATGTTCTGGCCAACCACGCCAAGTGCCGTCTGGTTAGCTCTGACCGCCTGGGTACCCAGGCTAAGTAAATTGAATGATGACATTGTGGGTCTCCTGCCCTGTTTCCCTTCAGCTCTGTTTCATATAGCCGTTAAAAATGTAACGGCCAGCTGTCAGCGAACTTGAGTATCCAGCGTGGCTACCATCAGTGGACGCTGGGCTATTTCATAAATTTTGTCGGCATAACGCGGATCAGTTGCATAACCGGCACTCTGCAAAGAGTCCAGGTAGCCCCGTGGGTCGTCTGCCTGCGCCAGTGCCTGCCGGTAACGCGGGCTCTGTTTTACAAAGCTGACGTAGTCGTCGAAACTCTGTTGATAAGAACCATACTGGCGGAATGATGCCCGCTCAGCCTGGGCTACGCCGTTACGATATTCTGTAGTATCCAGCGCTAAGCTTTCACCGTCCCAGCGTTTGTCGGCTTTGATATTGAACAGGTTGTAACTGTTCTGACCACTATCATCACGGGAGATATGCTTACCCCAGCCGGTTTCCAGCGCGGCCTGGGCGATCAGCACCCGTGGTTCGACTCCCAGCTCACGGGCAGCCTTTTCCGCCAGCGGTTTAAGGGCAGAGACAAACTGTTCCGGGCTGTCAAAGCGCTCCGGCAATGAAACGGCAGCCGTATTCGCAACGTTAAAGCTGCGCTGCTGCTCGGTACTGTTGAGAAAGCTCTGTAAAGCCGCAACCGGAGCGGCGGTTACCGGACTGTTAAGTCGCTCCATCGACAGCGGTTTTTTGTCAACACGGTCTGAGAGGCTTGCCGGGTCCAGCGCATCCGGGGCTTTTTTCAGCCCCCCAGACAGCTGCTTAACCAGTACGTCTGCCAGCCCTATACCGCCCTCATGGGCCATCTCCAGGCTGAGCTGCTCATCACGCATCTCTTCAAAAAACTGCACCTGGGTGCTGTTAAGGAAGTTGTCTTTACTGAGTACCGCATTAGCATCACGCATGCTTTTAAGCATCATGCTGAGGAATATCTGCTCAAAGTCCTTGGCGATTTTTTTCAGTGCTTCCGGGTCGTCCCGGTTGGATTTTGACTTCAGCTTCTGCAGCTGATTCAGCTCGGTGTAAACCCCGGCATCATTCGGATCAATAGACACCATATCAGATCACCACCAGCTCAGCTTTCAGAGCACCGGCCTGTTTTAACGCTTCCAGAATAGCCATCAGATCTCCAGGGGCGGCACCTACCTGGTTAACCGCTTCCACCAGATCCTGCAACGAGGTACCCGGCTGAAATTCGAACATATGTCCGGAGGCTTCGTCTACCTGAATGCCGGTACGCGGGGTGATCACCGTCTGGCCTTCGGAGAGCGGGTCTGGCTGATCGACATCCAGATCTTCGGTGATCGACACGGTCAACCCGCCGTGGGTAATCGCGACCGGCGACACCCGGACGTTCTGACCAATAATAATGGTGCCAGTACGGGAGTTGATCACTACCTTGGCCGCCTCTCTCGCAGGCTGTACTTCAAGGTTTTCCAGAATCGACAGGAACGACACCCGCTGTGACGGATCACGCGGGGCGCGCACCCGGATGGAGGAGGCATCCATAGCTGAGGCCATCTGCGGCCCCAGCATCGAATTGATCTGCTCAGACACCCGGCGGGCAGTAGTAAAGTCCGGGTTATTGAGGTTAATCACCAGGCTATCACCCTGGTTAAAAGCATTGGGTACCGAACGCTCCACTGTGCCACCGTTGGGAATACGGCCAACACTGGGCACATTTAATGACAGCTTGGAGCCATCATTCCCCTGGACACCAAATCCGGACACCACCAGGTTACCCTGAGCCATCACATAGATCTGACCATCTGCACCTTTGAGTGGCGACATCAGCAGGCTGCCACCGCGCAGGCTCTTAGCATCTCCCAACGCAGACACCGTGACATCAATCGCCTGGCCGGGCTTGGCAAAAGGCGGCAGGCTGGCGTGGATTGCTACTGCTGCGATGTTTTTCGATTTTGGGTCAACGTTGGGCGGGATTGCTACACCAAAGTTGTTCAGCAGGTTACGGAAGGTCTGGGAGGTAAAACTGGTTTTATCACCACTGCCATCCAGCCCCACCACCAGCCCGTAGCCCACCAGCTGGTTGCTGCGCACCCCGGAGACACTGACGATATCTTTTAAGCGTTCTGCGCTGGCGGAGAAGCTGAGTAACAGCAGCAAGCCAGCAGTAATCAGACGTTTCATCGCATCAACTCCTTAGAGTGGCCACAGTGGACTGATAAAGAACTTGCTCAGCCAACCAGCGGAGTTGGAATCAGCAACGGTGCCAGTACCACTGTAAGTAATCCGCGCATCGGCCAGTTTGGTGGACTGCACACTGTTATCGGTAGAGATATCCAGTGGCCGCACCAGCCCGCTGATCCGGATAAACTCATCACCCTGATTGAGCGTCAGCCATTTTTCACCGCGCACCACCAGAGTGCCGTTGGGCAGCACATCATGCACGGTGACGGTGATATTACCGTTAAGGCTGTTGCTCATATCCGACTTGCCTTCACCATCAAAGGTGGAAGAGCTTTCGGGCTGGCTGAAGCTGAGCGGATTACCAAAGAGCTCCGCAGATTTACCCAGAATGGTCGGCGCCGGGATCGACAGTTCACTGGATTTATCAACTTCAGTTTTGGCACTTTTGGAGGACTGGGTCTGCTCGCTCAGCACGATAGTCAGGATATCACCCACCCGGTGGGCCCGACCATCGCTGTACAGGTTCATACTGGTGGCAGGATTAAAGATAGAACCGGTCACTGCCTGCGGCTGCGCTAGCGCCTGCGGGCGCACCGGCGCATATTCGGGGTTGTCCGGCTTGGCGGGTTTGCTTACACAGCCGGTTATCAGGCTGGCGCTAAGCGCGATCAGAATCAGTGCTTTAATCATGCCTGCCTCGGTATTACAACTGTTGCGTTACGAAGGACAACATCTCATCCGCGGTAGAGATCACTTTGGAATTCATCTCGTAGCCACGCTGAGTTGTGATCATATTCACCAGCTCTTCCACAGAGTTGACGTTAGAACCTTCCAGCATTCCCTGACGCAGGTGACCGGCACCGGCATCACCCGGGTTATTAATCAATGGCGCACCGGAAGCCGGGGTTTCCAGAAACAGATTCTGGCCGATGGCACGCAAGCCAACCGGGTTAACGAAATCAGCCGTTTGCATCTGGCCGATCTGCTGCGGGTTCTGGTTCCCGGCGGTCAGCGCCGACACCGTACCGTCTTCGGCAATGGTCAGTTCCATGGTTTCAGCAGGCAGGGTAATCACCGGCTGCACCAGGTAACCTTCATTGGTAACGATCTGGTTGTTTTCGTTGACACCAAACTGACCATTACGGGTGTAGGCCGTTTCACCGCTGGGCCGCTGTACCTGGAAGAAACCCCGACCATCGACCATCACATCGAAGGCTTCTTCCGTCACCATTGGGTCGCCAGCCATATGGGATTTCTGGGTGCCGACAACGCGTACACCACTGCCCACCTGCAGGCCGGATGGCAAGGTGGATTCGTCACCACTCTGTGCCCCTGGCTGGCGGCGCGCCTGGTACATCAGATCTTCAAAGACCGGACGCTCTTTCTTGTAACCAACGGTTGATACGTTGGCCAGATTGTTGGAAATCAGCTTGAGGGAGGTATCCTGTGCGCTCAGGCCCGTTTTCGCGACAAACAATGCACCGTGCATGACTCTGTATCCTCTTGTTCTTTTAAGACCAGCCTGATCAGCTGAGCTTCATAATTCGGGTAGCCGCTTCACCAGTTTCCTGGGCGGTTTTCATCATCTTGATGTTCAGCTCAAACTGGCGTGACAGGCTGATTATGCTGGTCATTTCATGGACCGCATTGACATTGCTGCTTTCCAGAAAGCCAGAACGGACCTGAACATTCACAGCCGGGTCAAGAGGCTCCTGATCATCAGTGCGCATCAGACCATCCAGCCCTTTAAACAGGGTGCCATTTTCAGGATTGACCAGCTTCAAACGACCAACAATCTCCAGATCATTTTCCTGGCCACCTAATGGTTTGATATTGATGCTGCCATCCAGGCCGATTTCCAGCTTTTCATTGGGCGGGATAATAATGGGCCCGCCACCGGCACCAATCACCGGTAAGCCGTTGCCCGTCACCAGCTGGTTAGCGGCAGTAACCTGCAGCTTCCCGGCACGGGTGTAGCCTTCAGTACCATCGGGTTTTTGTACCGTCAGCCAGCCGTCTTCCTGTACTGCCACATCCAGTGAACGACCGGTTTCGATCAACTCGCCACTGTCAATAAGGGTGGCTGGGCGCTCAGACTGGGCGTACACCCGCGTCGGGTGACCTTCGCCAAACACCTGCATGGCACGGGCCTGCGCCAGATCGGTTTTAAAACCGGTCGTATTTACGTTGGCAAGGTTGTTGGAGTGCGCGCGCTGGGAGTACATATTTTCCCGTGCGCCCGTCATCGACAAGAACAACATTTTATCCATCGTTTACCCTGATCCATTAGCTGAAATACACAGCGGCGAGCAACTGCCGCCGGAAAATCGCAGGTATAAAAAAAGCAATTATCAGGCCAGATATTCAAACGGATATTTGAATGGAAACACAGAAAAAGCCATCCCAGAGCCTGATAATCCCTGCGGCCACTGATACTGAGGGATAAGCAACGTTATTTCAATAAGTTAGACAGGAAGACAGACAGGAAGACAGATTCAGAAAATCTGTAGCAGCTTGCTCCGCGAGCGTCCGAACCAAGATTTACGCGAGGAAGGTGGATACGGTGGACGAAGAAAAGAAAGAGCATCGCGAACAAGCTCACTCCTACATGGGAAGCATCGGCAAGTAGGAGCCAGCTTGCTGGCGATTGGGATCAGATCTGCAGAATAGACTGCGTCACGGTGTTCAGGGTTTCCAGGGTTTTTGAGTTGGCCTGGTAGTTACGCTGGAATTCAATTAACTTGACCAGTTCGGAGGACAGATCGACGTTAGATTGCTCCAGCGCACCAGAACGCAGACTGCCGTTTAAACCGGTGCCCGGCGGGTTCAGCCGCGCCTGCCCTGAGTCCAGGGTTGGCACCCACTCCGAGTCACCTGCAGGCTGCAGGCCGGACTGGCTCTCGAATGTCGCCAGCGCAACGATACCAATCTCCTTCTTCTGGCCATTACTATAGGCCGCTACCATTTTACCCTGCTCGTCGAAGCTGACCCCAATCAGGTCACCCTTGCTATAACCATCCTGGCTCTGATCCTTAACGATTGAAGCAGACTCCCAGCGGGTTGAACCAGAGATATTCAGCTGCACACCGCGCAAGCTATCAATATCATCACTGCTCAAATTATCGTTCGGGTTAGCCTGATCCGAACCACGAACAACCAGCTTAGGTACATTATCCTGATCTTTAACATCGGCTCCATTAACGGACTCAATCAGGCCTGTCGTCGGGCTGAATTTGATAACCACCGGGCCAGGTTCGGTATACTTGCTCAGATCAACAAAGTCAGCACTCCCGCCAGACTCGCCTGGATCAATGGCTTTACCGATATTCAGTAACTGATCATCGTTCAGATAGGCATAGACACGATAGGTCCCCAGGTAGCTGTTATCACCTTCAACCGCAGTCCGCGCAACACTGTCAAAACTGCCCGGCGTCGCACTGCTCATTGCAAACAGCGATGTTGCGACGGTCGTCGGGTCATCAACATACGCTGTAGTGCTCCCCAGAACCTCAAAGGGTGTTGTACCCAACGGGTAAACATCACCCGATTCTGGCTTCCAGGTAATCACAACTTCGTTGGTCAGCGAGTCGTAGCTGACACTTTCAATCGTCGGGTCGTTCTCTTTGATTGAGGACTCATACTGGTCAACAATGGTTTCACCCGCCGCATCACGGCCAATCCCCGCTGGCAGGGTAATATCTACTCCACCAATACTGATTGTGGTAGCCACCTGCAAGGCGTCGTCATCGACAGCATCAGCACCGGCATCAAATGCCGTCGCGAGCGCCCCCGCCCCCGACGTGTCTGCCGCAGTCAAGGCAAACCGCAGCACTTCATTTGCCGCCACCAGTATAGGCTGCCCCTGAGCCGTCAGGTTGGTCGGCGTCTGCTCAACCGCTGTGCCATCACCCAGCGTGACGACCACATCCCCCTGCCCTGTTGCTTCTGATTTCAGTTTATAACTCAGGACACCGGTATCAAAATCATAGGAGATCGTGTCTGTATCGATACGCGGATCAAGCTCTTTGATCTTGGCAACTGTACCGGCGTTCGGCACAAATACATCTCCGGCTCCCCCTGCAGATGGCAGCGCTGCCACGCCCGGCGCTCCGGTTTCTTCCCAGGCAACGGGCACGCCAGAAACACTCATAATACCGGCAGTGGTGGTATCCAGCGGAGTAACCGTCGGGTCACCCTGGGTCGATACGCCCGCAGGCGCCACCGTGAACTCGTAATACTCACGCTGCGCTTTCTGCTCAACGTAGTTAAACTTCACCGCCTGAGTGTTACCCAGGCTATCAAATGTCTCTACCGTCGTGGTGTATGAGTAAGAACCAGCATTGGTCTTGGTATAATAGTCCGCCTTTTTCTCCAGCTCCGCTTCTGGCTGCAGGTTAATAGACAGGCCGATATTTTCAGTGGCGTGGGGCGGGCTTTCTTTCTCCTGCACCTGCAGGTTGGTCAACGGCAGCTGGTTACCCTGGGCATCCAGTCCGTAGCCACGCAGATTCTTACCATTTTTTGAAACGATAAAGCCTTCTTTATCCAGCTCAAATGCACCACCCCGGGTATAGGTAATCCCACCCTGACCATCGTTGAGCTGAAAAAAACCAGAACCATTAACCGCCAGATCAAGGTTGCTGTTGGTGAATTCAATAGTACCGCTGGAGAAATCCTGCGCCAGATCACTGACCAGCACCCCGGCACCGGCGATATTACTGGAGCCGGCCCCTACCACCTGGGTGGAGTAAATATCAGCAAACTCCGCTCGAGTCGACTTGAAGCCAACCGTGCTGGCGTTGGCAATGTTGTTACCCGTTACGTCCAGCGCCGTGGTCGTCGCCTTGATACCCGTAACCGCCGTGTTAAATCCTGCCATGTTCTGCTCCTCGAGCGCTGATAAGCTGCATTGTGCTGTCAGCATCCGTACTACCTGTTCCACCCGAACCAGGGCGGGCGCAGCACCGGACTCCCTGGTGCACACATATTGATAGCAAGGCTTAAAGCAAAGAGCGGGCCAATAAGCTAACACTCACTCAATAATGCCCAATAAAGGAGTGAACGTTCAAAAATGTCAGCAAGATGCCTGAATCAGAACGCAGGGAATGAAGAAACAACGGCAGAGATTGCCGTCCGAAGGGCAAAGGATTGCCTGGGGACTGGCACTGGAAGCGGGAGCCAGATACCACAATGCCCGCAACAGGGTGCGGGCATTGTGGTGAAAACACGTTGTAGCAGTCCGATCCGCGGGTGTCATAACTCAGCACTGCGAACCAGACGCTCCGTAGGAGCCAGCTTGCTGGCGATTGAAATCAGATCTGCAGAATAGACTGCGTCACCGTATTCAGCGTCTCCAGGGTTTTAGAGTTGGCCTGGTAGTTACGCTGGAATTCAATCAGCTTCACCAGCTCTGAGGATAAATCCACGTTAGATTGCTCCAGCGCACCAGATCGCAGACTGCCGTTTAAACCCGTGCCCGGCGGGTTCAGACTCGCCTGACCCGAGTCCAGTGTTGGCACCCATTCCGTATCACCCGCTGGCTGCAAGCCAGCCTGGCTTTCAAAGGTTGCCAGCGCCACGATGCCAATGTTTTTCTTCTGACCATTACTGTAGGACGCGACCATCGTGCCATCGCCATCAAAACTGACCCCGATCAGATCGCCCTTGCTGTAGCCATCCTGATCCTGACCCTTAACGATCGAGGCCGACTCCCAGCGGGTCGAACCTGAAATATCCAGCTGGACACCTGCCAGACCATCCTCATCAGTCTCAGAGTCAACATCATCGTTAGGGTTTGCCTGATCAGCACCTCGAATAACCAGCTTAGGTACGTTATCCGGATCATTAACCGTATCACCATTAATCTCAGTAATAATACCTGTCTGCGAGCTGAATTTTATAATAACGGGGCCGGGCTCAGTGAAATCTGAGACACCACCGGTCAAGTCCTTATTCTTTCCGTTCGACGATTCGCCCGGATCAATCGACTTACCGATATCAAGAAGCTGAGAGTCATTCAGGTAAGCGTAAACACGATAGGTACCCAGGTAAGAGCTATCCCCCTCAACAATGGTCACATCGACCTTACCATCACCTGCACCACCCGTAGCCGTAAAGACCGAATTAGCATCTACGTCATCAGCCGTATTACCGTCAACCTGGTACTCAGACCCTGCCCCACCTTGATATACATCGCCAGCCTCAGCCTTCCAGGTGATCACAACCTGATTATTAACAGCATCCCAGGCCACGCTTTCAATATTGGGATCGTTGTCTTTCATCGCCGTTTCCTGGGCCGCAATGGTTTCCCCGGCGGTATCTATATTTATACCACTGGCAAGCGGTATATCCAGCCCTCCCAGGTTTACGGTAACAGCGGCAGCAAGCAGCCCCCCAGTCGCACTAAACAAAGCAGGGTTTAGCGGAACGTTTAACGTTTCATTCGCAGCCACCAGCGCCGGCTGGCCTTTGGAGTTAATATTACTCGGCGTCTGAGAAGCAGGCCCCTGAGTAACAAACATATCACCCTGGCCGGTGGCCTCTGACTTCAGCTTATAACTCAACAATTTAGTAACAACATTATAGGAAATAGTATCCGTATCAACACGCGGATCCAGCTCTTTAATTTTATCAATACTATCAGAATCGGGTTTGACTATTTCAGCAGCTGCTGCTGCAGCAGCGGAAGCGGCTGCTGTTGCTTTATTGGTTGCTAGAGTTGCTTGCGCCGCTGTTAATGTTGCTTGTGCCGCTGCTACCCCTACAGCCGCCGCAATCGCCGCTGCAAGTGCCGTTTCAGCTGTTGTAACTGCTCCTTCTTGTGTTACAACGGTAGCAGCGTCCGTGGCGGCGGTTGTGGCGGCTGTCCCGGCCGCAGTGGCGGCGGCTGAAGGAACGGCATCCCACTTCACTGGAACACCTGAAATACTCACAACATCTGCCGTTGTTGTCACTAACGGATCAGCGGTTGGATCTCCGTCAACAGCCTGTGTCGCCAGGGTGTATTCATAAAACTCACGCTGTGCTTTTTGCTCAACATAGTTGAACTTGATCGCCTGAGTATTACCCAGGCTATCGTAGGTTTCGACCGTCGTGGTATATGAGTAGGAAGCGGCACTGGTTTTACTGTAATAGTCGGACTGCTTGTCCAGCTCTGCGGCGGGCTTCAGGTTAACCGACAGTGCTATATTTTCAGTGGTATGTGGCCGGCTTTCTTTTTCTTCTACCTGCAAATTCGTAATTGGCAACTGGTTACCCTGAGTATCCAGTCCATAGCCACGCAGGTTTTTACCATTCTTGGAGACAATATAGCCTTCTTTATCCAGCTCAAATGCGCCACCCCGGGTATAAGTAATTCCACCCTGACCATCGTTTAGCTGGAAAAAACCAGAACCATTGACCGCCAGATCAAGGTTGCTGTTGGTGAACTCAATGGTACCGCTGGAGAAATCCTGCGCCAGATCACTGACGAGTACACCGGCTCCGGCCACATTACTGGAACCAGCACCTACCACCTGAGTTGAATATATATCTGAGAATTCAGCACGGGTTGCTTTAAATCCAACAGTACTGGCGTTTGCAATGTTATTACCCGCTACGTCCAGCGCAGTAGTGGTCGCCTTGATACCGGTAACCGCCGTATTAAAACCTGCCATAATCTCTTCCCCCTGGTGCTGACCAGATTTCGGGGCGGCAAAGTCTTGCGCCCCGTAATAGTATTCATGTGCATACAGCAACCTGCGCAGTTGCTTCAGCATTCGTGTGTCATCACCACCAAAAGCTGTGGCCGGCGCGATTCACCGCAACCGCTCATGACTTGATAGGACGGTAAAAGCAAAGAGCGGGCCAGATACAGGAAAACAATATAAAAGCCTTCTTTATATAAGAAATAAGGATCATTCAAAAACAAGCAATCTATTTACTAACACTATCGCCCCTGACTTATTGCCACAAAAATTCATGACGGCAATATAAACGGCAAGAACTAGCAGAGGGTTTAAAATAAGCATTATTGAATGATTGGTTATTAATTAAGAATTTTATCAGCTTATTCTCGGACCCTCGCAGAAGGGCATAACATTGCATGTCATGTGCGGAAAATACAGCGACTACTACACAGACGGACCTACGTATCACCACGTAGAACGTATTGTAAATCCTGAAACAGGAAAATCACGCACACACTCTGTAGCAGCCTGCTGGTTTGATTACTTGCATAGCCTCAGAGCGAGGGAACAAGACACCGGGCACAGGACGGCTCGCCCTGTATCATACCCAGGTTCACTACCCAGCAGCGGATACAAAAACGCCCGACAGGGTTAGCTGCCGGGCGTTTTTTGGGGCATATAAATGAAATCAGCCGCTGATCTCTTTCACATCACTCTGCTTGTAAGTGCCTGCCGGGGTATTGTATTCCAGACTGGTGCCTGCACCACCCACAGTCACACTGTTCACCTGCACCTTCATCTGCACCGGCACTTCTTTGGTCGTACCATCCTTCAGCTGAATTTCAGCCTTGAAAGTGTACTCACCCGGTGGGAAGCGCATTTTCATCATATACGGATTATTAACTTCATCCCATTGTGCATCCTGGTCTGCCCTTACACGCTCATAATCATTGGTTTCTGGGTCATATGGCTTGGAATCATCTTCCAGCGCATAGTCATTAGTGTCAGGATCATAAGGCTTACTTGGATCGTTCAAGCGTTCAGTATATGTAAAGTCAAGCGGCGACTCCCAGACAAAAGGCACATCACCTTTGTCCTGCTCACCATACTCAACACTGCCAATCGGACCGTTCGGCCCACTTACCTTCAGTGTCAGGTTTTTGGTGTCTTCAGCCAGGATCACCTTACCTTTTGCGGTCATGCTGGCGCCATTAGTGGCAATAGGTACGGTACTCTCTTCTACGAAGATACTACGCCCCACCATAGACGATGCCTGCAACGCCGTCTGACTGGTCAGCATGGTCTGGCTGAGACCTTCCATCTGGGTGTTCAGATTGGTTATCCCTTCCACCATCGACATGGAAGAGATCTGCTGCATAAAAGCACCGGTGTCCGCCGGGCTGGTCGGGTCCTGGTTCTTGAGCTGCGCAATAAGCAGCGACATGAACATCTGGCTGTCTTCAGTCTCAGTCTTAACCGTACGCGCATCAGCGTTACTTTTGTTAATGTCCTGGTAGACATTGGTTGCACTGGTGGAATTATTAACCGTCGCCATAATTTATTGCCCCACTGTGTTACTGCCCCAGAGAGAGAGTCCGCTGCAGCAGCTGCTTCGCAGTGTCTGCCATCTCAGCGTTAATCTGGAACGAACGTGAGGCTGAGATCATATCGGCCATCTCTTCCACTATATTCACGTTCGGGTAGTAAACGTATCCTTTTTCATCTGCCATTGGGTGACCGGGGTTATACTCCATGCGCAGCTCGGCATCGCTCTCAACGATTGCCAGCACATCGACTCCCTGCCCAGGTTGCAGACCATCTTGATTGTCGCGCAGCTGCTCCGGCGTTGGCGGCCGTAAAGCAAAGACTGGCTTACGTGCACGGTAGGTTTCATCCACACTGGAGCTAACACTCTCTGCGTTGGCCATATTACTGGCCGTGGTATTAAGACGCAGAGTTTGCGCAGTCATACCGGACCCAGCAATATTGAATACATTACTCAGAGACATTGTTATTCACCTTTAATCGCAGTGTTCAGCCCTTTGAACTTCCGATCAAGGAAGCCAAATGATGCCTGATAGTCCATCGCATTTTTGGTATAGCGGCCCATCTCTTCCTGCACTTCAACGGTGTTGCCGTCAACAGAGGCCTGACGCGGTATGCGATACATCAGGTCAGACGCGAAAGCAGGCTCCGCAATACCATACACGTGCGCACCGGCGGTGCGAGTAAGCTCTAGCGGCTGCTGGATGCCTTTCTTGAATTCATCCTGCAACACAGCCTGGAAATCCAGGTCCCGCGCTTTGTAATTGGGAGTATCGGCATTGGCAATATTGTTAGACAACACTTCTGCACGGCGTGCACGCAACAGCATTGCGTCGTCATGTAGTCCGATTGCTTTATCAAAGCTGATTGCCATGATGCGTTCTCTCCAAAACAGTTAATCAAGGTAAGCAAAATGCAGGCCAGGTAATAAAAACAACCCTAAGCCATTGTTATGTATAGATACAGGAAAGCAATAGAAAACTGACAGCAGCCAACTGGCGGCAAGGCTTTGCAGGGTGTTGCCGCCCGTGAGCACGGACGGCAAACAACAATCACAGGGCTCGGTACATAATACCAGGGCGGCAATGCACCATCTCGAAGAGATCCGACAGGCCCGACAACGACTCAGATGCTCCGAGGAACAGATGACCACCCGGCTTCAGACAACCGTGCATTTTACGCAGGATCTCAAGCTTGCGCTCGGAAGAAAAGTAGATCAGCACATTACGGCAGAAGATAATGTCGAACTTGCCCAGCGCACTGTACTGGCCTAGCAAATTAAACTGCTGGAAGCGTACCTTGGACTTAATATCCCGCTGCACTTCCCAGGAGCCGTCTGCACGCTCAGTAAAGAAGCGTTTTTTGCGCTCAGGAGAAAGCCCGCGCCCCAGCGCCAGCATCTCATACACACCCTCACGGGCCTGCGCCAGCACACTGGTAGAGATATCTGTGGCGACAATTTCTTCACCACTACTAAAACCAGTCCGATTTCGCTCCCGGTATTCGTTAATAATCATACTCAACGAATAGGGCTCCTGACCGGTGGAGCAGGCAGCTGACCAGATACGTAACTTGCCTGGTGAGCGCTTTTCCGCCAACTCAGGCAATACCCGGTTTTTCAGCAGATCGTAGGGGTGGGAGTCACGAAACCAGAGGGTTTCGTTGGTCGTCATCGCATCGATGACCTGCTCACGCAATCCGCTGGTACCCGGACGAGACAGCTTGGCCACCAGCGCGCTCAGGCAATCACAACCCTGCTCCTGCAGAATCTTACCTAACCGGCTCTGAACCAGATATTGCTTATTTTCGGACAGCACGATGCCACAGTTATCTTCCAGAAACTGAGCAAAACGTGAGAAGTCCGCGCTATTAATCTTAACCTGGCGCGTTAAACCTGCACTCATCGACTCTAAAACCATCCTTTATGGTCGGGCGCTCAGTATCGCGCCGATTCAACTTCACTGATACGGTTAACCACTACGCTGGCCAGCTCGTTCGGGTTGAACTTGGCCAAGAACCCGTCTGCTCCAACTTTCTTAACCATCGAGACATTAAAGCCGCCCGACAATGAAGTGTGTAACACGATGTAAGACCGCGCAGTACGATCATCATCACGTATTTTGGAGGTCAGGGTGTAGCCGTCCATCTCCGGCATCTCGATATCGGAGATGATCATCAGAAAATGTTCTGTGATATCAACACCGCGTACTACCAGCGAGGAAATCAGATCCCAGGCGATACGACCATTGTTAGCCGAGGTTACTTTCAGACCCAGACTTTCAAGGCTGCGCTGCATCTGGTTCCGGGCAACGGAGCTGTCGTCTACGATCAGAATATGATGCTGACGTGCCTGTTCCTTAACACGATCAGTAGCAACTTCTGCGCTAACTTCTGTTGACTGGGGATAGAGATCAGCAAGGATCTGCTCTACGTCGAGAATTTCGATCAACCTGCTATCATGTTCAAATACTGCGGTAAGGTAGTTTTCTACCCCGATTTCCGCAGGTGGCGCCATAATCTGATCCCACTGGGTATTCAGAATGCGATCCACTTTACGCACCAGAAAAGCAAGGGTGCGTTTATTGTATTCAGCCACAACCAGGAAGCAGCGCTGACGCTCTTCATCTGGAATCTGTGCCCGGCCAATCGCCTCAGACAGATCAAGTACCGGAATTGTTTCCCCACGGATATGGGCCATACCTTTGATGGAGGAGGTCTGACGCGGTACTTCAGTCAGTTTCGGGCACTGCAATACTTCACGTACTTTAAATACGTTAATGCCGTATTGCTGATCTGTTTCCAGTCCGAATAGCAGCAGCTCCAGGCGGTTCTGGCCGACCATCTGGGTGCGCAGGTTTACACTATCTAGGATACCTGACATGATTTACCGATCCTGTGGAAAGTTTCTTTTATAACTCTAACATCCACGCCACGCACTTAAACGTAGAGCGACAACGTGACTATTGCAAAATTCGCTGGGTCTATCCTGCTTCCAGGTTTCTTGCTGCTGCCTTTATACAGTGTTGGGCAGGAAACAACCAGTGCTATAGAACGAGAGGCAACTGCGTTTCTCTATTCACATTATAGCGAACGGTTTCCTGACGCCCAAATCAAGATCAACATTAACCAACTTAATTCAAAATTCAAACAGCATCAATGTACCAGTGCGCTAATTTTCACCCCCCCACGCAACATCAGCGCCCGACCTCTGCTTAAAGTTTCCTGCGAGACACCACGTAAGTGGATGCTTTACCTGCGTGCAAAGGCCACAGTAAAACAAAATGCACTGGTTGCACGTTTAGCACTTAAACGCGGCCGGACCATTAGCCCTGCTATGGTTGAAATAGAGCGGATCGACAAGTTACGTCATCCCGATAGCTACACCTCGTTCGAGCAGATTTCAGGCATGGTCACCAAGCGTACTCTGCCTTCCGGCAGAGTGCTGAGCTCACGTGATCTCAGCCGGGCGCCTGCAGTAAATAAAGGCGACGCTATCATGATAGAGGCACGTCGCGGCGGGCTTAGTATCCGTACAGCAGGTATTGCTGCACAATCCGGCCACATTGGCGAGCAGATTAGTGCGACGAACAATCGATCAGGCAAAGAGGTCCGTGGTATTATCAAGGCTCGTGGACTGATTGTAGTACCATAACCTCGTTGTGGTACAGGCCTCTGCTCTATGTACTATTCGCGGCTAATACGGGTGTATTTTTTGCTAAAGTTTGACCGTAGTCCGTCGATAAAGGGTGCATAGAGTGACATTAACCTCAACATTGGGTTTTTAAGATGGCTATTAACTCCGTACATCTGGCCTCGCAGGCAGGTGCGGGTGCTCGCACCAAGGTGGCAGACAATACCTCGGTCGGCACCGGCGATAGCAGCAAAGCTGCTGTGACCTCCTCTGCGGCAAAAGGCACACAGGGCGCGACTGTACAATTGAGCGACACAGCGCAGAGCATTAAAAATGCTGAGCGCAAGATGGCTGACGCCCCTGATATTAATCAGGAAAAGGTTGACCGTCTGAAAGCTGCAATTGACAGTGGCGACTATAAAGTCAACGCCGAGCGAACTGCTGCAGGTATCATGGACCTGGACAACCTGCTGGGCTAAATGCTGACAATGAGCATATATGACAGTGACAAGCAGTAATGACCTTTTAAAACTTCCGGGCATGTTCAAGGAAGGTAAAGAAACGCTGGCAAGGATTTCCGCTTTGCTTGAGCAGGAGCGTGTGGCTATTACAGCTAACGATCTGGCACAGCTTGAGTCGGTTATTGAAGAAAAGAAAACAGTACTGATCCAGTTCGCACATCAGAAGGCAGCCTGGTCGCAACTGATTTCAAGCCATGCACTTTCTGTAGAAGAGTTTTTTACTGTGCTTCCACCTCAGGCAGCCAATATGCTGCGCCCACATTGGGATGCGCTGGAGTCACAGATGTCGCGTGTGCAGGATATAAATGAGCGTAATTCGCAAATTGTCAGCACCCGTAACCGGCAGGTCAGCCAACTGGTATCCGTATTGAAGGGCCATAGGTCTTCAAGCCAGCTGTACACGGACGGCGGTTCGCGTAATAATTACGGCGCTCAAAGCCGTATTGGAAAAGCCTGACTTTTCCTGCAGTTACCCTTTGCCCCCGTAGCTCAACCGGATAGAGCGACCGCCTCCTAAGCGGTAGGCTGGAGGTTCGATTCCTCTCGGGGGCACCATTCCCAACATCCACCCGATTACATACAACAGATACCACCTCTGTTCAGTGCCATATCCTGCGCATATGTAAACCCAGCTATCGCACCGGAACCTTACTCGGCAAACATATCGATATTCAGACGCCGCTGCCACATATGAGGCGCCAGGTATTACGCTGGGCGCGCGGGCCGCGGGCCCGCAACCATGGCGGACGGGCCGTCCGCGATCCCAGAATATACTTTCGCAGCCAGGCTGCCGCTGCTGTATATGATAAGGTGGAAGTTAGTGCTCGCGGGTTGAGCGAAACTCGACATCCGGCGCGCGTTCTTGCGCCAGACTCAGGTTCACCCGGGTCGGCGCCAGGTAAGTCAGCAGGCCAGCACCATCAATACCCAGATTGTCGTAGTTTTTACGGCGGAACTCGTCGAGGATTTTTTGATCTTCGCACTCAATCCAGCGCGCCGTCTGTACGGTTACCGCTTCGAAGATACAATCCACCTTGTATTCATCTTTGAGGCGATACATAACAACATCGAACTGTAGCTGCCCCACCGCGCCCAGTACCAGGTCGTTATTACGCAACGGCTGGAACAGCTGAACCGCGCCCTCTTCCGACAGTTGCTGCAGACCTTTTTGTAGCTGCTTCATCTTCAGCGGATCCAGCGGGCGTACCCGACGGAATATTTCCGGGGCAAAGTGTGGAATACCGGTGAACTTGAGTATTTCACCTTCGGTAAAAGTATCACCTATCTGAATTGAACCGTGGTTATGCAGGCCAATAATATCGCCGGACCAGGCTTCTTCTACGTTGGCGCGATCACCGGCAATAAACGTGACTGCATCGGCAATTTTTACGTCTTTGTTAATGCGGGTATGCTTCATTTTCATACCACGGCTGTATTTGCCGGAACATATCCGCATAAAGGCGATACGATCACGGTGTTTCGGGTCCATGTTGGCCTGAATTTTAAATACAAAACCGGAAAATTTCGCTTCATTGGCAGCGACTTCACGGCTCAGTGTCTGCCGGGCGATCGGTGAAGGTGCCCATTCAACAAAGCTATTCAGCATTTCGCGTACACCAAAGTTACCCAGCGCGGTTCCAAAGAAGACCGGCGTCAGCTGTCCTGCCATAAAGGCTTCGGAATCCCACTCATGGGTCGCACCACGCACCAGCTCGAGCTCTTCAACCAGTACGTCATATTCATCACCCAGGAATTCACGGGCTTCATCACTATCCAGTCCTTGAATACGACGATCTTCCTGAATGGTATGGCCCATGCCCGTCTGGTAGAGATGAAACTCATCGGTATAGAGGTTGTACACACCTTTAAACAGCTGTCCCATACCAATTGGCCAGTTAATCGGTGCGGCTGAAATCTTCAGTACCTCTTCAATCTCATCCAGCAAGTCAATTGGATCACGAATATCACGGTCCATTTTGTTAACGAAGGAGAAGATCGGCGTATCACGCAGGCGACAGACATCCATCAGCTTGATGGTACGGTCCTCGACGCCTTTAGCGCCATCAACCACCATCAGCGCTGAATCCACAGCCGTCAGGGTACGGTAGGTATCTTCGGAAAAGTCTTCATGCCCCGGTGTATCCAGCAGATTAACAACCCGTCCGTCCCAGGGAAACTGCATAACCGAGGAGGTGATGGAGATCCCTCGCTCCTGCTCCATGGACATCCAGTCAGATGTAGCATGGCGATCACTCTTCTTACCTTTAACCGTCCCCGCTTTCTGAATCAGGTTTCCGAACAGCAGCAGTTTTTCAGTAATGGTAGTTTTACCCGCATCGGGGTGGGAGATAATCGCAAAGGTTCTGCGGCTTTCGACTTCCGCAGCTAACAAGGCATCTGACATTGGTATTCTCGTGGTCTGAACCGCATGGGGTGCAATCTGAAATGGTGGCTCCAGCCCGTCAAGATCACAGGCGAGCTCTGGTGGCGCAAATTCTAGCCGGTTTGCGGTTTCATTCCCACTAGCAATGCTGACCGGGGCTGGTAATTAAGCTATATCTGACAATTCACCTCAACCCGTAATACCCCGAATCCAGTCGGCAATACAGTCAATCACTCTCTGATCAACATGCCCCGGTCGCTGATACTCCGCCGGGCAACTGTCTCCCTCACCGGTCATAAACTGATGATTCAAGCTGGAAAATAGTTTGAAACGCGCCCGGGGGGCGTCCAGCAACGCCTGCTGCCAGAGCTCAAAGTCTGCGGCTGTTACCTGATAATCCCGTTCGCCCTGCAGGATCAGCAATGGTTGAGAGAGTCGTGCAGCCTGATTGGCAGGCTTATAGCCACGCAGGTCGAGCCAGTAGCTTGCTGGGAGCCCCAGCGGCAAGTCTTCCGGCGGGGCTTCACGTAACTGATGGGCATGCTTAACCCGGGTAACCTGCGCCTTGAGGGTCACCAGCTGTGCTTCTTGTTCCTGCTCACTTAGTTTGCTTCTTGCTAACAGGTAAACAGCCTGATCATACAGGCAGTCTTCAAAAGGTCGTGCAGGCCCCGCCAGAATGACGCCCCCTGCCAGCAGCTGTTCACGCATCAGAATACGAGGTAACAGTGCACCTCCCAGACTATGCCCTGCAATAAAGACCCGCTTAGGATCAATCCCTGGTAAGCTGCGCAATAATCCGGCGATGGCCACCGCATCCTGGATTGTCTCTGTGTCCGTTGTTATCTGCAGACCTTGCTCTGTCAGCCGGGCGGCATAGTGATGCGTTCGTTTTTCGTAACGCAATACTGCAATGCCTCGACTTGCCAGCCCCTGAGCAATATCACGAAAGGGCTTATTCACGCCCAGCGTCTGGTCACGGTCCTGCGGGCCTGAACCATGTACCAGCAAAACAGCAGGAAAGGGCCCATCACCCACTGGCCGAGTCAGTGTTGCAGGCAGTGGCCACTGCATCATCCCCACATTCATCTCAGCTTCACGGTATGTACTCGGCTCAGCATAACCCGGCGGAGCGTAGGTAACCGAGGTATCATCGACAGTGCTTTGCGCCGATACCGCCAGAAAACGCAAACCCATCACCTGTGTCTGAGGGTCCAGTACCACCTGAATATCAATCTGACCTCTGGAAAATTCACAGCGTAGCAGCACAAATTCAAACCGACGCGCCTGCCGGCTACGCGTGCTTATCAACTGCTGCCATTGTCCCACCTCAGCTAGTAAAGCCTGCCACCGTACAGTCAGCTGCTCAACCGACATGGTTTTACGCAGAAGGTCGCCGAACATTTGCACCGCACCGGGGTAGTCATTTACCACTAACTGCTTAAGTAATTCATTCGCAACCCGCCGGGCCTGTTGTGATTTTTCTTCCTGCACCCGTCACACCACCGTTCAGACATCCTTTATAACCACCATCATAACGACAACCGCTGAGGCGTTTCACGCTTAAGGTCAACATGAGGACAAAAAGAAAACAGCCAGCTTACTGCCAGATGCCCAGCTGTCGCTGCGCGTTGAGGATATCAGCGGTTTCCGCGCTGACCTCTTCAGGCTGACGGCGTAGCATATCCAGTGCCTGATTGCGCCAGTACAGATGGTAACTTCGGCTGAGTTCTATCAACCGCGCCTTGACCCCTATATGTGCCTGGGAATTTTTCATCAGTGACCACTTGGCTGTGGCCGCCATCAGAAAACGATCCCGCTGGCGGCGCTCACCCAGATAGTTAAGGCCGTTAACAACGGCTTCAAGGTAACGCTTATCACCGGTGGCAAAATAGCAGCCCCAATACATATCGTTCTTGACGGCCGAAGGGGGTACCTGGACCAGGATTCGATTAGGTCCATGCTCAAGCAAGGTGGTAAACAGCACCTGATTACGCGGCGTAAACTGACGAATATCGTTGCGCCAGCGGACGTGCCATTCACCTTTATAACGGTTAAAGGCACAGTTAAAAAATGCCGTCAGGGCTGCTTCATTCTCTACCTGCCAGGCCGCACCCAGGCGACTGACAAAACGCAGTGCACTGGAGATAAGTTCAGGCGTGGGGGTCAGATAATAGTTTTCAGCAAAGTCGTTTAACTGCTCTATGCTGGCGATAGAGGTCTGAGCATGCCCTTTGCCCGGCAGTGTGCAACATAACAGCAACCAGACCGATAACAGACGGTGCCGATGTGGGTAGAGCTGGCTGAGCCATTGTCCATTTATCATGCTTCAGCACCTCAATTTCAAGCCGTTAGTCTATTATCTTCGCGCATTATAGTAACCACGCTAAACAGGACCTGCTCCAGCTATTCAGCCAATATCAGAGCACAGCGAACAGCGCTAAAAGGCAGAATAATTCCTAATACTTTTTCCTAGATTAGTCCCGCCAACAACCTGTAACCAGCATTCAACATCAATCATTCGTCTCCCTACAGCGATTTATCATCAGGAACCCGCCTTAAACCTCAGCGCTATATCCTCAGATCAAATCAACCCAACGACTCCACCCCAACCACAGCGGTTGTGAGCTATACCGGTAACACAACCACACAGAGGATATAACCATGACTGTACGTATTGGTGACTTGGCACCGGATTTTGATGCTGTAACCACAGACGGGCCAATTCGATTCCACGACTGGATTGGCGATAGCTGGGCGATTCTATTTTCGCACCCTAAGGATTTCACTCCCGTCTGCACCACCGAACTAGGCTATATGGCGCGGCTGAAATCGCAGTTTGACAAGCGTCAGACGAAAGTAATTGGCCTGAGTATTGATTCGGTGGAGGACCATCATGCCTGGCAAAAAGATATCGAAGAAACCCAGGGTAGTGCAGTAAACTTCCCAATGATCGCCGATACGGATATGCGGGTAGCCAAGCTATACGACATGATCCACCCCAACGCCAGCGGTGAGGCGGATGAGCGCAGCGCCGCAGACAATGCCACCATCCGTTCGGTGTTTTTAATCGGGCCTGATAAACGGGTAAAACTCAGTATGACCTACCCGATGAGTACCGGCCGAAACTTCGATGAAGTCCTGCGTGTGCTGGATTCCTGCCAGCTAACTGCCGACTTTAAAGTCGCTACACCGGTAAACTGGCGTAACGGAGAAGATGTCATTATCGTCCCTGCCGTCTCGGATGACGAAGCGCGTAAGCGCTTTCCGGATGGCTGGAGCGCACCTAAGCCCTACATGCGTTATATCCACCAACCCCATCGTCACTAAGGCCTCGGTCAGCCTGGCCGGTTAAAGCTGACATGACTACTGGCCTTTCAGCTGGGTAATTTCAGCCAGGTTCATGGCTGGAGCAAACAGATAGTCCTGAGCATTCAGGCAGCCAGGCTGTGTCAGTTCACTCAGCTGGCTGTCGTTTCCCACCCCTTCGGCGATCACTGTCAGCTCAAGACCAAGGATCATGGCGATAATAGTGCTGACCAGCGCCCTGTCAGAGCGATCAATTTCCGGAGGATCCGCTGACCTGAAACAACAGATAAGAAGCGGCTCTGTTTACTGGACAAAGCAACCCTGTCAGCGATATCTGTACACTGGAGCGCCCGCTCACTAGAATAGGGTAAACCCTTATTTCAGGTGCAGCATATGAAACATATCTCTCGAATCGGTGTCGTCGGCGCAGGACAGATGGGGGGGCGGTATCGCCCAGGCAGCGGCAACAGCAGGTATCGGGGTCCTGATCAGTGATCGAGACCTATCTACTGCTCAGGCTGGAATCGAGCAGATAAACAGGCGCCTGGCCGGTCAGGTAAAGCGAGAAAAAATCACTGCCTCACAGCAACAGGATACTCTAAGCAGGATTCAGCCGGTCGCTGATATAAATGCAATGGCGGACTGTCCTCTGATTATTGAGGCTGCCACTGAAAATATGGCGCTTAAATTGCAGATTTTTCAACAGCTTGACCAGCTCTGCCACAAGGATACGATTCTCGCCTCAAACACCAGTTCGATCAGCATCACGACTATTGGTGCAGCAACCCGGCGGCCTGAACAGGTGATCGGTATGCATTTCTTTAACCCGGTTCCGGCTATGGCACTGGTTGAGGTTATCAGTGGGCTGGCTACCGCTGATGATACGTTTGCCGCGACCCGGGCATTTGCCGAGCAACTCGGTAAAACTCCGGTCGCCTGTCAGGATAAAGCGGGCTTTGTGGTTAACCGCATCCTGATTCCAATGCTGAATGAAGCCTGCTTTGTACTTGATGAAGGCATCGCCTGTGCAGAAGATATTGATAACGCCATGCAGCTGGGGTGCGCTCACCCAATGGGCCCGCTAACGCTAGCTGATTTTATTGGCTTGGATACCTGCCTGGCTGTCATGGAAGTACTGCACAACGAACTGGGTGAGGACAAATACCGCCCAGCCCCCCTGCTACGCCAGTATGTTGCAGCGGGCTGGACAGGTCGAAAATCCGGTCGCGGTTTCTTCGATTATAACGCCTGAGGCTACAGGAAGACTGATCAGGATCATCACTGGAAAATCCCTTCTACAGCCACAATACTGCTAACAGCGGTTGCCAGACAGTCAATCGCAGCCGGCTCGTAAGGGGACATTGATGAAAAAGCTCACGCTTATCCGCCATGCCAAGTCCAGCTGGGCAGACCCGAGTCTGCCTGACTTTAATCGACCGCTGAATAAACGCGGTGGCAATGATCTGCCAGGTATGAGTGCGAGGATCGCCCGACACCTGCCTCAGGCCGATCTGATTCTGTCCAGTGGCGCTAACCGGGCACGCTTAACCGTTGAGGAGGTTATCAACCTGCAGCTTGATGCCCCGCTGGCCTTCGTACCAGAACTGTACGAGTCCTGCTATGAAACACTGCTGAATGTTCTGCAAAGCCAGTCTGACCGACACCACCACCTCATGGTCGTGGGCCATAATCCTGGGCTGGAGTCGCTAGGGTATTATCTGACCCACGAGCAACTGGAAAAATTCCCCACCGCTGCGGTGTTACATATACATTTGAGTGTGCGTAGCTGGTCTGAACTAGCTGAGTCCTGCGGTACCTCCAGCTGGTTCGACTATCCGAGGCTACATCCACCCTATACCTGAATCAGAGCCACTTTTTGTGTAACAGTCCCGCTCCGGACGCGTCAGCCGTTGGTACTCGATAGAGACACGTATTTTTTCAACGAAAAAACCCCAAGCACAGTGTGCTTGGGGTTTTCTCTTAATTAGATGCCTGGCGATGCCCTACTCTCACATGGGGAAGCC
>CAJXNY010000023.1 GCA_913057435.1 uncultured Oceanospirillaceae bacterium | reverse complement strand
TTGATACCGCCTGACCATCAGCCCCACCTTTAGCCACCGATAGTTCATGGCAGGAGGCACAGGAAAGCGTACTGTCCAGCGACAGTCGCTTCTCAAAGAACAGGGCTTTACCCAGCGCAATTTTAACCGCTGTCTGCGGGTTATCTGCAGGCACCGGAGCGGCCAGCGGCAGTGCCTGCCAGCTGGCCATCAGCTGCGCCCGGAACAGTTTCTTATCAATTCTGTTATCCGGGGTTTGAGCAACCGGACGCCGGGGCTCGGGCAGTATATCCAGCAACGGGACAGCAAACGCGGTAAATACAACCACCAATACAATTTTCAATGCAATTGCCAGCATGCCCGTACCAAGGCCAACGCTTAACAGCCAGCGAGTTCTGGCAGCAGGGGCCAACTCTCTCACCAGGCCGACCATCACCAGGGTGCCAGCAGTAACAACCAGCGTGCTGTATGCCATAAACTCGATTGTGAGCGCATTCATCGCCTCTATCTCCTGAGCATGAATAGAAAGGAAGCGGTAAATAGATTAAGCTCAGTATGCTTATTTAATAAATTTGATTAATAAATATCATTTATTTGATAATTAAATGGATCGCATTATGAACCTTAAACAGCTCCAGTTTGTTATTCATGTTGCAGAAACCTGTTCATTCAGCCGGGCGGCTGAACTCAGTTTTGCCACCCAACCGACGCTGTCAAATGCGATCTCTCAGTTAGAAGATGAATTAGGCGGGCGGTTATTTAAGCGAACCACGCGCAGCGTAGAATTAACGCCGTTTGGCGATATGATGCTACCGCGAATGCAAGAAATACTGCATAGCCGGGATGAGTTATTACAGGCAGCACATGCTTTTCACAATCCATCCCACCAGTTATTACGCATCGGCTTCTCGCCACTGGTCGATATGCAACGGCTGAATTCAGTGCTCATTCCGTTCAGGAAAGCCCACCCCGAGGTATCCGTATTCTTCAAAGAATGCTTTATTGAGGAGCTGACAGAGCGAAGTGAGAAACAGCAGATTGATATCCAGATACGCCCTGGCAACCAGCTTGCTGAAGGTGAAAACGGCTGTCTGTTTTATCAGGACAACCTGTTCTACCTGCCTGCACTGGATGACCCACAAAGTTTTAACCGCGTGGCATTCGAGCTATCTGAGCTGCCAGCAACGCCAGTGATTCTGACCGGTGGTGGCTGTGGGCTCAACGCGGCACTTGATGAAATTTTCACGCAACGCCAGGCACAGTACAGCACCTACCCAGGCCAGGCGATGAGCTACCAGGTCATCGAAGACTGGGCTGCACTGGGCATTGGGGCCGGGATTCTGCCCGCTGCCAAAATTTCGAAGGACTATAAAGAGAAATACCCTCTCTTTCTTACAAAAGGCCAACCCGCCTGGTTTGACTTCCAGTGGGCCTGGTCCAGAGAGGGGTCTGTTCCTGCGCATATAGAGTCATTCATCAGGTATATAACTCAGGCCTCACTCACGCTGGAAGGCCATAAAAATCCTCGAAACAAATCGACCAAAACAGTATAAACGGTGATCATTTATAATATTTAAAAATATAGCTATTCATAATTATAATTTCTGACATCCGGCATAATTCAATACCATTATATTTCTGCTTAACGATCAAAGAGCAATATAGTTAAAACCGGAGAAATATCATGCTAAAACGTATCAGAAAATCAGCCCTGCTTTGTATTATTCCCATTGCTTTTACTCTGACAACAGCCACAGCACAGGCTGACAGCGATAGCTCGCTTTACAGCCGGCTGGGTGGCTTTGATGCGATCAGCGCTGTTGTTGATGATGTTGTGCTACAGATTGCTGCCGATGAAAAACTGGGCCGTTTCTGGGCGCACCGGGGTGACGACGGTATTACCCGAGAGAAGCAGTTGATTGTTGATTTTGTTGTCGCCAAGGCCGGTGGCCCGCTGTACTACACCGGCCGTGAAATGAAGCTGTCTCATAAAGGGATGCGTATCAGCCAACAGGACTGGGATACACTGATCACCGCCCTTAAAAATACACTGGGTAAATTCAGCGTCCCTGCCCGAGAGTCACAAGAAGTGCTGGAATTTTTCGACAGCACCCGTACCGATATTGTTGAGAAGCCCTGACCTCTGCTGTATCCCCTGCCAGAACAGCATCACCGGCTGTTCTGGCTAACCTCTCTATCACAATATCCCCAGCAATTGTTCACCAAACTGATCGTTGAGCAGTTTGGCCGACATCACCAGCGTAACCACCACAATCAGTGGCCGGATCAACCGGGTGCCTTTGCTGACCACCAGTTTTGCACCGATCTGGCCACCCACCAGCTGGCCCACGGCCATAATCATTCCGGCCAGCCAGACGATATGGCCGCCCAGAGCAAAGAAGATCAGCGAGGCCAGATTGGAGGTGAAGTTCAGTATTTTGGTGTGGGCGGTGGCCCGTGCCAGGCTGAAACCGGCCAGCGAGACAAAGGCGATGGTGAAAAAGGTGCCGGTGCCAGGGCCAAAGAAGCCGTCATAAAAGCCGATGGTTGAAACGATCAGGCCGGTAAACAGGCCGGTGCTGATGCGCCGTTCGCTGTCCTGATCACTGATACGGGGCGAGAACATAAAATACAGCGCAATCAGCACCAGCAAGCCGGGCATGACTTTGGCCAGCATTGAGGTATCCAGCAGCTGAACCAGTATGGTGCCGACGACAGCACCGATAAACGTGCTGATGATCATCCCGCGCATCTGCCGCAGGTCCACCAGCTGGTGCTTGACGAAGTAGCGGCTGGCAGCAAAGGTGCCAAAACTGCCCTGCAGTTTATTGGTGGCCAGCGCCTCAACCGGGCTCATGCCAGTGGCCAGCAATACCGGCAAGGTAATCAGGCCACCACCACCGGCCATGGCATCGACGGTGCCTGCCCCCAGTCCGGTGAGTAACAGAATAACAATCAGTGCAAAATCCAGTTCCATACCGGCTCCTTTTAATCGAGCACGGACTTTAGCGCAGATCAGTACTGGCCACATAAAAAAAGCCCGGAATCATAACGAAACCGGGCTTTATAACAGGAGGATCACTGCTAAAAATCTGTCCATCCTCCGGCGGGCCAGAGGGCGCTGGCCTGCCCCTGGCTTTCCAACAAATGACGAACTCAGTACATCATATTTGTCTCAACACCGACCGCCGGGGTAATCGCGCGCCAGGTGTTGGGTACACCGTCCGGGTCGTATGCGGCAGCAGCAACTTCAGCTGATACCAGATCACCCATGTGCACTTCTTTGCCCACACCTGGAATAATAACGCCCAGCAAGGTTCTGAAATCAAACGGGGTGTTTGCCTGTGTCGCATACATCGGCACTTCAACACCAACCTGTGGGTCCAGCGAGTGAGTCAGCGGGCCTGCCAGTGCTGACGTTGAAACAAGAAGCGAGGCAACCAGTGCCGTTTTCATTACATTTTTCATTGTCGTATCCTCCCGACCCTTAGAATATGCAGGCAGGGTTCAATAACCTGTTTCGGAGCAAAGTATCTGACGCCGGTATACAAAGGCCGGGCTAACTCTGTCTCTCTTGTTAGTTTTAATCATAGTTTTTTGGTCTGAAACTAACCTGAAAACCATCACTAAAACCTTAAAATTAATTATTTTTAACGTTGACAAAACCCCTGCCTGCACAGCAAAAATCCTGCTTATTTACTACCGATATAAAGCCCTTTTTCTGCGGCATTGGACGGTAAGTTCGCACCGGTTGCCATGGTCTGGTGGTTATTCTGATACTCAATCATTGATTGAATGGTTGTGCCACCACCCAGGTAACTTTGCTGTACGCTAACAGACCCGGCTGAAGCGCTACCTGCCAGCAGTAAAGAGATCAGTGCAGTTGAAGTCAGAATCTTTTTCATGGAGTCATCCTCAATTCATGGTATGTCGTTCATAAACTAAGACCACAAAAGCCAGAAAATTATCATTTCAGGTCATCTTTTGTTTAAAGATTGAACTTGAAAATAATTCCTGGTTAATTTTAGAATCTGAACTAGAAAGCCCGTGGCATCAGATTGCCAGCGGGCTTCTTATATCGAATAGATATATGTTTATTTACTACCGATATACAAGCTGGCATTACCCACATTCGATGTCAGGTTAACGCCATCGATTGTCACCTGCTCAACACTGTCGTAGTGAGAGGCAGAGCTGACGGCGATGCCATTACCGTACTGAGACTGCTGAACGCTAACAGAAGCAGCAGAGACAGAGCCAGCAGTCAGGGCAGCGGCCAGGGCGATCGAAGCAGTCAGTGTGTTGTTAAGTGCTTTCATGGTGTGATCCTCAAAGATGTTTAGTCATATCGGCATCTGAACTGCTGTGCCGTTGCTGTTGAGGTAATAATATAAAGAAGCACTGAAACGAACCTGAAAAACTAAAACTATTTACATAAAATGTTTTTTATATTTTTAGTTTAGACAGACAAAAGAAAACCCGGCATCAGTTTGATGCCGGGTTGTCTCTAATATATTCAGGTGTCTTTCTATGGTACTGGCCAGGTTTATTTGCTACCGATATACAGGCCAGTCGCATCAACATTAGAGCCCAGATTTGCACCGTCGATGGTTACTTTTTCAACACTGTCATAGTGAGATGTAGTATTGAAACCAATGCCGTTACCGTACTGGGACTGCTGTACGCTAACAGATGCAGCGGAAACAGAACCGGCAGCCAGTGCAGCGGCCAGGGCGATAGAAGCAGTCAGTGTGCTGTTAAGTGCTTTCATGGTGTGATCCTCAAAGATGTTTAGTCATACCGGCATCTGAATTACTGTGCCGTTGCTGTTGAGGTAATACTATGAGGCAGCACTGAAACGAACCTGAAAAACGTTGTTAATTTTTAACTATTTTCTATAAAACTGTTTGAACTTTAACCAACAAAAGAAAACCCGGCATCAGACTGATGCCGGGTTTTCTTTAATCACGTAGAACCAGGTAGATAATCAGCCTTTCACCAGCCCCTGAGCCACTACGTAGCCCAGAGTATCGTCCAGTGCTTTACTGAATTTATCGACCATTTCATCAATCTGCGCCGTGGTCGCAATCAGCGGCGGGCAGAAGGCCATTGAAGACCCCGCCACGGCTCGCACAATCAGGCCATGTTTTTCACAGGCCTGTTGAGCAAAAGCACCCACAACGCCACCGGCAAATGCCGCTTTGCTGGCTTTGTCTGCCACCATCTCCACGGCGGCTATCATACCGCTGCCACGCACTTCACCTACCAGCGGGTGGTCCTGTAAGGCCTGCAGTTTCTGCTGCATGTAGTTACCTACCTCAGCGGCATGGCCAAAGATGTTGTCGCGCTGATAGATTTCCATGGTTTTCAGCGCCACCGCCGCCGCCACTGGATGGCCGGAGTAGGTGTAACCGTGACCGAACACACCCACCTGAGCACTCTGATCTACCATCGCCGCGTAGATATCGCCACTGATCACCGACGCGCTGATCGGCATGTACGCCGACGACAACTGCTTGGCCAGCGTCATCAGCGCCGGTTTTTCAATGCCCATGGTCTGACAGCCAAATGCCTGACCGGTACGGCCAAAGCCGGTGATCACTTCATCGGCCCAGAACAGGATGTCGTATTTAGTCAGGATCGCCTGCACTTTGGCGTAGTAGCCCGCTGGCGGCACAATCACCCCGCTGGCACCGGTAATCGGCTCAGCGATAAACGCTGCGATGGTATCCGGCCCTTCGGCCAGGATCATCTGCTCCAGATTATCGGTGATACGGTCAACAAACTGGGTTTCGCTTTCACCTGGCAGATGGCCACGCAGATAGTGCGGCGCATCGGTGCGCAACACGCCCAGCGCATCAAACGGCAAATCAAAATGGCTGTGATTCACCGGCAGACCGGTCAGCGCCGCCGCTGCCACCGTAACACCGTGGTAAGAACGCTCGCGGGCGATGATCTTACGTTTCTCGGGTTTACCGATCGCACTGAAGTAATAACGCAGCAATTTAACGTGGGTGTCGTTAGCATCACTGCCCGAGTTACCGAAGAACACTTTGGCGTTGTCCATCGGCACCATTTCGGCCAGTTTATCTGCCAGGTCGGTGCTCATTTGATGGGTTTTGCCGCCGAACATATGGGAATAGGCCAGCTTGCTCATCTGCTCGGTGGTGGTATCAATCAGCTCTTGATTGCCGTAACCCAGCGCCGTACACCACAGGCCTGCCATCCCTTCCAGGTACTGCTTGCCATTGCTGTCGTAAACGTAAACGCCTTCGCCACGTTCAATGCTGAGTTTTTCATCGGTGTTTTTCAGGTTGGTGGTCGGGTAGATCAGTGCGCTCATCGTCAGATCCTCCGCTGCAGCGCGCTGTGTGTTCGCGCTGCAGGGTTATGCGTTCAGGGAGTGTTGCCGGGCTCAGCTGTGCAGGCCGCCCATGCAGATGTATTTGGTTTCCAGGTAATCATCCAGGCCATATTTGGAGCCTTCACGGCCCTGGCCGGATTCTTTCACCCCGCCAAACGGGATCACATCTGCTGAAATAGCCACTTCGTTAACGCCAACCATGCCGTATTCGATGCCTTCGGATACACGCCATACCCGGCCGATATCGCGGGTATAAATGTAGGATGCCAGACCGAACTCGGTATCGTTCGCCATGGCGATCGCTTCAGCTTCGGTGCTGAATTTGAACACCGGCGCAACAGGGCCGAAGATCTCTTCACGGAACACCCGCATCTGGGTATCAACATTGGTCAGGATGGTGGGCTGATAGAAACACTCGCCCTGCTCATCAATCTGCCCCCCCAGTACCACCTTCGCGCCCTGCTCAACGGCGCTTTTGACGATGGCATCGATATCACGCGCCGCTTTGGCGGTGATCACCGGGCCATGGGTGCTGGCACTGTCCATACCATTACCGATCTGGAATGCCTGTACGGCGGCGACAAATTTCGCCATAAACGCATCGTAGATGCCGTCCTGCACCAGGATGCGGTTGGCACAGATACAGGTCTGGCCAGCGTTACGGAATTTGGAGATCAGCGCACCGGTGATCGCCTGATCGATGTCGGCATCATCAAAGATGATTACCGGAGCGTTGCCGCCCAGTTCCATAGAGGTCCGCTTCACCGTCTGCGCACACTGCGCCATCAGGATTTTGCCAACCGGGGTGGAACCGGTGAAGGTGACTTTTTTCACCGTCGGGTTACCCGTCATCTCAGCGCCAATTTCACGGGCATTACTGCCCGGCAGCACACTGAACAGACCTGCAGGCAGGCCCGCACGGTTCGCCAGCTCGACCAGTGCCAGTGCTGACAGCGGTGTTTCAGAAGCAGGCTTGAGCACAATGGCACAGCCAACCGCCAGCGCTGGTGCAACCTTGCGGGTGATCATCGCATTGGGAAAATTCCACGGCGTGATCGCCGCCACAACACCGACTGGCTGCTTGATCACCACGCCACGACGGTCCGTCTGTGGCAGGGCCAGCACATCACCGTACACCCGGCGGGCTTCTTCAGCGAACCACTCAATAAAGGAGGCACCGTAGGCAACTTCACCGACCGACTCAGCCAGTACTTTGCCCTGTTCCAGGGTCATCAGCTTCGCCAGATCCTGCTGATTTTCCATCACCAGCTCATACCAGCGACGCAGGAACTTCGCCCGCTCCGCCGCCGGGCGTGCTTTCCAGTCCTGCATCGCAACCTCAGCCGCCGCAATGGCACGGCGGGTTTCTGCCGCGCCCACGCTGGCCACATCCGCCAGGTGTTCACCGGTCGCCGGGTTGGTGACAGCAAATGTTTCAGCGTTGTCGCCGTCAGTCCATTCGCCATTTACAAAGGCCTGAGTCTTCAGCAGGCTCATATCGTTCAGTTGAATCGTCATGGTTGCTCTCCAAAGCACGCCCCTTCACGGGCAGATTCTGTTGAGTACCTTTATAGATAGAACTGACATTGCCTTATATAATGATTTTTAAGATCTTACATTTGTTAATACAAATACTTGGTGGTTATTATCGGGCGATGTATTACCACGTAAGGCGTGGGAACGAGCATCTGCTGTAGCAGCCCGCTCCGCGAGCGTAAAACCTGACGCGCACAGAGTGCGCTGCTACAGACAGAAACAGCAACACACGGGGACTGATGAATGGGCCGACGTAAAACCGCACTCAGTGGCCAGCTGGCCGATATGGATCTGCGTTTGCTGCGGGTGTTTAAAGCGGTGGTTGAGGCGGGCGGCTTTAGTAATGCCGAGATCACTCTGAATCTGGCCAACTCCACCATCTGTAACTACATTGCCGATCTGGAGAAACGGCTGGATATGCGATTGTGTGAACGGGGTCGCAGTGGTTTCAGGCTGACGGAGCATGGCCAGCGGGTGTATGACGCCAGTCTGGAATTACTGCAGGCGATCGAGCAATTTCAAAATCAGGTCAACAGCAGCCACGGCCAGGTGCTGGGCCAGCTGTCGCTCGGCATGGCTGAGCATATGCTGGGCATGCCGCGCAGTCTGATGGTTGATAGCCTGACTCGCTTCAGCGCCAAAGCCTCGGCGGTACAGGTGCAGATCAGCACCATGGCCTCCCACGATATTATCCCCGCCGTCACCGATGGCCGGATTAAACTGGGCATCACCGTACTGCACCAGAACGCCGATCACCTGCATCAGGTTGAGTTGTTCGAGGAGGAAATGCAGCTGTACTGCGCCAAGGGCCACCCGTTGTGGAATCTGGCCGACGATCAGCTCTCGGCCGAAATGCTGCACCATTACAAGGTGGTCGAGTCCCCTCGCCTGCAACCGGGCCGGGAGATCTTTCCCGAGATGCAGCAATGGAACCGCCACGGTAGCGCCTATCACCAGGAAGCCCGTGCAGCACTGATTCTCACCGGCCATTATCTGGGTTACCTGCCCCGCCATCTGGTGGAAAGCTGGGGCTGGCAGGATCAGCTACGCCCGGTATTCAGCGCGCAATACAGCTACAGCAACCGCTACTACGCCGTCACCCGCGCACAGCCGGAAAAAGACCCGGTTATCCGCTGTTTTCTGGCGTGTCTGCAGGCAAGCCTGGAACAGGGCTGACAATGCTGAGACTTAGGCGGAGTGACTGCAAGGTATATACAGACAGAAGCGCTGAGCCTCTGAAATAAAAGAAGACACCTCACTCAGCGTGAGGTGTCAAAGCCCGAACATAACGGGGGGCGTTAAGAAGAAAGTGAAGGGCTAAGCAATCTGCGTACGAATCACTTTCTTGTTGATCTTGCCAACACTGGTTTTGGGGATTTCTGCCACGATACTGATCTGCTGTGGGATCGCCCACTTGTTGATCTTGCCACTGTTAACGTACTGCTGCAGATGCTGCCTGAGTGCATCCGTTTCCAGCTCGGTATCCGTTTTCAGCACCACCATGGCAAAAGGCCGCTCGTCCCATTTATCATCCGGCACACCCACCACCGCCACTTCAGCCACGGCCTCATGCTGGCTGATCAGGTTTTCCAGCTCCAGTGAAGAGATCCATTCGCCACCGGTTTTAATCACATCCTTGATGCGGTCTTTAATCTGCAAGACACCATGCTTGTCCATCGAGGCAACATCACCCGTATGCAACCAGCCGTTTTCCCACAGCTCTTCACTCTTATCCGGCTCATTGTAATAGCCCTGCGTCAGCCAGGGAGCCCGCACCACAACCTCGCCCATGGTCTCACCATCATGGGCAACGTCCTGGCCCTGAGGGTCAACAATACGCAGGTCAACCAGCCCACAGGGAGTACCCGTTTTAATCCGGCTGGGCATCTGTTCGGCCATGCTCTGGTCCCGCTCATCCTGCTGCAAATAGGTCAGCGTTAGCAGTGGGCAGGTTTCCGACATTCCATAAGCGGTATGGAACAGGATGCCCCGCTCGGCCATCTGCTGGGCTAATCCCAGTGTGGGCGCACTACCACCCGTCAGCAGTTTCCAGCCACTCAGGTCCGTATCTTTGGCTTCTTTACAGCCCAGAATCATCTGTAATACGGCAGGCACACCATGGGAAAAAGTAACCCCTTCATCACGGAACAAGCGGACCAGTTTGTCAGGCTCGTAACGGCCCGGATAAACCTGTTTCACCCCCAGCATGGTGGCAACATAAGGCACCCCCCAGGCATGAACATGAAACATCGGCGTCATTGGCATATAGACATCGTCAGAGCGTAATAACGGCTGGCCATCATAGGCTGCCAGTGTGGTCGCCATGTTCAGCGTATGCAGCACCAGCTGGCGGTGTGTGAAGTACACCCCTTTCGGATTGCCCGTAGTGCCGGTGGTGTAGAACGTGGTGGCGACCGAATTTTCATCAAAATCAGGAAACGCATAATCCGCACTGGCGGCCTGCAATAACTGCTCATATTCACCCACAGCATTGAGGCAGGTCGACACCGGCTGATCACCGTCCGTCAGCTGGATATAGCCCCGCACGGTTGGCAGCTGGTCTGCCATATGCTCAGCGATGGCAACAAAATCATCATGTACCAGCACCAGGTTATCTTCGGCGTGGTTCATGGTGTAGGCGATCTGGTCCGGGCTCAGGCGAACGTTAACATGATGCAGCACCGCGCCAATCATCGGCACGGCAAAATAGGCTTCCAGATAACGATGGCTGTCCCAGTCCATCACTGCCACCGTGTCACCCGCACTAACACCCGCTTGCGTCAGTACATTGGCCAGCTGGCTGATGCGCTCAGACAGGGTCCGGTAGTCATAACGCAACTGATCACCGTAAACAATTTCACGCTCCGGTGCATGGCGTTTGCCCGATAACAGCAGGCTTTTGATCAACAGAGGGTACTGATAGGCGTTTGCCGCCGGTGCAATAATTTTTGTTTTCATGGTGCAATTCCTGAATCTGACACCGTGGCACTGCAACAACCAGTGTTGCTCACTGCCACGGCAAGGGGACACACAGCGACCAGTCGGCCAGGCGGGAGCCTGCGCATCGCTGTGTATCCGTGAAATATGCTGGCAGGTTTATCGGAACGCACACTGGCTCAGCATCGGCGCGTACGCCTGCTCACCACTGACAACCTTTTCCACAGCATAAATATCGTCACGGCTCTGACGCTCGGAGGATTTTTTAATCCGCACCTGATACATATCGTGAATCAGCCGACCATCCGCGCGCAAAGTCGCCTTGCGAGCAAAGAAGTCGCTGGGCTGAGTCGACTTCATCTGTTTCATCACAATATCGGAATCATCACTCCCGCTGGCCTTGATGCTGTTCAGGTAATGGTGAGTTGCAGAGTACACCCCGGCATGTACCATCGACGGGATTGAGCCATGGCGGGCTTTGAAACGGGCAGACCAGGCGCGGGTTTCCTCATCCATATCCCAGTAAAAGCCGGTGGTCAGCTTCATACCGGCAGCAATCGACGGATCAAGCGCCTGAGCGTTCGCGGTGAACACCAGTAAACCGGCAACATCTGCTGTTTCTGTAAGGCCAAATTCAGCGGCAGTTTTCAATGCGTTAACAAAGTCGCCACCAGCATTAGCCAGCGCGACCACATCTGCACCAGATGCCTGTGCCTGCAGTACATAGGAGGAAAAATCTGTCGTCCCCAGTGGCGCACGTACCGCGCCGACTACCTCGCCACCATTGCCGTTTACCACTTTACTGGCGACGCCCTCCAGCGCATGGCCAAAGGCATAGTCAGCGGTGATAAAGAACCATTTTTTCTTACCGCTCTGCACCATCGGTTTTACCGTACCATTAGCCAGTGCAACCACGTTGTACGTCCAGTGTGCGGTATAGGGCGAGCAGGCTTTGGTGGTAAAAGCATTCGAGGCAGAACCGGTAATCAACGCGATTTTCTTCTTTGCCGTCAGCACCTGAGTGGCCGCGCCAGTTACCGCCGAAGAGACCAGACCGGTGACCATATCCACCTGATCATCCTCAACCCATTCCCGAACTTTGGCCGAGCCCACATCCGGTTTGTTCTGATCATCAGCACTGACGATTGTGATCGGCTTACCCAGCACCGAGCCACCAAAATCTTCCACCGCCATCTCAACAGCCGTCACACACCCCGGGCCACAGACATCGGCATACACGCCTCCCATATCGGCCAGCACCCCGATTTTCACCTGGTCATCCGACACACTGGCCTGTGTGCCACTGCTGGCAAGCAAGGCCGCCAGCGCCACGGCGAGCACACTTCTCTGATCTGGTTTCATGACACACTCTCCTGCATCCGTTGTTATTTTTATGCGTAGCCAGCATGCAGAGAGGTCCTGCACGGCCCGGTTACCCATTCAACAACAGGAGTTTTGCCAGACTTTGTCGCAATTCTAACGAAATGTAACAACAGGCAGTTCAGCCGGAGGTTTGTCGATACACTGAGCAGTGTAATCAGTGTTCAGGTCGTCGCCATGTTCTCGGACTCCAAACTGTTTCGGCGTTTTTTTGCAGTGGTCATGCTGATCATCGCCGTTATGTTTAGCGCTATCTATATCTACTCCGTACCGCTGATTCAGCAGCAGGTGTACGAGATTGAACGTAACTCCAGCCGCCTGGCACTGAACAATGTGTTTCAGCTGGCCAACAAGATGTACGCCAACCTTGAAGGCTATCGACGCCAGGCACTGGACGCGCATAAACAGCGCCTCAAGGCCGTGGTCACCCTGACCGAAGCCCATGTCCAGCAAATCTACGCGGAAGCCGAACAGGGCCATATCAGTGTGGAACAGGCTCGGCAGCGGATATTTAACAGCCTGCGCAACTTTACCTATAGCGACGACGGGTATATCTGGCTGGCCGACCATGATTCAGTGCTGCTCTCCCACCCGGACCCGCGCTATCAGGAATTTGATGCACGCACCGAGCAGGGTAGCGAACGCACAGCCACCATTCAGCGCGTGATTAATACCGCGATTCGCGACGGGGAAGGGTTTTATCAATACTCATGGCAACGCCTGCACAGTGAAACGCCCATTGAGAAGATCTCTTATGTGAAAAACTTCCCTCGGTGGGGGTTTGTGATCGGCTCAGGTCTCTATCTGGATGACATTGAAGCGGAGGTTCAGCAGCGCAAACAGGCCGCTATTCAGGAGGTCCGTGATGCCTTACGTGAGATCCGTATCGCTAAAACCGGCTACGTCTACATCTTCGACAGTGAAGGCCACCTTCTGGCACACCCCAACCCCACGATTGATAAAACCAGCGCACTGAAACTGCTTAACCCGATCACCGGGCAGCCGATCATCAAAGAACTGGTCGCCATCGCCGACACCGGTCAGGAGTTACAATACAAGTGGGATCGCCCTTCCGACCCCGGCAACTATATTTACGACAAACTGTCGGTGGTACGTTCACTGGATGGCTTCGGCTGGTATATCTGTTCATCGGTGTACATCGACGAGCTACGCCACAGCTCCACTGTGCTCAGCCAGCGTATTCTGACCATTGCGCTGATCTCTATTATGCTGGCTATTTCACTGGCACTGTTCTTTATCCGGCGTATCACCGCGCCGATAAAACAACTGGCCCGCACGGCCGCCCAGGTTCGCAACGGTGATCTCAGCGCCAGCAGTGGCATTGTACGAGACGACGAACTCGGCGCCCTGGCCGAGACCTTCGACAGCATGGTATTGCAGTTACGCAATAACTTTCACACCCTGGACGCAACGGTAAAATGCCGCACCGCCGAGCTGGCCCAGCTGGAGGAGCGACAGCGGCTTATTCTGGATGCACTTCCAGCCCAGATTGCCTACCTGGATGACCAGCTCCACTATCAGTTTGTTAATCAGGGTTACGCTGATCAGTTCTGCAAAGCCAAAGCCGAGATTATCGGCCAGCCCATCGCGTCTGTTATCGGGCCAGAGATGATGGCCACGATTAAGCAGCCGATCGCGCAATGCCTGGCCGGTGAAGAAGTCCGTTACGAATACCCGTTCGAGCGGGACGGAAAAACCGTTATTACCCGACGCACCCTGCTGCCCGACCGCACCATTACGGGTGAGATTACCGGCCTGCTTAACCTGTCACTGGATATTACCGCCGAGAAAGAAGCCGAACGCCGCCTGACAGAAGCTCAGCGCATGAATGCAACGGGCCAGCTGGCGGGCGGGCTGGCCCATGACTTTAACAATCTGTTATCAATTACCCTGGGGAATCTGCTGGCAGCCAGTGACCACTACGCAGAGGATGACAACCTGCACCGCTATCTGAAACCGGCGATCCGTGCCTCCCGGCGCGGGGCCGACATCACCGGACGGCTGCTGACATTTTCCCGCCGTCAGGCCCTGAGCCCACGCAGTGTCAAACCCGCCAGCCTGCTACAGGAGCTGATCGAACTGCTAAGCAGTACGTTTCCTGCCGATATCGAGCTGGTCTGCCAGCCGGTCCCCCCGACGCTCATGCTGGTTGCTGACCCTCACCTGCTGGAGAACGCACTGATCAATCTGGCGCTTAATGCCCGTGATGCCATGCCCGACGGCGGCGCTATCGTTTTTCACGTAGCCGAGCACAACATCCAGCACCCTGAGCACTATGATGAGGCTGTTCCGCCAGGCCGGTATATTCAGATTGATATTACAGACAGCGGCTGTGGTTTCAGCGCAGACGCGTTACAGCAGGCCTTCGAGCCGTTTTTCACCACCCGGATGTCCGGCGGGGGTTCCGGGCTGGGCCTCAGTATGGTGTATGGCTTTATCAAACAATCCAGCGGTTATATTCGCATCGTCAGCACACCCGGCCAGGGCGCAACGATTTCACTGCTACTGCCAGCCGCGGAGCCACCACAACCGATCACACAGACCCACCCCCAACCCGTGACAGAATCGACCGACCAGGATAACCGTGGCAAACTGATATTGCTGGTTGAAGACGATACCGATGTCCGCACAGTCGTCCGCGAACAGCTGGTTGGGCTGGGCTTTGCAGTGATCGAGGCGTCTGACAGTGACGAAGCCGAACAGTTGATTCCGGTGCTGGACAGCCTGTATGGCATGGTATCCGATATCAACATGCCCGGCCGGCTGAATGGTTTTGGTCTGGCCGACCTGCTGCAGCAGAAAATGCCCACCGCCCATACTCTGTTGATCAGTGGCTACGCCTGGGAGCAACAAACCGCCAGCGGCCAGCAGCAGCGCTTTCATATGCTGCGTAAACCGTTCGATCAGGCGGCCTTAAAAACAGCACTGGGCGAAGCCTGCAACCGATAAACGATCGACAACCTCCAAACCGGAACGAGAGCCTGATGTGAGTAGCGCTGGTCTGATCTACGTAATTGATGACGAAACCGATATCTGTGACCTGGTTTGCTCAGAACTGGAGCATTACGGTTACACGGCTCACGCATTTAATACCGGGCAGCAGGCCTGCCAGGCGTTGAAACAGCGGGCACCGGCATTATGTATCGTCGATCTGGGCCTGCCGGATATGGACGGTCTGGGGCTGGTTCGCCAGCTCTGTGACCATCCGCAGATGGGCGTGATGATCCTGTCGGGCCGTGGCAGCCTGCCGGACCGGGTGCTGGGGTTAGAGCTGGGCGCGGATGACTATATCACCAAACCCTTCGACCCACGGGAGCTGGTTGCACGCGTACACAGCCTGCTGCGGCGGCTGGAAAAGGTCGACACGGCGCAGCAACCTGCCCGGCTGCAGCAGGCCCACTTCGCCAGCTGGTGCTATGACCCGGCAACACTGACCCTCAGCCACAGCAACGGTAAACAGACGGCGCTCAGCAGCGCCGAAGCAGAGATGCTCTGCGCGCTGTTGCACGCCCCGCAACAGATCCTGTCGCGAGACCAGCTGCTGGGAGAACAGAGCATTCCTTATGACCGCAGTATCGATGTGCGAATGTCACGGCTGCGCAAAAAGATAGAACAGGACCCCAGAGCCCCGCAACTGATCAAAACCGTTTACGGAGCGGGCTATATGCTGATGACAACGGTCATATGGCAGGAACCGGGCTGACATAAAAAAACCCGGTATCAGTCTGATACCGGGTATCTAAAATAGAGTCAGTCGAAGGGGAGCGACTGAAAAGAGTCAGGAGCCTTGCTGTACGACTGAACGCGGTTTACTTGCTGCCGATGTACAGGCCTGTTTCACCGGCATTAGAGCTCAGGTTCGCACCATCGATGGTCACTTTTTCAACGCTGTCGTAGTGCGAAGCAGTGCTGAAGCCAATACCGTTACCATACTGGGACTGATCAACGCTGACAGTACCTGCCGCAGCAGTACCAGCGATCAGGGCGGAAGTCAGGGCGGAAGTCAGGGCTACGGTTGTGATGATTGCTTTCATGGTGTGATCCTCAAAATTCGTTTCATTAGCTGGCGTCTTCTGCGTGAACTTCAGTGCTGCGCCGTTTCGTTGAGGTAATAATATGATCTGGCTCTGAAACGAAACTGAAAATCTAATATTAATTTAAAGTTTTATTCACATTTATTTAAACCCAGACAAAAGAAACCCCGGCATCAGTGTGATGCCGGGGTTTCGCTAATCAGTCAGGACTATTATTAATAGCGGGTATTACTTGCTGCCAATATACAGGCCTGTTTCGCCAGCATTGGAGCCCAGGTTCGCGCCATCGATGGTCACTTTCTCTACGCTGTCGTAGTGAGATGTGGTGCTGAAGCCAATGCCGTTACCGTACTGAGACTGGTCAACGCTGACAGTACCTGCCGCAGCAGTACCAGCGATCAGGGCGGAAGTCAGAGCGACGGTTGTGATGATTGCTTTCATGATGTGATCCTCAGAATTCGTTTCTTAATCCGGGCATCTCTCGCATGTCGCTTCGCGCTGTGCCCCGTTGTTGAAACCAATAATATGAGACGGCTCTGAAACGAAGCTGAAAATCTGAAAATAAATTTATTCAGGGCGTAATGCCGTGCAGCGCTTTCCCGTTGCCAGGCTGTACCGCATAGAAGATCAGCGCGTCCTCGCCTTCATACTGTAACCCGGTGCCATCGGGGAGCCAGAGCCCATCACCCTTGCTGCCCTCCAGCGCCCACCCATGACTGTGGTTCAGGCTGCGCAGGCAGAATTTCATACCCTCCATTACGGGTGTCATCTGCTGGCAGCTTGATTGTGCGTTTCATGCACTGACCTCTAACATCGAATACAACTGATTCTGGCTGATGGCATCCACCCAGCGCTGACGCTCGGCAGTACAGTCACCGGCCAGGGCAAATCCACAAATCTGATCCTGGTTATCCACAAACAACCCACGCAGACCACCCGCGACGTTATCCACAAGCCAGCGCCCTTCCACATCGGCAGCCGCTGTTAATAACGTCAGTGGCAATGCCGGGGTTTTTACCAGCACTGGCATTAGCGGATACTGCGCCATGGTCGGCCGCCCCAGCAGGCAGTCCGCCAGTGCCGCAATACCGAAATTGATCGGGGCGATATACGGCAGCAGCTGGCCGTTAATCTCGGCACAGTCACCCAGTGCATAAACGTTTGCCGCACTGGTACGCAGGCCCCCATTAATCACGATGCCCCGGTTGCAGTTAATCCCAGCCTGTTCAGCCAGTTCGGTACGCGGTTTAAGGCCCACGGCCGACAGCACCAGCGAGGTTTCCAGCGCTGTACCATCGGCCAGTGTCAGCTGATAACCCTCGCCCTGGCGCTCGATACGCTGCACGGTGTTATTGAGCTGCCACTGCACACCCAGAGTGGATAACTGCGTCTGTAGCTGCTCGCCGATCGGCTGCGGTAGCAGACGATCCATCGCCCAGCCGGTGAGGCCCACCACCGTCACCGGATGCCCGGCAGCGGCCAGATCATTGGCAAATTCACAGCCGATCAGGCCGTTACCAATCAGCGTGACATGCTGGCCCGGCTGCAGACGCTGGCGGAACTGACGGTAATCCTGCAGGTCATTAACGCTCAGCACATCACCCGCCCCACTGCCCTCAAACGACAGCTGGATCGGCGCGGCACCGGTGGCAAACACCAGTCTGGTATAACGCTGGCGACCAAAATCGGTCTGCAGCAGACGGGCATCGGTATCGATGCTCTTTACCTTACAGCGCGCGTAAACACGGATATCCAGCCGTTGTTCGATCTCCAGTACGGTTTCGGTGATCAACGCATCAGCGTGTTTACCGCGGGCCAGCGCATTGGACAGACCCGGCTTGGCGTAATCAGCACCGTCATCGGTGGTAAACAGCACAATGGGCTGCTCCGGCTTACGCTGGCGAATCGCTTCAGCCAGTCGGTAACCGGCGTAACCGGTGCCGATAATCACGACGGGGTCTTCTTTACTGATAACAGCCGCCACGGCTTCAGCCACCGGCTGCTCGGTCACTTCGAGCATCTGGAAATCAGACTTGCCAACAAAACAGTCCGGGCAGACCCAGTCATCCGGCACATCTTCCCAGCGCGTGCCCGGCGCAATACCATCGGCCGGCCAGCCTTTGGCTTCGTCGTAAATCAGGCCGCAAATAATGCAGAGCCACTTTTTCATTGGCATGGTTTTCTCCTCTACTTCAGCTGACCCGAATGGCGATATTTTTAGTATTCACATAGCTGTACAGCGCTTCCTGGCCCTTTTCCCGGCCAAAGCCCGACAGCTTGATACCGCCAAACGGCGTCTCGATGCCCCCGGCGTACCACTCGTTAACAAACACCTGACCGGCTTTCAGCGCACGGGTGGCACGCAGGGTGCGGGTCAGATCATGGGTAAACACGCCCGCCACCAGACCAAACTCGGTGCCATTGGCCAGCGCCCAGGCCTCTTCTTCCGTATCGAACGGGGTAATCGCAATCACCGGGCCAAACACTTCATCACAGAACAGGCTCATCTCGGGCGTGACATCAGCAAACACCGTGGCTTCAACAAAGTAGCCCTCACGCTCTGGTGCTTTACCGCCGGTCACCCGCCGAGCGCCTTCGCTAACAGCCTGGTCGCACATGCTGAGCACCTGTTGCTGCTGACGACGGGACACCAATGGGGTCAGTTCGGCGTTATCCAGCCCGGCGCCCAACTGCTGACGCTGCGCCAGCTCGCTCACCGCATCCACCACCTGGTCATAGATTTCGCGCTGCACCAGCAGGCGCGACATCGCTGAACAGACCTGACCGGCATTAAAGAAGATGCCCCACTTCACACTGCTGAGCAGCTGTTCCATATCGGCATCGGCAAACACCACCGCCGCTGATTTACCGCCCAGCTCCATCACCGAAGGGATGGCACGCTCAGCCGCACTGCGCAGAATCGCCTGACCCGTGGGTACCGAGCCGGTGAAGACAATCTGATCAATCCCCGCATGGGCCACCAGCGCGGCACCGACTTCATGGCCGTAACCACAGATCAGGTTAAACGCGCCTTTCGGCAAGCCAGCCCGCTGGCAGGCCGTCGCCAGCCAGGTCATCGCCAGCGGCGAAATTTCTGGTGATTTCACCACCACCGCATTGCCCGCTGCCAGCGCTGGCGCGAGCGAGCGCGCACAGATATCCACCGGAAAATTCCAGGGCACAATCTGCGCCGAGACACCCACCGGCTCGTAAACGGTGTAATCCACATAGTCTTTACCCAGTGGAATCGAGCGGCCCTCAATCTTGTCCGCCATACCGGCGTAATACTCAAAGTACTTCGCCGCCATCAGAAACTCTTCGCGTGCATCATCCAGCGCCTTACCGTTCTCCCGCGCCAGCAACGGCGCTGCTTTATCGGCAATCGCGCGAATTTCATCGGCGATACGGCGTAGCAATGCCGTACGCTCTACCGGACGGCAGTCGCTCAGTACGCCAGAATCGGCACAGGCACGGGCCGCCTGCACCGCACGGTCAACGGTCTTATCATCGGCGCAGGCAACCGTTGCAAACACCTTGCCGGTGGCCGGGTCATCCACATCGATAACGCGGCGGGCATCCAGCCATTCACCATTAATAAAGTTCAGCCAGTGATCTGTCGGGTTCATGGGGGCACTCTCTTGTTATCGGTATTTTTTGTGTGGTTATGCTGTTATCAGAGGCGAAAAAGCCCCGGAGAGCAAAGCCATCCGGGGCTTGTGGTTATCGCGTATCAACCTTCAGATTGCGCTCTGGCGTACTGGTCAGCGACCCAGGTGTGGAAATGATGGGTCGGGGCATCCAGCACTGGCGAGAACACACCGCCGGTAAAGGCCGGTGATTTACGCCCGTTCTGCATGCCTTCAACGGCAAACACATCTTCACCAAACACCACCTTCCAGCTTTCCAGCACGGCGGAGCGGCAGGCAGCAAACTCATCACCGGTTGCCTTATCGCCAACATAGGAGAGCTGCAGTTTTTCCAGCGTGCGGTTATTAGCCTGTGGCTGCAGGATGATGGCGAAAGCGTGGTCAGCCTGAATGCCCAGCAACACGTTCGGATACAGGGAGACATACTCACCCTGGCGGATTTTGTCTTCTGGCCAGTCGCCGAACTGTGGCAGGCTGGTGCCCGCAACATCGGACAGGTTATAGGTGTAAGTGCCCTGGCCGGACATCCAGTCGTTAACAATCAGGTTGTAGTGCTGATCCAGCGGCGAGTAGGTGTTCAGGCTCGGGTGAACCCATGGCAGGTGGTAAGCTTCACAGTAGTTTTCCACTGCCAGCTTCCAGTTAGCCTCAACGGTCAGTTCCATATTGCTGCCCGTCGGTGCCACGCGGACCTTCTCAAAACCACCTTTACCGGCGAACTCTTCCCAGCGGCTGACCAGCGGGGCGATAAAGTCGGCAAACGGCTCAGCATCGCCAGACAGGTTGATAAAGACGATCCCCATCCAGACTTCAGCGCGTACCTCTTTGAGGCCGTGTTTTTCGCAGACAAAGCCTTCTGCCGTGTGTTTACCGACACCACCGATATGCGGCGTGCCCTTGAGGTTGCCATTCAGGTCGTAGGTCCAGGAGTGGTACGGACAACGCACCATGCCTTCAACTTCAGTCTCTTCGCGCAGCATGATCATGCCGCGGTGGCTGCAGATATTGTGGAACACTTTCAGCTCGCCATCACGGTTACGCATGATCGCCAGCGGCAGGCCCATAAAATCCACCGGCTTGGCAAAACCGTTCTTCGGCAGCTCACTGGCAAATGACAACCCCGCCCAGGTTTTACCCAGTACGTTGTCACGTTCAAACTCAAACAGCGCCGGATCAGCATAAACCGCATTCGGCATACCATTGGCGTCGGCGATTGGCTGGCGGACAGCGTCCAGGGTTGCGGTCGGGATTTTCTGCATTTCGTTGCTCATTGAAGGGCTCTCCACCTCTGGCCTGTGCATTGACGGGCTTTTGTTATTGTTGGTTTACGCACCCGGTGCGTGATAAAGCGGATATTAATGAGCTGAGAAAAATCAAAAAAACGATTTTTAAGGTGCGAGGTTATGAGAAAAACTCATAGGTTTGTTTGATGATTATTTGCGACGAAAAAATACCTGTCCGCGTCATATAAACCCGGTTAATAAAAGGCTGGTTTTAACGACACCGCAGAATCATTAATCCATGCCGATTACTCATCGACTTATGAGTTTTCGTCGTTTTACCCCTGTTTATAAGCCAGGTAGCGTTGCGCAAAAAACGATAAGAGCCCAACGCCATGTCCAGCTATATTCACCCAGAGCCGCATAACGAATATATAACCCGCAGTGATCAGCCATTACAGAACCCGGTGTCCGCAGACACCCACCAGGCCGCCTGCAGCTACCGGCTGCAACGGGTCCGTCAGCAGCTGCTGGCCAGTGACTGCGCCGCCATGCTGCTCTATGACCCGGTCAATATTCGCTATGCCACCGACAGTTCCAATATGCAGGTCTGGACGCTGCATAACTTTGCCCGCTATGCGCTGGTATTTGCCGAAGGGCCGGTGATTCTATGGGAGTTTCATAACTGCGAGCACCTGCAGGACGGTAATCAGCAGATTGATGAAATCCGCACCGCCCTCAACTGGAGTTACTTTGGTGCCGGTAACCGTATCCAGGAAAAAGCGCAGCAATGGGCCACCGAGATCAGCCAGCTGCTGCACCAGCACAGCCCGGACAACCAGCGACTGGCGGTAGATAAAGCCGAATTTGAAGGGCTGGACCTGCTGCGTGAAGCGGGGCTGACACTGGTTGAGGGCCACAGCCTGATGGAGGAAGCCCGGCGGATAAAGTCTGCCGACGAGCTGGAACTGATGCGCTGGACTATTCGTGTCTGTGAACAGGGTATCCAGCGCATGCACGACGAGCAGCGCCCGGGGATGACCGAGAACGAACTCTGGGCCTGGCTGCATTTCGAAAACATTCGCAACGGTGGCGAGTGGATCGAAACCCGCCTGCTGGCCTCGGGGCCGCGCACCAACCCCTGGATGCAGGAGTCCAGCAACCGGGTGATGCAGGCAGGTGAAATTATCAGCTTCGACACCGATCTGATCGGCCCCTACGGTTACTGCGCTGATATCTCCCGCGCCTGGACGGTCGGCCATGTCGCACCCACTACCGAACAGCGTCGCTTATACCAGCTCGCCCATGCTCAGGTTATGCACAATAGCGGGTTGCTTAAAGCCGGGCTCAGCTATCGCGAATTCAGCGAACAGGCCTGGCCTATCCCCGAACCGTTTTACCCCAACCGCTATTGCTGCGTGGTACACGGTGTGGGGCTGGCCGACGAATTCCCGGCGGTGGCACATCAGGGAGAAGACTGGCGTAGCGCCGGTTATAACGGACATTTTGAGGAGAATATGGTGGTCTGTGTCGAAAGCTATATTGGCGAGCGTGGCGGTGAGGAAGGTATCAAGCTGGAGCAGCAAGTGCTGATCACCCGTGACGGCTGTGTGCCGCTGTCCAGTTACCCCTGGCAGGAAGACTGGTTGCGATGAACCTTTTCCCCCCCAGCCCAACCCGGCACTACCTCAACGGTGCCGGGCTGATCCTGATTGCCGCACTGTGTTTCAGCCTGCAGCCAATCTTTGCCCGCGCCGTTTATGCCGATGGCGCCAACACTCTGGGGCTGGTGTGGCTGCGTTTTCTGGTGCCCAGCCTGTTGCTACTGCTGTGTATTCCCCGTGTGCGTAAACCACTGAAAGGGGCCGGCACGCTGGGGGTGATCAACGGGCTGGCCTCACTGTGCTACTTTGCTGCCCTGTCGCAGGTCAGTGTCAGTCTGACGGTGATGTTGTTCAGTCTATTTCCATTGATGGTATTTTTTCTTGGCTTTATGCAGCGTCAGGAATCATTTTCAACCAGTAAAATTCTGGCATTAATGGGTGCACTGCTGGGGATCTACTTCACCCTGGATGCTGATTTCAGTCGCACAGCGATCAGCTGGGCTGGCATCCTGTTCGGGCTTGGCTCGGCCCTGTTCTACAGCGGCTATATCATTGGTGCACAGCGCTGGATGCCGCACAATGATGCCCTGGCGGGTGCCAGCTGGACGTTAATCGGTGCAGCGCTGATCTTCAGCCTGCCGGTGCTGGCCGGTCAGGCAGAGCTGCCCGCGTCCCGCTATGGCTGGTCGATGGTACTGGCGCTGGGCATCATCTCGACGTTTATCCCTTTCCTGCTGCTGATCAAAGGGATCGGTTTACTGCAACGCCAGTTTGATGTCGCCATCTTCTCCACCACGGAACCCATCGCCTCGATATTCTGGGCCTGGTTACTGCTGCAGGAAACCCTGACCCAGCGCAGCCTGTTCGGCGTCGTGCTGGTGATCAGCGCAGCCCTGCTAATGGTCTGGTCACAATCGCGTCAGCCTCCCTCAACCAATATGACCGGTGCATGACAAAAACTCATTAGCTCACGGCTGAAAAGTCGTTTGATGCAGGTCAGTGTTTTTTTCATTATCAACCCTGCCATTTCGCCCTCTTAATCGGGGGCTTTCTATGGCCCAGACTAATAGCTCCTGTGCGCACTGGCAGGACTTATTTGTCTTTTCTTCAATCGCTTGTCTGCACGGTTTTATGTTGTCTGTTCGGCTGCATGAGTCAGCCGAATAAAAAACCGCGACATCAAAATCTATCTGATAATAAAAAGACGGAGCCTGATAGATGAATAATAAAAATGGGATACTCCATGGGATTGATCCCACGGTAACCCTGATTTCCAAAATACTGATTATCGGTTTTGTGGTGATCTGTGGTGTATTGGCTGATAAGGCCGGTGCGCTATTTACTGAAGTTTCTGGCGATATTCTGCACCGCTTTAAATGGTTTTACCTGGCCATGGCTACCGGTGTACTGATATTCCTGATCTATTTAATGATGAGCCGTTTCGGCACCATAAAACTGGGCCGCGATGACGAACAACCGGAGTTCGGCCTGGGTTCATGGCTTTCCATGCTGTTCAGCGCAGGGATGGGCATTGGCCTGTTGTTCTGGTCCGTTGCGGAACCGATGTGGCACTACGCCAGCAACCCGTTCGCCGCAGAAGGACTGAGCCAGGCTTCAGCCCAGACGGCAGTACGTATCAGTTTCTTCCACTGGGGCCTGCACCCCTGGGCACTGTACATCACGGTCGCGCTGGGGCTGGCGTATTTCTCCTACCGTAAAGACCGCCCACTGACCATTCGTTCCACCCTGGAGCCGCTGTTTGGCCGGGCCCGTATGGATGGCTGGTTCGGTAATGTCATCGACATCATGGTGGTCGCCATTACCGCATTTGGTATCGCCACTTCGTTTGGCCTGGGCGTGGTGCAGATGAGCACCGGGATCGAAAAGCTGTTCGGCGTTGAGATCGGTATCGGCAGCCAGATACTGCTGATCCTGGTCATCTCACTGATCGCCATCATGTCGGTAATGTCCGGTGTCGGCAAAGGCATCCGCCTGCTGTCGATCGGTAACGTGGTGCTCTCACTGTTGCTGCTGGTGGGCGTGATGCTGTTTGGCCCCACCCGCTACATCCTGCACACCTGGCTGGAAGGCACTGCTGACTATGCCCAAAACGTGATTGGCCTGAGCCTGTGGAGTGATGCCCAGGGTGATTCTCAATGGCAGAACTGGTGGACCGCCTTCTACTGGGCATGGTGGCTGACCTGGGCACCGTTTGTCGGCATGTTCATTGCGCGTATCTCCCGTGGTCGTACTATCCGTGAACTGATCGGCGGCGCACTGATTGCACCCACCCTGTTCGGTTTCCTGTGGATTTCAGCGTTCGGTGGTTCAGCTATCCACTACGAACACGAAGGCCGTATCGCCCATCAGGCGCTGGTGGCTGAGCAGCAGCTCAGCGGTGACGCCGCTGAATTCAACGGTGGCGAGATTCTGCTGGCAACGAAAAAAGATTCTACGCTGGCCATCTTTACCCTGTTCGACACCATCGAAGAGAGCTCCGGTGCCAGTGTTAGCACCCTGCTCAGTGCGCTGGCCACGCTGTTGCTGGTGACCTATTTCGTTACCTCAGCAGACTCCGGCACCCTGGTCATCTCCACCCTCAGCTCACGCGGCAGCCTGGAGCCACCGCAGATAAGCCGTATCGCCTGGGGACTGGTGATCGGGGCAATCGCCGCCGGGCTACTATGGGCTGGCGGGCTCAAAACTGTGCAGACCGCCACTATCTGTGCAGCACTGCCAGCAGCGGTGCTGGTGATGCTGATGGCGATGTCAGTACAGCGTGCCTTAAAAGAGGAAAACGTAGCTGGAAACGACAACGCCGAGCCTGAGCAGATGACAGCTAGCGGCATCTAAGCTACTGTTTTTATAGAAAGTTCCTGCCATGACGGGAGCATACCCCTGCGCCGCCGGAGCTCTTCTGGCGGCGCAGCCATTTCTGCCATTGCGTTAGGGTGAGGCAATGCGAATCAGACCACTACCACCATTGAACAGCCTGGTGGCTTTTGAAGCCGCCGCCCGTCATCTGAGCTTTACCCGTGCTGCAGACGAACTGAGCGTGACTCAGGGCGCGGTCAGCCGTCAGGTACGGCATCTGGAAGATTATCTGGGCCGGGCACTGTTTATCCGTGATAAGCGAGCCCTGAGCCTGACCGACACCGGTGCCGACTACTACGACAGCGTGCAACAATCGTTGCTGCAGCTGGCCGGAGCCACAGGGGATATTCTGCAATGGCAGGGCGACCAGCAGGTCACTGTTGTCACCACCAACGCCATGGCTTCATTCTGGCTGCTACCCCGTTTCAACGAATTTCAGGAACAGCATCCGGAGGTTGATCTGCGTATTCTGGCGGTTGAGTCATTGCGCAATATCCGCCACAACGAGTTTGATCTGGCGCTGTTCTACTGCCGTGCTCCGCCGGATGGCCTGCGTGCGACACCGCTGTTCAGCGAGTCGGTGTTTCCGGTTTGCAGCCCGGCCTACCTGGCGAAAAACCCGCAGATTGCTGACCCACTGCAACTGGCCACCAGCACCCTGCTCTCACTGGAAGTACGGGAAGACTGGCTCAGCTGGCGTGACTGGTTTGAAGGTTGCGAGTTACCCGCCCCAACGGAAAACGCCCGCCGCCTGAAGATCAACAACTACCCGCTGGTGATTCAGTCCGCGCTCAACGGTCAGGGGCTGGCACTGGCCTGGGCCAATCTGGTGGATGACTATCTGGCCAGCGGCCTGCTGGTACGACCGGTGGATAACGCCCTGATCACCGAATCACAGTTCTATATGCTGCAGCCCCCGCAAACCCTGCGCCCTAAAACCGGGGTCGAGCTGGTCCGGCAATGGCTGCTGTCCCATGCGGCAAATTAACCATCAGCCACCCAGCAGACGAGGTGAAAGCCGAGTCGTTAAAAACGATCGACACGAAACGGCTGGGTATCTATCGCGGGGGGCTTGTGTCGCATCAGGCTAACCACCAGCTGCGCGCTGACAGCCGCCTGGGTCAGCCCCAGGTGCTGATGGCCAAAGGTAAATAAAAGACTCGGATATTGCGGATGGCGATCAATCACCGGCAATGAATCGGGCAGTGTCGGCCGAGGCCCCATCCACTGTTTCGCAGTGACATCGGGCCCTGCCAGCGCCGGAAACAGCCCCTGGGCATGATGTTGCAAGGCTCTGAAACCACGCGCCAGCGGTGCCAGTGTCAGGCCACCAAACTCGGTCATGCCCACCACCCGAATACCGCTGCCCAGCGCACTCATCACCATCCGCCGCTCGGCTGAGCCTATGGTGTGGTTTAACTGCACCGACTCTGTTGCATAGGTCAGGTGATAACCGCGTTCCGCTTCCAGTGGCACCTTAACGCCCAGCCCCTGCAACAGTTCAGTACTCCAGGCACCGGCACATACCACCGCCTGATCAAAGCAGAAAGCGTCAATGTTGCTGTGTACCGTCACCGAATGCTGATCTGGCTCCAGTCGCTCAACCGGCTGCTGGATAAAACGTCCGCCTCGGGCCTGAAAGGCAGCGGCCAGCCGCTGGCACAGCTGAAATGGATCACTGATCTGACAGGCATCAGGGAAGTAAAGTGCATGACTTAGCTGGGGTGCCAGTTCAGGTTCCAGCATCGCCAGCCGTGCCCCCTGCACCAGCTCGGTTTCAATGCCCTGCTCTTGCAGCCAGTCCGCATGACCGCGCGCGTCATCCAGCTTCGATGCAGACTCCCAGACCAGCAGGTAACCCGACTGAACCAGCATTTCACTGGCATCAATATCCGCCAGGCACTGCTGCCAGGCCTCCACCGCCCGCTGATTCAGCTGCGTCAGCGCCTGCTGGCCTCTGGCGACCTGCGCTGGCCAGGCCGCTTTAACAAAGCGCGCCAGCCAGGGCAGGCTGCGGTGCAGGTATCTCTATGGCAAAGACAGCGGGCCGTTGGGGTCCAGCAGCATAGGCAAAGCCCCGGCCACAGTTTTCGGCGTGGCCAGCGGGGCCACCAGCTCAGTTGCCAGATAGCCTGCGTTGCCGAAAGACGCGCCGTTGCCCGGCGTGTCACGATCAAACAGGGTGACCGCATAGCCATAGCGCTGTGCTTCCAGTGCAGTACAGAGGCCAACCACACCCGCCCCGATCACAGCAACTGAGTGTGTCACTGCCTCTGGCTGTGCATGATGTTCCATTATCCCGATTCCCCCGCTCACGCCGGTTTCATTGCTATTCACAATATCCATCAGAAAAAGGGGCCGACGTACCCCCAAGGATGGAACAAGTCCGCTATGTCATCAGAGACTGGTAGGCCAGCATCGCCGCGGCCAGATCCTCTCTGGAATCACCGACGGATTTAAACAGGGTGATCGCCGAGTCAGGATTGGCCAGCGCGGCACGGCCGGTATGCTCCCCGCCGCACAGCTGCGACAGCTCGGCCTGAATGTGATCAGCGCTAATCACGCCATCGCGGATCGGCATAATCAGTTCACCGGTTTCCTGCAGGGCTGCATTTTTAACATCGACAAAAATAGCGCAGCGCCGCATCGACTCATCATCAGTCTCACGCATGGTCGGGGTAAAACTGCCGACCAGATCCAGATGCGCACCCGGCTTAAGCCACTCCCCCTGAATCAGCGGTACGGTTGCCATCGTCGCACAACTGATAATGTCCGCCTGACGGGCAGCGGCTTCCAGCCCATCACGATCACAGGCCAGTGCATCAATACCGTCCGCTTGCAGTTCCGCAGCCAGAGTAGCAGCCGCGTCAGCATTGCGAGCCCAGATACGCACCCGGCGAATATTTCGCACCGACATATGCGCAGGGATCAGCTGGCGGGCCATTCGGCCAGCACCCACCATCAACAACTCACTGGCATCTTCGCGAGACAGAAAGCCTGATGCCAGTGCGGAGGCAGCGGCCGTCCGTCGGCCCGTCAGTTCGTTGCCATCGAGCTGTGCCAGTGGCTGGCCGGTACGACCACAACTCAGCATGTAATGACTGCTCAGTCCGGGCAGGTTGCGGGCGCTATTTCCTGGGAATACACCTACCTGCTTAACACCATAAAACTCACCTTCCAGCCAGGCGGGCATTAACAGCAGTGTCGCTTCCGGTTCGTCCGGTACCTGCAACGTATGGTGATGGCGTATCGGTGAATGAACCTGGCGGGTGAATATCGTCTGCAGGGCTGCAATCAGAGCAGGCCATGGCAGCGCGGCCCGGACTTGCGCGCTATTCAATTGCATAATGGAATCTCTTATTGGTAGTCTCACCGCCATGATAAAGGCTGCAGCTTTTTCGTCGTTGGCGCAGGCTATGCAGTTTTTGACCCAGACTATTCCGGCAGCCGGAAGCGTTATTTGAGGAGAGTCCGGTGACCCACAGCCAGGCACGCAGAAATATGATCGCCCGGCAAAGCGGGGAGCACTGTCATGATTTTTCGCAATTGTTGTTTGGCTGGCGCGGCAAGATGGCATGCGAGTTCGAGACACATGGCAGCCTGCTGGATAACGGCACCCTGGCGATTGTCCCGAATAGCGCCGTACATACCTTTAATGGTTTAAGCGAAGACAGTGAACTGCTGGTCATCGATATTTCAGCAACAGACCCTTATATACAGGCGCTGGAACTTGCCTGCGGGCTGTCCTTTAAAGACACCCTGTTCAAACAGCCAGAATTTGTCTCGTTAAGTCCTGAGGCACTGCCCCTGCTTGATTTTGCCGCCCAGCAATTAAAACAAAGTAACCAGCACCACGCTCAGGCGCTGAACTGCCAGCTGGTATCGCTATTTATGACCCAGTTATGCAGCCTTTATTTACCGGAAAAGACCAGACCGGTGAGGCGTGGCCATATTGATGCTAACGCACTTAATCGCTATATCGATCAGTCGTTATCTCAGCCGCTATCAAACGCAGCATTGGCACAGAAGCTAAACCTGAGTGAGAGTTACTTTTATGCGATATTCCAGCAGCAGTTCGGTATCAGCCCACAAAAATACCTGATGAGCCGACGGCTGCAAGCCGCCAGACATCAACTGCTGAGCAGCCGAAAAACACTGGCAACCCTGGCTGAAGAGCTGGGTTTCCATGATGCATCGAGTTTCTCACGGGCATTTAAAAAGCAGTTTGGCTGCTCTCCAGGCGCGATGCGCCGGGATCATCACAGCTAACACCGCACCCGCAGAGCCAGCGGCTGGATCAGAATGTCGGCGGCGTGTGCGCGCTGATAATACGGCAGACTTTTTTGCTTTTATTGCGGAAACGGTGGGGGATTTTGGTCGAGAAGGTATAACTGTCGCCGGTGCTCAGGCTGTAAACATCACCGCCGACCGTCATTTCAACCGAGCCTTCGATCACGGTACCGGCCTCTTCACCTTCATGGGCCACCATCTCGGTGCCCGTGTCAGAGCCCGGCTCGTAGGTTTCGATCAGAAACGCCAGATTGTTTTTGCGCTCAGCACCGCCGACCAGTTTCATACTGATCCCTTCGCCGCCGACGTCCACCAGCTCGTCCGAGCGATACACCACTTTTTCCTGAGCTTCCATATCAACGGTGAAGAATTCGGTCACCGACATTGGGATACCGCTGAGGATCTTTTTCAGTGAGCTGACCGACGGGCTGACCCGGTTCTGTTCGATCATCGAGATCGTACTGTTAGGCAGGCCGACACGCTTGGCCAGCTCACGCTGCGACAGGCCATACACCTTACGAATTTTCTTCAGTCGATCACCAACTTCCACTCAGCTACCTCAACCTTGATTCTGTTTTTATAAGAGCGTCATCTTAGCATGATCTCCAGCCGGTCGTGATTCACCGCTACTCAACTGTCTCTATGTTTTTATGTTTAATTTTTGTACAGAATCAGCCGATAACCTTCAGTTACAGTCGCCCGATTCAGCTATAACAACGCTGCCCGATAACGGTTAACAAAACCAGATAATTCCATGGTGGCAAGGAGGCTACAGTGAAGATTTCCAGCTCCCAGGTACTGTTTAACAGCGCCCATCAGAAAACCAGTCATCATGATTACAGCCAGCAAAGAACAGCATCTGGCCAACCGGTTATCCTGCAACAAAATGAACGGGTTGCCGGACGCCGCGAAACGGTCGACCTATCCTATGAAGCCCGGATGCAATCGACACAGTCGGTAAATACCACCCGCCTGTCAGCCGTCACCGACGGCGAGCAAACTACCACCTACCAGCAAAACAAAGCGACCAGCACCGTTGTCAGCAGTATTATCAAACGGGATATCACCATCGAGAGTGCACAAACCACCTCCCCCTTACCCATCATTAACCTGCAGCCACCGGTGAACCCGATCTCCGTGCAGCGCTATGGGGCGATACTTGAGCTAGGCACGCCTGCACCAGATACCGAGAACCAGACCATTGACGTCTCTGCGCTGCGCAACCCGGTGATCAACGCCATCAGTGCCGATGATCAGATCAGTCTGGGGGAGGGTAACCGGATCACTGAGGCCAGAGTCGATATTCGCCAGCAGCACTTTTTCCAGGAAGCTGAACGGCTGCAGATGGGCGCAATGGGCACCATCACCACCGATGATGGGCGGAAAGTCGATTTTGCCCTGGGTCTGGACATGGCGCGTAACTTTGAACTGGAAGAGTCCCTGACTCAGCAGGTCGCTGCCAGAACGCTGATCGACCCACTGGTGATCTCACTGGATGGCGGGGCCGCCGGGCTGACCAGCAGCAGCTTTAGCTTTGACCTTGATGCTGATGGCAGCGAAGAAGAGATCTCATTTGTCAGCCAGGGCAGCGGCTTTCTCGCGCTGGATATGAACAGGGATGGCCAGATCAATGATGGCTCAGAGCTGTTCGGCACTCAGGGCACCGAAGGGTTTGCCGATCTGGCCCGTTACGATGGCGATGGCAATAAATGGATTGATGAAAACGATGAGATCTTTGCTGATCTGAAAGTCTGGACCCGCAATGAGCAGGGTGAAGATCAGCTATTAAGCCTGAAAGACGCGGGCGTGGGTGCCATCTACCTGGGTTCAACGGCCAGCTCTTTCGATCTGACCGATAGCGAGAACAACCTGCTGGGCCAGGTGAAACGCAGCGGTGTCTTTTTAACCGAACAGGGACAAGTCGCCAGCATTCAGGAGCTGGACCTGGCAATACACAACCAGGCCCTCGCCGACACACCCACGGATGCGCCTGAGCCAGACCTTGCCGCCAGTTATCAGCAGCTGCTTGATCAACTCTCTCCTGCACCGGCACCGGCCACCCGAGATGAGCCAACCGAACCGCCTCCCCCCACCATGCTCGAATTGCTATTGCAGCCTGCAGAGGAAGGCTCCCGACCAGCCATCTTACCGGTAGTGCAACAGGATGGCGCAACTGAACGTAAAACTGAACAGACGTCACGAATAGCGCAAACCACGGTGCTAAGTGTGAGCGAGGAAACAATAGCGGTTAAAAAAGAGGACACCGAGGAGGCTGCAGAAAAACCCGTGTTCATGCCACTTGATGCGTCCCGACTGGAAATCCTGGCCCGGTTGAATAGCCACTCTGAGCAGGTACGCACCAAACAGGACAGTGATAATGCTCTGATGAGCAGCATCATTGAAAACCTTGAGGGCCTGCGCAACGCCCCGTTGAAACAACCGTAAACCGCTGTTTCGTAATAACGAAAAAAAACCCGATAGCGCCAGGATGCTATCGGGTTTGTAGTGCAAATCGTTATCTGGCCAGTATCAACACCTGGTCGCTGTTCAATCCAGCGGCCAGCTCTCCAGTTCATCAACCAGCGTGGCCAGGAAGCTGTTGGTCTGAAAACCGTCCAGTGCGCGATGATCAATGCTCAAACTGACATAACACATCGGCCGGATCACCATGGTATCCACCCCTTCAATCTCTTTGACGATCACCCGTTTCTCCAGCTTGCCAATGCCCAGAATGGCGCTCTGTGGCTGGTTGATGATGATCGGTGTGGCCACCAGCGAACCGCTGACGCCGTGGTTGGAGATGGTAAACGTACCGCCCTGCATATCTGCAGGCTTGAGCCTGTTATCACGCGCAGCGTCGGTCAGCTGTTGCAGCCGACGGGCGATGCCCATCAGGTTGAGATCCTGCGTCTGCTGAATCACCGGTACTACCAGCCCGTCATTACCCAGTGCCGTACCCACACCAATGTTGCAGTCGTGAAACAGCTCCAGTACATCGTCATGGTACTGGCTGTTAACTTCCGGCACGGCCTGCAGCGCTTTGGCCGCCGCCGCAACAAAATAGGCGGTGTAAGTCAGTTTGACGCCCTTATCGGCAAAGTCCGCTTTGTGTTTCGCCCGATGGCGCTGGATCGCCGACAGGTCTGCTTCAAAGATGCTGGTCACATGGGGCGCAGTATGCAGCAGGCTGTCGACCATATGCTCGGCAATGTGGCTGCGCATTTTGCTGTGCGGACGCAGTGTTGAGGCCAGCCCGGACTGACCGGCCTGCGTGGCGGGTTTCGCAGCAGCAACCGTTACCGGTACGGCCGGTTGTGCAGGAACCTGAGCAGGGGCCTTCAGCACCGGCGTCGCGACGCTGGCCGGAACCGTTTTCAGGTAGGCCAGCAGATCACACTTGGTCACCCGGCCGCCTTTGCCGCTGCCTTGCAGCTGGTTCAGATCCACCGCGTGCTCACTGAGAATACGCCGCACCGCCGGGCTCAGCCGGGTTCCGGCAGGAATCACCGACTCAGTGAGCGCGGCAGGCACGGTGGCGGGGACAACGACCTGGGGCACGCTTTCGTTTTCACTTTCGCTAACAGGTCCAGCGCTAACACTGCCCTCGCCCAGCGTGGCCAGCAACATGCCAACCACCACCTGTTCACCTTCACCCGCGATCAGCTGCGCCACCACACCATCGGCCGGGGCTGCCACTTCCATCGTCACCTTATCGGTTTCCAGTTCGGCCAGCGGCTGGTCTTTTTTCACCAAATCACCTGGCGCCACCAGCCAGCTCTGCAGTGTGGCTTCAGTGCCCTCAAGCTGGCCGTCCGGGATCATCACCTCAATCATGGTACCCATCTCACACCTCCAGCAGTTTGCAGATTTGTGCGCTAATTTTCTCTGGCGTCGGCACCACGGCATTCAGCAACGCGGGATGGTGCGGGCTCGGTACATCCGGCATGGTGACGCGCATAATCGGCGCATCCAGCTCGAAGAAACATTCATCGGCCAGTACCGCAGCAATTTCGGCACCAAAGCCTGCGGTGAAGTTGTCTTCATGTACCACCATGCAGCGGCTGGTTTTACGCACTGAGGCAAAAACAGCGTCTTTATCCCAGGGAGAAATCGTCCGCAGATCGATGACTTCCACCGACTTGCCACTCATCTCAGCACCCTTGAGTGCCCGTGGCACCATGCCACCCCAGGTCACCAGGGTCAGCTCGGTGCCTTCGGTCAGCACATTGGCCTGGCCAAAAGGCAGCACGTAGTCATCGCCCGGATAGGGCCGACGGGCAGAAATATCGTCCAGCAGATTACGGTGTTCAAAGAAGATCGTCGGGTTGTGGTCGCGCAGCGCATGGCGCAGCAAGCCCACGGCGTCTGCAGCGTTGGATGGCACAGCAACCTGCCAGCCAATGGCGTGGGCCCATTTCACTTCAGCGGCCTGACTGTGCCATGGGTCGCCACATTTGAAGAATCCACCGGGCATGCGCACCACCATCGGTGCAGCAAAGCGGTTGTTGGTGCGCCAGCGAATGGTGCCGGTGTCGTTAAGCTGTTCTTCAGCCGGGTCGGCATATTTGCGGAACTGGATTTCCGGCACCGGCATCATGCCTGCCTGGGCCATGCCCAGTGCGCGACCAATAATGCCCTCTTCCGACAGCGAGGTATCAAATACCCGGTCTTTACCGTATTTATCCTGCAGGCCCAGCGTTACGGCATGCACGCCGCCTTTGGGGCCCACATCTTCACCGAACACCACCATGCGGTCGTTGCTGGCCAGCTCGCTGTCCAGGGTACGGCGGATCGCCGTGACCATATTAATTCGCTGACCTTCCGGCTGAGGCTGGTCCGAGCCCATTGCCGAGAAAATACCTTTCGCTGCCAGCCCGCCTTGCAGTGGCTGTTCCAGCGTACCGCTGGCATCGCGCTCAGCAAAGACATGGCGAGTAATATTTTCCGCAGATGGTTCTGGCCGGGCACGGGCGGCATCCAGCGCTGCCGTTACATCGGCCTGCGCCGTGGCGGTAATCTGCTCCCACTGCACTTCGCTCACCATTGCAGGCACCATAAAGGCCTTCAGTTTTGGCAGCGGGTCACGGGCGTTCTCAGCATCCACCGTAGCAGCATTTTTGTAGCCCTGGGTGTCCTGAGCCGAGTGACCACACAAACGCGGCACCTGCAGACGAATCAGCGTGGGTTCACCGGCGCGTACACAGGCCACTGCTTCGCTGATCAGCTGCGCCGTTTCGGCAGGCTCAGTACCATCACCGTCAAAAATTTTCAGGTTTTTAAACGACGCCAGGTTAGCCGCAATGTTCTGGCCCGGCGTCTGGTAATCAGAGGTGGTGGAGATGCCGTAGCCGTTGTCTTCGATGTAAAACAGCATCGGCAGCTTCTGGGTGGTGGCGATGGTCAGTGATGACCAGAAACCGTTGGTCGAGCAGGAGGCCTCCCCGCCATGGGCGACCCCGATGGAGCCGTCGTAACTGTTATCTTTCAGGGTTTCTGCATGGTAACGGATCGCCTGGGCCCAGCCCGCAATCGGCGTGTATTGCGCGCCAACACCGCCACTCATCGGCAGGCCACAGGGGCCATCCAGGTTGGGCATATTGTGCACTACGCCAATATCGCGACCATCACTATAACCACCCGCTCGCATCAGCGGGCCACCCAGCGCATCTTCCAGCGACAGGCCAATGCCCAGCATCAGCGGACGGGAGCGATAATAACCACTGACCGCATCGCGTTTATGGTCCAGCAACTGGGCCAGAATGATCTGGCTCAGATCATGACCACGGGCCGAGAACTGGTACAGCACCTCTTTATTAGGCACCAGGGTGCCCTCTTCCAGATCATCCAGCGCACGGGACACCTGAATCTGATAGGCGACTTTATTCCAGTCGATGGCAGCGACAGCATCTGTCGGCGAGGCGATAACAGCAAGGTTGCTCTTTGGCATGGGCGTCTCCAGTCCGTTCCTTCGGCGACACCACAGCATAGAACGGTCCAGGCGGTGTATCGGCGGTCACGGTTATTATCATTATTAAGGGGTGGCCAGGCCCTGGCGGGTAAGATTGCGCCGGGCTAAATTGTTAAATTCAGTATAGGTGGGAGACGGAGAAATGTGCTTTCGTTTCTTATCGCCATTTCGCACAAAAACGAAAGGAATTATCAATATTAATGATTATATGAAATATAAAAAACAACAACCTGACATTTGGTACAGTTTATTTATCAAGACATAAGCAGAAATAGCACCACCGTAACGGGGGCAGTAAACAGCAGGCAAAAAAAACCGGCCATCCCAATATGGGAGGCCGGCCAAGTCGACGTCAGGCCCGGACGACACCGGGCCTGTATTACTCCAGAGTAATTCAGTAACGCACGCTGTCAGCTCAGCGCTGCAATGCCTCACGCTGCAAACGGCGCTGCTGGCAGGCTGCGCCAAAGGCGCGAAAAATTTCCAGATAGAACGGGTGGCGGTCCAGCTGCCATTCCGGGTGCCACTGCGCCGCCAGTAAAAAGCTGTTATTACTGGCCAGCGAGAAGGCTTCCACCAGCCCATCGGGGGCCGTAGCTTCCACACGCAGGCTGTCGGCCAGCCGATCAACCCCCTGGCCATGCAGCGAGTTCACTCCCTGCTCCAGTTCGCCATTCATCAGCTGCGCCAGTAAGCCTTGCGGGTTCAGACTGACGGGATGGGCAACGGCGTATTGCTCTTCAAGGGTCAGGCCTTTCTTCTCACGGTGTTCCATCATGCCGGGCACTGTCCACAACTGCTGATGCAGAGAACCGCCCAGCGCCACGTTGATCTCCTGGAAACCACGGCAGATGCCCAGCACCGGAATCTGTTGCTCAATGGCGGCCCGGATCAGCGCCAGGGTGGTGGCATCACGTTTAGGGTCTGAGGTGTCATCGGCAATTTCTGGCTCAGCACCGTAGTGGTGCGGCTCAACATTGGAATAACTGCCGGTCAGCAGCAGGCCATCCAGCCCCGGCAGAAACTGTAGCGTCTGCTCACCCAGTGCGGGAATCAGCAGCGGCGCAACACCCGCGCCCTGAACTGCGGCATTGATGTACTTCTCACCCACTGCCTGCGAAGGGTGAATGCCCACCTGCTGGCTACAGGCAGGCATACCTACCAATGGAAGAGCTTCCGGCGAACCACTGTGATGTTTCATAACAACCCCAAACGATCTGTTTTTTAATCAGTCCGACAGACTGAGCAAAAACAACCTATCCAGGCGCGCAAGCAAAGGCAATCATTTTTTTGATCACTAGTGGCAATTATTAACAAAAAGATCTCATAAAAACCAACAATACAGATTAGTGATCACATTTTTTATCATTACAGATTGACGACAAGGGGGCCTGGCGCATAGGATTTATAAAAAACATTAACGATATTTTGATCACTGAGCTGTTTTTTGCTGATTTCAGCACTGCCCTGATCACTATTTTGAAGAGACCAGCGCATGTCGTCACATAGCCCACGCCTTGAAACCGATACCTTTTTAGCCAGCCACCCGGACGTTGAAGCCATTGACCTGCTGTTACCCGACCTCAACGGTGTGGTACGCGGCAAACGCATTGAACGTGAAGCCCTGAGCAAGGTGTATAAGGAAGGCGTTGCCATGCCTGCCTCCGTTTTTTCGCTGGATATCACCGGTAACACCATTGAAGAATGCGGCCTGGGGCTGGAGATTGGTGAGCCGGATCAGCCCTGCAAGCCAGTCGCCAGTAGCCTGACCACCACACCATGGCAGAAACGGCCCATGGCACAGTTGCTGATGAATATGTACGAAAGCGACGGCAGTCCATTCTTTGCTGATCCGCGCCATGTGCTGGCGCAGCAGCTGGACCGCCTCAAGGCACTGGGGCTGACTCCGGTGGTCGCCGTTGAGCTGGAGTTCTACCTGCTTGATCAGAATCGTGATCAGCACGGTAAGCCACAACCACCACTGTCGCCAAAAACCGGCAAGCGTGAAGGCCATACTCAGGTGTACTCGATTACTGACCTGGATAACTACGCCGACTTCCTGCACGACATCGCTGACTACACCACCGCCCAGGGCATCCCGGCAGATACTGCCGTGGCCGAGAACGCACCGGGCCAGTTCGAGATCAATCTCAAACACCAGGATGACCCACTGGCCGCCTGTGACAACGCCATTTTGCTGAAACGGGTAATCAAAGCCACCGCCGACAAACACGGTATGGAAGCGTCGTTTATGGCCCGTCCCTATGAAAATGAAGCCGGTAACGGCCTGCACATTCATATCAGCCTGCTCGACAGCGACGGCAACAATGTCTTCGCCCAGAGCGGCCAGCCGTACAGCGATAAACTGCAACATGCGGTCGGTGGGCTGCTGGCCATGATGGCGGATTCCATGGCGCTGTTCTGCCCCAACGTAAACTCTTACCGCCGTCTGCAGCCAGGTTACTACGTGGCGATGGCACCCACCTGGGGTGTAGATAACCGCACCGTGGCCGTGCGTATTCCGGCTGGCCCTGATGCGGCCCGTCGTATTGAACACCGTATCTCCGGTGCCGATGCCAATCCGTATCTGGTGATGGCCGCCCTGCTGGCCGGGATTCATCACGGTCTGACGGCGCAGATTACGCCTCCGGCACCGATCGTTGGCAACGCCTTTGCCACCGAGCGGGAAAACCTGCCCAACCGCCTGCCCGATACACTGGACGCCCTGCGCAACAGTGACCTGATCCGTGAGTATTTTGGCAGCCGCTTCGTCGAGCTGTTCGCCACCTGTAAAGCGTCCGAGCTGGCCGAGTTTGAACGCCATGTCACCACCCTGGAAACCCAGTGGTTCCTCAGCACCCTGTAATTGGCCCAAGGAAAACCGTTATGCAGATTCGAGAACAGCTTTATATCAATGGCCAGTGGTGTGCAGCCCACGGCAGCCCACGGGCAGTGACCAATCCGGCCACTGGCGACTTTATCGCCCAGGTAACCGATGCCACTGAGCAGGATGTTGATCAGGCCGTAAAGGCAGCACAGGCCGCGTTCTATGACTGGTCCTGCACCCCGGCAGCAGTCCGGGCGGACTTTATTGAAAAGATCTGTCTGGGGCTGGAAGCGCGCAGTGAAGAACTGGCGCTGACCATCACCCAGGAGATGGGCATGCCACTGCATCTGTCCCGTGGCTGGCAGGTCGCCGGGCCAATCTCCGGTATGCGCAGCTATGTCTCCCGCGCAGCCCATATGGACGAGATCGAGAAAGTCGGCAACTCCGTTATCAACCGTGAAGCGGTCGGCGTCTGTGCGTTTATCACGCCGTGGAACGTGCCGCTGCACCAGCTGGTGGGTAAAGTCGCTCCGGCACTGGCCGCAGGCTGCACCATGGTGCTGAAACCCTCCGAGATCAGCCCGCTGCATGCTTACATCTTTGCCGAAGTCGCTGATGAAGTCGGCCTGCCTGCCGGGGTATTTAACCTGGTCAGCGGTGATGGCCTTAATGTCGGCGCCCCGCTGTGTAACCACCCGGACGTAGACATGGTGTCCTTCACCGGTTCAACGCAGGCCGGGATCCATATCGCCCAGGCCGCCGCGCCAAGTCTGAAACGGGTCTGTCAGGAGCTGGGCGGCAAGTCACCCCTGCTGATCACTGAAGACGCTGACCTGGTCGCTGCGGTGGAGTTCGGCGTTAAGGATGTGATGGTCAACTCCGGCCAGATCTGCTGTTCCCTGACCCGTATGCTGGTGCCTCAAAGTCGCTACGCCGACGCCGTTGCGCTGGCCAAAGCCGCCGCTGAAAACGTCGTACAGGGTGACCCGATGGATAGCAGCAGCTACCTGGGCCCGATGAGCAGCATGGCGCAGAAAGAGCGCGTACTGGAATACATTCAGACGGGCCTTAACGAAGGTGCCACCCTGGTCACCGGTGGTACGGCAAGCCCGGCCGGGCTGGAACAGGGTGCCTATGTACAACCCACTGTTTTTGCTGATGTTAACAACCAGATGCGCATCGCTCGCGAAGAGATTTTTGGCCCGGTACTGTGCCTGATCCCTTATGCTGATGAAGCCGACGCCATCGCCATCGCCAACGACACCCCTTACGGCCTGGCTGCAGCAGTGTGGGCGGCCGATATTCCTGCAGCCCAACAACTGGCTCGTAAAATCCAGGCGGGCCAGATCAGCCTGAATGGCGGCGGCTTTAACTATGAAGCGCCGTTTGGCGGCTTCAAGCAGTCAGGTAATGGCCGCGAATGGGGCGACGCCGGTCTGGATGAATACATCGAGCTCAAATCTATGCAACTGCCGGGCTGACGGACAGTGTAGAAGCCTTACTGCACCGTAGCGAACAGCTGTATTACGGTGCGGATATTCATGCTAAACCCTAATATCAATAAGAAACGTGAATTATGAATACAGCAGTAAAAACTCGAATCACGACCCCACCATGGAAGACGGTTGGCGCCTGTACATTAATCGCCATCGCGTTCGGCTTTATGTCCACCCTGCAGCAGGAAGGTGAAGCCTACGGCATTCTCAGCCTGTTACCTTCGTTACTGATCGTGGCGACCGCCATCATTACCAAGCGGCCGCTGGAGTCTATTTTTGCCGGTATTATGGCAGGCCTGCTGTTACTTGATCCAAATCCGGACGCCGTGTTCACCAGCCTGGGTGATACCGCCACCAGCGTAATGATGAATGAAACCATCGCCTGGATTATTCTGGTTTGCGGCATGATGGGCGGCCTGATCACCATGCTGGAAAAAGGCGGCAGCGTGCTGGCCTTCAGTGGCATGCTGGTCCATCGGCTGAAAAACAAACGTCAGACTCTGATCGGCACCACCGTGCTGGGGCTGGCGGTGTTTATCGATGACTACCTCAACTCACTGGCCGTGTCCGCGTCGATGAAAAACCTCACCGACCGCTACCGCATCTCCCGTGAGAAGCTGGCCTTTGTGGTGGACTCCACCGCTGCACCGGTGTGTATTCTGGTGCCTGTTTCCACCTGGGCGGTATACTTTGCCGCGCTGCTGGAAGAGAACAATGCCGCCGCTGAAGGCGCGGGCATGATGCTGTACATCGAGTCAATTCCGTACATGGCCTATGGCTGGGCAGCGCTGGTTATCGTCTGGCTGGTGGTCGCCGATATTATTCCGGATATCGGTCCGATGAAAAAAGCCGAAGCACGGGCCCAGGCAGGTCAGCCGATTCCCGATGGCGGTGAGCAGATCGGTTTCGATACCAGTGATTTACCTGAAACCTCGCCGATGCGTGGGTTGATGAACTTCCTGCTGCCGATGGCCGTACTGGTAGGCGCATCGATGTACTACGACATCGATCTGCTTAAAGGCGCACTGGTAGCCTCAATCTTCACCATGGTGCTGTACTACTGGCAGCGCCTGCTGAGCTTTGGCGAGCTGGTCGAGTCCATGCTGACTGGCTTTAAAATCATGCTGCAGCCGATTGCCATGGTTGCCGCTGGCTTTATGGTCAAAGAGATCAATGATCAGCTGGGCATGACCCCATACATCATCGATACCCTTGTCCCTTACCTGTCGAGTGAGCTGCTGCCTGCTGCTGTGTTCGTCGTAATGGCGGCGGTGGTATTCGCCACCGGTTCCAGCTGGGGGGTGTTTGTCATCTCCCTGCCAATCGTCATCCCGCTGGCGCAGAGCATGGATGTCTCCATGCCACTGACCATCGGAGCCCTGCTGTCGGCCTCCGCATTTGGTAGCCACGCCTGCTTCTTCAGTGACTCCACCGTACTGTCGGCGCAAGGCTCAGGCTGTAGCACCATGGACCATGCCATCACCCAGATTCCTTATGCCCTGATGGGCGGTGCGCTGGCGTTTATCAGCCTGCTGATTCTGGGTTTTTCTATGGCCTGATCGACAGCCATATCTACAACATCGCCCCGGCGCAGGCCGGGGCAACAGGGGATCTGATGCAGATCCCCTTTTTAATTAACGGCCCTTGCTAATGTGCAAGAAAGGCCCGGAATTTCAAGATAAATCAGCCTCATAGAGGGCTGAAACAGGTAACCAGAACATGTCAGCACCCATTGCCCACACCGGCTCTTACTACGCGGCGTCAGCCAACGACAAAAACCAGCGCCCGGCACTGAACGGCGATATCAGCACCGATGTATGCATCATCGGTGCTGGCTTCACCGGCCTGTCCTCCGCCATTCATCTGGCAGAGCTGGGCTTTAAGGTCACCGTTCTGGAGGGCAGCCGGGTTGGCTTCGGTGCCTCCGGCCGTAACGGTGGCCAGATCGTCCACAGCTACAGCCGTGATATCGACTTTATCGAACGCCATTACGGCCAGGACACCGCCACGGCCATGGGCAGTATGGCCTTTGAAGGCGGTCAGGTGATCCGTGGCTTCGTCGATAAATACAACATCGACTGTGATCTGAAAAACGGCGGTATCTTTGCCGCCTGTAACCCGGGCCAGCTCAAGGAGATGGAAGGCAAAAAAGCGCTGTGGGAACGCTACGGCCATGAGCAGCTGGAAATGCTGTCTGCCGATGGCATTAAAGACTACGTTGGCTCCGAACGTTACGTCGGTGGCCTGCTGGATAAAAGCGGCGGCCATTTCCACCCACTGAACCTGGTGCTGGGCGAAGCCGCCGCGCTGGAATCACTGGGCGGGCAGATCTTTGAAGGCTCCAAAGTCATCGAAGTAAAAGAAGGTGATAAAGCCCGTGTCATCACCGAAAATGGCTCCGTCACCGCTGACTATGTGATCGTGGCCGGTAACGCCTACCTGGGCGATCTGATTCCAACACTGGAACAGAAAGCGATCCCCTGTGGCACCCAGGTACTGACCACCGAACCGCTGTCTGAAGCCCTGCAAAAAGAGCTGCTGCCAAAAGACAACTGCGTGGAAGACTGTAACTACCTGCTGGATTACTTCCGTCTGTCTGGCGATGGTCGGCTGATCTACGGTGGCGGTGTGACGTACGGTGCCCGTGAACCGGACAAAATCGAACAGAAGATCCGCCCCAACCTGATCAAGACGTTTCCGCAGCTGAGCAATGTCAAAGTGGACTACGCCTGGACCGGCAACTTCCTGCTGACCCTGATGCGCCTGCCGCAGTTTGGCCGCATCGGCAGCAACATCTACTACGCCCAGGGCTACAGCGGCCACGGCGTGGCCAGCTCCCACCTGGCAGGCCGAGTGATGGCCGAAGCGATTAAAGGCCAGGCTGAACGTTTCGATGTATTTACCCGCCTGCCGCAACCCAACTTCCCAGGGGGCCGGACATTCCGCATCCCGCTGACGGCCATGGGCGCCTGGTACTACAACCTGCGCGACCAGCTGGGTTTTTGAGCCCGCGATTGGTAACCGGACGCCCGTGGGACAGCCTGCTACCGCTGTAGCAGCGCATTCCATGCGCGTCCGGTTCTGGAACAGGCGCAGACGTAAAACCACACCGAGCAGCGGAACTAAGTATGCTTCGCAGCTTCCTCCGCCGTCATTACCTGCAGGCAGTGTTGCAGGTTGCAGTCAGGGCCGGTGCTGAAGTGCATCTCCAGCACTTCTAGTGCCTGAATCCGGTCCAGCCGAAACTGCCGGTACTGGCCACGTAATTCACACCAGGCCAGCAGACACCAGACTTTCCCCCAGTACACCAGCCCCAGCGGACACAGTGTTCGTTGTGAAGGCATGTTGTCTGCGCGCTGATAATCAATCGACACGCGCAGGCAGGCTTTGATCGCACCCCGCAGCTGATCGCTGTACTGACTGTTGTGCTGAAAGTAATCCGGCACCAGCAGCCATTCGGGCTGATCGCAGTGACGCTGGTGTAGTGCTTCAGGCAATACCGCATGGATTTTCTGCAAGGCCCGGTCAGCCGCCTGGCCAAGGCTTTTATCACTCCAGCCCTGCACCATCCGCACCCCCAGCAGCAACGCTTCCAGCTCCGCTTCATCAAACATCAGCGGCGGTACGGCAAAGCCGGGTTGCAGACGATAACCGACCCCGGCTTCACTCTGAATAGGGATTCCTGACAGGGATAGCGCCTGCATATCTCGATAAATGGTGCGCTCCGACACCTCCAGCCGCTGCGCCAGCTGCGCCGCTGTCATCACGGTGCGACGGCTACGCAGCAGGGTTAGTAACTGAAACAGGCGCTCGCCTTTTTGCATGGTGATCCTTTCTGTTTACAACAAATTCACGTTACGTCAGTCTGCACCCTGGCAGCTCATCACCTCAACACTGACCGGCATATGACGCACTTTTACCGTCTCCAGCTCGATAAACTGGCACATCTGCTGGCCCTGACTGGAGGCCATAAACGCCTTCCCACCGGCAACTGCCGCATCCATATCCCGCCAGTACACCACATCGTACCAGAGGCCCTGTTCATCCTGCGTCAAAGCGCGATACAGAAACCCCGGCTGCTGGTGCAGGAAACCCTCCAGCTCAGCTGCGCTGGCCAGCCACTGCGCATTATCAGTACCGGGTTTGAGGGTAAAGTTAACCATTTCCATAACGGTGGTTGTCATTATTTACAGCTCCTGTTGGGCTATTTTTATGTCGAACAGCAGTGTGCCTGCCCCCTGCTGACAATGACTGTCAGCAGCCTTTGCCGGGCTGGCTTTTTTTCCACTGCCACGTAGACTGCCCCTCGTATCAGGACGATTGAGGATATCCGCTATGCAGACCACCATCACCAACCTCTACCGGGGCAAAACACAGCCACTGGGCCCCCATGGCAAACCCAGCGCCATTGTGAAAACAACTATTAGCGGCCCGGTCAGCATTACCTTTGCCGGACTGGCCGGTGATGAGCAGGCTGACCTTGTTAATCACGGCGGCCCGGATAAAGCCGTACATCAGTACTCGGCACTGGAATATCAACAGCTGGCGGCGGCGTTTCCGGCGCTGGAAAGCCAGCTGCGTCCCGGCACCATGGGGGAAAATTTCAGCACCCCGCAGCTATGTGCTGACGATGTCTGCATTGGCGATATCTGGCAGCTGGGCAGTGCCCGTCTGCAGGTCAGTGAGCCACGTAAACCCTGCTGGAAAATAAACGCCCGCTTTGAAGAACCGGCGCTGGTGAAGTTCATCGACAGTCAGGGTCTGAGCGGCTGGTATTTCCGCGTGCTGGACGAAGGTACAGCCAATGCCGGTGATACCTTCCAGCGTCTCAGTCAGCTGAATCCGGACTGGAGTATTGCCCGCTTCTGGCAGCTTTACCGCAGTAAAACGCCGGCCATTGCCGAGCTGGAAGCCGCCATCGCCCTGCCCGGCCTGTCAGAACTGTGGCAACAGAAAATGACCGATATACTGAGTAAACAGCGCGGCTGACTGCCATGACCCATGCGCGAGATTTTATAACCGATCAGTGGAGTAGCGAATGTTTGAATTTCTGAAAGGCCGTGAGCAAAAGCTGATCGAGTCGATCGAGAATGGTGAGCTGGATACACTGGGACCATTACTGAACAAGTTTGACGAGCAGAGCCTGAACAGCCCCGTTCACCAGGGGCAGACGGTGATGGAGCTGGCCATCCATGCCAGCCAGCCCCACGCTCTGGCACTGATACTCAGTAAAGGCGGCCTGGCCGAAACACGCAGCTCCACCGGCGAGCCCCTGACCGCACTGGCGCTGGCACAAACCAACAGCCTGCCACTGCTCAGTGTGTTGCTGGCCGCCGGGGCAGATGTCCACCAGCCCGATATGCAAGGTCGAGGGCTACTACAGTTGTGTGTGGATAACTGTGCCAGCAACCAGCTGCCGCTGCACCTGAGCCGGTTACAGCAGCACGGCGCGGATCTGAACAGCTACCCGGCGCTGCTGGTCAGCGCGCTGCAACAGTTCGACCAGCCACTGATTCAGTTCCTGATTAAATCTGGCTGTGCACTGCCTGAGTTACCGGCCAGCATTCCAGCAGAGTCCATTACGTACGCCAACCGGCTGATCGCTGATTACCAGATTCAGCAGCAGTTTCTGCAACGTTGAGACATCAGTACCTCTGATCCGAGGCGGGTGGGATAGTTGCGGTGAACACCGCAACCCAGCCTTGCATTAACGATCAACAGAGACCTTGCGCAGCGCTTCCTGAATTTCAAAGGTAAAGGTACGTTCTTCTTCTTTGGTCAGCAGCCCATGGCGCTTCCAGGACAATACCCGCACCCACATATTACTGTGAGTCATCCCTTCGAACAGTTCGGGAATCAGTTTGTCCCGCTCACTGATCAGTTTATACAGATCCCGGTAGGGAGAACGCAGATCCGTGCCGCGATTCTGGGTAATGGAATCCACTTCAGTAAAGAAGCCGTTTAGATATCGCTGCACCAGTACCGGGTGAAGCTCTCGTGCTCTCTGCCAATCTTTATCGGATGTCGCCACTTGCTATTTTCTCCTTATTCTAGCGGCCCATGAACGTCGTGATCTCCGAGACCTTGCACCAATTTTCGCGTTCTCAGAGCGCTGCGCCATGTGCGCTGCATAATCTGTGCTGTCATTAACAGCCAGTTAACTGTCTGCAGACTGTTACATCATCGCTTCAAGGCCCGCCAGGCGTCATGGTTAACTCTGGACGGTGCAAAAAAGCACATTGCGCCGAACATCATACTGATCAGGTAAGATCCGGCCACTATCATTTATGTTGTTCTATACACCGTATCGGCAGCAGGCATGATTTCTGAATTCACAAACACAGACAAGCCCCACTGCCAGGAAACACTCATTACTGTTTGAATCTGCCACGTTATCGACCGGCTAAACTATCACTTCAGCCCGGCACTTACTGTGCTACTTCAGCTCCTGTTGACCTGTCGCAACTTTTGGCCTCCCCACCAGGGCAGCACGCCAGCGGGGAAAGATACCTCGAAGCCAGTGGATGAGCAAAGTAATCCTGCCAGCAGACCGGTTCTGCACTTCTATCGCCCGCAGATAACGTCCGCGAGCAATATAGAAATCCATATCAATGGCCCCACTCTCTGTACGTTTTATCTTATTAATCAATGTGTTCCCCCTTCAGCCAGACAGATAACTTACCCACAGGCTACGTTCAGGCCAGACATCTGACAAAAGGCTTATCCTCGCACCACAGGTGAGCTAAACTCATCTGTATGCATTTCAAAATCCCGCTTAACAGCCTTAATACATTTGCCTGTACCGCCCGGGGCGAAAGCTTCCAGCGGGCCGCCGAACAGCTGCATATCAGCCCATCGGCTGTCAGCCATCAGATCCGTAACCTTGAACGACAACTAGGTTACAAGCTGTTTCATCGGCTGGATAAGCAGGTCCGCCTGACCGAGCCTGGTCGCACCCTTTACCAGAGCATCAACCAGCCCCTGCATCAGCTGCACCATGCCGCCGAGCTGGCGCTACAACCCACCCAGCCGGTAGTCCGTATCAGCTGCGCACCGATCTTTGCTACCCGCTGGCTGATGCCCCGGCTCAGTGATTTCCAGTCTCATTACCCGGATATTGAACTGTCCGTTCAGGCAACCACTGAACAGGTTGATCTTGAAAGCCAGCAAGTGGATGGCCTGATCCGCCATGGGAACCACCGCTGGCCACAGGTCAATCAGCAGTTTTTACTGGCCGAACAATCCGTAATTGTCTGCCGTCCAGCGCTGCTCAAGCGCTTCAGCCAGCCACTGGGCGCCCACCAGCTGCAACATCAACCTCTGCTGGATGTTGCCGCCCACAGCGATCGCTGGAAAAGCTGGTTTGCCCGCCATGGTATTCAGGCCGACCGGCAACGGTGCAGCATGTCGGTGCAGAACGGCGCTCAGGCAATCGAAGCCTGCATGCTGGGCGATCTGTTCCTGTTATTTGACCGGGAGATGATCCAGCGGGAGCTGGCAGACGGCTCACTGGTAGTGGCCTGTGACGTGGAGAACGACAGCCCCTACGGCTACGCGTTACTCTGGTCGAAGCAGCGCCCGGCGAGCGCTGCATTTGAAAAGTTTCAAGCCTGGCTGGCAACTCAGCTGGCAGTTTGAAGGACCGTCCGGGCTGACGGTCGTGCACGCAGGCGCTGAAGGTAAGCGTTTAACGTGGGTTGCTCAGCTAACAGACCACCTCCCAGAGGTAATCCCGCCAGGTAATCCAGCATCGGCAGCACCATCAGATCTGCCAGGCTCAGTTGCTCACCACACAGGAATGACTGCTCACCCAGCTGAGTGTTCAGCAACGCCAGCGTCTCTTTGACAGCAGGTTCAGCCTGGGCCACCTCAGCCAGCCTGACCGCACCGTTCTCCCCTTTGGGGAAGGCAAACTCCAGCAGATAATCCCGCACCAGCGCTTTATCCACATAGCTACCCAGTGCACCACACCACTGATCTACCTGCGCCCGCAGCACCGGGTCCACAGGCTGTAACGCTATACCATCGAACATGCCGTCGAGATAGCGCAGAATTGAGGCGGTTTCATAGAGCGTCAGCCCCTGATGTTTAATCACCGGAACCTTGCCCCAGGGGTGCAGTGCATAACGCTCAGCACTTTTGAAGCCGATCTCGTTTCCATCCCAGCTCAGTCCGGCCTGATAACGAATGTCCTTTTCTTCACAACACAGCATCACCGTACGAACGAAGGTACTGAAGGTCGGGCCCAGGATCTGAATATCTTGCTGCATAACCAATTTCTCTCTGTTCACAGTCATATTAGTAGCGGCAGACTGCGTGCCGAACAGAATATGATCAAGAACATATTTTCGGACTCTGGCAAACTGCAACAATACCCGGTTCTTACCACAGACATAGATGGAGCACAGATATGAGCTGGCACCCAGAGCACAAAAACGACAGCCGACAACGCATTCTCCGTGCCGCAGGTGAGTTATTCAGTAAACAGGGCTTTGATCAGGTGGGTATCAATGAAGTAATGCAGGCAGCAGGCATGACCCGGGGGGCCTTTTACAGTCACTTCAATTCAAAGTCGCAACTGTACAGTGAAACCATCCGCGCCACAGCACAGCGACTGGCGGCCCAGGAATCCAGCTTGGAGCAGACCTGTCAGAGCTATCTCAGCATGGCGCACCGTAACAGTGAGCAATTTCAGTGCCCACTGGCATTTCTGATTAGCGACGTTGCCCAGCGGGATGAACTGGTACGTAACGCCTGGACGGAGACATTTCGTGGTTTCATTCAGTTAATACAACGCAAACAGCAGAATGACACCTCATCCGAAACGGCCACTAACACAGCGGTAACCCAGAAAGCTCTGCAAACGGCAGTAATGATGATCGGTGGGCTGGCAGTCGCCCGCGCCCTGAATGATGATGAACTGGCTGAATCACTACTGGCCAGCTGCGTAGCATCAATACAAACAAACAAGTAAGCACCACCAGGAACCTGTCGAATTTGACATGACCAACTGCGGAAAACCCGACAGATTCCTGATATCGATTTTCAGGTCACTAAAGCGCCAGGGAAGTAACGTAGACTGAATAACCGTACATAAGCACAGGTAGTGTCAGAATTGATAAAACAGTTTGCACACTGATTATCATGCTCATTGACTCATAATCCCCCCCCATCGCCTGAGTCATTGCCGTCGCATTAGAGGAACAGGGACTACCCGCATAAATCATACAGACAAGCGTAAGCAACGGGTCAAAATCGAGCACTAATAATACGAATACAACGGTCAATGGCAACAAAATCAACTTAACCCCAGAGCACAGAATAATTTCCATTAAATTATCCTTAAATACGCCAAAATTTAGTGATGCGCCCACAGACATCAAACTTAAGGTAAGCGACGCCTTACCAATATGCCCTAGCATATTATTAATCCAGGTAATGTGGGTGATTATTGGAATCAGGTGAGACAACGCATTAACACCAAGTCCAAGCAAGCAAGAAAAGACAAGAGGGTTTTTCAGCGTAGCAAGTATCGTATCTACCTGCCCCAGTTTGTTTTCAGAATATTTATTAAGAATAAACACACTAATAACATTTGTTGTCATAACCAGAAAGGCTGTAATAAGTGCGATGACAGGCATAACATCATCATCAACATAAAACAAAGTAATTGCTATAAAGACATAGCTATTATACCTAACTCCTCCCTGAATAAAAGCAACCCAAAACCCCTCACTTTTAAAAAGCGGCTTTGCTAACCATATACATGCAACAAAAAAGATAACAATAAAGACAAGAACAGGGATGAAAGAGAAATCAGTGGTCTCGTCAAAGTTAGCACGCCCAATTGAACTAACCATAAGACAAGGAAACATTATGTAATAAATAAGTTTATTTACATTATTCCAGAAACTGCTATCTTTAATCCAATTTTTTTTACAAAAGTAACCTATTGCCAGCAAGCCAACAATAGGGAGTATAGCATTTATTATTCCGTTCATAGTTACACTTTAGAGCTGGAAGGCCAGAGCGATCTAACCTTCCCGACAGGAAACAGGAAATATCAACCTAATGAGCTGATGCTTTTTAGTATGGCTTTTTGACCTTTTGATCTAAAAAGTAACCGATCAGACTCTTCCGGCTTAGAAAAGGTCTGTTCTTTGGGGATTTTTTCCCTGGAATGCAGAACTTTTCGATTATTAATCACAAGAAAGGTTCCTGGTTTACCATCCGCCGAGACTGGTTTAACGTGATTAAGATTGGATCTTAGCTGATCAATCAGAGACTGATTTTCAATATCAACAGCAACCATCCGGTCCCCGTAGTTTCTCTCGACTCTAAAATCAATGTTATATAGAACATCATCGCCATTTTGTTCAATAACAGGGCGAATACGTTCAATTTTCTCACCAACAACGTTTCGACCGGATCGGTATCTAACTGGGGCTACTTTTAATAACGCCTGACTTTCTTCCGACAATGAATCTACGAGTTCATTTGAATTATATATGAGTGTGGGGCACAAGGTATTATCCTTAACAACGGTAAGGGACAGAAGATCAGAATCAATATTCTCATATAAATCATCGCAGTGAGGTGATATTTCTCCAACACCATTCCCCCACTCAGAAGACATCCTGCCCTCTAACTTAGGATAGATAGCCTTATGGTCTTCATACCTATATTGAATGTCATTGATACCACACAAGTAGCGAGAAACAGATTCATGAATGGTCAGAGCAACATCGGGATCATTTGATTCAAATAGCCCATGGATAACAATAGAATTGTGTAAAGAACCCTTGCTACCAATATTTTCTAAGGCGAATATTATTTCTTCAGGCAATGTTTTTTTTATGAAAAAAGCTGCATCCAGAGTTCTAGACAAACCTTCATTTTGCATTGAACAAACGGCATCGGTTATTTTTTTCGCTATACTATCTTTAACCCAAAAAGTAAGGTTTTTTTCATTACTCATAGAGAAATCCTTTCTCAAAAATTCTTATTAGAAGCAGCTTTCCATCTTAAAGCGGCGAGCAATCCTACCACTATATCCACCAGCTTTGAATACGGATGCAGCGAATGTTTTAACAAAAAACAGGAGAAACATAAGTAATCATGCCAAAGTCTAATGATTGAAGTTTATGATATTAGACTAATTTGTAGTTTCATTATTCTAATCAAACAAACATTCACATCTATTATCGAAAGTGTTTTTTCTTAACGTGTAATTTCTCGACGAATACCTGCCAGCGGGGCAGCATTATCCAGGGATACCCGGCCATTGCGAACCTTAACACCCAATTGGTCGAGTACACCATATACCGCCGGGAAAGCCCGCCGACTGACCTGCTGGCGGTATAGTTGAATAAAGGTTGTCCCCTGGCTGAGCTGGTCCAGCTGGCGCAACATGACTTTGGCACTCCAGGGACCCATATCCTCGCCGCAACACTGGCGAAAACGATGCAGCACACCCGCCAGCGACTGGCCTGAACGCTGGTGCAGTTCTACATCCGCCATCAGCACGAAGGCCGCTCCACCCCAGTAAAACTGCATAATTTCATTACTGTCGCGCAGCACTGCGCCACCGATTTTTTTACTGCCTCGCTGAAAACCGTCATAGAGTTTCTGCCAGGCCTGTTGCTCTGTCAGCAAACCACTACGGACACGGGAAATATTCTGGTAATAACTGGCAATGCCTTCAAACAGCCAGGCATCCTGACGCAGGATATAAGGATGCAACAGGTGACTGAATTCATGCACCGCCGTCCAGTCACGGGTGAACTCATAAATCGGCCGGTGCTGATCAATAAAAAAGTGGACCGCCGGACGCCCCTGGCGCTGGATCTCAGCCCAGGGAACCGCTTCTTTATCCACACCGACAGGCAGCACCAGCACCTGGGTACGGGCCGTGGGGAAATAACCGGAGACCCCTGCAACCGTTGTGGCTGCCTGTTGTAACCAGTCGAGCAGGTTGCGCCGTCGCTCCAGTCCGTCGAGCATTGCCACTTCCAGCGTCTGCTCTCCCACCTTCAGCTCAATGGGGGTAAACCGCCCCAGAGCCATGCGGCCAGCCCAGTTATAGGGCATCTGGTGATCGATACGAAAAGTATTGGCTGCCATTACAGGCCAGGGTGCGGAGATATTAACCCCTGCGGGCAGATCAAAGCTAAGCTGGATCTGCTGCCCGGGTGTCAGTTTCGCTGGACGCCAGAGCCAGCTGCCAATGGGCAACACCAGATCCCGCCCAAACCACATGCTCCCTCTGCGCTGACGGCGCCAGTCATAGCTGCTACTTTGTGCCTTAACGCGCTGCACCAGAGTCAGACACAGCTGGTCGGAGTCCGGGAACAGATAGAGCCGGTTCGCCTTGCGCCGCACGGTGCCGCCACGGACCTGCACCTCGGCTAACAACGGAGCCGCAGCTATATCGCCGGTGATCAGCATCCGGGGTATGCTATCGCTGAAACAGACACGGGTCTCGGATTCGGTCAGGCTGCGATTAAAGCGCACCTGATAATCAAACACCTGCGCCCACAGCGGCGTTGCCAGCAGCAGGCACAGTACTCCGATGACACGCCGTATTATTCGCTGCACTGCTAACCCCCAATGTCTGATCGAACCTGTTTTGAAGCTGGAGAACGCCTAATGTTCCGTGCGTCACTGACCTTACTGTTATGTCTTTATATCACGCACAGCAACGCCGCTGCGCTGAACAGGCTTCCGACCCAGTTAAATGAGATACGCCAGCAGTATCAGATCGGTGCGCTGGCCTGGGCACTGGTCGAAGCAGACACCACAGTACAGCAAGGTGGGCTGGGGTTTTATTCACTGACAAAACAGCGGCCAGTCACCGCCCACTCGGTATTTCGAGTCGGTTCGTTGACCAAGCTGATTACCGGACTGAGCCTGCACCAGCTGGCAGGCCAGGGTCTGGTCGAGCTGAATGCCCCGCTGCGCCAGTACCTGCCAGACATACCGTTACATAACCCAACTGCCATACCGGTCACCCTGAATATGTTGCTGGAACACAGCGCCGGGCTGCAAGACCTGACCAGGGTCGAGTTTGACTACCCGCAGCCATTATCGCTGGGCGAAGCGTTTAAGGTTGCCCCTCAAGCCCGCCAGGTTCAATGGCCACCGGGGTTACATCACAGCTACAGCAATGCCGGTGCAGGCTATGCCGGGCGGGTGCTGGAACAGGTGACGGGCCAGCCATGGGACCGCTGGGTCGCCGATAATCTGCTAACGCCTCTGCACATGTCTGATTCCGGCACTGAGTACAGCGACCTGCTGCAACAACAACTTGTCACCGGCTATGATACTGACCGCACCACGCCCATCCCCTACTGGCACACCCTGTTTCGGCCTTTCGGCGCGCTCAATACCAGCGCTGCAGATTTCAGTCAGCTATTGAAGCTACTGATCAACCGGGGCCAGTACGAGGGTCAATTATTGCTGAGTTCAAAACAGATTCAACGGATGGAGCAGCCACAATCAACCCATGCCGCCAGGCTGGGGCATGACTACGGCTATGGTGCCGGAATCTACCGCTGGTATCGCAATGGAAAACTGTTACTCGGGCATGGTGGTGATGGTGATGGCTATCTGGCTCATTTTGCCTACAACCCCGACAGTCAACGCGGCATGTTTGTGGTGATTAATGCTTACCACTACCGCGCCTTGCAGGCACTGCGCGCGCCACTGGAAAAGTGGGTCACCGCACCGCTGCCCGCACCAGACATTGACGTACTACCGCTGACCACAGAGCAACTGGCCCCGCTGGTCGGCCGCTGGCAGGCTGTCACCTCACGTTTTACGGGTCGCAAGCATCAGCCTGCTACGCTGACAACGCGCGTACAAAATGGTCAGTTAAGTTATATCGAGGAGGGGCGTAGCACCGCCTTGCTCGCCGTTAGCGAACGGCGTTTCAGAACCGCAGAGGATGGCGGTGCTACGCATCTATTCTTTGTCGATAAGGGGGAAATGTACTGGCAGAGCGATCTGGGGAATTACCGACGCCAGCCCTGAACAGCCAGCGTCGGCGGGGACGACCTTAAGGGGAAACATCATCCAGAGTATGGGCGAACTCTTCGATAGCGCTGACTACGCTCTGTGCCTTGCCACGAATATCGAGCATCACTTCACCGGCTTCATTAACCATCCCCAGACCACTCTCAGCCAGCTCCAGGCTGGATGACATGGTGGATACGGCCTGCTGAGCCAGGTCGTGGTTTTTCTTCACCACATTGGTGATTTCTGTGGTGGAGTCACTGGTACGGGCCGCCAGCTGGCGCACCTCATCGGCAACCACGGCAAAACCACGCCCGGCTTCACCGGCACGGGCCGCCTCAATCGCCGCATTCAGAGCCAGCAGGTTAGTCTGCTCGGCAATCCCCTTGATGGTGCTAACGATGGAGCCAATCTGTTCAGACTGGGCATTCAGTGCTTCAATATGATCGGAGGCCGCACGGGTGGTATCTGCCAGTTCGCTCATCAGACTAACGGCGTTCTGCACCGCCTGTTCACCCTGCTGGGTAGTTTCATCCGTCGTCACCGAGATATCGTACGCCATGCGAGCCGCTTCCGATTCCGCCGCCTGGCGATTCACCTTGGCAGTAATATCGGTGGCAAACTTGACCACTTTGGCCAATTTATCATTCGAATCAAATACCGGGTTATAGGTAGCTTCCAGCCAGATCACATCACCAAACTTGTTCACCCGTTTGAACTGGCCGGCAATATACTCGCCCCGGTTCAGCCGCTGCCAGAACTGGCTGTATTGCTGGGAGTTCACCTCATCCGAGGTACAGAACATCCGGTGATGTTTGCCCTTGATGTCATTGAGCATGTAGCCGGTGGTCGACAGGAAATTGTCGTTAGCCACCAGAATGTCGCCCTGCAAATTAAATTCGATCATCGCCATCGAGCGGTCGATCGCGTTGATGATACTGGTCTGACGCTGCGTCTTTTCCATGCGTTCGGTGACATCAGAGGCAAACTTGATCACACTTTCCAGTTTACCATCGGCACCAAACACCGGGTTATAACTGGCTTCCAGCCAGACCGTCTGGCCCTGTTTATTGAGCCGCAGATAGCGGCCTGAGAAAAAATCACCCCGGTTCAGCATCTGCCAGAAGTTGCTGTATTCTGCGTTGCTGGTGTAAGACGGCTCACAGAACATCCGGTGGTGCTCGCCCTGAATATCAGCCAGGTTATAGCCCATCAAACGAAGAAAATTATCATTTGCCGTTTTTACCCGCCCATCCGGGGCGAACTCGATAACGGCCATGGAGCGACTGATAGCAGTAAAACGGGCTTCACTCTGCGCCAGAGCAGCCTGACTGTCAGCTAACTGCTTTTTAATTCGAGACGAAAACATAAGTGCTCCAATGCACAATATAAAATATCAGCGAACGCTGCCAACGCAAGGGCGGAACCGGAATGGTATCGCGAGTTCGAAAGACTGGATTGCCGATAAAAACAGACGCTATAACACTTTTTCAGGCCGGAGATAACCAGACAGAGGCATTGCTGGCGGGAGCTGAAAACAGCGTCATATCGATTGTATATATAATATTGCTACTTTATTAATTAAGCCGCCAAGTCTACGCCGCAGAGCATTTTCCGTACATGCACAGAAAGTAGGTAATTGTACTCGGTAGTATATTATAAGCGGCCTGCAGCCGGGAATGTATCCCTGCTACAAGCTCACCTGGGTAGTACTCCCTGGAACCCCATAACAACCTACACTGTGTTATTCCGGCACTGGTCCAGAAACCCGGTGGAAATAGTTACCACCACATTTTTGACAGGGCTCAATGATCACCGTTGATAACAGCCGGTGCGGCATACCGCACTCCAGGCACTCCAGCGTGCCCACGGTTGCCAGCTCACCCGCTATGTACTGCTCACTCTCATGATCCAGCTGTTCACGCAGCAACTCCTGGTCAATCCGGGTCTGATCCGCCAGGTTTTTCAGTCCGTCCAGCACCTGACCTTCCAGATAGTTAAGGTCGAATTTCAGAAACGCTGCCAGCCCTTCTCCCGCCTTGTGGCTATAGCGGCCCAGTTGCTGCATATCGCGGCGTACATACGCGCCCAGCAGATCAAGCTCGTCCTGAGTCATCTGCTCAGCCGTCTGCTCAACATTCACCGCTTCTTCAATCTGCTTCTGCAGAAAGTCCCAGCTACGTACTTCAGCATTTTCCAGACTGGAACCCAGTCGTTTTACTACACGCTCATAAGCAGCAACAAAGCCTGTGCTACCCGGTTTTTTTTGCTCAGCCATGACAATCTCCTTCAGCCTGTCATCAGCGCATCCTGGTCACTCGGATGCTGTTGACGATGTCGCTTATATTGTATGCTATGCAGCATCTTTTTATTCCTTAACCGGCATCAGCTAAACCGCGATTATGGGTGAATGACTGGGAACCTGACAGATTGTCAGGTGACAACCGTCTGACATCAGCATGATCCCGGCTTTACCGTCGGTTTCTTACTTTACAGGTTTCAGTCAGTCGACCATGAACGAACAGTATCAGCCGCAGGAAATTGAGGCCCAGGCACAACAGTACTGGGAACAGAACGATAGCTTTCAAGCCAGCGAGGACACCAGCAAGGAGAAATTCTACTGCCTGTCCATGTTCCCCTACCCTAGCGGCCGACTACATATGGGCCACGTTCGTAACTACACCATTGGCGATGTGATCTCCCGTCACCAGCGGATGCAGGGTAAAAACGTATTGCAGCCAATGGGCTGGGATGCGTTCGGCCTGCCGGCTGAAAATGCAGCGATGAAGAACAACGTGCCGCCTGCGGCATGGACGTTCGAAAATATCGATTACATGCGTAACCAGCTGCAACGGATGGGCTTTGGCTACGACTGGAACCGTGAACTGGCAACCTGTCATCCGGAATATTACCGCTGGGAACAATGGTTCTTTACCCGCCTGATGGATAAAGGCCTGGTTTACAAGAAAGAGTCTGAAGTGAACTGGGACCCGGTCGACCAGACCGTACTGGCCAATGAGCAGGTGATCGACGGTCGCGGCTGGCGCTCCGGTGCGCTGGTTGAGCGTAAGAAGATCCCGCAGTGGTTCCTGAAAATCACCGACTACGCCGACCAGCTGCTGGACGATCTTGATCAGCTGACCGAGTGGCCGGAACAGGTCCGCACCATGCAGAAAAACTGGATTGGCCGCTCTAAAGGTGTGGAACTGACGTTCGGCATCAACGGCGAAGACGATCTGGAAGTGTTCACCACCCGCCCGGACACCCTGATGGGTGTAACTTACGTAGCCGTGGCGGCACAGCACCCACTGGCGCAGCAGGCTGCTGCCAGCAACCCGGCGCTGGCCGAGTTTGTGGAAGAGTGCAAAAACATCAAGGTGGCCGAAGCCGATATGGCCACCATGGAGAAGAAAGGCATGGCGCTGGGTATCGACGCCATCCATCCACTGACCGGCGAGAAAGTACCGGTCTGGACCGCTAACTTCGTCCTGATGGATTACGGTACGGGCGCAGTAATGGCTGTACCGGGGCACGATCAGCGTGATTACGAGTTCGCTAACAAATATGGTCTCAAGATCAAACAGGTTATCAAACCTGAAGACAACAGCATCGAGATCGACCTGAACGAAGCCGCTTTCACCGAGAAAGGTGTGCTGGTGAATTCCGGTGACTTCGATGATCTGGACTTCGAGATGGCCTTCAAAGCCATCGCCGGTGAACTCGAAGCCAAAGGCAAAGGCACCACCACCATCAATTACCGCCTGCGCGACTGGGGTGTCTCCCGTCAGCGTTACTGGGGTACGCCTATTCCAGTGATCAACTGTGCCAGTTGTGGTGCCGTACCGGTTCCGGAAGATCAGCTGCCCGTTGTCTTGCCTACCGATGTTGAGTTCGATGGTTCCGGCTCGCCGATCAAGAAGATGGACAGCTTCATCAACACCAGCTGCCCGAAATGTGGTGGCCCGGCAGAACGTGAAACCGATACCTTTGACACCTTTATGGAGTCCAGCTGGTATTACGCCCGTTACGCATCACGTAGCAGCGAAAATGCGATGCTGGAGCCGGAAAAAGCCAACTACTGGCTGCCGGTAGATCAGTACATCGGTGGTATCGAGCATGCAATTTTGCACCTGCTCTACTCCCGCTTCTACCACAAACTGCTGCGTGATGAAGGTCTGGTTAGCAGTGACGAGCCGTTTAAGCGTCTGCTGTGTCAGGGTATGGTGCTGGCCGACGGTTACTTCTACGAGAATGAAAACGGCGGTAAAGAGTGGGTTTCTCCAGTCGAAGTAGACACCGACACCGATGACAAAGGCCGCGTGACTGCCGCCCGCCGCACCAGCGATGGTCTGGCACTGCAGTACGATGGCATGTCCAAGATGTCCAAGTCGAAAAATAACGGCATCGATCCACAGGTGATGATCGACCGTTACGGTGCCGACACCGTGCGTCTATTCATAATGTTCGCTGCCCCACCGGAACAGTCGCTGGAATGGTCCGACAGTGGTGTTGAAGGCGCGCACCGTTTTGTGAAGCGTGTCTACAAGCTGGTTAACGAACATCTGCAGGCTGGCGAAGCGGTTACACTGGATATTGCAGCCCTGAACGACGGTCAGAAAGAACTGCGCCGCAAAGTTCACGAAACCATCCAGAAAGTCTCCGATGATATTGAGCGTCGTCAGACCTTCAACACGGCCATCGCCGCCACCATGGAGCTGTGTAACAGCATCAGCAAATTTGCCGATACCAGTGATCAGGGCCGCGCGGTAACACGTGAAGCACTGACCGCTGTCGTGCAGCTGCTGGCACCCATCACGCCACATCTGACCCACTACCTGTGGCAGCAGCTGGGGAACGGTGACACTCTGCTGAGTGCGCCATGGCCGCAGGTGGATGAGTCTGCCCTGACCCGTGACAGTATTCAGCTGGTGGTTCAGGTAAACGGCAAACTGCGCGCCAAGATTGATGTGGCCGCCGATGCCGACAAAGATGTGATCCTGCATATCGCGCTGGCGGATGAAAACATCCAGAAGCACATTGCCGGTAAGAGCATTCGTAAACAGATCGTTGTACCAGGCAAACTGGTTAACATCGTTGTTGGCTAAGGCCTGTGCAAAGGGATACCACTGATGCAACGCAGAACACTGATTACTGCAGCGGGTGCGCTGCTTCTGACAGGCCTGACCGGTTGTGGTTTTCAGCTGCGTGGCCAGCTGGACGTCCCTGAGCATCTGCGCCAGCTCTCGCTGGTACAGCATGCCCGGAACCACCGTCTGACCGCCAGCCTGGTTGAGACCCTGCGTCTCAATCAGCTGGAGGTTAGCACCACGGCGCCTTATCGACTGGAACTATTGAAAGTCGATGAACGCCGCCGCACCGTCACCCTGGATCGGGCAGCCCGGGTGGATGAATACGAACTGACCCTGACCGTTGATTACCAGGTAACCGACCACAAGGAACAGCTGGTACTCAAACCACAGACCCTCAGTACAGAACGGGTGTACACCTATGATGCCAATGCTGCGACAGCGGCTGCAGAACAGGAAACCCTGCTTAAACAGGAGATGGCTGACGACCTGGCCCGCCAGCTGGTCCGTCGCTACCTGAAGATCAAGCCCGCTGAATGAAGATCAAACCCGAACAACTCTCAGGCCAGCTCAAAAAAGGGCTGGCCCCGATTTATCTGATCACCGGTGATGAGCCGCTGATTTCGGAAGAAAGCAGTGACTTGCTGCGCGCCACCCTGCAAAAACAGGGTTTCAGCGAGCGCGAGGTCATGCATGTGGATGCCAGTTTCAACTGGGAGTATCTGCTTGAATGTGCCAATGCACTGTCACTGTTTGCCGAGAAAAAAGTCATTGAACTGCGGCTCGGCAGCCAGAAACTGAATAAGGCTGCCAGCCAGATTCTGCAACAATACCTGGCCAACCCCGCCCCGGACAATGTCGTGCTGATGCTGGCCGATAAACTCGACAGTGGCGTTAAAAAAAGCGCCTGGTTCAAGTCGGTGGAGCAACATGGCGTGGTGGTCGAGATCTGGCCGATCGACAGTGCTCAGCTTCCCCAATGGCTACGCAACCGGGCCAGCAGCCTGGGGCTGACGCTGGATAAAGACGCCACTCAGTTACTGTCTGACCGGGTGGAAGGAAACTTGCTGGCCGCCAAGCAGGAACTGGATAAACTCAGCCTGCTCTACCCCGGCCAGACCCTCAATGCCGATGCCGTCATCGAGGCCGTCTCCGACAGCTCACGTTACGACATCTATGGCCTGACCGATGCCGCAGTGCAGGGCCAGGCAGCTCGTACCCAGAAAATTCTGCAGGTGCTGCGCCAGGAAGGCACCGAACCACCGGTACTGCTATGGGCGCTGAGCCGGGAAATTCGTAGCCTGCTGACAATCCAGCAGGGCCTTAGTAACGGCGTGCCCTATGACACCCTGTGTCAGCGAGAGCGGATATGGGGCAAACGTAAACAGCAGATGCGACAGGCCGCCAACCGCAGCCCAGCGACGCTGCTGATGGCGCAACTGGAGCGCTGCTTTCATATCGACCAGATGATCAAAGGCGCTCGCCCCGGTGATCTGTGGCTGGAGCTCTCCAGTATCAGCCTGGCTCTGGCTGGCCAGCCCCTGCACTTACCAGGCTGACTACCCTATTTTTGTTATCAGCTATTAGTCCTGACAGGTCTTAACATTACCTGGCAAACAGCGCTACGCTTGCTATCAGGACTTAACAACGGAGTATGATCAATGCGTTTAAAACTGAGTGTCCTGAGCACTGCACTGATGGCACTGCTTCTGACCGGCTGCGGTGAAGATGAACCCGCGGGCGTGCTGACACCGGAACGTATGACCAAGGGCAGTGATCTGTACAATTACTACTGTCGCAACTGTCATAAAATTCGTGGTCCGGGCGCTATGCTGGAAAACCGTGACCCGAACCGGCCTGCACTGAAAAACCATGAACTGATGATGCTGATGCAGTTTGGTTCTCAGGAACGTCATCTTAATATGCCAACGTTTATGGATACCAACCCAGACAAGCTACAGCTGATTTCCAACTACGTCGTCAAATTACAGACACCTGTTGAGACCGAAACAGTAGCAGAGCCGGCGCAGGCAGCCAGCGAATAACAGGAGAGCCGGGCGTTGCTGCAGCAACGCCCGCAAGTAACCGGCAGGCTTTACGCCATCGCGTGGGCCACCGTTGTTGCCAGGCGGATATTGTCGTGCAGCGGACAGCGCTCGCAGACTTCATCCAGGAATTGTGCTTTTTCCGCGTCTGTCATATCCGCATCAATCGTCGCTTTCACATCGATGGTCTGAAAACCTGTCCGATCATCCGTCGCTTTGCCCATCAGTCCCATCGGGTTCAGATCGGCTGCAACAGACACTTCCATACCACGCAGGTCCAGCTTGCGCTGTGTTGCCGCGATACGAGCAATCGACTCGATGCAACCAGCCAGCGAGAACAGAAAGTATTCCAGCGGTGTCGGCCCTTCATCCGTACCACCCGCCGCATGCGGCTGATCAATCACGACTTTATGGCCACGAATATCTGCCGTAATCATTGCAGTACTACCCATGCTGGCCGTTACGGAAACCGTTTTCAGATTGCTCATTGATATACCCCACTTAAATAAGAGCACGCTAATTTAAAGAGGGCATCGTACATTAGCAATGTTTAAATAAGCTTTTCACCGTATAAAAAACCCTGTACATGCTGCCACGTACAGGGTTTCTTACCGACTCAGACCTGCATAGCCTAATCCAGCGTCTGGTATTCACTCAGCTGGGTATAGCCCAGCTTCTCCGCCAGATGGACCACCAGCCGTCGATGGGCCTGAGCAGCATCCAGACCCGGCACCAGCTCAGCCAGCTGCGTCATCGGCATGCCAGCGTAGCCACAGGGGTTGATCCGCATAAACGGTGTCATATCCATATCGATATTACAGGCTAGGCCATGGAAGCTGCAGCCATGGCGCACCCGCAACCCTAGCGAAGCGATCTTGGCGTTACCCACATAGACGCCAGGGGCATCCGGCTTGGCAAAGGCTTCAATACCGTAATCGTTAAGCAGCGCAATCACACTCTGCTCCATCTGAGCAACAATGTGTTTCACGCCCAGTTTCTTACGGCGAATGTTGATCATCAGGTACACCACCGACTGACCCGGCCCGTGGTACGTTACCTGACCGCCACGGTCCACCTCGACGACCGGTATATCACCGGTCGCGATCAGGTGCTCAGCTTTCCCCGCATGACCCTGGGTAAAGACCGGTTCATGTTCCAGCTGCCAGATTTCATCGACGGTATCGGCATGACGCTCAGCAGTAAACTTCTGCATCCGCTCCCAGATGGGCAGATAAGGCTGCAGGCCCAGCTGCCGGATCACCAGTTGCTCAGCCAGTGCCATCAGAATACGACTCTCACACGACCCGAGGCCATCAGCTCCTGATGCAGCGTTTTCAGCTGTTCCTCACTGGCAGCCGTGATAAACAGCGTCACGGAAGTAAAGGTGCCTTTACTGCTGTCATTGACAGTCACTTTGTCCAGTGCCAGTTGCGGGTCATATTTTTGCAGGGTTTCAATCACGAAACCGCGGAAGTTATCTTCGTTTTTACCCAGCACCTTGATTGGATAATCAGCGCATGGAAATTCAATCTTTGGTGCGTCTTGCTCAGCCATCTTTTCGACCTGTCATCAATACCTGGTGATACTCAACGAACAACTGATACATCTGCTGCCAGAGAGGGCCCGGCGTACCCTCGCCAATCAGTTCGCCATCCACTTCAACCACCGGCACCACTGCCCGGGTCGAGCTGGAGATCCAGACTTCATCCGCATCAAGTAGCTGTTCGTAATCCAAATCCTTTTCCTGAAGCTGGATGCCATGTTCATCGGCCAGTTCCAGCACCAGCTGGCGGGTCACCCCACCTAAAATTTCAGAGCCCAGTTTGGGCGTATAAATCACATTCTGACGCACCACATACAGATTGCTGGAGGTACCCTCAGTCAGCAATCCATCACGCATCTGCAATGCTTCCCCCGCCCCCTGGGCACGGGCCTGCTGCAATTCCATGATATTCGGCTGCAGGCAGGTGGATTTAATATCGCAACGATGGCCGCGCATGTCCGCCGTCACAATCGCTTTGATCGACTCGACTTCGCTGACATCCAGCGAATAGATATCCCGGATCGGCTGGCAACAGGCAAACACCGTCGGCGCCATTGCCTCATCAAAACTATGTGAGCGCTCACCCACATCACCACGACTGACCTGCAGATACACCGACAGGTTACCACCGCCGTTTTGCTCAACCAGTTCCTTCAGTATATCGGCCCAGTCCAGTTCGCTATGAATCCGTACTGCGCGCAAGCTATGACGCAACCGTTGCAAGTGATGGCTCAGCTGAAAGCCCTGCCCCTGATAAAAGGGGATGACCTCATACACGCTGTCACCGAACAGAAAGCCCCGATCGAATACAGAAATATGTGCATCCTGCGCGGGTAAAAAAACACCATTGAGATAAACGATATTCATACACCTGTCCTGTAAACCGAAAATGCCCACATCAGGCAGAACGTCGACGGACGCCCCCTCTAAATGTAGGCATTTTTGTGCAAACTGGCCTTGATCAACCCATCAGGCTGAGGAAGAACATCATAATTGAGTGCCAGATACGCTTCATCACGCCGGCCTGGGGGATATCTTCCAGTGCCACCAGCGACTGTTCCGCCACCAGCTTGCCGCCCAGCATCACCCGTGCTTTACCGTAGATCTGACCTTTGCGGATCGGCCCTTCGATCACTTTATCAATATCCATGCTAGCCTGCAGTTTGTCTGCCTGGCCACGGGGAATAGTTACCGTCAGTGGCGTTTCCAGCCCCAGTGCAACCTGATCCCGGGTTGCTCCCCAGACTTTGGCAGTGTTCAGCGCTTCATTGGCTGCATACAGCTTATGGGTACGGAAATAGCGGAAGCCATACGCCAGCAGCTTCTGGCTTTCCTGGGCACGGGCGTTTTCATCTTTGGTGCCCATCACCACAGAAATCAGCCGCATACCGTCACGTTTAGCCGATGCCACCAGGCAGTAGCCCGCCGCATTGGTAAAACCGGTTTTCAGACCATCAACAGTTTTATCCCGCCACAGCAGCTTGTTGCGGTTGGGCTGGCGAATTTTGTTATAGGTAAAGTACTTCTCAGAGTAAATGCCGTAGTGTTCAGGGAAGCGGGTAATGATCGCTTTGGCCAGGGTCGCCAGATCATGAGCACTGGAGTAATGGTCATCCGACGGTAAACCGGTCGCATTACGGAAGTGACTGTTATCCATCCCCAGCAGGCGGGCATGCTGGTTCATCAGATCAGAGAAAGCGGATTCACTACCCGCAATATGTTCGGCCACGGCAACTGAAGCATCGTTGCCCGACTGAATAATAATGCCCTTCATCAGATCACCCAGTTTCACCTGAGTGCCTTCACGAATAAACATCCGTGAACCCTGGGTGCGCCAGGCTTTTTCACTGATCAGGACCAGGTCATTCTTGGAGACATTCCCTTTATCCAGTTCATATTCAAGAATGTAGGCCGTCATCATCTTGGTGAGACTGGCTGGGGGATAGCGTTTTTCCGCATCCTTGGCAGCCAGAATCTGGCCGGTGTCTGCATCGAGCACCAGATAAGAGCGCGCAGCAATACTGGGTGTCGATGGAATCAGTGCAGCTGCCTGTACCTGAACGGTAAACAGTGCCACCACCAGCAGATAAAATGGCGTTGCTATCTTTTTAAACATTGGACCTGTCAGCAATTCAGTAGAGTGAAAAGAAGAATTCTGTAGCGGCTAACTTTACGCAAGCGCTCAGTTTAAGTCCACCAGCCGGACCCCCTGATACCCGGCTCGCTGCAACAGATCCAGCGAACTCTGCACCGGGTAAGCACCATTGAGCGGGCCCGCCTGAACTCGATAAAGGGTTTTCCCTCCCAATGATACCGGTACGACCCGGATGGGTAGCTGGGGCAGAATACTGCGGGCATCATGCTGCACATTCACCGCAGCCTGGCGGGTGGAAAATGCCCCCAGCTGGAAGTACTGCCCGACCGGCATACTCAGCTGGCTGGTTGCTGAGGGGGTACTCGCGGGCTGGCGTGCAGCCACAGGCTGGGCCGATACCGCCCCCCGGCCCGGGGTAATCGCTTCCAGCTCAACCCGTGCGGTGCCCTTACCCAGCATATCCAGCTTATACGCCGCCGCGTAGGACAGATCGATCAACCGGTTACCATGAAAGGGGCCACGGTCGTTCACCCGCACAATAATCTGTCGACCATTGTCCAGATTGGTCACCCGCAGAAACGTCGGCAGTGGCACTGATTTATGCGCCGCTGACATGGCATACATGTCGTAGATTTCGCCATTGGAGGTTTTATGACCATGGAATTTTTTACCATACCAGGACGCCGTGCCGCGCTCTTTATAGCCCACCGCACTGGGCATTACCCGGTAGGTTTTACCCAGCACCCGGTAACTGCTTTTGTTACCTCCGCGGCTTTTTGGCTCCGCCCGTGGCACCGCATTCTGCACATGATCAAGCCGGACATTACTGCCCGGCCCACGGTCCTGTTTCAATGCATAGCGACCAGCGTTGGGGTTGCTATCTTTACTCGCACCCACCCAGGTGGACTGGCTTTCCTTACCCGGCGTCCGGACCTCGGATGAGCCACATCCCACCAATAACAGTGCGCTAACACCAAGAACTAAGAATCTGATCATTATTTTTTCACAGCGTTACGTATCTGCTGGCTCAATTCATAGACCGCTGAGGCATACAGCCGGCTGTGATTGTAGCGCGTAATAACATAGAAATTATGCAGGCCAAACCAGTACTGTGTCGCATCACCGGTTTTAAGCCCAACCAGGGTCGCGACCTGGCTGGCATCCAGGCTCGTTTTGCTCTGCACACCCAGCCCATTCCAGTCTTTAAGAGTACGGGTCGGTTTCAGGCTCTGGTTAACCCACTCGTCTTTTACCGGGCCACTAAAGCTGACACTGGCACGTACCGGCTCACCTGTTTTCCAGCCATGTTTATTAAAGTAGTTAGCGACCGAACCAATCGCATCGACCCGATTCGTCCAGATGTCACGCTTGCCATCGTTATCAAAGTCGACGGCAAAATTACGGAAACTGGACGGAATAAACTGGCCAAAACCCATCGCCCCGGCGTAGGAGCCTTTCAGCTGGGTCAAGTCAGTCAGGCCTTCTTCGCGGGCCATCAGCAGGTATTCTTTCAGCTGACCGCGGAAAAACTTGCCTCGTTTGGGGTAATCAAATCCCAGCGTCGCCAGCGCATCCAGTACCCGATAGCTACCCATATTGCGGCCATAGCGGGTTTCAACGCCGATAATAGCGACGATGATCTCAGCAGGCACACCATAGGTTTTTTCCGCCCGCTCCAGGGTTTCACGGTGTTTTTCCCAGAATTCGATGCCTTGATCAATCCGCTTCTGCCCGAGGAAAATCTTGCGATATTTACCCCAGGTCAGGCGACGCTCTGCGGGCCGCGACATCGCTTTCAGGATACTCTCCTGCTTACGTGCCTGATCAAGCGCCGCTTCCAGCTCGCCACGATCAAACCCCTGCGCTGCCAGCTCCTGAATAAAGACCTGTGCTTCAGGGTGTTTGCTATAACCGGCGACGGTTGTCGAACCGGCCGCTGCCACATACGCTGCTGGCATCACCGCAGCCCCCAGAGTGGCGGCGGTAATAAAAGATCTGATCCACTTCTGCATAGTACTTTCCTATCTTAAAAGCATCGCGCGGTGGCTATGAACAGACATCAACAGTCCGAACCCCGCCATCAAGGTAACAATGGATGTGCCGCCGTAGCTTACCAGTGGTAGTGGAACACCCACTACCGGTAATAAACCACTGACCATACCGATATTCACAAACACATAAACAAAAAATGTCAGAATCACACTGCCCGCCAGCAGGCGACCAAAGCTGTCCTGAGCACTGTTAGCGATCACAATGCCACGCGCGATCACTAACAGGTAGATCAGCAACAATACCAGCACACCGACCATGCCCAGCTCTTCAGCGACCACGGCGATAATAAAATCGGTGTGTGATTCCGGCAGAAAGTCCAGTTGTGACTGGGTTCCTTCCAGATAACCTTTGCCGGTCAGGCCGCCGGAGCCAATGGCGGTTTTAGACTGAATAATATTCCAGCCCGAACCCAGCGGATCACTTTCAGGATCCAGGAAGGTCAGTACCCGTTGCTTCTGGTACTCCTTCATCACCATCCACAGCCCCGGTAATGCTGCGGCGGCAACGGCCAGCGCTCCCAGCACATAACGCCAGCGAATACCGGAAAACAGCAACACAAAAGTGCCGGAGGCTGCGATCAGCAAAGAGGTTCCCAGATCAGGCTGCTTCATAATCATCAGGGTTGGCATAGCAATCATTACCAGCGATACCAGTACATGCTTAAAGCTCGGCGGCAATGCCCGGTTGGCCAGGTAATAGGCGACCATCAATGGCAGCACAAGCTTCATAATCTCTGAGGGCTGGAAACGAAACCCGGGTAAGGCAATCCAGCGCTGCGCCCCTTTGGCACCAACACCAAATAGCAAGACTCCCAGTAGTAACGCAAGCCCCAGTACATAGAGGCTCAGCGCCCAGCGACCAATAAACCGGGGCGACATTCGCGCCAGTACTAGCATCACGCCAAAGCCCACTCCCATGTGCATCGCCTGACGACCCACATAGTAAGAACTCTGCCCGGACGCACTGTAGAGGATTAACAGGCCGACGCCACAGAGCAACAGCAATAACAACAGCAACCAGAGGTCCAGCCGGGTGTAGCTCCACCAGCCCGGATGACGACGCAGATCGGCGACAGCATCCGGCATGGTGCGCTGAAAATCAGGGGCCATCAGCCACCTCCTCAGGAGCGATCGGATCAACACCCAGCAGGTAAGCGTCCATTATTTTTCGCGCCAGTGGTGCCGCCGTACTGGAGCCACCGCCGCCATTTTCCACAATGACCGCCACTGATATTTTGGGTTTATCAGCAGGTGCAAAAGCAACAAACAGCGCATGGTCACGGTGTATTTCAGCCAGTTTCGAGGCATCGTAACGCTCATCCTGTTTAATCCCTACCACCTGAGCGGTTCCCGTTTTACCAGCAATTTTATAGGGTGCTCCCGCGCCTACTTTACGCGCAGTGCCTTTCTCACCATGCATAACTTCAACCATGCCATCGATGATATTCTGCCAATATCCCGGGTACTTGAGCTGAACATCCTCTGGTAAAGGGTGCGGCTCTGGCAAAACGACCGGATTCGTTTCACTGTCACGTACGGCATACAGCATCTGCGGTCGTACCCAGCGGCCTCTGTTCGCCAATACCGCAGTGGCCGTGGCCAGCTGCAACGGCGTAGCCAGCATAAAGCCCTGACCAATACTCATATTCAGCGAATCCCCCGGATACCAGCCCTGCTTACGGCTACGCTTTTTCCACTCATGGGTTGGCAGCAGCGCAGATGAGGCTTCCGGCAGGTCATAACTGGTGATCTGGCCAAAACCAAACCGGCCCAGGTAATCCCACATCGGCTCACCGCCGGCTTTATGGGATACCACGTAGAACCAGGTATCACAGGACTGCGCCAGGGCGCTCTTCATATTGACCCAGCCATGACCCCAACGTTTCCAGTCGCGATATTTTCGGCCTTTCTTATTGAGCTGGTAGTAACCCGGGTCAAACACCCGGTACGCCGGGGTTACCACACCGCTATCAATAAAGGACAGCGCTGTCACCGGCTTGATTGTTGAACCCGGTGGATAGCGACCACGAATGGCACGATTAAACAGTGGCAAGTCAGGGGAGTCACGCAGGGCGTTATAGTCTTTACTGGAGATTCCGGTGACAAACAGGTTGGGGTCGTAGCCTGGGGTAGAGACCAGCGCCAGAATACCACCAGTGTTAGGGTCCAGCGCGACAATAGCACCGCGACGCTCGCCCAGCAGTTTCTCGGAAATCTGCTGCAAACGGATATCCAGCGATAACACCAGGTCACGCCCTGGTACCGGGTCGGTCCGCTCCAGTACCCGCATCACGCGGCCACGGGCGTTGGTTTCTACTTTCTGGATGCCCACCTGACCATGCAGAATCCCCTCGTAAAACTTTTCCACCCCCAGCTTACCGATGTAGTTGGTGGCAGAGTAATTCTGCTCATCCACCCGTTTCAGCTCTCGCTCGTTGATACGCCCGACATAGCCAATGGCGTGTACCAGTGAGTTAGCGTAGGGGTAGTAACGAATCAGCTCAGCCTCAACCCGGACACCCGGTAAACGGTGATAGTTCACCGCCAGCAGAGCGATCTCTTTTTCCTTGAGGCGAAAACGCAGTGGCACTGACTGATAGGGGCGGCGACGCTGACGCAGCCGTTTACGAAACCGCTGAATCTCTTTTTCAGTCAGGTCCAGTAAGTCTGTCAGCTGGAGCAGGGTGTTATCGAGGTCTTTTATTTCTTCTTTGAGCAGCATCACGCTGTAACTGGCCCGGTTATCGGCCAGCAACACCCCGTTACGGTCGTAAATCAGGCCGCGGGTCGGCGCAACCGGTTGCAACTGCACCCGGTTATTATCTGACAACGCACTATAGCGCTCGAACTGTTCGACCTGCAGATAGTACATCCGCCCTACCAGCACACCGAGCAGCGTGACCACCAGACAGATCGCAAGCACAGCGCGAGCTGTGAACGTGCGATGTTCCTGACCGTGGTCCTTTAGACGTTCTGAGCCCATCCGAGGTCCGTGCTACTTGTGGTAGGGGTGGCCCTGCAGAATTGTGCAGGCCCGGTAAAGTTGTTCGACCAGTAACACCCGCACCAGCGGATGCGGCAAGGTCAGCGCGGAGAGTGACCATTTCTGATCGGCCAGTGCCACACAGCGACCGTCCAGACCTTCAGGCCCACCGACCAGCAGGCTGACATTACGGCCATCCATCTGCCAGCTCTCCAGCTGTTCCGCCAGCTGCTCGGTTGACCAGCTTTTGCCGCCCACTTCCAGCGCAATCACTCGATCCCCTTTGGGGATCGCTGCCAGCATCTGATCACCTTCCTGTTTTTTCGCACGCGCCAGATCAGCCCCTTTACCCCGGTGACCCAGCGGCAGCTCAATCAGCTCGAAACTGACTTCAGCAGGAAAACGTTTAGCGTACTCGTTGTAACCTTCGGTTACCCAGCGCGGCATTTTACCGCCAATGGCGATCAGACGAATTTTCATGACCGCTTAAGCGTCCTTGGCCTGGTGAGCATCGAAGCCCCACAGACGTTCCAGATCATAGAAGCTGCGGGCATCCGGCATCATGACATGCACAACGACTTCACCGAGATCCGCCAGAATCCAGTCACCGACATCACCACCTTCAATGCCCAGTGGTTGTACACCGGCTTTTTTAGCCTGTTCAGCAACGTGCTCAGCACAGGAAACGACATGACGCTTGGAGGTGCCGCAGGCAACGACCATAAAGTCAGTGACAGTCGACTTGCCTGTTACGTTTAATACGACAATGTCCTTGGCTTTTATATCTTCCAGCGCGTTCTGCACCAGCTCGATCAATTGTTCTGTTTGCATAGGTCTCTATTCGATGGGTACGGTATAACCGTACAGTTGGTGTTGCTTGATGTACTGCCAGACAAGGTCTGGCAACAGATAACGTGGGGATTTTCCCGCGGTAATCAGCGCCCGTATCTGGGTCGCTGAAATATCCAGCGGAGTCTGCTCATGCAGCAGCACCCGCCCACAGGGTGCTGTAAAAAGATCATCTCGCTGCGCGGTCTGATGCTGGCGCATAAAGTCTGCCAGCTCACCGTGCGGCGCAAAACTGTAGCCGGGGCGTTTCAATACCAAGATATGGCATAACTCACTGAAGGCCTGCCAGCCATGCCAGCTGGGCAGGTTCAGTAACGAGTCCATCCCCATGATCATACAGATGGGCATATCCGGGCCCAGCTGCTGACGTAACGCCTGCAGTGTCAGCAGTGTATAGGATGGCTGAGGTGACTGAATTTCCCGTGAATCAGCAACCAGCGCAGGGGTGTCAGCAATCGCTGCCTCCACCATTTCCAGCCGCTGGGCAGCGTCTCTGCCCGGTGTGTTTTTATGCACAGGTGCCCGTGCAGGCATCAGCTGAACCTGATCGACTGCCAGCCACTGCTGTACTTCCAGCGCACTGCGCAGGTGGCCAAAGTGGACAGGGTCAAAGGTGCCGCCCATAAACGCATGCATTGTGCGGCTCATCGCAGCTTACTGACGGATATGACCATCACCCAGTACAACGTATTTTTCCGAGGTCAGGCCATTGAGGCCCACCGGGCCACGGGCATGAATCTTATCAGTAGAGATACCAATTTCAGCACCCAGCCCGTATTCAAAGCCATCGGCGAAGCGGGTTGACGTGTTAACCATCACCGAACTGGAATCGACTTCCAGCAGGAAAGCCCGCGATTTTGTGTAATTTTCGGTGATGATGCAATCAGTATGATGCGAACCATACCGGTTGATGTGCGTAATTGCTTCAGCCATGTCATCCACCAGCTTGATCGCCAGTATCGGAGCCAGATACTCGGTGGACCAGTCGGCGTCGGTCGCCGCAACGATCTGCGGTAGCACCTCAAGCGTCTGTGCACAGCCACGCAACTCCACACCCAGCCCCTGATAACGCTCCGCCAGTTCAGGCAGGATTTCAGCCGCCACGGCGCTGTTCACCAGCAAGGTTTCCATGGTGTTGCAGGTGCCGTAGCGATGCGTCTTGGCATTGATTGCCACATTAATCGCTTTGGTTTTATCCGCCTGGTCATCAATGTAGATATGACAGATGCCATCCAGATGCTTGATCACCGTCACTTTTGCATCACGGCTGATCCGCTCGATCAGCCCTTTACCGCCACGCGGTACAATCACATCAACAAACTCCGGCATGGTGATCAGCGCACCTACCGCAGCCCGGTCTGTCGTTTCTACGACCTGCACCGCGGTTTCCGGCAGACCGGTTTCCCGCAGCCCCTGGCGGATACAGGCCGCCACGGCCTGATTGGAGTGAATCGCTTCAGAGCCGCCGCGCAGAATCGTGGCATTACCCGATTTCAGACACAGACTGGCCGCTTCGACCGTTACATTAGGACGTGACTCGTAGATGATACCGATCACCCCCAGCGGGACACGCATCTTGCCCACCTGGATCCCGGAAGGACGGTAGTTCAGATCAGTAATCGCTCCAACCGGGTCCGGCAGACCAGCGACCTGACGCAAACCTTCCACCATGGTATCAATCGTCGCCGGCTTAAGCGCCAGACGATCCACCATCGCATCATCAAGGCCATTGGCACGGGCCGCATCCAGGTCCAGCTGATTCGCTACTGCCAGCGCATCACGGCTGCTGTCGATCGCCTCAGCCATCGCCAGCAGGGCACGGTTTTTAAGGCCGCTGTCGGCACGCGCTACCAGACGTGAAGCGTCACGCGCCTGCTGGCCCAGCTCGGTCATGTACTGTTCTACGTTCATTTCTTGTCCTTCCAGGTCGCTGATGCGGGCATTATACCTTTCCTGCTGTGCCGGGTCATGGTAAAGGGCACATCGCGACACAATCGCCGCCATATTGACTCAAAATTCCCGATACAACGGTGTAAACGGCAATATGCTCTTTGTCTGGTACACAACGGCTTATTCAGCAGCCGCCTGGGTGCTATTATCGATATCTCTGCCGTTTGTCAGTATCTGGAGCCTGCATCGTGTCGTCCTCGCCTAACCGTCGTCGCAACCTTCTACTGCTCAGCCTCACCGCTGTCCTGTTGTCAGTGCTGCTCGCCGCTGGTTTTTTACAAACCCAGCAGGCCAGCACCAAAGCTGAACAGGCCACGGTTGAGCACGGTGAACTGCTGCTCAAGCAGACCAGCCTGCTGGCTAACCCTCTGCTGCTGTCAAATGACCGGGTCAGCCTCAACTACCTGCTCAATGAGCTGATCACCCTGCCCTACATTCGTGCCGCCCAGCTGGAAACCAACCGGGAAGGGGTTATCGCCCGTGCTGGTGACTCTGGTGGCATCGAAATGCAACAGGCCCTGTCCAGTAAGCAGGATAGTCATCTATCTATCTGGCTTGACCCAACACCCTTTGCAGCCCCGATGCAGGCACAGCTGAAAACCAGTGCAATTTTTGCCCTGCTCGCCTTACTGGGCAGCCTGGTAACCGTGGTGATGGTCAGCCGTAAACACCCCGAGCACAACCGCCGGGCAGAAGACTGCGATGATTATGAAGACAGCGCTGAACCCGTCTTTTCTCCTCACCTGACCACCGAACCCCAGCCTGCAGCGCTTGCACCAGAAACTGAAATTGAAGCGGAACCTCAGCCAGCAGCCCTGCCTGAGGCAATAGCAGGCCAGCCAGCAACTGACACTGAAGTGGATATACCGACACCTGTCGCACAGGAAGACGCCGAGCCTCAGCCGCCAGAGCCTGAAGACGTTATCACTCTCGAGTCGATCACACCGGCCCAGCCCATTGCCTCTGTAGAGGAGATGGCTGAACTGAATACTGAAACTCTGACTCAGCCATCATTACAGACAGAGACAGCAGCAGAGACAGAGGAAGACCCATGGCTGGATGAATTTAGCCCGGCGACGCCAGCAGAGCCCGCCGCTCAGCTCACCCTCGACCCTTATGACAGTTATAGTGAAGTGGACGACATTCCATTTATTGGCGAGCTTCCTGAACGCATCAGCGTTGACGACAGCCTCCAGGCATTAGAGCAGAGCGCAATACCACCGGAGCCGATGCCGACTGCCGAACAGCCCGCAGCCACATCTGAACACCCCGAGGATGAAGGGGATTTGCAGTCTTTTATCAGCTCAATCGCAACTGACCCGCACGCGACAGATGACATGCCAGAACCGGCTCAGCTTCACACAGCAGACCGGCCAGAACTACCCGATGATATTCCATTCATTGGTGGAGCAAGACGTGGAAACCATCCCGCACCGGAAGCCAGCACACCCGAGACGACTGAAACATCACGAACTGAACCGACACTGGAAACACAGTCACTGGTTTCCCTGCTTCGTCCAGACCTGCACGACCGCAGCATGCCGCAGTTTCAGCCGTCGCCGCCATCAGGCATAGACAATGCTGACCCGGAAGACGAGATGCCTGATTTCGAAGAAACGACTCACCCGTCAGGGTTTCAGCCAGACCACCCAGAGCCGTCTTTTACGCAGACTCCCAACCCTCTGACCACCGAGCGGGGTAAAGAGGAACAGCTCAGCCTCTACACCATGGAACATGAGCTGGAACTGGCACTCACCCCAGACGACGCAGGCTACTGCCTGTATATCGATACCAGTGCCCACGCAGGAAATGTAGAGGAAGTGGAGCGTCAGCAGCTGCTACGCATGTATACCCGGCTGGCAGGCCAGACCGCTGCCCTCTATAACGGCAATATCGCGGAACTGAACAATGGCGATATGTTTATCCGTTTCGACCGGGCCCTGCCCGACGACAGCCACGGTATCAATGCGCTATGCGCCTCGGTGCTGTTTAACCTGCTGTACAAAGGCTTTAACCAGTCACGCATCCGCGCCTTTCAGCCTGCACTGAATTTACGCATGTCGCTGGCCCGCGGCCAGCGCACCAAAGATCAGCTCCTGCTCGAAGAGGCGCGTTTTCTGACCCATACCACCCAGAGTAACGAACTGATCAGCCATACCGCCCTGACAGAATCGACGGTATTAAAAGGAAAGCTGCTGAAGCAGGCGGATATCCGGCGGGAAGATGAAGACAAAGTGCTGATTATCAGCCTGACTGAGAAGGTCCAGCAACTGCTGGTCAAACAGACTGAGCAGCTACTGGCAAAACTAAAATAGCGAGCAACCGAGGCGGGCCTTACCCACCTGCTACCGCCTCGGTTTCACCATCAGCACCAGCACCAGCCCTAATATATTTCCTGGTCGTAGCACGGTCCAGCAGCCTGAGTGAAGCAGCGCGTAATCTGCACGCCTGCCCGTCGACGGTCTCCCGTCGTATTGACGCCCGCAATCAGCTGCTCTGAATCTACCCCCACAACAGAGCCACTGCCCTGCACTCCTGCCTCCCCATTCGCGAAAAATATCTCACCCGCCAACCCAGCGCTGAACACGAGTACTGACCAGAGAGGGCTGCCTATGCTCCGACGCCCTCTCTCTTGCACCGCAATACATAACCCACGATCAAAAACACTCAACCCTGGCAAAAACAACATTATGGGACTCATGATTCCATTATAAAAGAATTGACAGCCCCTAAAGCCTCAAATATGGTACTTATGGTTCCGATATAGAGTTAAGAGCCTTAAAAAACCAATAAGAACGGTCGCTTGCTGGGAAAGTCCCATCGGGTTACCGGATCGAGGATCTAGCCGTGGATAAATATAAAAACAACCTGCGCTCTGCTGTCGTAAAATTTGCCGCTGCCGGCATTCTGGCCACTGTTGCCAGCACACCGCTACACGCTGCCGAAACCGTACGCTGGAAGGTCCAGTCCGTATTCGGTACCCATCTGCCAGCACTGGGCGACCCGATCGCTCAGGTCGCCAGACAGCTCAAAGCCGCCAGTCATGGCGATATTCAGTTCAAGGTGTATGAACCGGGCAAAATTGTGCCACCGTTCGCGATTACCGAAGCGGTAAAGAACAAACAGATTCCAGCCGGGCTGGCACTGCTGGGCTATGACCAGGGCAAAATCCCGGCCTCTGGCCTGTTCAGTAACGTACCGTTTGGCATGGAACCCTGGGAATACGCTGCCTGGTGGTATGACGGCGAAGGTAGAAAACTGGCTGAGCAGGTGTACGCCAAACACAATATTCAACCGATTCTGTGCGGTGTGATTGGCCCGGAAACCGCAGGCTGGTTCCGTCAGGAGATCAACTCCATTGAGGACTTCAAAGGTCTGAAAATTCGCTTTGCCGGGCTCGGTGGTCAGGTGCTGCAGAAAGCAGGTGCCTCCGTGACGTCCATGCCGGGTGGTGAGATATTCCCCGCGCTGGAGAAAGGGGCTATCGATGCGACAGAATTCTCCATGCCTGCCATCGACCAGCTGCTGGGCTTCGATAAAATCGCCAAGAACAACTACTTCCCAGGCTGGCACCAGACCTTTACTGCCAACCACCTGGTCGTAAACAAGCAAACCTGGGATGAGCTGAGCACATCCAGTCAGGCGATGATCGAGATGGCCTGTACCGCTGGCACCTTACGTGCGCTAACCCGTGGTGAATCCCTCCAGGGCTCGGTGGTCAACGGCTTCGCGGCCAAAGGCGTAACTGCACGTACACTCAACCCGCAACTGCTGAGCAAACTGAAACAGCTCACCGACGAAGTGATGCAGGAACAGTCCGCCAAAGACGCCGACTTCAAACGCGTCTACCAGTCTCAGCAGGCCTTTATGCAAGAGTATAAAAGCTGGAAGCGACTGGCCTACCTGCCACGGGATTTCTGACCCACCGTCACAGTTTACCTTCAGGTTTTTACCGCTCCACCTGCAGCTCACTGCAGGTGCGGGCTCTGACGCTCTGAAATCGCCACCTGATCACGATTTCAGTCCATCGCGGAGGCTATATGCATCAGACCAACACGGATCCGGCACTCGACCTCACCCATGTGGAGCTGGACCGCCTGACCCCTCACACCACCCTGCCAGACACCGCTGTGTCGCGCTGGCTGGACGCCCTGCTGATGCGCATCGGCGAATGGCTGTCCTGGATATGGGTTTTGCTGATGGCAGTGATCATACTTAACGTTTTTATGCGCTATGCCCTGGATGAGGGCCGGATCGAGTTTGAAGAACTGCAATGGCACCTCTACGCCGCCGGCTGGCTACTGGGGCTGTCTTACTGCTTCGTCGCCGATGATCACGTGCGAGTCGATCTGTTTCACCACCGTTTTAGCCTGCGTACCCAGGCCTGGGTCGAACTGTTCGGCATGCTGTTTTTACTGACTCCATTCCTCAGCCTTGTGCTCTGGTACTCGGTGCCGTTTATCGTCTACTCCTGGCAGCTGAGCGAAGTCTCTGGCGACCCGGGCGGGCTACCGTACCGCTGGCTGATCAAATCAGCTCTGTTGTTCGGTTTTGCGCTGCTGGCGCTGGCCACGGTATCGCGGCTAAGCCGGGTAATCGCACTGCTGTTTGCGCCCCGCCGTCTGGCCACCACTGCCCCTGCGGCCGCTTAGGAGTCATTCATGGAGATTAATGAAATTCTGGCCATCACTATGTTTGCCAGCTTTATCGGCCTGCTGTTCAGCGGTTTCCCGGTCGCCTGGGTAATGGGTGGCGTGGCGGTGATTTTTGCCGCCCTGGCCATGCTGGCCGACAGCTGGTTCGACGCTTTTATTGGCATCGACTGGAACTATGTGTCGATCGTTGTGCCCCGCATGTGGGATGTGATGACCAACTGGGTGCTGGTCGCCCTGCCCATGTTTGTGTTTATGGGCCTGATGCTGGACCGCTCCGGCGTCGCCGAAGATCTGATGACTAACCTGGCCCGGCTGTTTGGCAAGGTTCGGGGTGGCCTCGCGGTCACGGTGACCTTTGTCGGCCTGCTGCTTGCCGCGTCGACTGGCATTATCGGTGCTTCCGTGGTGCTGCTGTCAGTGCTGGGCATTCCGCTGATGCTGCGTGAAGGCTACAGCAAGGAGCTGGCCTGCGGCACAGTCTGCTCCACCGGCACCCTGGGTATCCTGATTCCCCCCAGCATTATGCTGGTGATGATGGGTGACCGGGTCGGTCTGTCCGTAGGTGACCTGTTCCTGGGCGCGCTGTTTCCCGGCCTGTTGCTGGCCGCCCTGTATGTAACCTACATCCTGGTGTTTGGTTTTCTGCGGCCACAGGCCGCGCCAGTACCCGCCGATGCCGAGAAAGTCTCGCTGCGTATTTTGCTGAATGTACTCTGGGCGGTACTGCCCACCGCCGGGCTGATCCTGGCAGTACTGGGTTCGATTTTCTTCGGTATCGCCACACCTACCGAAGCCTCCGGGGTCGGTGCGCTGGGTGCCACCGTACTGGCGCTGAGTAAAGGCCGGTTATCCATACAGGTACTGAGTGAAGTGGGCCGGGAAACCACCAAAAGCACCGCCTTCATCTTCGCCCTGCTACTGGGTGCGACCGGTTTCTCACTGATCCTGCGTGGGCTGGGCGGCGACGAACTGATCGAAGGCGCGCTGACCGGATTACCTTTTGGCCCCTCCGGCATTGTGATCAGCATCCTGGCAGTGACTTTTATTCTCGGCTTCTTCCTCGACTGGATCGAGCTGACGCTGATCGTGCTGCCACTGGTTGCCCCTGTGGTCGCCAGTCTTGGCTTTGATCTGGTGTGGTTCACCGTGCTATTTGCGGTCTGCCTGCAGACGTCGTTCCTGACGCCACCCGTCGGCTTCGCCCTGTTTTACCTCAAAGGGGTGGCCCCCGAGGGGATCAGTCTCGGCCACATCTACCGGGGAGTCATACCCTTTATCCTGATCCAGTTACTGGGCCTGGTCATTGTTTTCAATTGGCAAGGTATCGTCACCTGGCTGCCCGCAACAGCCTATGCACCCTGAGCTGAAGCACGGTCGCCATGGAATGGTTCAAGTTTGATTTTCTGTTATCTCTGTTGATTTTTAAGGTAGGAACACACATGTCTACTCAAATCATATTGCCCCGCATCATGCAGGTGGGCGAAGGCGCCAGCCAGGAAATACCTGCTGTGCTGGCCAGCCTGAACTGCAAACGCCCTCTGATTATCACCGACAAGGTCATGGTAGAGCTGGGCTACGTCAGCCAGATCGAAGCCACACTGGCCAACCATATGGTGTTCTGTGATGTGTTTGCCGACACGGTTCCCGAACCGACCATTGGCTCAATCATGGCCGGTGTGGACCAGGTCCAGAACGGCGACTACGACTCAATTATCGCTCTGGGCGGCGGTAGCCCGATCGACAGTGCCAAGGCCATTGCCATCCTCGGCAAGCATGGCGGCTCGATGCGCGACTACAAATTCCCGCGTATCGTTAACGAAGCTGGCCTGCCAATTATTGCCATCCCGACCACCGCGGGTACCGGCTCAGAAGCGACCAAGTTCACCATCATTACCGATGAAGCCAATGACGAGAAAATGCTTTGCGTCGGAATCGGCTTTATGCCGGTTGCCGCCCTGGTTGATTACAGTCTGACCCTTAGCCTCCCTGCGCGGATTACCGCCGACACGGGCATTGATGCGCTGACTCATGCCATGGAAGCCTATGTCAGCCAGAAAGCCAATGCCTACAGCGACACTCAGGCCCTGGCCGCCATGAGCCTGATCGGCCCGAACCTGCGCCGTGCTTATAAAGACAGCAAAGACAAGCCCGCCCGTGAAGCGATGATGCTGGGTTCAACTCTGGCCGGCATTGGTTTTTCTAACGCCTCGGTGGCACTGGTACATGGTATGAGCCGCCCGATCGGTGCCTTTTTCCACGTCCCTCACGGGCTGTCCAATGCCATGTTACTACCCAGCGTAACGGCGTTCTCTATCAGCGCAGCGCCCGAACGCTACGCCGACTGTGCCCGCGCTATGGGCGTGGCGACCTCACAGGACAGCACCGATCAGGCCAGTCAGAAATTACTGGCAGAACTGCATGCCCTTAACGCTGAACTGCAGGTACCAACACCCCAGCAGTTTGGCATCGACCGTGACCAGTTCATGTCACTGGTCGATGAGATGGCCACTCAGGCCCTCAATTCAGGATCCCCCAACAACAATCCGCGCATCCCAAGCCAGCAAGAGATTGTTGATATCTATAAAGCCCTCTGGAACCAGGAGTAACCCCGATGAAAACCGTTGCACACTTGATCAATAACAGCCCTGTCACCCTGCATGGCGACGAACGCGTTGCCCCTGTTTACAACCCGGCAACAGGAGAGGTCAGCAAACACGTGGCCATGGCCAGCGCCGCAACCGTCGATGAAGCGATCAGCGCTGCCGAAGCAGCGTACCCGGCATGGCGCAACACCCCACCACAGAAACGCGCTGCCATCATGTTCCGCTTCAAAGAGCTGCTGGAGCAGAATGCCGACCGGCTAGCCGAGGTCATTGGCGAAGAACACGGCAAGATCGGTCACGATGCCAAGGGTGAACTGCAGCGTGGCATCGAGTGTGTCGAATACGCCTGTTATGCCCCGGAACTGCTCAAGGGTGAGCACAGTAAAAACGTCGGCCCGGCCATCGACTGCTGGAGCGAATTCCAGCCACTGGGGGTTGTCGCGGGTATCACACCGTTCAACTTCCCGGCCATGGTGCCACTGTGGATGTACCCAATGGCAATCGTCTGCGGTAACACTTTCGTACTCAAACCATCCGAGCGTAACCCGTCTTCCGTGATGCTGGTTGCCGAGCTGCTGTACGAAGCAGGCCTGCCTGCCGGTGTCCTGAACGTTGTTAACGGTGATAAAGAAGCCGTGGACATTTTGTTGTCTGAGCCACGTATCCAAGCTGTCAGCTTCGTTGGCTCCACACCAATCGCCGAATACATTTACACCACCGCCAGCGCAAATGGCAAACGTTGTCAGGCCCTGGGTGGAGCAAAAAACCACGCCATCGTCATGCCAGATGCAGACATGGATAACGCCGTTAACGTACTGACTGGCGCGGCATTCGGCTCCTCCGGTGAGCGTTGTATGGCGATCTCTGTGGCCGTCACCGTGGGTAACAGCGCCGGCGATCAGCTGGTCAGCAAAATGAAAGAACGGATGAAAAGTCTGAAGGTCGGTGCCTGCACTGATAACAGCAATGACTTTGGTCCGGTGATCACCCGTCAGCATATGGAAAAAGTGCAGGGTTACATCGGTAGCGCTGCCGAGCAGGGTGCCACTATTGTGGTAGATGGCCGTGATGTTACGGTACTAGGCTACGAGAACGGCTTCTTCGTTGGCGGCACCCTGATCGATCAGGTGACAACCGCTATGACCTGCTACCAGGAAGAGATATTCGGTCCGGTACTGGTCGTCGTACGAGTAAACTCAATGGAAGAAGCGATGAAGATGATCGATGACCACGAGTACGGTAACGGTACCTGCATCTTCACCCGTGATGGCGAAGCCGCCCGTTACTTCAGCGATAACATCAAAGTGGGGATGGTCGGTATTAACGTACCGCTGCCAGTACCGGTTGCCTACCATAGCTTCGGCGGCTGGAAGCGCTCGCTGTTTGGTGATCTGCATGCCTACGGCCCGGACGCTGTACGCTTTTACACCAAGCGTAAAACCATCACCCAGCGCTGGCCGTCCAGCGGTGTACGTGAAGGGGCCGAGTTCTCTTTCCCGGCCTGATCGTTAGACAGAAAACAGCCCCGCCCTGATGCCAGTGCGGGGCTTTTTCTTTCCATTCAATACTTACTCGCCGCTATCGATCACCGGTGAGTTCACCAGATCACTGATGTCAGCCGCCGCCTGGCGCAGCAGCGGTTCAAACGCCTTCAACTCATCCAGGCTTTTACGCACGACCGGAACATGGGTATAGAGGCTGGCAATAAACTGACCTTCGGCATTTTTAATCGGCACTGCACAACCCACCATACCATCCATATACTCTTCGTTATCAATACCCATCTCATTGGCCCTGATCGCCAGTAGCGATGCTTCCAGGCTTTCCGGATCCGTCAATGTAGAGCGCGACATCTTGTCCAGCGGCAAATTATGAATGACTCGATGGCGCATATTCCTGGCCAGAAAACTCAGATATAGCTTACCGCTGGAGGTGCACCACAGCGGTACCCGGCTGCCCGTTTTCAGGTTGAATTGTAACGGCCAGCTGGACTCTACCCGGTCGTAATACACCATCTCGGTGCCATCTGGGATCGCAATGCCACAGGCCTCATCCAGCTGCCGCCCCAAGCGCTGCAGAATAGCCTGACGCTGGATCTGAAAACGGCTGCTGTGCAATACCCCTAGCGCCAGCTTATACATCCGCCGACCCGGCACGATCTTCCCGCGCATATTGGTCTGTACATAACCATCATCCTCCAGCTGCTGGATCAGACGATGCAGGCTGGCCTTGGGAATACCCAGTAAAAACGAAAGATCGGCGGGCGACATGGGCTGCTCTAACGAGGACACAGCTTCCACAATCTCCATCACACGGGTCACAGATGGCCCCCGTCCTGCACGTTGCGATGTCATTTATTCATAACCTTTTAATGGAACCTGAAGTTCTATTATGAAGCTTTGATAAGTAATTCTCAAACACGACCAACCGGGGATTACGACAGACCAGACGCGTGCGGAGCGCGCTGCGACAGGGCGTAGCAGGCCACCTCGCAGGATCCAGCTGGCTAGCGATCCGCTGTCCTGCTTTTTCCGTACAACGAAAAAACCCCGAGGCAATTAAGCACTCGGGGTCTTTCGTAATTAGCCACCTGGCGATGCCCTAGTCTTTTATGCTCGCAGGGTGCACATGGGGTGTAGTGGTCAACTAATCCCGGACAGTAAATTAAGTTGATTCTCTGCTGCGACAGGTGAAAGCCCCTGATTGTGGCTATGCGGTCGCTGGGTGTTGTAATAATCCATCAGGTAGTAGCTGATATCTCTCTGTGCCTCGCTCAGTGAGGTATAACCTGTTGCAGGTATCCATTCAGTTTTCAGGCTACGGAACAGCCGCTCCATAGGCGCATTATCCCAGCAGTTTCCGCGTCGACTCATGCTTTGCACAATCTGGTAACGCCAGAGGCGCTGCGTGAATTTCCGGCTGCCATACTGACTCCCCTGATCGCTGTGAAACAGTAGCCCCTGAGGTTTTCCCCGTTGCTCATATGCTATATCCAGCGCTTTGAGAACAAGCTCCGCATCGGGTTCTGACGACAGCGCCCATCCCACAATACGGCGACTATACAGATCCAGAACGGTTGCCAGGTAACTCCAGCTGCTTCCGGTCCAGATGTATGTAATATCCCCACACCAGACCATATCAGGCATCTCCACATCAAACTGGCGATCCAGTATATTCGGGATATCTGGCCGCTCTTCAGTGCAAGGTTTGTATCGGTGTAAGCCAGGCTGCTTGCTTACCAGTGCAGCCTCCTGCATCAGACTTCGAACCTTGTAGCGACCCATGGTATGGCCCAGTTTGCGCATCATCAGGGTCAGCGTTCGGCTACCCGCCGAACCACGGCTGGCATGAAACAACCGGGTCACTTCACTGCGCAGGCGCAGCCGCTCTGCATCCACTGTTTGTTGTCGATGCAGGTAGTCATAAAAGCTGGAGGTTGGGGTATTAAACGCTGAGCAAACCAGCTCCAGAGGTTCCTGCTCCCTCAACTGCTCAATCAGCGCATACGTACGTGATCTTCCGCCATCAAGAGAGCTGTAGCCTTTTTTAAAATAGTCTTCTCACGCTCCAGCCTGTCAATACGTGCTTCCAGCTCCTGAATACGCTTTTGTTCTGGCGTGAGCGCTTTAGTAGCTGGAGTAGCTCCGCTGCGTTCCTGCTGTAGCTGAGTAACCCAGCGCCGAAGTGCGGTGGTGCCAACATCAACTGCACGGCTGGCTTCGGAGATAGAGTAACCATGGTCGAGCACC
>CAJXNY010000022.1 GCA_913057435.1 uncultured Oceanospirillaceae bacterium | reverse complement strand
CCAGCGACCAATAGATTAACAGTCTACTGCTCTACCAACTGAGCTATCGAGGAACTCAGATTTGCGGATATTTTGTGTGGCTCCTCGAGCTGGACTCGAACCAGCGACCAATAGATTAACAGTCTACTGCTCTACCAACTGAGCTATCGAGGAACTACATACCGCTAATGGCGGAGGGATAGGGATTTGAACCCTAGGAGGGCTATTAACCCCCGCCGGTTTTCAAGACCGGTGCTTTCGACCACTCAGCCATCCCTCCAAGCGATGGCGCATATAATACCGTCCAGAATATTTTCGTCAACACCCTTTTTCAAAAAAATGTATAATTTTTTCAATCGGTTAAAAAGCAGACAGTAGTAAATTTGGCTGACTGATTACCGCTGTCATCATTCTCTGCCACGAATCTGATCACAACATTGCCTGCTACCGTACCCGGCCTATAATCGAGCCCGACATTCGCCTGATAACGGTCACCGTATTTCCTATGAAGAACACCGATAACCATCCACTGCCTGAAGACCTGCTGGCCCTGCTCACTGCCTCCAGTCTGGTCTCTCTGGGCGTGTACCTCTTTACCCAGGCCGGTTTACTCACCGGTGGTACTGCCGGACTAACCCTGCTGCTAACCCAGCTGACAGACTTCAGTTTTGGCCAGCTGTTCTTTCTGATCAACCTGCCCTTCTATCTGTTAGCCTGGAAGCAACTGGGCCGTCGCTTCACCCTGAACACTCTGGTGGCCGTTACTGTCGTTTCGGCCTGTGTTGATAACCTGCACCGGTTTATCCATATAGGGCAACTGGAGCCCGTTTACGCGGCTATTATGGGCGGCACACTGGTTGGGGTCGGTATGCTGGTGCTATTCCGCCACAAGGCCAGCCTGGGCGGCTTTGGCATTTTGGCGCTGTTTCTGCAAAAGCGCTTTGGCCTGCGCGCGGGTAAAGTACAGATGGCACTGGATTGCATCATTGTCGTCAGTGCTTTTTTCAGTGTGGATTTCTGGATGCTTACCCTGTCGGTCGGTGCGGCCGTGGTCTGTAATCTGGTACTGACCCTGAACCACAAGCCAGGCCGTTACTCCCAGAGCCCGCTTCAGACAGACGATGAGTGATCAGGTACACTAGCCCCGCATGATGCATGGAGGTCGAAGACAGTAATGCAACTCAAAGACATTGATAAACAACGCTACAGCAAGCACTTCAAGCAACTGTTCATTGGCGTGTCTGTACTAATGCTCAGCATCGCACTGGTGGTCTCTCAATTGCTGATGTTATTGACCAACAGTACCGGGGATTCCAACTTTGCCCTCAACGTTGCAGGCGCAGCAAGCGCAGCCATTGTCGCGGGCTACCTGATTCGCCGCTACCGACACCACCCATGGATGTATGAGCTGATGTACGTCTGGCAACTCAAGCAGGCGTTAAACCGGATCTACCGCAAACAGAAAGCGATTAAAGCGGCTATGCAGGAAGGTAATCGAGACGCGATGGTGATTATGAATTTCAGTTACCAGGGTTCAAAGCAGCTCTATCACCTGGATAACAACACCATCACCATGGACGAGTTGAATAAAGCAATCACTGAGCTGAGCAATCTGCTGGAACAGCATCAGTTCAGCATTGAGATAACGGATTACCGGCCCGAACTGCTGGATCAGTTTTAAGTGGGGGTGGTTACTCAGGCAACAGTTCTGCCTGAGTAACCACCAGTGCTTTCACTCCCAGCCGCACCAGCATAGCGGGTATTTTCTCTGCACCTAACGGGCGACTGTAATAATAGCCCTGGCCAATATCACAACCATACTGCCGTAATATATCGCGAATTTCGCTATCCTCAATGCCCTCAGCAACCACACTCATATTCAGGGTATGGCCCAGCTGAATAATGCCGCCAATCAGTTTTGAGCAGTACTCTGGCGATGCCAGGTCTTTGACAAAGCTGCGATCAATTTTCAATACTTGCACCGGCAAGTCTTTCAAATGGCTCAGCGATGAGAGTCCGGTACCAAAGTCATCCAGTGCGATCGTCACGCCCAATTGCTGCAAGCCCGGCAGAACCCCCATTGACTCATGCAGCAGCTTAATAGTGGTATCTTCAGTGACCTCGATGGTCAGGCAGGCCGCGGATAAATCAGCTTGAGACAAAGCCAGCCGCACGGTTTCAACCAGATCCAGCTGATACATCGACGGCGAAATATTTACCGCAATACGAACCGGCTCAGACCCGGCATCCTGCCAGCGGCGGTTCTGCTGACAGGCTTCACGTAATACCCAGCTCCCCAGCTGCTGACCCAGTCCATATTGCTCAGCCACCTCGATAGCTTCCATCGGTGGAATCGCCCCCAGTGATGGATGGTCCCAGCGTAATAAAGCTTCAAGGCTGGAAACCTTTTCTGTCTGCAGATCCACTAACGGCTGGTACTCCAGCCGTAGCTGGCTTTGCGGTACCTGTAAGGCATCACGCAGATCACGGTGCAGCAACTGCCTGCGCTTGAGCCGGTCATTAAAGGCTTCTTCAAAAAAACAGAAAGCAGACACCGGTGAAAACTTCTTCGCCTGATACATCGCCAGATCAGCCCGACTAAGTAAATCCCGCACCCGCCCTGCATGTTCTGGATAGAGCGCTGTACCAATACTGGCGCCCACAAACGACAGGTTGTCATCGATATCAAATGCCGGAGTGAGTGCCTCTATGATCAGTCCCGCGACCTCTTCGGCCTCAGCATGATCAACCAGAGGATGCTGTACGACCGCAAACTCATCCCCCCCCAGCCGAGCGACCATATAATTCCGACTGTCAGCCATACTCTCCAGCAACCGATTGGCAACGGCTTTGAGCAGCTCATCACCGGACTGATGGCCCAGCGTATCGTTCACTTCTTTAAAACCGTTGAGATCCAGCAAGTGCAGCGCAAAGGGCTTACCAGAACCAGCCAGCTCCCTCATATGCTGACGCAACAGTTTACGATTCGGCATATCCGTCAGGCTGTCATGTAGCGCCTGATAGCGGTTATGACGGTTCTCCCGGAACAACATCCATAACAGGAATGAGCCACTGAACAAAATCCCCAGCAGCAGGTAGCCCAGTTGCATCTGCAGGGCACGCATACGCTGATCATTTTTACGGAAGTACTGGTTATTGTGATGGAAATTAGTCAGTGCCAGGTCATCAATTTTAAGACTGAAGCGTTCCAGCTGATCTCGCAGATGTGTCGCCCCCGCAACATCGCCCTGACGCAGATATTGCATTTGCATATCCATGCTTTTCAGGTCGTCAAAGGCGATATTAAGCAATGAGGCGCCGCCCTCAAGGGCACGAATCTGGTTGGCATCCAGTCCCTCCTGTAACACAGGGAAACGGCTCCAGAGGATATCGTAAGACATCATCAGTGCGTCGTGATGTACCAGACCATTCTGATACATCAACAATTTGCCTCGAAGATTGCGGTATTCATTTTTAAGCTGGAACAGTGCCCAGATACTGGTACCGGGCCGGTAATCCAGAAGTTTTACGGTCGTCCTTAGCTGCACCATGCTGATCACGACACTGATACAGAACACCAGTACGATAACCACCAGCCAGCGTGCGCCAGGACGTCTATCCGAATGCGAATCGCGAGAGCCTGTCACTTAACGCACCTCGATGGTAGACAACTGCCAGATCAATTTGGAAACATTCGCAGGCTCATTAAGCTCCGGGTATTGGTGCAATGGCGTCATCAACCAGAGTGGGCCTTTATTGCGGATACTCAATGTAAGCCCATCTTCCTGCCAGGCCAGAATCGGCTGATATTTCTCGATAAAAGGTCGCTGGATTTCAATAAAGTACTCATTCAAGGCGCGCAGCTTAACGGTAGTGCCTTTCATACCTGCTTTTTCAAGCACTGCACTCAACAGAGGTCCGGTATAACGGTGTGGGCTATCGCTCCAGTCATGAGTCAGGGTAAAGGTATGACTCTCCAGTGACTGCAGGTCTTGCAGCGTAAACTGGTACCGTTTACTTTCAGCCACACTGTTCACAACCGTCAGAATCACCGGCCCTGGTTCAGCTGCTACGGGCAAATCCTCAGCCCAGACATTGCTCCCTGCACACAGCAGCGCGATCAGCATCACGCAGAACTGTCTCACTAAAATTCCCCTGTTCACTTTAATAAGAACGCCTGAGCAGATTAAACCCTGTGTAATCCAAGCACCAGTCTGATCCATTACAAAAAACGTTAACCCTGCATATTCAATGACCTGCCACAGCGCTGAAAATTCATTCAACAACACGTCTGTTACAGCAACACCTGAATGAATGATAAAGAACCCGCAGCCATCCCACTATACCCGGATCGTCTTAACATCCGGGTACAATCCACAGCAAACAGACAGATATAGCTCAGATATCATGCCGTCTTAGCACACCGTCGGTCGCTGCAAAAACAAAAACGGCAGCCCGAGGGCTGCCGTTTGTTTAACGCATCAAACTGTCAGTGAGGCTTAGCCCGCAAAGACCCGTGCATTGCGGAACATACGCATCCAGGCGCCGTTTTCATCCCAGGCTTCAGGGGCCCAGCTGTTGGTCACCGCACGGAATACACGCTCAGGGTGCGGCATCATAATCGTGACGCGGCCGTCGGCGTTGGTGACACCGGAGATGCCCATTGGCGAGCCGTTCGGGTTCGCCGGGTAGCTTTCGGTGACGTTGCCGTAGTTATCCACATAACGCAGCGCAACGCTGTTAGCGCTCTGCAGATTTGCCAGGTGTGCTTCGTCGGTGAACTCGGCACGGCCTTCGCCATGGGCGATGGCGATTGGCATACGTGAACCCTGCATACCCTGCAGGAAGATGGAGTTGCTTTCCTGCACTTCTACCATGGCAACACGGCCTTCAAACTGCTCAGACTGGTTACGCACGAAGTGCGGCCACAGTTCAGCACCTGGAATCAGCTCGTGCAGGTTAGACAGCATCTGACAACCATTACAGATACCCAGCGCGAAGCTGTCATCACGGTTGAAGAACGCTTCAAACTGATCACGGGCGATGCTGTTGAACAGTACGGACTTGGCCCAGCCTTCACCGGCACCCAGTACGTCACCGTACGAGAAACCACCACAGGCCACCAGGCCTTTGAACTGATCCAGGCTGACACGGCCGGCCAGGATATCGCTCATATGTACATCCACGGCGGCAAAGCCTGCGCGGTCAAAGGCGGCGCCCATTTCCACGTGGCCGTTAACGCCCTGCTCGCGGATGATTGCCATCTGTGGCCGTGCGCCGGTGCTGATGAACGGTGCGGCAACGTCTTCATTAACGTCGAAGCTCAGTTCAGCACTCAGACCCGGATTAGCGGTATCCAGCAGAGCGTCAAATTCCTGCTGCGCACAGTCGGAGTTATCACGCAGAGACTGCACCTGGTAGGAGGTTTCTGCCCACCACCGCTGCAGCTGAACACGGCTCTCGTTGTAGATCTCTTCTTCGTCGAAGTAAACATTCAACGTATCGTCGTCATTCAGGGTACCGATCACCTTGGCAACCTCACCCAGGCCCGCTGCATTCAGCTCGGTCAGGACAGTCTGCAGGTCATCACGTTTCACCTGAATCACACCGCCCAGCTCTTCAGCAAACAGCGCAGCGGCCAGCTCAGAGGTATCCGCTGCCAGCATATCCAGGTTGATATCAACCCCGGTACGACCGGTAAACGCCATCTCGGCCACGGTGGTGAACAGGCCGCCATCAGAACGGTCATGGTAGGCCAGCAGCAGGCCCTGTTCGTTCAGTTCCTGCATCGCCTGGAAGAAGGCAACCAGCAGCTCTGGCTGATCAACATCCGGTACGTCCTGACCCACCTGGTTGAATACCTGCGCCAGCGCAGACAGACCCAGACGGTTCTGACCGTTACCCAGATCCAGCAGGATCAGGTCAGTTTCACCCTGATCGGTACGCAGCTGTGGTGTCAGCGTTTTACGCGCATCCAGCACCTGAGCGAAACCGGTAATCACCAGCGACATTGGCGCAGTTACGGACTTGTCTTCGCCGTCATCGTTCCACACGGTACGCATGGACATGGAGTCTTTGCCCACCGGGATGGTGATACCCAGCTGAGGACACAGCTCCATACCCACAGCTTTCACTGTGTCGTACAGTTTTTCGTCTTCACCTGGGTGGCCTGCGGCACACATCCAGTTGGCAGACAGTTTGATATCGATGATGTCTTTAATGCGAGCACCGGCCAGGTTAGTGACGGTTTCACCGATCGCCATCCGGCCCGAAGCAGGGGAATCAACCAGCGCCAGCGGGGTACGTTCACCCATCGCCATCGCTTCACCTTCATTGGTGTCGTAAGCCGCAGTGGTAACCGCACAGTCAGCCACCGGCACCTGCCATGGGCCAACCATCTGGTCACGGGCAACCATGCCAGTGATTGAACGGTCACCGATGGTGATCAGGAACGACTTGGATGCCACGGCTGGCAGCTTCATCACCCGCTCAGCCGCTTCTTCCAGATCAATGCCGCTGGCATCAAACGCTGGCACGTCGTAGGTTTTACGCTCAACGCTGCGATGCATCTTCGGCGGTTTGCCGAACAGCACGCTCATTGGCAGATCCACCGGATTGTTCTGGAAGTGGGTGTCGCCCAGCGTCAGGTGATGCTCTTCAGTGGCGTCACCAACGATGGCGTATGGGCAGCGCTCACGGGCACAGATAGCTTCGAAGCGGGCCATATCTTTTGGCTCAACGGCCATAACATAGCGCTCCTGCGCTTCGTTACACCAGATCGCCAGCGGGCTCATACCCGGCTCATCATTGTTGATGTTGCGCAGTTCGAAGTTACCGCCACGGCCGCCATCTTTCACCAGCTCAGGGAAGGCATTGGACAGACCCCCGGCACCCACGTCGTGGATAAAGGCAATCGGGTTTTCATCACCCTGCTGCCAGCACTGGTCAATCACTTCCTGACAGCGACGCTCCAGCTCAGGGTTTTCACGCTGTACTGAGGCAAAGTCGAGGTCCGCAGATGAAGTACCGGATGACATGGACGACGCCGCACCACCCCCCAGGCCGATCTGCATCGCCGGGCCACCCAGACAGATCAGCTTCGCGCCGACCGGGATTTCACCTTTATCAACGTGATCGGTGCGGATGTTACCGAAACCACCGGCGATCATGATCGGCTTGTGATAACCACGTACTTCTTCACCGGCTGCGCCGTTGACCTTCTGCTCGAAGGTACGGAAGTAACCGTTCAGCGCAGGACGACCAAACTCGTTATTAAACGCTGCACCACCCACCGGGCCTTCGATCATAATATCCAGTGCGGATACGATGCGATCAGGCTTGCCGTACTGGCTTTCCCATGGCTGTTCAAAGCCTGGGATGTTCAGATCAGATACGGTAAAACCGGTCAGGCCCGCTTTTGGCTTGGAACCTTTACCGGTTGCGCCTTCATCACGGATCTCGCCACCGGAACCAGTCGCAGCACCTGAATGCGGGGCAATGGCGGTCGGGTGGTTATGGGTTTCAACCTTGATCAGGATGGCAATTTCTTCCTGATTGTAGCTGTACTCTTTGCTGTCCGGTTTAGGGAAGAACCGGCCCGCCGTCGCACCGTTCATCACGGCGGCGTTGTCAGAGTACGCAGACAGGATGTTCTCGCCACCCAGCTCGTTGGTATTACGGATCATCGAGAACAGTGATTTGTCCTGCGCTTCACCGTCAATATCCCAGGAGGCATTGAAGATTTTGTGACGGCAGTGCTCAGAGTTTGCCTGGGCAAACATCATCAGCTCGATGTCGTTCGGGTTACGCCCCAGCTGCTGGAACGCTTCGACCAGGTAGTCGATCTCGTCGTCTGCCAGTGCCAGGCCCAGCTCAACGTTGGCTTTAGCCAGTGCTTCACGACCACCGGCCAGTACATCAACAGCCGTCAGCGGAGCGGGCTCATCTTCACGGAACAATGCCTGTGCCTGATCCATTGCAGGCAGTACCGCTTCGACCATTCGATCATGCACAATTGCCATGACTTTATCCTGCGCCGCTTGATCAAGCGGGCTGGATGCCTGAATATAGTAAGCCACACCGCGCTCAAGACGCTTAATCGCGTTCAGGCCACAGTTGTGAGCAATATCAGTCGCTTTGGAGGACCAGGGTGAAATCGTGCCCGGACGCGGTACTACCAGCATCAGCTGGCCAGTCGGTTCCTGTACTTCAGCCTTAGGGCCGTAACGCAGGATACGATCAAGCACAGATTGCTGCTCTTCAGTCAGCGGCGCAGAGAGATCTGCAAAGTGCATGAACTCACCGTACAGCGCTGTAACAGCGGGTACTTCAGACTGAATGAGTGACAGTAGCTTGTCGTGACGGAAAGCAGAAAGAGCAGGAGCTCCACGCAGTGCCAGCATTTTCTTAACGAGCCTCTAAAGTGCTGCCGGGGATCGGCAGGAGTTACAGGTGAAAATCAGGCAGGAAATTCTACCTGATGCCCTACCCTGTGACCAGAAATAGACCAGAAAGAGCCAGATATCCAGAGAGTCGCATCCAGAGTTATTGCCCATGTTGTCTACGACACGCCGCCGCCAGGCCGCTTTTTATTTTTTAAGCCTTGTCTTGCTGTTCACGTTGCCGCTGCTTTTGAGCTACAACAGCAAAACCCAGCTGGAAGCGATCCGCGAGAGCGGCACCCTGCGCCTGCTCACCCGCAACAGCCCCAGCAGCTGGTACCAGGACCGTGGAGTTCCGGCCGGGTTTGAGTATGAACTGAGCAAAGCCTTCGCCAGCTATCTGGGCGTTCGGCTGGAAACCATTGTCAAAGATGATATTGGTGAACTGATCACCAGCCTGCGTCACCGTAACGCTCATCTGGCGGCTTCCATGCTGACCATCACCCCGAAACGCCAGGCTGAGTTCGATTTTTCTCCAGCATATATGCATGCCGCCGCCAGCGTGGTGTATCGCGTCAAGAAAGGGAACAAAGCGCCGAAGCAGCTCGCTGATCTCTACGATAAAAAACTCGTTGCGCTGCCTTTTTCCAGCCATTCCGAGCTGCTAACTCGCTACCAGCTGGCTCACCCTGATCTGCAATGGCAGGAACCGGACAACACCTCCAGTCTGGAACTGCTGGCAATGGTCTATAGCGGTGAAGTCGACTACAGCATCGCTGACTCCACGCTGTTTGATGCCCAGCGCAGCTATTTCCCGGGGCTCAAGCGCGCCTTCCCGCTGGAACAGTCGCAGCCGGTCGCCTGGATGCTTAACCGCCACCACGATGGCTCGCTAAAAGAAGCACTGGACCGGTTCTTTGCCCGCGAAATAACCCAGCAACTGATTGGCAAACTCAAACGCAAGTATCTGGAGCGCAGCAACCAGCTAAATTACTTTGACACGGTAACCTTCAAGAAAGATCTGAAAACCAAACTGCCGCAGTACAGCCAGCTGTTCCAGATTGCAGAGCAGGAATCCGGCTGGGACTGGAAGTTGCTGGCCTCGGTGGCCTACCAGGAATCCCACTGGAACCCCAAAGCCGTCTCTCCCACGGGTGTACGCGGCATTATGATGCTGACCCGTACCACCGCCAAAGAAGTGGGTGTAAAAGACCGTCGTAACCCGGTACAAAGTATTATTGGCGGCGCTCGCTACCTGCGCTTAGTGGAGAAAAAGATACCCAAACGGGTGCAGAACCCTGACCGGCTCTGGTTTGCTCTGGCCAGCTATAACGTGGGATATGGTCACCTGGAAGATGCCCGTATTCTGACCAAACGGGGGGGCAAGAATCCGGATAGCTGGGACGATGTGAAGAAATTCTTACCGCTTCTAACCAAGAAACAGTATTACAGTACCGTCAAACGTGGCTATGCCCGTGGCTATGAACCCGTACGGTACGTCGCTAACATCCGCAAATATCTGGAATTGCTGAAATGGGAAGTACAGGTGGAGCAGATGAAGCAGCCCGACGAAATACTGAACCCGGCTGAAGCCGAGGGTTCCGACAACAGCCAGGCGATCAACCAGGTGCCAGCCACCCTCTAACAGCAATTCCCCTCGGCGCGCTCAAGACTGTTGCTGCTGGCGCGCCTGCTCTGCCTCTGTTCGCTGTTGCTGTTTGAGCGCTTTTTTCTGGGCCCGGCGCTGCTTAAAAAAGGCACTGATCTGGGCGCTACACGCCTCCGCCAGCACCCCGCCTTCATACGCCACCTGGTGATTCATCCAGGGCTGATCAAACACCTGGCCATTGCTGGTCGCCGCCCCGGCCTTGGGCTCAGTGGCACCAAACACCACCCGCGCCACCCGCGCATGCACAATCGCCCCGGCACACATGGTGCAAGGTTCTATGGTGATATACAGCGTGGAATCGATCAGCCGGTAGTTTTCAATTGCCTGGGCAGCATTGCGCAGTGCCAGCATTTCGGCATGTGCGGTGGGGTCATGACTGCTGATCGGCTGATTCCAGCCTTCACCAATCACCTGACCCTGATGGACCAGCACTGCCCCTACGGGTACTTCACCCAGCTCGGCAGCACGCTGCGCCAGCTGCATGGCATAAGCCATCCAGCGGCGATCTTCAGCTTGCTCAGCGGTCAGTGGAGGGAGTGTATTGTCAGAGTTTTCAATAACAGCATTCATGGCCGCAGTATACCAAGCTTGCAGCCACCCGACAGTGGGATTCAGACAGTGCGGGCTTCCAGCTCATCGTAGAGCGCCACGAACTGACCTGTCAGCTTATGCTTCGGTGCCATAAAAATCAGCGGACAGCACTGATCATGGGATTCTTTCATCTTGACCGAAGACGCCAGCCGGGTTTCCAGCACCGGCAGATCATCATCCAGCAACGCTTCTACAATCCGTTGTGGAAAGGTTGCCCGCGGCTGATACTGATTCACCACAATGCCTTCTACTCGCAGCTGTTCATTATGATCGAGCCGGGTTTCCTGCACATTCGCCAGCAGGCTGTAGAGCGCCTGGCGAGCAAACTCATCACAGTCAAATGGAACCAGACAACGTTCAGCGGCTATCAGTGCCGACAGTGAGAAAAAGTTAAACGCCGGTGGGGTATCGATAATAATGCACCCAAACCGCTCGCTCAGCTGCTTCACCGCATCTCGCAGCTTGTAGATTTTGTGCCGGCTTTCCAGCCGCGATTGCAGATCACCCAGCTCCGGGTTGGAGGGCATCACATAGAGGTTGTCGTACTCAGTCGCATGAACAAAGCTCTCCAGCGGATGGGGGTTAAGCTGGAAGCTCAGGGTCTGTTCAAAAAAGTCTCGGATATCTGGCGCGGCTTCATTATAGGCCTCACTCAGCAGGTAATGGCTGGCATTCCCCTGCGGATCCAGGTCAATCAGCACTGTCGACTGTCCCCGACTGGCACTGATCGCCGCCAGATTTGCTGCGATGCTGGATTTGCCAACACCGCCTTTCTGATTGAACACTACCCGCCTGGTCATTCTGCTTATCCTCAGCCCTTGTTCATCATTGATCAAAAACACATCATGCTGCACTGCAATATCACCAATTAATCCCAAAACGTCAAACGATATTCGGTTAATTTCTGTAAAAAGGTAGCGAAAATCCCTAAATCAGCAAAACCTGTATGCACCGGTGCAAAACAGACCCTTTTGTTAAGCAATATTTCAGGTAAAAAAGTGGTTAATTTCGGCAAAAATGACGCCAAACCACAAAAAATAGACTCTTTATCCAGATCGTATAGACATCAATTCAGGACTTGGGCAAACTAGCCACCTAACTGATGATGACAGCCTGTTTACACAGACAGACTGACCTCATAATTACAGGAAAAAAGAGACCGCTTCATGGCAACTATTCTGGTCCTGCATGGCCCTAACCTGAATCTGCTCGGCAGCCGCGAGCCGGAAATTTACGGCAGCGATACGCTGGCAGATATCAATCAGCGACTGGCAGATCAGGCTCAGCAAGCTGGCCACAGGCTGGATGCCTTTCAGAGCAATGCCGAAGCCGATCTGATTAACCGAATTCACCAGGCCCGGGATGAGCAGGTGGCGTTTATTCTGATCAACCCGGCAGCCTTTACCCATACCAGTGTGGCGATACGCGATGCCCTGCTGGGGGTAGCTATTCCTTTCATCGAGGTACACCTGTCCAACGTTCACGCCCGTGAGCCGTTTCGGCATCACTCCTATCTGTCTGACAAGGCAGTGGGCGTTATCTGTGGTCTGGGTGCCCGTGGTTATGAATTTGCACTGCAGTCTGCCCTTGCGCAGATTGAGTGAAAACCTGAATAAAGAGAGAACCTTAACAGCATGGATATTCGTAAAGTAAAGAAGCTGATTGAGCTTCTGGAAGAATCCAACATCAACGAGATCGAAATCAAAGAAGGCGAAGAGTCTGTTCGCATCAGCCGTGGCCCGACCGGCTCAGTTGCCTATGCACCTGCACCGATGATGGCACCTCCGGTAGCACCGGTTGCAGCGCCAGCTGCGGCACCTGTTGCAGAAGCACCAGCAGCGTCTACTGCCAATGCAGTACTGTCGCCAATGGTCGGCACCTTCTACCGTTCACCGTCTCCTAGCTCCCCATCTTTCGTTGAAGTGGGTCAGAGCATTAAAGCGGGCGACGTTATCTGCATCATTGAAGCGATGAAAATGATGAACCAGATCGAAGCAGACAAATCCGGTGTGGTGGAAGCCATTCTGGCAGAAGACGGACAGCCGGTAGAGTTTGACCAGCCGCTCGTGACCATCGTTTAAGCGAGGTGTCCAGGATGCTGGAAAAAGTTGTTATCGCAAACCGGGGTGAAATTGCGCTACGGATTCTGCGTGCCTGTAAAGAACTGGGCATCAAGACCGTTGCCGTTCACTCCAAAGCTGACCGCGATCTGATGCACGTGCGCCTGGCAGACGAAGCCGTCTGTATCGGCCCGGCACAGTCCGCCGCAAGCTATCTGAACATCCCATCGATCATCAGCGCTGCTGAAGTTACCGACGCCATGGGCATCCACCCAGGCTACGGTTTCCTCGCTGAGAACGCTGATTTCGCTGAGCAGGTTGAACGCTCCGGCTTCGCCTTTATCGGCCCGACTGCAGACGTTATCCGCCTGATGGGCGATAAGGTTTCTGCGATCAAGGCGATGAAGAAAACGGGTGTACCGACAGTACCAGGCTCCGACGGCCCACTGCCCGTACATGACGATGCCAAAATGCGTGAAATCGCTAACCGCATCGGCTACCCGGTCATCATCAAAGCGGCCTCTGGCGGCGGTGGTCGTGGTATGCGCGTGGTGAACTCTGAAGCCTCGCTGGTCAACTCCGTCCACGTGACACAGTCGGAAGCTGCTGCAGCCTTCGGCGATGGCACGGTATACATGGAGAAGTTCCTGCAGAACCCACGTCACGTGGAAGTGCAGGTACTGGCTGATGGTCAGGGTAATGCTGTCCACCTGTATGACCGTGACTGCTCTATGCAGCGTCGTCATCAGAAAGTTGTGGAAGAAGCACCCGCGCCTCATCTGGATCCGGAATCCCGCGCTAAAGTACTGCAGTCCTGTGTTGATGCCTGCATCAAGATCGGTTACCGCGGTGCCGGTACGTTCGAGTTCCTGTACGAAGATGGTTGTTTCTACTTTATCGAAATGAACACCCGTGTTCAGGTAGAGCATCCGGTGACAGAGATGATCACCGGCGTTGATATCGTCAAAGAACAGCTGCGCATCGCCTCCGGCCTGCCACTGTCACTGAAACAGGAAGATATTAAAATCCTGGGTCACTCTTTCGAAGCCCGTATCAACGCTGAAGATGCCAAAACCTTCATGCCGTGCCCAGGCACCGTGAAGCACTTCCATGCCCCGGGTGGTTTTGGTGTGCGAGTAGATTCGCATCTGTACAGTGGTTACACCGTACCGCCTCACTACGATTCACTGATCGCCAAGCTGATCTGTTTCGGTGAAGATCGTGAAACCGCACTGACGCGCCTGCGCAACTCACTGGATGAAATGCTGGTGGATGGTATCCGTACCAACATCCCCCTGCATCAGGACATCACCCGTGATGCCAACTTCCAGGAAGGCGGGGTAAACATCCACTATCTGGAGAAGAAACTGGGCCTCTAAGGTTTCGGTTTTTTGTAGATAGAAGAAAGCCCGGCTGATTAGCCGGGCTTTTTATTGCCAGTATGTAACGATAAGAACCGGGGCCGAAGCCCCGATTACATTATGCGATCCAGATATCAGTTAGCTGAACCACTGAGCCATCAGAGAATTCCAGCAGTTCAATCTGGGATCCATCCATCACCTGTCCACCCACGAGCATGATCGCATCACCCGTTGACTGCCCGTTCTCCATAATGGAAATCGCCAGATCCTGGGTAAATGGATTCGCAGTAAATGCCAGATCAGTGGCTGAAATCCCGTCACCAAACATCAGACGATCCTGCTGCGCCGGATCCATAGCACCGTTGCTATCATTGATCCAGTCCATGCCATCATTGCGGTTGAAGACAAACACCTCAGCCTGACTTGACCCCATGATGAAGTCATTTCCAGTGCCACCGATAACCGTTGTCGCGATACCGGTTGTACCCATCGGCCCTTCAACAACTTCGATCTGATCTGAGCCACTTCCACCATCCAGCACAGCAGAAGCTCCGCCTTCAGCTCGGAGTACATCATTACCCTCACCACCAAAGAGCTTATCCAGACCACCCGAGAATGCAGCATCCAGCGTATCGTTACCGGCACCGCCTGATATCAGGTCATTGGATGAGGTACCAAAAATAACATCATCGCCATCCGTACCAACAGAAGGCAAAGCCACCACATCAACATCAGCAAGGCGGGCTACAGAGCCATCAGAAAATTCCAGGTGATCGGTTATAGAGAATTCCATCAGGATACTATCCGTTGTAAATACCCCATCCTCCATCACGAACAATTGGATTCCTGAACCATTCACCTGAGATACACGGAGGTCACTCAAGGCGATGCCTTCACCAAAGCGGATTTTATCCACCTGCGTCAGGTCCAGTTCAGCCATGGCATCCGCCAGGTCAACCCGGTCTTCACCGTCGCCGCGGTTGTAATGCACAGTCTCAGCTTTGTCGGAGCCCATGATGACGTCGTTGCCGGTACCACCGGTGATATCCACCGTGCCATCGGCCATACCGTAGCCGCCCGGCATCACGGTGATGCTGTCATCACCGGCACCGCCATCCGCCACAATCGCGCCATTCTGGCCGCTCCAGTTCGCCTGGATCTCCAGCATGTCGTTGCCAGCACCACCGAGCATCTCGGTGTCGCTACCCGCTTCGGCACGCAGGATGTCATCACCCTCACCACCGTCCAGCAGATCCTGAGTCGCACCGGCAGGGTCAACCGGTCCTGCCTCCAGCGTATCGTTACCGCCCAGGCCGTGAATGATGTCACTGTCCGGTGTGCCATTCAGGTAGTCATCAAACTCAGTACCGATCGTTTCAATCGCCAGTGTGCTCAGCTGCAGTGCAGTACCATCCGCAAATTCCAGCTGTTCAGTAATCGTGCCTTCCATGATGATGCGGTCACCCACATCCACGCCGTTTGCCAGGATCACCAGCTGAACACCTATGCCGTTGAAGCCCTGCTCCAGACGCAGGTCAGTCTGGCTGATGCCTTCACCAAAGCGGATTGTATCCACCTGCGTCAGGTCCAGTTCAGCCATGGCATCCGCCAGGTCAACCCGGTCTTCACCGTCGCCGCGGTTGTAATGCACAGTCTCAGCTTTGTCGGAGCCCATGATGACGTCGTTGCCGGTACCACCGGTGATATCCACCGTGCCATCGGCCATACCGTAGCCGCCCGGCATCACGGTGATGCTGTCATCACCGGCACCGCCATCCGCCACAATCGCGCCATTCTGGCCGCTCCAGTTCGCCTGGATCTCCAGCATGTCGTTGCCAGCACCACCGAGCATCTCGGTGTCGCTACCCGCTTCGGCACGCAGGGTGTCGTCACCCTCACCACCGTCCAGCAGATCCTGAGCCGTTCCGGCAGGGTCAACCGGTCCGGCATCCAGCGTATCGTTACCGGCCAGGCCTTGCAGCCAATCATCCTGCCCTGGCATCCCCGTCAGAATATCGTCACCCTCGGTCCCCTGAGTCACTGTCATACCGGAAGTATCAATCGTATTCGCAGACATAAAGCACTCCTTGCTCTATTTTGATGTATCAAAAATCAACTTTTAATAATCAGAAAGTTTCCTAATTGATTTTTGACTAGTTAAAAAGCATTTTTCAGGAATCAATGCTCTGTAAATTCTATTGGAAGTTCTTCTCGATAATCTATCGACCAATGTTGATTAAGCATTATTGACTTATATCAATAAAAAAACGCCATAAAAAATAAACACTTAATAATCATAGAGTTATACAAGTGATTAAAACACATTAGTTATTTTTAAAAAAAATCAGTAAAAACAATAAGTTAAGATAAGATCAACAATCAACACCCACATTGAATAAAAATATTCCTATATAAAATCTGACCATATCCCAACAAATACAGGCCTTTCAGACCATATCGCCATTATTTTGACTTTAAAACGTACTTTTTCCTCTTCCTGATCTAAAGCCGCCAATATAGGTGGCGATAGTTCCAGCCAATACCAGCTAAGCAGTCACTCTTCTGGCAAGCGCTGCTGACGATTTGCCTCGCCAGCCAGGTACCGCTCCCTTCACCGTAACTTCACCGCAAAGTCGCATTGACCAGCGTCCAGCCAACGCTGATCAGCGCTTGTTCAAGCCTTGTCCAATCGGTAAAATGCCGCGCTTTCCCACCAACCAGGAAAGCAGTCAATGCTTGAAAAACTGTTCCAGCTCAGAGCGCACAACACCAACGTGAAAACAGAGGTGGTCGCCGGGTTTACCACCTTCCTGACCATGGCGTATATCATCTTTGTTAACCCGAGCATGCTGGCGACCACCGGTATGGATCAGGGAGCTGTTTTTGTCGCCACCTGTGTTGCAGCAGCAATTGGCTGTCTGGTAATGGGGCTGTGGGCGAACTACCCGGTTGCGCTAGCACCGGGGATGGGTCTGAATGCTTTCTTCGCCTTTACCGTTGTCGGTCAGATGGGCTACACATGGGAAGTCGCGCTGGGTGCGGTGTTCCTGTCCGGGATCTGTTTCTTCCTGCTGTCGGTGTTCAAGATCCGCGAGTGGATTATCCACAGCATTCCGCTGTCCCTGCGCGGCGGTATTGGTGCGGGTATTGGTCTGTTTCTGGGCTTTATCGCACTGAAAAATGCGGGCATCGTGGTAGATAGCCCGGCCACCCTGGTCACCATCGGTGATATGGGTAGCTGGAGCGCGATGATGGCGTGTCTGGGCTTTGTCATTATTGCGGCGCTGTTCTATCGCGGCATCACCGGTTCGGTAATGATTGGTATTCTGGCGGTGTCTGTATTGAGCATTGCCACCGGCCATGTTGAGCTAAACGGCGTATTCTCTGCACCGCCAAGCGTAGCTCCTACGTTTGCCAAGCTGGACCTGGAAGGGGCGATGCAGATCGGCCTGATCAGCATTGTGTTCTCGTTCCTGTTTGTCGATCTGTTCGACACCTCCGGCACTCTGATTGCCGTGGCGCAGAAAGGTGAGATGCTGGATAAAGAGGGCCGTCTGCCGCGCCTGGGCCGTGCGTTACTGGCCGACTCCACGGCCACCATGGCCGGTTCCGTGATGGGTACTTCCACCACCACCAGCTACATTGAATCCGGTGCCGGCATCGCCGCCGGTGGCCGTACCGGTCTGACCGCTGTTGTGGTTGGTCTGCTGTTTCTGGCCTGTCTGTTTATCTCGCCGCTGGCCGGGGCGATTCCTGCCTACGCCACCGCACCGGCACTGTTCTTTGTTGCCGTGCTGATGACCCACTCGCTGGTCAAGATCGACTGGGATGATATTACTGAAGCCGCACCGGTAGTTATTGCTGCCGTTACCATGCCGCTGACGTTCTCTATCACCACCGGTATCGCACTGGGCTTTATCTCTTACACAGCGATCAAGGCACTGACTGGCCGGTTTGATCAGCTCAATCCGGCACTGATTATCCTGTCGACGCTGTTTGTAGTGAAGATGGCCTACTTCGGTTAAACAATACTTTTATAAGCAAGGGAGCCTGCGAGCTCCCTTTTTTGTTGCCGACACTCTGACGGACAGCCCGCTGGGGCGAATTATCACCCATTCGTCGCAGCCAGACTGGGAAGCTTTACAGCGCAGGGTTAAACTCAATCTTTAGTCTTACTTAACAGGAAGGTCGTACCATGAGCATCACCCGAATGGAAACCAACCAGCGCACCAGCCGCATTGTTGTGCACAATGATACTGTTTACCTCTGTGGCCAGGTCGCAGCGGATGCCTCTGCCGATATTCAGGAGCAGACCCAGACCATGCTGGATAAGGTTGATGCTCTGCTGGAACAGGCCGGTAGTGATCGCGAGCATATGCTCAGCGCTACGCTTTACCTGCGTGATATGAAAGATTTTGCAGCCATGAACGAAATCTGGAATGAATGGGTGCCAACCGGTCACGCCCCTGCCCGTGCCTGTGTTGAAGCACGTATGGCACGCGCCGAGCTGCTGGTTGAGATATCGGTGACTGCGGCGGTGAAGAAGTAAAGATGACGCAAGCTCGCCACGCGAAAACGTGGCGAGCCACTAAGGATATTTATTCGCTTAGAAAATACCTGCGTTCAGGGCTGTTCGCCTTCGCTCAGCCGGGCTTCGATATCATCGATCACCGCCGGTAGTTCCACCACACTGTCAATCACATAATGGGCCCCAGCCTGCTGTAGTCGCGCAGCGGCTGCCATACGCAGACGGTCCTGCACCGCCTCGGACAGCCCATCCCACTCGGCCAGATCAAACCCCACCTCATTCCCCGATACCGCCACCGCCACCGTCCAGCAACCCGCATTCAGGCCCTCTTCAATCCCGGCGATCGTATCATCCACTTTCACCACCGACTGTACCGCCTCGACCTTCAGCTCCATCAGATTCTGCCACAGCATATGAGGGAAAGGTCGACCGCAGGGCACATCCGTGGCGCAGACGCAGGAATCCGGTGCATAGCCCTGCTCTGCTGCCCGTTTGACCATCTCACCGATCATCTCACGGGCATAACCCGTGTTCGCACCCACGCGGATATCATTGTCCTGCAGAAAGGCTACCGTTTCCGCAGCCCCCGGAATCAGTATTGAGCGCTCAGCAATGACGGCCGTCTGTAATGGAATAAAGTCAGCATATAACTGGTCGATATCAGCCTCGGTGGCAACCCTGCCATGGGTCGCCCGCCAGGCCTCGGCCACCCGCGGCATCGCCAGTAAGCAGGCGATATGCTGACGCTTTTCTACCCCCATCGGTGCACGGGCCTCAGCCACGGTAATCGCCACGCCCTGGTCCGAAAATAACCGGGTAAACGCCATCACCGGTGCCTGCGAACCGAAATCGATCATGGTACCCGCCCAGTCAAACACGACGGCGGTTACAGGGCCTGTGTACCTGCGAGCATAGCTATAAGACATCCGTTCTCTCACTCTGTCAGCGCCAGGGCTGGAAACCGCTGGTCATGGATTAACTGGTATACACCAGTGAAATGATAAAAAAAATCCCGGATGCTGCCATCCGGGACTTCAGTATGAACGTTGTCACTCAGTGTTCACTTAACGCAGCCGCCAGGCCTGAGTGCGCAACAACAAATGGCGTGACAGCAACCAGTGGATAAGCTTGGCCGCGAAGCAGGTCAGCATCAGTAACACCCCCATCGCTGCCGCTGGGGCAATATCACCGGCATCATCCATATTCAGCACCGCCACGGAGGCCAGCATGGTATCGGTGGAGTAGAGGAAAACTACCGCCGAGACCGTATTGACCGCATTCACAAACAGGTAGATTGAAATATCCAGCAGGGCGGGTAAACAGACCGGTAACGTCACCCGCCAGAAGGTGATATAGAACGGCACCTTCAGCGAGGCAGAGACCGATTCGAACTCCGGGTCAATCTGCTTCAGTGCCGTTACGGCAGTCAGGTGACAGACGGTGTAGTAGTGAGCAATGGTACAGATCACCAGAATAGCCATAGTGCCGTAGAGGCTACTAAGCGGGTTACCTGGCTGATTAAAGAAGAATATATATGCCAGCCCCAGCACCAGCCCCGGCACCGCTAGCGGAATCATTGCATTGAAGTGCATCAGGCCACGCAGCACTTTCATCTGTGGCACTTTTTCCACCAGGTAAGCATTGGTGAAAATCAACCCGGTACCCACCAGCGCGACCCATAATCCCAGCTGTAACGAGTTGAAATAAGCTCCCCAGCCACCGCCGTCCATCAGATCAAACTGATAATTACTAAACGACAACTCAAGGTTGTAGGGCCAGAAGGTCACCAGAGAGGCATAAACGGCCATCCCCAGCACCCCCACAATCGTAGCGATCACCGGCAGGCAGAGCAGCAGCAACGTCAGATCTTTACGTTTTTCCGGTTTCGGCTGCAGGGGTTCAGCCCGGGCACTGAGCAACGCCACCTGTTTGCGTTGCACCCAGCGATCGACCGCAAAGGCCAGCATGGCAGGCAGTAACAGAATCACCGATACCACCGCACCCATCTGGAAGTTCTGCTGACCGATCACCTGTTTATAGATATCCGTAGCCAGCACGTTGTACTGGCCACCAATCACTTTAGGCGCGCCAAAATCAGTAATGACCAGGGTAAAAACGACAAAACCCGCACTCATCAAACCATACTTGATGGAGGGCAGAGTCACGGTGAAAAAGGTTCGCAGCGGACTGGTCCGCAACGCTTTAGCCGACTCGTAAAGCCGGGCATCGGTGTTGGACAGCGCGGTGATCAGAATCATGGTAGCTGCTGGAAAACACCAGAACGCCAGACTGATCACAATGCCGATTGGGCCATAAATCGTCTCACCCAGCAGCCAGCTTTTCAGTACCCCCTGATTACCAAACAGGTACACCAGCGAGATCGCTGGCAGCAGCGATGGCGCAAAGATCGGTGCCATCATCACTACCCGGATCACGCCGCGAAACGGCATACAACTGCGGGTCAACGCATAGGCCGTTAACAGCGCCAGGCTCAAAACCACCACCGTGGTTACCATGGCGATGGTCAGTGAGTGGGTGACTGAGCTAAACAGGCTGGGACTGGCGGCATACTCGATAAAATTCTGCAGGCCGACATAGTTTCCGGCTTTGTCCTGCACACTTTTCGACAGGATGGCCCATAGCGGTAGCACCATGGCCAGCATCAGCCCGCCAATCCCCAGACACAGCCCCAGAGCCTGAATCAGCTGATCCCGTCCCAGGCCCTGCAGTTGAATGCGCAACGGCCGATTCAGTACAGCAGACTTCATAGCGCACCCTCGAACAGGTGCAGGCGCTGGCTTGGCAGGTCCAGCATCAGTTCAGAGCCATGCTGAATATTCAGATCACGGACATCGTTCATGGAGAAATCTGCCACCAGCCGGTGGTTCATACCACGCACTTTCAATTCTGAACGGACAAATGAACCCAGAAATTCAATCGACTCAACATCGGCTGCCAGCCGGTTAGTGGCATCGCCATTGTGACGTACCCGAATATCTTCCGGCCGGATCGCCAGTTGCAGCGCCTGGCTGGGCTGATAGTCATCACAAAGGCAGTTAAGTGACTGCTCACCCACCTGTACCCGACCGCTGTCCAGCACCGTACTGGGCAGGAAGTTCATGGTGCCGATAAACGATGCCACAAAGGCGCTCGCTGGCCTGGCGTAGATCTCCTGTGGCGTGCCCACTTGCTCAATCACCCCCTGATTCATCACCACAATCTTGTCGGCCATGGTCAGCGCCTCTTCCTGATCATGGGTCACCATGATGGTGGTGACACCCAGCTGGCGCTGCAACGCCTTGATTTCATGGCGTAGATGTACCCGCACCTGTGCATCCAGTGCCGATAGCGGCTCATCCAGTAATAACAACCCGGGGCGGGTGGCAATCGCGCGAGCCAGCGCAACACGCTGTTGCTGCCCCCCGGATAACTGAGCCGGATATTTAGCGCCAGCGTCCGGCAGGCCAATCATCGCCAGCAGTTCATGAACCCGTGCCTGGCGGGCCGACTTATCCACAGCCTGATTACGCAGACCATAACCAATATTTTCGGCCACCGTGAGGTTTGGAAACAGCGCATAGGACTGAAACACAATACCGAAATCACGCTTGTCTGGCGTTAACCAGGAGATATCACGCCCCTGCTGGTGCACTTCGCCACTGCTTTGCAGATCAAGTCCGGCAATTGCCCGTAGCAAAGTGGTTTTCCCACAACCCGACGGCCCCAGAAAACAGACAAATTCGCCTTCTTCAACCGTTAACGAAATATCATCCAGCGCGGTGAAGTCGCCAAAGCGTTTAGAAAGATGGTTAATCGACAGATAGCGCTCGCGCATCGGTTCGCTCCGGTATCAACAGGGGTTTATAAAATAGAGGGAAAGTACGAAAAGACCCGACCCCATCGAAGGATGGAGCCGGGTTATGACGGTCTGATGACAGTCCGTTATTTCGGGTCAGACTTGCTGTCGTACCGCTGCTGCCAGCTTTTCAGAATTTCGCTACGATGGCTTGCCGCCCATTCGAAGTTATTCTCAATCATCAGCGTCTCCGGGTTTTCCGGGAAGTACTGTACTGGCTTGGCAACACCCGGCATCGCTACCACCGCATAACCTTTGTTATACATCTCATTGGCGTTGCGAGAGATAGAGAAGTCCAGCAGTTTCTGGGCAGCATCCAGTTTGTCAGTGCCTTTGACGATTGCGGTCGCTTCCATATCCCAGCCCACCCCTTCACTTGGGAAAACAACATCCAGCGGCGCACCCTTCTTCTTCAGCCTGGCGCCTTTATAGGCGAATGAAACACCGATAACAGCTTCGCCTGCAGCCGCCAGCTTACAAGGCTTGGAGCCCGAATGGGTGTAGCGAGCAACGTTCTGGTGCAGGCGGTCCATATAGCCCCAGCCTTTATCTTCGCCGAACATCTGCAACCAGGAGGATACGTCGAGGAAACCCGTGCCGGAGGACGCCGGATTCGGCATAATCACATGGCCCTTGTAGACCGGTTTCGTCAGATCCTCCCAGGACGTTGGCGCTGGCAGCTTATGCGTTGCTGCTTCAGCCGTGTTGAAACAGATCGCCGCAATCCAGGCATCCATCCCCACCCAGGATGGCGTGGCATCGCTGTCACGGAATTTAGCCGATAGCTTATCCAGCCCAGCAGGCGCATAAGGCTCTAACAAGCCTTCCCCTTTCAGCACCAGCAGCGAAGTTGCTGCCAGACCCCAGACAACATCCGCCTGTGGATTGTCTTTTTCCGCCAGCAGTTTCGCTGTCACAATGCCAGTGGAGTCACGTACCCAGTGAATTTTGATGTCCGGATACTGCTTGTTGAACTCCTGGGCATAACGCTTGAGGTCTTCCGCTTCAACGGCGGTATAAACTGTCAGCTCAGTGGCGGCCTGGGCCGTCACACTCAGACAGGAAGCCAGAACCGTCGCGGTCGTCAAATAGCGTAAGGGCTGTTTCATCTTCGTTCACTCTCAGGTCAGGATAATGGCTGGCTGGCGCAACGCCTTGGTATAGACCAGAATTCCTGTACAGACTAAGCAAACGATATGACAAATTCATGAACGTCAAAATAATAAACCCATAACAAAAACCATTCATTATGAGCGGATATTAAACTCCACTTTCAATTTCAGAGCATCATGTCGCCAGTGCTCAACATCATACTCAACCAGTGCCCCTTGAGCGTCTCTTGATACCCGGTGTATTTCAACACTGGTGTAACCGACCGGCGCCTGTAGTAATTCAGCGGCGTCTTTATCTAGCGAGGAAGAAATCACCTCTAATTCCACATTCATACAAGGCTTATTATATTCTTCTTTCAATACGGTAGTTACCGAGTGCGCCAGATCATGATCATAAATGCCAGGTAAACGGCGCTCTGGTAACAGGATAGTTTCAACATAAACCGGCCTATTATCTGCTCCACGAACGCGCTTCAGCTCAACAAGTGAGTCACCTTCTTCAATGGAAAGCAGGCTCGCTAATGCCGTATCAGCTAGCACTCTTTTTTTACTGATCTGATGACTAAATGGTTTAAACCCCTGCTCCGCAACATACTCCATGAAAAACATAGCTCGACCTGGGTCATAATTTATTCTGGGCGGGGTAACAAACCAGCCTCGACGGTTTGAGCGATAAATCAGGCCCTGTGTTTCCAGCATTTTTAACGCTTCACGAGTTGTCACGCGTGACGTCTGAAGCTGTTCGCTGATCACTCTCTCAGAGGGCAGGCGCATGCCCGTCGATAACGTCTTCTCGTAAATCAGCGTCCGTAGCCAGACCACCACCTCAACCGCTTTAACAACCGCTCTCTCAGCCATACTTACTCTCAAACACAACATCGCTGTTTCTGGTACACAAATCATACAACCTGCACACCAATTTGACTGTACATTTTGCGTACTACAGACCTACCGGTCTGTCTAACTTCATACACTTTAGATATCAGTCGCTACTAAAAACTTGTAATTTAAACCGGCCTATCATTCAAATTAGTCTTAAGAAGTTCAACTTTTATTAAAAGTTAACAAATTCCCATTAATTATTTGGCAGTACTAAAGTGTTAACAATTCACATTAACAATACCGACCAATCGGTTGGTCTTGCAGAGCTGCACTTTTATACAAATAATTTAAACTTTTCATACGTTTCAAAAAAATTACCAGGTTATAATGACCACCCCTTCTTTGAAACAGGAGCCTCGTTATGGAACAAACGGTCAGCCAGTTGATCCTCAAAATCTATCAGAAGGTTGATCAGTGTTCTTCCAATCAGCTGAAAGAGGCGCTGTTCGAGGTATTACAGGAACATGTAACCTTCGATTCAGGCAAGTGGATTGTTGGACGTCTGAACAACAACAGTTTTGAGATCTACAGCCGGTGCTCTTACCTGCTGCCGGAGGAAAGTCTGTACTCAAATGCACCGATCTACTTCCAGGACTCAATCATTCGACCCATGTTCGAGCAACCCGGACTGACGCTGAATGTAAACAGTGAATTTCTGGCCGCCCATCAGGAGCAGATGGCTAGTACTGAGGCCCTGTCCGCCAAAATGGATGTGCGCGCAGCTCTGAGTACCCTGATCCAGCGTGACGGCTATACTGACGTATCAATCTTATCCCTCTACCGCAAGCCTGATCAGCCTGATTTTACTGAACAGGAACGCGCTTGCGTCGAGACCATCGCGCCACATATTATCCAGGCTTTCCACCTAGGCGCACAGATCAAGCAGTGCCAGGAATGGGACGGTAACCAGCACTGGGCTATTGTCGACAATCAGAACTACATCCGTTATTGCTCTGATCAGTTCCGTGAGTTTATCGGCAGCCAGATGGGCGAAAGTGTTGAACAGAAGCTACCCAATCAACTCATCGAAGAACTGAAACAGCGTGAGCCACACCTGGGTACTCAGAGTGTAGAACGTCGCTCGCTGGCAGGAAATGCAGAATTTATCAGCCTCGTTGAACGCGGCGTCCTGAGTCAGCTGACCCCTTCAGAGAAACGCGTAGTGGAGCACTATGCCCGCGGCCTGTCCTACAAAAAAGTCGCCCAGCAACTGGATATCAGCCACCATACCGTTATCAAGCACGTCAATAATGTGTACCGTAAGCTGAATATCAATAACAAGAATCAGCTGATTGAACTGGTTGCACCCGTTCTGTCCTGAAACGCGTGATACAGGCCGGGCCTCCTGGCCTGTATACATGCGACTGGCTGAGGCAGAAAAATCCCTCTACACTGCTGTCGTATAAATCCTGTTTACAGTGACCCTTCATGATCCCCAGCCTGGCCGTAGAACTTCACCGTAGTAAGGATCGATGGGGCACACTGCATGTGTTCGAGTATCAGGGGATTCGTTATCTGACTTTTGGCGAGGGTGGCGAGCAAAGCGCGATTAATCTAAACCAGCCGCACATCCCCCTCTATGAATACACCCAGGCTATGTTACTGGCACTGATTTTCTGCCCTCAACCGCGCCATATTACCCTGCTGGGACTTGGCGGCGGCAGCCTTGCAACAACACTGCTACACCAGTTACCGGATAGCACTGTCACGGCCGTTGAACTACGCCGTAAGGTTGTCGACGCTGCCCAGCAATGGTTTTGCCTGCCAGACAACCCTCGCTTAACCATCGAAGTCGCCGACGCAGCTGATTTTATGATGCGCACCGAGCAGACATGTGACCTGCTGTTTGCAGACATCTATCTCGATGAGGGAATGCAGCAGGTACAGCTGTGCCCCGATATGCTGGCTGACTGCGAGCGCATCTTAAATGACGATGGTCTGCTGGTGCTGAACCTGTGGGATGAGGGCCAGGGTTACCACCCACTGGCGCTGGAGAGGCTGAACAAGCATTTTGAAGGCCACTTTCTGGCCTGCCCGATTGAGGGTGGCAATCTCGTTCTTTTTGCCAGTAAACGTGGCTTGCCAGCGCCCGATTCACGCCACCACCTGGGCTCATTACGCAGGCTCAGTAAACGCATCGGCAACCGGCCATTACAGCCCCTGTTTGAACGGTTACGCCCGCTAGGTGGCTGGGATTAGCCCACCACCATCGAATACCTTTGCGGTGGCCTGCAGACATTAAAGCAATCAATCACCACCGCCCACAAACCTGAGCAGACCCTTGCACCCGATTGTGCAGCTTACAGCCCGAAAAGCTACGCCAAAGCCACAGATTCAGCTCTCAATACAGTTGAATTCCCCACCCAGGCACTGGGATAATCACTTCATCACTTGCGTTAAATGACTTTAATGAGGATCGGCTATGCCATTGCTTGACAGTTTTACCGTAGACCACACCCGTATGGAAGCACCGGCAGTCCGCGTGGCCAAAACCATGACCACCCCTGGCGGCGACACCATCACCGTTTTCGACCTGCGCTTCTGCCTGCCGAACCAGGAAATTCTGAGTGAACGCGGTATTCATACCCTGGAGCACCTGTTTGCCGGCTTTATGCGCGATCACCTCAACGGTGGCAGCGTTGAAATTATCGACATCTCGCCAATGGGCTGTCGTACTGGTTTTTACATGAGCCTGATCGGCGCGCCCTCTGAACAGCAGGTTGCTGACGCCTGGCTGGCGGCAATGGATGATGTTGCCGTTGTAAAAACCCAGAATGAAATTCCAGAACTGAACGAATACCAGTGCGGCACCTACGAGATGCACTCACTGGAAGAAGCCAAAGGTATTGCAGCCGACATCAAATCCCGTGGTGTTCGCGTTAACAGCAATACTGAGCTGAAGCTGGACCCATCCTTCCTCGAAGGTCAGGGCTAAATATTGCCCCCTGCTCTGGCTGGCTGGGCCTGCCAGAGCAACGTTCCACCCGTTCAGCCTTTTTCTTCCAGCAGGCAATCAGGCTCAAAGCCCATAATAAACGCCCCCCAGTGACGTCCGTTCAGATAGACAGGAATTGACAGATCGATCAGTACCTCACCCGTATCCCGGACAAAAGTTTGCAACAGAAAAGGCAGCTCATTTTCCGCCCGTCGCCGCTCTGCCCGACTGTCAAAAAAGAACCGCCGATGCCGACTCATCCGAAAATCAATCGCCTCATCACCACTAAGCGGTTGTGATGCTTTCTTATGGTGAGCAGGGGCATAGCCTTTTTTATCCACAGCAATGGCATAGATAAACTCTGGCTTCTGTGTGATAAAGCGGTCATAAAGTGGTTGTAACAACTGCTCAAACGCTTCGACATAGCTGGTGGTATATTTTTCAAACTGATGACCCGGATTGCTACAACGGTAGTGACTGTCAAACAGGTTAACCCCCTGACTGGCCAGCCCTTCCATCTGCCCTTTTACCTCACTCGCCCAGCTCTGTCCGCATTGCAACATATGTTCAAAACCGCCCATTCCCACTACAAAGTGCGACAACAGCTCCTGAGACTCTTCCGTGGCATGGCTCAGGTGTACAAATACCTGCTGCGCCTGATCCATCTCCGAGCGAATCGACTGAGCCTGACGAGTAATGGTCTCCACATGATCATGGGACTCATCGTTACTGCTCGACAACTGCGCCAGCGAGGCGCTGATCCCCGATAAGCGGTCATTAACCCCTTCCAGCTCCCCGGTCAGCTCTGAAAACTGATGATGGGTGCCACTGATCACCTTATCTGTACGCTGAGCATAATCATGGATCAGCCCGGCACTGTCCCGCGTTGCCTCTACTAGCTGCGACATCTCACCAATATTACTGTTAATGGTTTGTGTCGCTTCACTAACCTTGGAAGCCAGATTACGTACCTCATCAGCAACCACCGCAAAGCCACGACCCGCCTCACCGGCACGGGCAGCCTCAATGGCGGCATTCAGCGCCAGCAGATTTGTCTGCTCAGAGAACTCCTGCACCATCTGCAAGACCTGGCTGATACGGGTAGAGTTATCACTCAACTGCTGCACTGAGCTCTGAAAAATACTCGCCTGTTCACAGATCATCCGCACCTGTTCACAAACTGCACCCAGCTCATTATGGGATGTGCGTACCTCCGCCAGCTGCTCAGTATTCTGTTCAGTAATCACCTGAGTGCTATCAGAAATTTGCCTGATCGCCAGCACCGCCTCGCTGCTGGCAGCAAATACCTTTTCAGCCTGCCCCTGCTGGCTGACCGCCGAGCGATGCGCGTTGGTCAACGCCCGCTGCAGGTGCGCCGCCTCCACGCCAACCTGCACACTGCGCTGCCGGGTTTCAACAATCATCTCTCGCAGCTGATCAGTGAAATTGTTGTAGCTGTTCGCCATGCCTGAGATTTCATCAACGGTGTCCACCGGCAAGGTAGCCGAGAGATCCCCTGGTTTGCCCTCATCATTGCTGAGCATCGAGGTCATGCACTGGATAGGGCGCAAAAACAGAAACCGCATCCCCAGCACAACCACAACACCCATTAATAAGACCACCGCCAGCGCAACCAGCTGGGCCAGCCATAAGGTATCCAGTTCAGCCTGAAGCGATGCCACCTGAGGCAAGGTACGTGTTAACTGTTCAAGTGTCTGTTTTATCTCCGTCAATACAAAATAGCTAAATGCCAGTAACACAACTTGCGGCAATATGAGTGCCACGACATTCGCAACAATCTTCCGTGTCAGTGTAAAAAACAGCGCCTGCTCAACCATGTTATACAGGCTGCGAAACTCACTCATCATGCCCCCTTAAATGCATGATCTTGTCTATCTAAAATAGACACTTCGTTTTTATTTTCAGTGTGTAACTTCGTTCATTCAACACAGCCTGTTGAAAAACATAAAAATCACACGCGTAATACGGGTAATAAAGATGACTGAGCGTCAGTTCGGTACTCCCAAACCAACAGGTTGAGACATAAACAAAATATTCACTATTGACCGAGCGCAAGGTGGGGTTAATAAGAAGGGTAAGTTAAACCAAAGTTTGAAATGAAATATTTAAATAAAAATGATGCTAACCAGAACAGGAACTCAGCCGGCTGACAAAGCCCATCTGACATTCCATCCGGCTATCGGGTGCCAGGCACCTGCGAGTACCAGGCAATAGCAGTGCAACTCTCAACAGATATATACCAAAGTGTTATGCACATATTCTGTGGATAACCCTTTGGACAACCCGACCAGGACCTGAGCGTACCGGCTGAAGCCCACACCCTGCGGGCTTCAGCCATCATTGTGACAATTTGTTCAAATTATCGACGGCCAGCCTGCTAGCGGCAGTATCGACCCCGATAGCCACCGTAAAAACCCGCCGGATAGTAACTGCGGCTACGGTAGTAACGACTGCCATTACGATAATGACGGCCATGGCGGTAGCGATCACCATGATGTCCATGGCTACGATGTACACGGTAACCGACATGAACACCATAACCATCCGAGTAATGGACAGACACAGATCCCCCGACAGGAGAGTAAGGCGATGCCTGTACCGACGCCACCCAACCGAGACTGAATATGACCACGAGTACAGCCAGAAAAGCTTTCACAGTTCACCTCGTTATATCTGACAGACACCGTTTAGACTCTCGCTAAGCCGTTGAGTTGCCAGACAAAATATCGCGGATAATTCATAAAGCATTCAGCCAGCCTGTTGAATTTATGCCCGGAAACTGCGCATTTACACTAGATAGGCTAAATTTAAAAGATCCGCGTAAGCAGACTGTATGAGCGAGTGTTGAATGAACTTACCTCCATTTATTACCCTGAAGGCAAGCCTGAAAGCAGCCGCTTTGCTACTACTGGCACCGCTGGCAATGGCGACTACCGTCATAGCAGGGAACAGCAGTGGCACAACCGGCAGCGCGCCTCAGCCACCTGGCCACCTCAGCTATTGTGTTGACCCAAACTGGATGCCCTTCGAGCAGATAAACAAAGCAGGTCAGCACGAAGGGATCGTGGCGGATTTCCTGCAGCTGATCAGCCAGCAGCTACCCCAGCCGCTGAAACTGGTCCCAACCCATAGCTGGGCTGAAACCATGTCACTGATACGGGCAGGCGGATGCGATCTGATCCCGGCAATAAACAGTAGTCCCGAGCGAGAACAGTTCCTCAACTTCACCAGCCCTTATCTTGAGTCAGCCGTCGTCATCATTGCCCGCAGCGATGCAGACTATATGGACGGTTTCGCGGCGCTGGAGGGCAAACAGCTGGGTATCGTCAGCGGCTACATCTACGATGAATTGCTCAACAGGGACTACCCCGAGATTGAACGCATCTATACCACCTCAGTGCGCGAAGCATTCCGCCAGGTTGCCTCGGGGAAACTGGACGCTACTGTGGCCTCATTGCTGACCGCCACCCGGCTGATCCAGGAGCAGGGGCTGAGTAATTTGAAAATCGCCGGCGGCACCGGTTTCAGCCATCAGCTCAGGGTCGGCACACGTAAAGACAACCCTGCGCTGGCCGAGCAATTCCAGCGAGTCGTCAGCCAGCTGCCTGCCAGTGCCACCAATAAAATCCTGCAACGCTGGTATACCGTCAAACTGCAACAGGCTCCTGACTACACCCTGCTCTACCAGCTCGCAGCACTGGCGATCCTGGCCATTGGCCTGCTGTATTATCGTAGCCACCGGATATCACAAACCCGTAACCAGCTGGGTCAGCTCAACAACCGCCTGAGTGATCGTAATGCCCGGCTTGAACGGCTAACCCAGCGCGACCCGCTGACCGGTGCCCGCAATCGGCTAAAACTGAGCAGCGATCTGCAGCACCAGCTCAACCAGTGTGCGCAAAGTGGCTTACCGCTGTCGCTGATCATGCTGGATCTGGTTCAGTTAAGGCAAATCAACCTGCAACACGGCCATACCATAGGTGACCTGGTGATCAGTGAAGCTTGCCAGCTGATACGAGATAACCTGCCTGCCAACGCTCAACTGGGTCGCTGGAGTGGTAGCAAGTTCCTGATATTACTCCCCGAGCAGGAAGAACATCGGGCCAGCACTATTTTGGAGGGGCTATTACGGCGACTCGAACAGCATTCATTTAGTGATAATGCCCAGCTCAAAGCTCAGGGAATTGCCGTCACTCATCAACGTCAGGAATCTTTCGGCCAGTTGCTGGAGCGTCTGGAGCTGGCTCTCAAAGCACAATCAGCCTCCACCGCCTGAATCCGCTCGCTTTGCCCATAAAAAAACCGCTGCCATGTGCCCGGCAGCGGCTTACTATGCTTACTTAACCGGCGCTGCCTAAACGCTGATCTTCCGGCTCCTGCAGTGAATCCAGATTAAAGCGTATTTTAACCGCCCAATGCCGAACCAGCTGCTCCAGGTCGATCAGCGGTGCGCCAGGCTCCTGTCGCCAGGCAGCTTTTACCTCTTCCAGGGTATCCAGCATCGACAGCAGGGGGGCATTGGTCTGCGCATCCATAAGATCAATCCGTAATCCTGCCGCTGCCACCGTGATCCGTTTTATCAGCGGTTTGCCGTTTTTATCGTAGGCATTCAGATCCAGCGTCACCGGCAGGTATTTCAGCGCATCCCCTGGCTGTGGTTTCTTCGCTGCCGCCAGCAACACCACCTGCATCTTCATCTGTCGCTCACCTTTTTCCCACACCAGCTCATAGCGCGGGTGCATGGCACTGGCCATCATCACCGGAAAGCGGGTCTGAATAATATCCGCTTTCACCGCTTTCACACGTGGGTTATTCATCTGTCCCTCGGGTGCCATCACCACCGGCTCCAACATAAACCCCTGATAACCTTTCAGTTCGGTAGTCGTCAGGTCGGATCGGTGCCAGACAGACACCGCATCGGTCCAGGGATGCGGACTATAGGTCAGCCGGGCTGACTGCGCTGGCGTTGCCGTCGCGGTCAGTGACTGTTTTTTGGTTGGCGTCGTTTCGCCACAGCCCGTCAGCACACAGACCCCCAGCGCCGCGGCGATCCAGCTCAGTCGTCTCATATTATTCTTCCTCGTATTCAGTCCGGCGGCAACACAGGTCCAGCCCTGTTGCTCTCATAACGCGGTCACGCTATCCGGGTTTTAAAAACTGGCTAATGGACGTCATGCCTGCTGTTCTACTGTGGGGTTATCCCCCGCTCTGGGCATGCGCGGTGCAGGCTGACGCAACGCACGTCGCAGCACTTTGCCGACCGGTGTTTTAGGCAAGGTGTCCAGACATCGGATATCTTTCGGTACCTTATAGCCAGCTAACTGTTGGCGGCACCAGCTCTGTAGCGCTGTTTCATCAAAGCGTTGTGCATCCACCGGCACCAGAAACAGCCGCACACGCTCGCCAGTTTCCCGATCAGGCACACCGACCACAGCACACTCCAGCACGTCCGGGTGGCTGCTAATCAGATCTTCAAGTTCATTGGGGTACACATTGAAGCCCGACACAATAATGATGTCTTTGATGCGATCGACAATGGTCAGATAACCATCTTCACTACGTCGGGCCATATCACCGGTTTTGAGATAGCCATCAGCGGTAAAACTGGCAGCGGTTGCTTCCGGTTGCTGCCAGTAGCCCTGCATCACCTGGGGCCCACTGACACAAAGCTCACCACAGTCCCCTGGCGCCACCTCCTGCTCATTACTGTCAACCAGCTTCACCTCACAATCACTGACCGGCAGGCCGATGGTACCCAGCCGGACAGCCCCCGGCGGGTTAAACGCCACCACCGGCGAGGCCTCTGTCAGCCCGTAGCCCTCCATAATCGGGCAACCGGTGGTCTGCAGCCAGCGATCCGCTGCACCATGGGTCAGCGCCATACCACCGGAGACCGTCAATCGGAGCTGATCGAAATCGAGCTGACGAAACCCCGCATGATTGCACAATGCAGAAAACAGCGTGTTTAGGCCGATAAAAGCGCTGATCTGCCGCCCACTGAGGGTTTTCACCAGCCCATCCAGATCCCGCGGATTAGTGATCAGCAAGCTATGCCCTCCCGCTTCCATCACGACCAGCGAAATAATAAAGGCGTATATATGGTAAAGCGGCAATGGCGACACCACATCCTGCTGCCAGCTTTCAGGCGCTTCATGAAGTCGCTCGGATACCTGTAACAGGTTGCTGATCAGATTGGCATGGCTAAGCATCGCCCCCTTGGAAACCCCGGTGGTACCGCCGGTATACTGCAGTACGGCCAGATCTTCCGGCCGTGGTCGGTGTTCCAGTAACTGATCAGGGTCGCCCTGGCGCAGGGCATCACGCAGCTCTATGGCGTCCGGCAGCAAAAACGCCGGTTCCATCTGCTTTAAATACTTAATAGCACCGTTGAGCAACACTCGCCTGAGTAGCCCGTGCAGATCGCCAATCTGGGTAACGAACACATGCTGGATCTGAGTCTGATCAATAATCGGTTCCAGTTTGTGGGCCATGCTTTTATGGATCACCAGCGCTTTCACCCCGGCGTCAGAAAACTGATGCTGCATTTCCGTGCTGGTATAGAGTGGGTTGGTATTCACCACCACCAGTCCGGCCCGCAACGCACCAAACAGTACCACCGGATACTGCACCATATTCGGCATCTGGATCGCGATCCGGTCACCGGGTTTAAGCTCAGTATGCCGCTGTATATAGCAGGCAAACGCCGCCGACAGATCAGCCAGTTCGGTATAACTCACTGAACGACCAAAGCTGCTGAATGCAGCTCGCTCACCATAGCGATGACAGACATCCGTCAGCAGACTGACCAGGCTGGTAAAATGCTGCTGATTCAGCCGACCCGGGATTGACACTCCACGCTGCAGCTCCATATACGCCTCCTTCCGCACCCGAACGTGCGCTAGCGATGTTGTTAAGCGTAGAGCAGGAAATCCTCTGCTGCTAAAGCCGCATAAACCCCTGAGAATTACTGACTAAATTCTGCATTGCAGCGCAACATTCCAGCTTCGCCCCTATCCGCCCTAAATTATCTATTAGAATCAAATAGATAAAGATAACCTCTGGCCCAGGACCGTCATAGACAAAGACTGGACCGACGAATTATTCGACCACATAAATGCCAGATTGTTTATTAAGTATTCAGTGAATAAACCAATATTGAGTGATTAAGAATTTGCTAATTAATCAGCTTGACCAACTATTGATCTCAGGGCATTGATTCATAAGAAATGTGACGGTAATGTTTACCGCTGAAAAGAGTCCATCCTGGTTTCAAAACTAAAAAAATACGACTGAATCCACTCTATGGGGCAGATTGAATAATGAAAACTATAAAAACGACGCTTAAAGCAGTCGCTCTGGCCGTTATGGCCACCACCTCTCTTGCACACGCAGACACCCTGAAAATCGGCCTGGCTGGCCCAGCTACGGGCCCGGTTGCACAGTACGGTGATATGCAGAAGATCGGCGTTATGGCCGCTATCGACGATATCAACAAAGCCGGCGGCATTAATGGCATGCAGCTGGAAGGCGTAATCTACGATGACGCCTGTGATCCAAAACAGGCAGTGGCAGTTGCCAACAAGATCGTCAACGATGGTATTCAGCACGTTGTCGGACACCTGTGTTCAAGCTCTACAGAGCCTGCTTCTGATATCTACGAAGAAGAAGGCATCCTGATGATCACGGCGGCGTCTACGTCACCGTCTATCACCGAGAAAGGCCATCAGCTGATCTTCCGTACTATCGGTCTGGACAGTCTGCAGGGCACACTGGCTGCTGAACACATCCAGAACACCGTGAAGCCTGCGCGCCTGGCTGTTATCCATGATAAACAGCAGTACGGTGAAGGCCTGGCAACCACGGTTAAAAACGCTCTGGACAAAGCTGGCACCAAAGCCGTGCTGTTCGAAGGTGTTACTGCGGGTGACAAAGACTTCTCTGCACTGATTGCCAAGCTGAAAAAAGCGAACGTCGATTTTGTTTACTACGGTGGTTACCACCCGGAACTGGGCCTGATCCTGCGTCAGTCGCGTGAAAAGGGCTTCACTGCTCAGTTCATGGGGCCTGAAGGTGTGGTAAACAGCGATCTGGCTAAGATTGCTGGTGCTGCATCCGAAGGTGTTCTGGCCACTGCGCCAAAAAGCTTCGATCAGAACCCGGTCAACCAGGCACGCGTTGACGGCATCAAAGCCAAGGGTGAAGACCCAACAGGCCCATTCGTCTTCACGGCCTATGCCGCCGTTGAGCTGATGAAAGATGCAATCGTTAAGACCGGTGGTACTGACCCGGAGAAAATGGCCGAGCACATCCGCGCCAACCCGCTGGAAACGGCGATTGGTAAAGTGTCCTACGACCAGAAAGGCGACTTGAACGAGTCAACTTTCCAGGTTTACACGCTGCACCAGGACGGTTCTAAAACAGCCGTCAAGTAAGCACATCTGAACCTCTGAACACCTTGCTACCGTGATCCGGTAACAAGGTGTTCTGCTATCCGGGTCCCGAAATATGACCGAAACTTTCCTGTACCTTATCCAGCAGCTCATTAACGGGCTGACTATCGGGTCCACCTACGCGCTGATCGCCATCGGCTACACAATGGTTTATGGCATCATCGGTATGATCAACTTCGCCCATGGCGAAATTTACATGATTGGCTCTTATGTGACGTTTATCGTCATTGCCGGTCTGTTAGGCATGGGCATGGTTAGCCTGCCGGTCATTCTGCTTGTCGCGCTGATTGTGGCTGTCGTAATGGCCAGCACCTATGGCTGGACCGTTGAACGCGTTGCTTACCGCCCATTACGTGGCAGTAACCGCCTGATTCCGCTGATCTCTGCGATCGGTATGTCGATCTTCCTGCAGAACTTTGTGGTTCTGGCTCAGGGTTCTCGCGACGTTGCTCTGCCCCCGCAGATCACCGGCGGCTGGACCTTTGGCGATCCATCTGTATTCGAGGTGTCCTTCTCGTACATGCAGGCGCTGATCTGGTTTACCACCTTCGCCACCATGACCGCTCTCACGCTGTTTATCTCAAAATCCCGTATGGGCCGCGCCTGTCGCGCCTGTTCTGAAGATTTAGGGATGACCAACCTGCTCGGAGTCGACACGAACCGTACCATCGCCCTGACCTTTATCATCGGTGCCGCACTGGCTGCCGTTGCGGGTCTGCTACTGGGTCTGTACTACGGTGTAGTGAACCCGTTTGTCGGCTTTATTGCCGGTCTGAAAGCCTTTACCGCAGCGGTACTGGGCGGCATTGGCTCCATCCCTGGCGCTGTGCTCGGTGGCCTGATTCTGGGTGTAACTGAAGCACTAACGTCTGCCTACTTCCCATCTGAGTACAAGGACGTCGTATCCTTTGGTCTGCTGGTACTGATCCTGCTGTTCCGCCCATCCGGTCTGCTGGGTAAACCGGAGGTGGAGAAAGTCTGATGCATAATAATAAACTTCAAAGTGCGTTATTCGCTGCCGGTATTACACTGGTTCTCGCCTGCCTGATGATTGGCGTGAAACTGGATACTGAAAGCACCACCCTTGCTGTCCGCGGCGCCACTGCGGAACAATGGACATGGATCGGCCTGGGCGTCACCCTGGTCTTTCTGTCACAACTGTTTTCCAACCAGATTGATACCCTGTTTGGCAAACTGCCCAAGCCCAACGTAGGCGGCCTGCTGCCCAAAGGCCAGAAAATGGCCACGCTCAAGCCCTGGCTGATTGCTGCGCTGCTGGTGGGCCTGGTTATCTGGCCGTTTATGGTCTCCCGTGGTTCGGTTGACCTGGCCACCCTGACGCTGATTTACATCATGCTGGGGTTGGGCCTCAACATTGTTGTTGGCCTGGCGGGGTTGCTGGATCTGGGCTTCGTGGCATTTTACGCCGTGGGCGCTTACACCTACGCTCTGCTGTCGATGTATTTTGGCCTGTCGTTCTGGGTTTGTTTGCCACTGTCGGCAGGTTTTGCGGCACTGTTTGGCTTTGTACTGGGCTTCCCGGTGCTGCGCCTGCGCGGTGACTATCTGGCGATTGTGACGCTGGGGTTCGGTGAAATTATCCGTATCCTGCTCAACAACTGGACCAATGTCACCAACGGGCCAAGCGGTATCTCCGGTATCGCTAAACCCAGCCTGTTCGGTCTGGAATTTACCCGCCGCGCTAAAGAGGAAGGCGGTCAGACATTTCACGATTTCTTCGGCATTGCTTACTCAAGCTCCTATAAAATCATCTTCCTGTATCTGATTGCGGTCGTACTGGTGTGCTTCCTGATCTACCTGATCAACCGCCTGATGAGGATGCCGATCGGCCGCGCCTGGGAAGCCCTGCGTGAAGACGAGATTGCCTGTCGCTCACTGGGTCTGAACCGTACGGCCATCAAGCTGTCGGCATTTACCCTGGGGGCATCGACTGCAGGTTTTGCCGGTTCATTCTTCGCTGCCCGTCAGGGCTTTATCAGCCCGGAGTCGTTCATCTTTATCGAGTCAGCCATTATCCTGGCGATTGTGGTGCTCGGCGGTATGGGATCACAGATTGGCGTTATTCTGGCGGCAATCGTGATGACTATCCTGCCGGAACTGGCCCGTGAGTTCTCTGAGTACCGCATGCTGATGTTCGGCCTGTTGATGGTACTGATGATGCGCTGGCGTCCAGAAGGCCTGGTACCTATGAAACGTCCTCACCTGGAGCTGAAGCAATGAGCCAGTTACTCCTCGATGTCCATGGCCTCACCATGCGCTTCGGCGGCCTGGTGGCGGTTAATAAAGTCAACCTGGCGGTCAAGCACCGTCAGATCGTCTCCATTATCGGCCCCAACGGTGCCGGTAAGACCACCGTGTTTAACTGTCTGTCCGGGTTCTATATTCCGAGCGAAGGCAGCGTGATGTTCAACGGCCATGAAGTGGCCGGGCTGAAAGATTTCCAGATTTCCCGCAAGGGTCTGGTACGTACTTTCCAGCACGTCCGTCTGTTTTCCAGCATGACGGTGATTGAGAACATGCTGGTTGCCCAGCACCGTCATCTCAACACCAACCTGCTGTCAGGCCTGTTCAAAACCGGTAGCTACCGTCGGTTGGAACAGGAAGCGATGGACCGCGCCGCTTACTGGCTGAAAGAAGTCGACCTGCTCGATTTCGCCAACCGCGAAGCGGGTAACCTCTCCTACGGCCAGCAACGCCGTCTGGAAATCGCTCGCTGCATGGTGACTCAGCCGGAACTGCTGTTACTGGATGAACCGGCTGCTGGCCTGAACCCGAACGAGACCAAAGAGCTGGATGAACTGATTGTCCGGTTGCGTGATGAGCACGAGATCTCCGTGCTACTGATCGAGCACGATATGGGTCTGGTTATGGGCATTTCTGATCATATCTATGTTATTGCCCAGGGTACCCCTCTGGCCGACGGTAACGCCGATCAGATCATCAGCAACCCGGATGTTATCAAAGCCTACCTGGGGGAAGAATAAGATGTTGCGCATTAATAACGTCAACACCCATTACGGCCCTATCCAGGCACTGCATGACGTATCGCTGGAAGTAAAACAGGGTGAGATCGTAACTCTGATCGGCGCTAACGGTGCTGGTAAAACGACTCTGATGATGACTATCTGTGGTGATCCGCAGGCAAGTTCTGGCACCGTGCACTTTGATGGCGAAGAGATCACGGGCCAGAAAACCTCCGATATCATGCAGAAAGGCCTGGCGATTGTGCCAGAAGGCCGTCGCGTATTCAGCGGAATGACGGTGGAAGAGAACCTTTTCATGGGGGCTTACCACCGGCCAAAAGCCGAAGCAGAGGAAACCGCTCAGCAGGTGCTGAAATTGTTCCCTCGGCTGGAAGAACGTTACGACCAGCGCGCGGGCACCATGTCTGGCGGTGAACAGCAGATGCTGGCCATTGGCCGTGCCATGATGTCCAAACCGCGGATGATTCTGCTGGACGAACCTTCGCTCGGGCTGGCACCGATCATCATTCAGCAGATTTTCAATATCATCCAGCAGCTGCGTGACGATGGTGTCACCATTTTCCTGGTTGAGCAGAACGCCAACCAGGCCCTGCGTATCGCTGATCGCGGTTACGTGCTGGAAAATGGCCGGGTAATACTGGAAGACACCGGTGATGCACTGTTAACCAACGAAGCTGTGCGGCAAGCATACCTCGGCGGTTAACGGACAGAAACAGACCGGTAAGACTCTTTTCAGGCGGCCCATTGAGCAATCAATGGGCCGTTTTTTATGTGCGTAAGATCTGACTCGCATAAAAAAGCGGCCCACAGGCCGCTCTGGCTAACGCGTTTACAGACGACGTAATACAATCAGACCCGGAACTGTTGAATCAGCACATTCAGACGCTGCTCCAGCTGGCCCATTTCACTGGTGGTACCTGACAGCTGGTCCGCCTGACCGGCTGAGCGATCAGCAATTTCAGCAATGCTATGCACACTGCTGCTGATCTCTTCCGCTACAGCTGTCTGTTGTTCAGCGGCACTGGCGATCTGAGTATTCATCTCACTGATGGTATTCACCGCCCCGGTAATCTCTGCCAGAGCGCTCCCTGCCGCCTGGGCCTGCTCTACCGTGCTAACCGCTTTCTCTTTGCTGCGCTCAATCACCGACACAGCAGTGGAGACCCCGGCCAGTAAACGATCAATCATCTGTTGAATCTCTTCGGTACTAACCTGAGTTCGAGTTGCCAGGGTGCGCACCTCATCAGCTACGACAGAGAAACCCCGGCCCTGCTCTCCAGCCCGCGCCGCTTCGATTGCGGCGTTCAGCGCCAGCAGGTTAGTCTGCTCAGCAATATCCTTGATTACATTCACCACCCCGGTGATCTGATCGGTATAGGTATCCAGCTCCTCAATCGCCCCGCCGACCTCATTCACATCATTGGCCAGGTCAGTGACCGTCTCAATGGTACTGTTCACCAGCTGTTGACCATCAACCGTACGTACATCGGCGCTGGCCGCCGCCTGGGCAGCCTCGGCTGCATTACCAGCAACCTGCTGTACCGCTGCAACCATTTCGTGAATCGCCGCTGCGACCTGCTGGGTTTCAACCCGCTGCAAATTGGCATCTTCATGGGTGTTGTGTACCACCCCTTCCATCTGGCTGGTCGCGCTGGTCAGATCAGTAACACCTTCTTTGACTTCCGTTACCAGGGTATGGATTTTGGCGGCAAAAGTATTGAAACCATCGGTAACTTCACCAACTTCATCAGCATTACGGCTTTCCAGCCGTCGGGTCAGGTCCCCCTCACCTTCAGCAATATCGCGCATGGCATGGGCGGTAGAGCTTAACGGTGCAACGATACGACCACTGATCAGGCTGGCAACAGCGACAATCAGCAACAGCACAACAACACCCACACCCAGAATGGCCCACAGCGTCGCAGCGATTTTACCGGCCATTTCTATACGCAGCTCGGCCATCCGGTCATCAATATCATTGATCATAAAGCCGGTACCGATCATCCACTGCCAGTCTGACAGCGCCGTGGCGTAACTCAGTTTAGGGCCATTACCGGTACCATCCGGTTTGGTCCACAGGTACTCCATATAACCGCCCCCCTGACGGGCGATGCTGATCAGATCACGGATCAGATAACGGCCCGCTTTATCCTGCAGGCCCATCAGGTTCTGCCCGACCAGCGATGGTTTGGGCCGCATTACCAGATTGGTACCCTGGTAGTCATACACAAAAATGTAGTTATTGCCGTTGTACTGCAGGCTGGTGAGGATCGTTTTAGCCTGCGCCTGCGCCTGTTCCTGCGACAGTGTGTTATCGCGATAGACACTTTCAATACTGCTCACGGCCAGATCAATGTAATCCTTCAACGCCTGACGGCGTTCATCAATCATCTGTGTCCGCGCCTGGTCTATCTCCTGCTCGCCCAGCGTTTTCAACTGCGCCTGCACTATCAGCATAATCACCGCTGTAATGACCACTAATGGCACCACCGCCAGTAACAACACTTTTAACCGTACAGATAAAGCACCCATGCCTGTCCCCTTAAACACTCTGGTCTGAAAAGCCACCTGTGCTGGCCCTGCTATTATTGTCTGTTTTTTATGCAGGGAAATTTTTCAGCACGATAGAACGAACGATCAGGTTATAAGAACAGGGGCTAAACACTCAACACAAACAGCACTAAAGTTTAATGACATAATCATCTAAATCCTTAATTTTTAGTGCTAAAGCTATGTAGAGCATACCGCCACTGATCAATTAACCGCCACCACTTCCCTGAAGAGTTGAAACAACGGCACCTGAAGAACAGGATTCACTGGGCAAGACTGAGCAAACAACCCAAAGAAACGTTCGGACGGTTGTGACAAAAGAATTCAAACAGGGAAAAGAAAGCGGTGATATGTAATATAGCTACATATCACCGCAAGGGGAGAAATCTGGACATAAAAAGTGCGGCTGGAATCAGACCTGAAACTGGCGAATCATACTGCTCAGACGTTTCTCCAGCTGAGCCATCTCCTGGGTGGTACCGGCTAGCGTGTCCGCCTGTTGAGCCGAACGCTGGGCGATGTCGGCAATGTTTAACACATTGTGGCGGATCGTCTCAGCCACCTCGGACTGCTGATGCGCAGCACCGGCAATGCGGGTATTCATACTGGAAATATGGCTGACGGCACCGGTGATCTCCGCCAGTGAATTGCCGGCCTGCCGAGCACACTGAATCGTTTCAGAGGTCCGGGCTTTACTGTTATCAATCACACTGACCGCCGTAGCAACACCGGTCAGCAGCTGGTCCACCATCAACTGAATCTCTTCCGTACTGCTCTGGGTACGGGTCGCCAGTGAACGTACTTCATCAGCCACCACGGCAAAGCCTCGGCCCTGCTCACCCGCCCGTGCAGCCTCAATGGCCGCGTTCAGTGCCAGCAGGTTGGTCTGATCGGCAATATCCTTGATCACATTGACCATGCCGGTAATCTGATCAGCAAAACAGTCCAGCTGTTCAATTGCTTCACCAGCAGTGTTTACCTCTCCGGCCAGTTCAGCAATGGTCACTATCGTGTTCTCCACCAGCTGCTGTCCCTGTTGCGCCTGATGGTCCGCTGCATCTGCCGACACCGCAGCGGCCTGGGCACTGTCTGACACCTGCTGCGCAGACAGCGCCATCTCATGGACAGAGGCGGCGACCTGGCGGGTAGTCAGGCTCTGATTCTGCGCTTCATCATGGGTTGCCTGTACCACGCCCTGCATATCTCGCGTGGCCCCGGTCAGCTCCTGAATACCGTCTTTTACTTCAGTAACCAGGGCACGAATCTTGGCCGAAAAACGGTTGAAACCACGGGTCACCTCACCCACTTCATCTTCACTGCGTACATCCAGACAACAGGTCAGATCACCTTCGCCATCGGCGATGTTCTGCATCGCCTGGGCCGTCAGACTCAGCGGGCTGACCAGCCGTCGCGTCAGCCAGCTGGCGGCCACCGTCATCACCAGTAACAGCACCACACTGACCAGCAGTACAGCAAACAGCGTCTGCTGAATCTGCTCGCTGGTTTCATGTCGCAGCGCTTCAACATACTGGTCAATGTCGTTCACCATAAACCCGCTACCGATCACCCACTGCCAGTCTGGTAAGGTCAGGGCGTAGCTGAGTTTTGGTCCACTGCTGCCATCGGGTAACGTCCAGACATAATCGACATAGCCGCCACCACCGCGGGCAGTCGTAATCAGATCTCTGATCAGCAACTTGCCATTAGCATCCTGTAGCCCAAGCAGGTTTTGTCCTAACAAGGCCGGGTTCTGCCGATGGACCAGTGTGGTGCCAGCGTAGTCGAAGACAAAAATGTAGTTATCACCGCCATAGGTCAGATCTGTCAGAATCTGGCGCGCCAGTCGCTGAGCACTGTCTGAGTCCAGATTGCGGTCTTTATACACCCGCTCAACAGCACTCAATGCCATCACCACATGGTCTTTAAGCTCGCGCCGTTTCTGCTTCATCATGTCGGCGCGGGCCAGGCTGATCTCCTGTTCACCCAGATCAACCAGTTGCACCTGGGCAATGGACATTAACGCGACGGTAATCAGCAGCAAGGGCACCACTGCAATCAATAACACCTTGAGCCGGACAGACATACTTCGCATAGGGTCGCCTCTGGTAGATCAGATTGCTCTCATAAGCATGACGACAGAGCGAAAAGATGGTCAGTTTAAGTATGAAAACCGCACTGCAAAAACATGAATTTATTTTTGCGGAATTTAAAGCCAGGATCAGAATAAAGGGCTGACCCGTGCGGATCAAGCCAATACCAGGTAATTTTACGGTATATCGACATACACTATAGTGGCATGTGCAACTGCAGCAAAACGACCACAAGCAACACCAGTACCTCAATAATCTCCAGTGCCCCGCCCAAAGTATCACCCGTTGCTCCGCCGATTCTGCCAATCATCCAGCGCCGCAATTGCCACAGCATCAGTCCTGTCGACAGGAATATCGCCATCGCCAGAACGGGCATCACCAACAGCAGGCCCAGCACAATAAGGCCCAGTTGCAGCCAGACTGCCCGGCGCGGCGCATAGTCCAGCAGCCAGCGCCCCAGCCCCTGCTGGCGCACATAGGGAGTACTCAGTAGCAGTGCCGGTAGTGCCATCCGACCAATGACCGGTGCCAGCAGTAACGGCCCAAGCTGACCGCTGCTGAGCAGGCTGTGGATAAGTGTGAATTTGAGCAGCAATAGCAATAACAGCACCACCACCGCCACAGGCCCGGCGGTGGGGTCTTTCATAATATCCAGGGTGCGTTGTGGGTCACCCCGCCCGCCCAGCCAGGCGTCAGCACTGTCGGCCAGCCCATCCAGGTGCAACGCACCACTCAGCCAGACCCAGCCCGTCAGAATCAGCGCAGCGCTGACCAGCACAGGCGCATCACTGAGCAGCCAGCTACCCGCATATAACAGAACGCCAAACAGCAGCCCTGCCAGCGGGTAATAACACAGCGATAACCCCACCTCTTTCTCAGTTGACGGGGATTTGAAAAACACCGGTATCTGACTGAGGAACTGCAATGCCGTCAGCGCGGCTTTGAGGTGACTCATAGCAGACGTGCCGTCAGCGTCAGTGGATACAGCTCGCCATGGGGGGCACTGTACTGCAACAGCTGGGCCACTGATTGCTGTTGTTCCAGACAGCGCAGGGCACGGATCACCCCGCCATGACAGATCAGCAACACCGCCTGACCGGCCGATTCGTCCAGCAGCTGGCGCAACCCGGCTGTTAGTCGCTGCTCGAATGCCGCCAGGGTTTCCGCACCGGGCGGCGGGCTGCCTGCCGGGTCATTCCAGAACGCATCCAGCACGCCTGGGTGCTGATCCAGCACCTGCTGGGCAGTTAGCCCTTCCATAACACCGAAATCATATTCAGCAAACGCATCCATCACCGTCAGTGGGCAATTGTGCTGCTGCGCCAGCTGGCGGGCAAAGCCCAGACAGCGCTGACGTGGCGAGCTGATAATCCGCTGCCAGCCCGACAGGCCAGCAACGGCATCGTTCATCTGCTGCCAGCCCAGCGCAGTCAGGGCCGGGTCGCTGCGGCCAATGTATGCGCTGCCCGCCGTGGTTTCACCGTGGCGCAACAGCTGGAGGGGAAGACTAATCGTCATCACGATTCGCCACTCCAGCCTCGCTAAAGGTCGCCATACCCGCATGTAAGGTGCAGGCCATACGCAATAGCGGCACCGCGACTGCCGCCCCACTGCCTTCGCCCAGCCGTAACGACAACTGTAGCAGCGGCTCAGCCGCCATGGCTGCCAGTACCTGTTGATGGCCCGGCTCGGCGGAGCGGTGGGCAAACAGCAGCCAGTTGCGTACCGCCGGTTGCAGCGCACAGGCCAGCAATGCCGCGACCGAGCAGATATAGCCATCGACCAGCACCGGCATGCCCCGCTGAGCCGCATGCAGGTAAGCACCACAGAGGGCAGCAATCTCAAAGCCACCCAGACAGCACAAAATCGACTCAGCTGAATTCAACTCAGCCTGATGATGATTCAAAGCCTGCTCCAGCACGGCCACCTTATGGCTGACGCCTTTGGCGTCCAGCCCGGTGCCCGGCCCCGCCAGCGCAACAGGTGGCAATCCCAGCTGGGCACAGGCCAGCGCAGTGGCTGTGCTGGTGTTGCCGATACCCATCTCGCCGCCGATAAACAGCTGTGCACCGACATTGTCAGCCCGTTGCACCGCATCGCGGCCAGCATTCAGCGCCGCCGTCAGCTGCCGGTCTGTCATGGCTGGCGCGCTGAGAAAACTGGCGGTGCCCGCCGCGATGCTCTGTTCATGTACCCTGGGCAGGGCAGCCAGCGGAGACACCGTGCCAAGGTTAACCACTTCCAGCGTCGCGCCCAGCGCCTGAGCAGCCACACTGATGGCGGCACCACCATGGGCGAAGTTGGCAATCATCTGCGCCGTGACTGCCTGGGGAAACGCGGAGACCCCTTCGCGGGCGATCCCGTGGTCGGCAGCAAACAGGCTGATACTGATGTTATCCAGCTGCGGGCAGGCGTTGCCCTGCATGGCTGCCAGTTCAACCGCCAGGGTTTCCAGCTGACCGAGTGACCCGGCCGGTTTGGTTAGCTGCTGCTGGCGCTGCTCTGCGGCCAGCCGTGCTTGCGGGTCCAGCGCTGCAATCGGCTGCTGCAGCCAGTTCCGTGTTGTTCTATCCATGTTGCTCATCTCAATCATCGGGTTGTGTGCCTTTTAAAAAGTGTGGCAGACCCGCCACCGTCAACACGACCGGGTCACAGCACTGAGCCAGGGCCTGGTGTAATAATCCAGCCTCATCCACATAACGGCGGGTCAGCGCGCCCATCGGCACAACCCCCAACCCGGTTTCATTACTGACCAGCAGAACTCGCCCCGGCAACGCCGTCAGGCACTCGGTCAGCGCCTGCAGTTCCACCTGTAACCGGGCATCGTCCTCCAGCATCAGCAGATTGGTCAGCCACAAAGTCAGACAATCCACCAGCAGGCAGCGCTGGGGGTGCGCTTCACGCCGCAGCACCGTTGCCAGCTCCAGCGGTTCTTCTATCAACAGCCACTCTGACGGACGACGGGCCTGATGGCTGGCCACCCTGGTGTTGAGTTCCGCATCCGCCGGTTCACTGGTGGCGATATACACCACCTCATGCTGCGGGCTACGCTGCTGCCAGTGTCCGGCCCACTGTTCAGCCAGCCGACTTTTACCCGACCGGGCACCGCCCAGAATCAGTGCTTTCATACTGCTTTCTCCGTGCATATCGCTGCTTTATCCCAACCCAGTATCGCCGTCAGCGGGTCCAGCACCATATGCTGTTCTACCGCATCGGCCACCCGATCAATACCCGCCTCACGCAGCGCCTGATAGTCCGGGGTGCTAACCTGACTCAGTCCGGCCCAGCGTAAAATGGCATCACAGGCCGGGGTGGACTCAAACAGGCCGTGCAGATACGTGCCTGCAACCTGATTATTCAGGCCGATCGCGCCATCACTGTGCTCAGCCAGGTTAACCAGCGGCTGCTGCAGCGCCGGGCCCTGGCTGATCCCGGCGTGAATTTCATAGCCGGTGACCTCTGCCTGCTCCAGCGCCAGCTGGCCCCGTACATTGCGCAGCTGTTTCTCCTCGGCCAGGGTGGTCTCCAGTGCCAGCCAGCCAAAACCGGCACTGCTGCCCGCTTCACCTTCCAGCCCCAGCGGGTCATGCACCTGCTCACCCAGCATCTGATAACCGCCACAGATACCCAGCACTTTACCGCCCAGCCGCAGATGCCGCTGCAGGTAGCTTTCCCAGCCCTGGCTGCGTAACCAGTCCAGATCACGGCGGACCGACTTGGAACCCGGCAGAATCACCAGGTCCGCCGGTGGCGGCGTCTGCTCCGGTTTAACAAAGGTCAGTTCCACCTGAGGGTGCAGCCGCAGCGGGTCGAAGTCCGTGTGATTGCTGATCCGCGGCATGGCGGGCACCACGATTTTAAGCACCTCACCGGCATCTGCGCTCGCACGGGTCGAATCGGCAACTGCATCCTCGGCCTCCAGGTGCAAACCGTGCAGGTAAGGCAGCACCCCGAGCACTGGTTTGCCAGTGCGCTGTTCCAGCCACTCCAGCCCCGACTCCAGTAACTTTATATCGCCACGAAAGCGGTTGATCACAAACCCCACTACCCGCTGCTGTTCCGATTCAGATAGCAACGCCAGAGTCCCTACCAGGTGGGCAAACACTCCTCCCTTGTCGATATCGGCGATCAAAATGACCGGACAATCTACCTGTTCAGCAAAGCCCATATTGGCAATATCCCGGTCGCGCAGATTGATCTCCGCTGGCGACCCTGCCCCCTCCACAACCACTACCTGATACTGCGTCGTCAATCGCTGATGGGAGTCGCATACCGCGGTCATGGCAGTACGTTTGTAGTCGTGGTAATCGCGGGCGTTCATATTCGCCACCGCCTTACCCTGCACAATCACCTGAGCACCGATGTCACTGTTAGGCTTGAGCAGAATCGGGTTCATATCCACATGGGGGGCCAGCCCACACGCCTGAGCCTGCACGGCCTGGGCGCGGCCAATTTCACCGCCCTGTGCCGTTACCGCGCTGTTGAGCGCCATATTCTGTGGCTTGAACGGTGCCACTTTTACCTTGCGACGCTGCAAAACCCGACAGAGTGCTGTCACCAGCATGCTTTTGCCTGCGTCAGATGTGCAGCCCTGCACCATCAATGTTTGATTATGCTTTTTAGTATCAGCTTTCAATATTTCTATCCTTATTCAGACTTACCACAATCGAACCCATACAGCCTCAATATCAGAATTGAAGTAAGTCACATCAACGCAGATAACATGTGAACGGATGTCAATTTTCAAGTCATGCGTATGTTTCAGCAGCTAGCGAACAACAAAGCATCAGTGTGATCTTTTGAATTTCGCAACGCCTGAATGATTGTCAGTAGAGACCTGTGATGGTCTTTTTAACATTCAGCACAAGCAGAACCTGTTCCAGACGCTGCCAGTCCGCTTCCTGATCAGGCAAACCAAAACGCAGCGCCGCCGGTGTTTCAAACAGACGAACCAGCACCCCCTGTTGCAGCAGTTGCTGATAAATCAACACCGCCTGCGGGTGCAGACAGTACTGAAACAGACCCGTACCACCGGCAGGCATCAGGCCAGACTGGCTCAATAAGCGCTGCAGGCGCTCACTATGCGCAGCCAGCTGGCTACGCATCGCCTGCTGCCAGCTCCTATCCTGCAATGCCCGTTGTAGCAGCCAGCGCGACGGTCCACTGACCGCCCAGGGGCCCAGCAGCTCGGCCAGTGACGCCAGCAAGGCTGGGTGCGCCAGCACAAACCCTACTCGCGCCCCGGCCAGGCCAAAGAACTTGCCGACCGAACGCAGCACAATCAGGCCAGGTCGATCAGTAACCGACGCAAGGCTCTGTGCCGGTGTCATGTCGATGAACGCTTCATCCACCACCAACCAGCCACCACGGGCTGCCAGCTGGTGATGCCAGCTCAGCAACTGTTCCCGGCTAAACGTTTGGCCGGTCGGGTTACAGGGGTTAATCAGCAGTAGTACATCCAGCTGATCTGGCAGCTGATCTGGCATAGCTGAGAGTGATTTTTCATCTATCAATAGCAGCTTATGACCTTGCAGTTGCCAATGGTGCGCATGTTCAGCATAGGCCACCGCAGCCATCGCCACGGTGGACGCTGATCGCAGACGCGGCAACGCCTGAATCGCCATTTGAGAACCCGCCACCGGCAGCAGCGACGGGGCCTGATAATAGTCCCGCGCGGCCTGCTCCAGACCATCATCATCCTCCGGCAACCGCTGCCAGCACACTGCGGGCATTGGCTCGTCCGTCTGCCAGGTATCGGGATTAATGCCGGTGGATAAATCCAGCCAGTCCGCCTGAGCGATGTCAGACTGCTCAACCACTGCACGTAGCCGACCGCCGTGTTCAAGCATGACCGGTACCCTCCAGACCCAGCCCGAAGGCGAGACTCAGGCCCAGCAGCAACAGCCATAGCCCCACCGTGCCACTGACCAGCGCCATCGCCCGACGAATATCCGCCGCTCCCGGTTCGGCACCGGCCCCCAGTACCGGCTTATCCAGCCACTCACCACGGTAACGGGTTGGGCCGCCCAGACTTAATTGCAGCGCACCGGCACCACTGGCCATCACCGGGCCACCGTTCGGACTGCTACAGTGAGGCGCCTGATTCTGCCAGCACTGCAAGGCCAGCAGGCTGTCGCCCAGCAGTGCATAACTGATCGCGGTTAGTCGGGCAGGCAGGTAATTCAGCAAGTCATCCAGCCGCGCCGCCGCCCAGCCAAAATGCAGGTAACGCGGGCTACGGTAGCCCCACATCGCATCCAGAGTGTTAACCAGCCGGTAACACAGCACCCCTGGCACCCCGGCCAGTAAAAACCAGAACAGGGCACCAAAAATGCCATCACACCCATTTTCCAGCGCCGACTCGATGGTGGAACGCGGTACATCCATGGTCACCGGGTCACGGCTGACAATCATCGCCGCCTGCTGCCGGGCCGCCATCTCATCACCAGCCTCCAGTGCCAGGGCAACCGGGAGTACATGGTCACGCAGGCTCCGATGGCCGATGGCACTGTAGAGCACCAGCGATGAGAAAAGAAAACCCAGGAGTGAAGTCTGATCAATCAGAAATCCTGTGAGGGTGATAGGAACAACCACTAGCGACATCGCAATCAGACCACGTGTTCGCTGTGCCCACTTTTTAGCATCCTCACCACCATGCAGCCAGCGTTCTGCCTGACTCACCAGCCAGCCAAAGCCCACCAGCGGATGGTAACGGCGCGGTTCCCCCAGCCACAGATCCAGCAGCAGTGCCAGCAGTACCACCAGCACCGTCACCGGCCAGCCCGATATACCCAACAGCTCAGTCATCCTCGGTCTCGCCCCAGCGGTTGTGCCATAACAGATTTTCCAGCGGCTGCGGCTCAGCCCAGCCAGTCTGCTCCAGCATCGGTTTCGAATAAAACGCATCCACATGGCCCAGACACAGCACCGCCACCGGCTCACTGTCAGCAGGCATGCCCAGTAGCTGTGCCAGCGCCTGGGGGTCAAACAGCGAGACCCAGCCCATCCCAAGTCCTTCGGCACGGGCAGCCAGCCAGATATTCTGAATGGCGCAGCTGACAGATGCCAGGTCCATTTGCGGCAACGTCCGGCGACCAAAAATGTGCTGTTCACGCTGATCCATCAGCGCAATCACCAGCAGCTCAGCGCACTGGTCCAGTCCTTCAACTTTAAGCTGCATAAACTCACTGCCCCGCTCTCCCAGGGCCTCGGCAGTCGCCAGCCGTTCAGCTTCCACCAGCGCCCGGATTTCGCTCCGCACGGTGGTATCGGTAATGCGGATGATCCGCCAGGGCTGCATCAAACCGACCGACGGTGCCTGATGGGCAGCATGGAGTAAACGGGTGAGCACAGCAGGGTCAACCGGGTCATTACGGAAGTGGCGCATATCACGACGCTCAGCGATCGCCCGATACACGGCGGCCCGGTCGGCGTCAGAAAAAGCATGACGGCTCATCGGTGGCCCTGCTCAGCGTCGAGCCAGTGGCGGGTGCTTATCATAAAAAGGAGTCCTGCGCGCCTGTGGCACGGCTGCAAAAAAAGGCAGACCAGCATGGCAGGCACCGGACAGGCAGGGTGACGAATACATCACGGTGCAGAAAGGTCCCGATACATCGCCCACCGCAATGCTGGTTACGTAGTCTGCGGGCCGGTCTCCGGGCTGACACCGGACCCGCCCATAACTCACGGACAGATCAGAACCACGCACGCCTTCCCATCCGCCGCATAGCAGCGTTCAGACAGTGGCACAGTGTACGTAGCAAGAGGCAAAGCTCTCAGGTGTTTACCGTTGCGGGGGCAGCGTCAGCTTTATGGCCGAGCCATGCACTGAACTTCCCGATTAAACTGACCCCATACAGAGCCAGTACCAGCAGATGACAGGAGTTTAAAAAGGGGACTGGCAAAGATCAACCGACCCTGCTCAGCTAAAGATGATTGATATTCATGCAACGCCGTACGAGGAGGCCAGGCGGCAGCGGCAGATCCGTATCTGCCGGGCACAGGGATGACAACTAGCAGGCAAAATCCAGCATCTGACTCAGGGTATAACCATGCAGCAGGACACGGGTCGGATCATCAACCTCGACGAACTCAATACCCAGTATCCGGCCCTGCTTGCCATCCGAGACATTACGCACAATGCCTTTAACACGCACCGTACAATCCACCCCACTGACTTCAATGCGTGAGACCAGGGTGACCTCATGGTTGTCATCGAACTGAGCATATTCTGGCAGCCGTTCAACACGTGCCCCCATCACACTGATATCAGTAATACAGGCGGGGACCTTACAAGGCTCGTCTCTAAACTGATAGACGATGGCTGTCGCAAGGCTAACCTTGGCCCGCAATGCCCGACGGACTTCACCCAGGACAACACCGTCTGGCATCGACAGATGCATATGTGGATAAGGCAGTGAACTTGAGTGCAATACCTGAGATTTAAATGCACCCGCACCATTCAGCGTCTGGGAAAAAAATCGTACCGTTACATCCGTATCTTTGGTCACCTTGATCGCCGCACCATTATGCTGCGGGGTCGAGACAATGATTGACTGACCCGGGTTATAACCCAGTAACGTACTGCTATCACGACTGGCGCTATAGTCTGAAATATCCAGCTGCAGGCGCTGGCCAGGCTGGAGCCTTAACTCTTCAAAACGTAGTAACTTCTCATCCATACGATGCATCCTGCAGAAAGACCCTGGTAACTATCGTAGCCTGTAGCAGGGATCTTATCTCTATTTCCAAGTAAAGGAATTAATTCCAATTGATAATGGCCAGCCCAAGATAAAGATCACTTAACGCCAGACCAAGGGTTGTCCATAAATGTACAACTGGCTAGCCAGTTTGCACTAATACAAGATTACCTGGTACTTGCGAACATCACCGTTCAGAGCCAGGTTAAATGAGTATCCAGACCATTCAGGGACATGAGTAATGCAGTCCAGCCCACTCAGCCATCGGCTGGTTGCTCATCGAGGCGACCAGCAGCATTATCCGGAAAATAGCCTCAGTGCATTCCAGGCCGCCGCCGCCGATGGCCGCCTTTATCTGGAGTTCGATGTTCAGCTCAGTGCCGATCTGATTCCAATGGTCTACCACGACCCAGATCTGCAGCGCACCAGCGGTGTCGACGGTGGCATCAATGAAACCACGACGGCAGAGCTTGCCAGGCTCACCGCCAGCGAGCCAGCCAGATTAGGCCAGAGCTTCTGCTTTGAACCGATTCCTACGTTACGCAAAGTAATTAAGTGGTATCAGTTTATTCAGTCCAGTGCTCCCAAGCTGCAACTGTTTGTCGAGATAAAGGAAGAATCCATCGAGCACTTTGGCCACCAGCGGGTACTGGATGCCATCCGGCCGGTACTGGCACCGGTCCGTAGTTCAGTGATTATTATCAGCTTTGACGCCCCACTGTTAGCACTGCTACGCAGCAACTGGCCCCGCACCGGGTTGATCCTGCGCCAATGGCCTGCGACCGATAGCAGCCTGAATACCGCACAACCTGATTATCTGATCGTCAACAAACAGCGCATTGGCACTGATGAACGGCTGGATGATCAGCCACTACCGGTGATGGTGTATGAGATTGAGAACAAACAACAGGCCGAGCACTGGCTGCAACGCGGCGCCAGCTTACTGGAGAGTTTTAACTGCAATGCAATACTGGCAGGACCTCACAGCCCCCCGGCACAAAGGCAAAGATGGCCCTATGAATGACCAGCATCTGGCCTGTTACCAACCCTAATCACGGGCTAAACTGGCGTTCCGAGCGAACCACAGGCCAGCGCTATGCACTACACCCCGAATCGATTTGCCGTACTACGTTATCTGTTTGAGCGTTTTGAGCAGGCACTGGGGCTAGGTGCGCTGTTGGCGATTGTAACCACCACCGGCTGGCTGCCTTTACCGGTGGCAGCCGCTGGCTTCCTGCTGGTTATCGCGCTATGTGCCAACCCGGTTATCAAAGCCTGCCAGCGCATTCGCGAACAACGACTGGAAATCCTCGATGGGGCACTACTGGTTCACCAGGGTAAACAAGGGACCCAGCGCTACCCGCTAAAAGATTTCCATATCGTGCTGTATAAAAGCCGGGATAGTAAGGTCTATGAGTTCAAGCTTTACACCGACAATGACAACCTGAAGCTGCGCCATATTGATGGCTTGCATGAACTGTTTATGGAAGTCTGCCAGAGCGTTAGCCAGCGCAAAAAAGTACGCTGGTGGCAGTTCCTCTGAGCAGCCATTTAATCCAGTCTCGACCTGATCCTGCCTGCACCGTATTATCAGCACTTTTAATCCTCAGGTTACTCTGTGTCTGATATTCAGCGCCCCAGCCATATTCTGCCACTGATTATTCTGGCTCAGTTCCTGGGCACCATCAGCTGGCTGGCTGGTAATGCCATTTTGCCAGCCCTGCAACAACAGTGGTCACTGTCCGACAGCGCCATCACCAGTATTACCAACTCCGTACAACTGGGCTTTATCGCCGGAGCGCTGGCTTTTTCACTGCTGGCGCTGGCTGACCGGTTTTCACCACGGCTGATCTTCTTTTGCTGCACCAGCCTTAGCGCTATCAGCTCATTGGCCATTGCACTCTGGGCTAACAGCTTTGAACAGTTGCTGGTGCTGCGCTTCTGTTCCGGCCTGATGCTGGCCGGGATCTACCCGACGGGCATGAAGATTGCCACCGGCTGGTACCCACAGGGCCTAGGCCGAGCACTGGGCTACCTGGTCGGTGCGCTGGTACTGGGCACAGCTTTCCCTCACCTGTTATCAAGCTGGATAGGTGATCACTGGCAAACCGTTATGTTAATGGTGGCTGCAGCCGCACTGCTGTCTGGCCTGCTGATACTGGCTGGCGTACCGGATGGTCCGGCATTGTACAAAGGCGCACCGCTACAATGGCAACAGCTCACAACAGCCCTGCGACACCCGCCTCTGCGCGCTTCGGCAATGGGGTATTTTGGCCATATGTGGGAATTGTATGCCGTCTGGGCGCTGGCCCCGTTCTGGTTACGGGCATGGAGCCAGCAACACCAGCAACCGCTGGACACCGCTTTCTGGAGTTTTCTGATTATCGCCGCCGGTGCAGTGGGGTGTGTCGTGGGCGGCAAATTATCCCGCCGCTGGGGCAGCCGTACAGTCGCCCAGCAGATGCTCATCATCTCCGGACTGTGCTGTCTGCTATCACCGCTGCTGATGCAGCAGTCGCTTCTGCCGGTTCTACTGTTCTGGTTGATCTGGGGCTTCACTGTCGTTGGAGACTCGCCGCAGTTTTCGGCGCTGTCCGCGCAAACAGCACCACCAGCCGTCGTCGGCAGCGCCCTGACCCTGATCAACTGCCTGGGCTACAGCCTCACCGTTGTCGCCGTCCAGCTGACCGGTAGCCTGCTTGGCTCAGTGAGTATTGAATGGCTATTCTGGTTGCTGCTCCCCGGTCCAGTTCTGGGCGTTATGAGCCTGCGCTGGCTCGCACGCCTGAGCAAACAGTAACGGGCTGCTCTCCTGCGACTCCAGCAGAGCCAGCCATTCCAGCAGCTGCGCCCGTGGAACCGGGCGGGCAAACAGAAGCCCCTGCATCAACACGACACCCAGCTGTGCCAGCTGGGTGGCCTGCTCCGCCAGCTCGACCCCTTCAGCGATCACCGTTGCCCCCCGTCTCTCCGCTCGCCAGACAACTGATTCCAGCAACGGCATAGCAGCGCGATCTTCACCCAGCCGTTTAATAAAGGCCCGATCCAGCTTAAGCAGATCAAAGGGATAAGACTGAATAAACGTCAGCCCGGAGCAGCCACTACCACACTCATCCACCGCCAGCCGGATACCACACGCTTGTAGCTGTTTCAGTTGTCCGCTTACCCGAACCAGTTCGCTGTCAGCAAAGGCACAATCTTGCGCCAGCTCAAGTATCAGATACCGGCTAAGCGCCGGCAATTGCTGACAGCGCTGTTCAATCATACCTGCTACATCGTAATGCAGCAGGTAATAACGGCTGATATTGACCGAGATGTAACAGCCAACCAGCTCCTCAGGGTGCTCGGTGATAAACACCGTCGCCTGATCCAGTACATACTCCGTCACCGGTGCAATCATACCCAGCTGCTCTGCCAGCGACATCACCACATCCGGGCTCATACTGCCCAGGTAAGGATGCTGCCAGCGCAGCATCGTTTCAAATCCAACGGGCCGGTTGCGCTGAAAGTCCATAATCGGCTGGTAACAGATATGGAGCTCATGCAATACCAGCGCCCGCTGTAGCGCTGCGCGTATTTCATTGCGACGCTGAAAAATATATACATGGAAGAGGTACAGCAACGCGGTAAAGCTTCCCAGCAGCAAGCCCACCCAGAGATGCTGCAAGCCGAAAGAGAGCTGCGACTGGCGGGTCTGCTGCAGCGTTAATGTAATCGGATATTCAAGCGACTGGAATACCTGCTCAGTCTCAAACAGGCCCGGCGGCCCGAGCCTGGGATCACCGGTTTTCTGACCTAGCACATCCAGCTGATAAGACAGCCTGCTACCCTGCAATGCCTGACCGACAACCTCTGTCACCGCCGTTGGCGACATCAGCACATTTGCCCCCATCCCGGTGGCGTTACGAAGATAGATAAACAACGCTGGCGTATCGCTCACTTTCGCCCGGGTCAGCCACAGCACCTGACCATTACGGGTATTCTCCAGTCGCTCGCGCAGGCCTGATGGCAGGGAGATCCGCACTGCCCCATCATTACTGACACAATAAACATTGAAGTCAGGGTTATAGAGGCCAATCTCTTTGACGCGACGAAAACCAAACACCTGGCGGCGCAGATGTGTAACCGCAGCGGTGCTACAGTCAGCTTCACCCTCAGACTGGATCAGAGGCTTCAGCTGACGCGCGGTATCCTGAATAAACAACTCAATAACCTGTATTGCTTTCTCCCCCTGCTCGCGAATATCGCTGTTCATCCACGGTAACAACAGCAATGAAGCGAGCATTATCGACAGCAGAAATATCAACAGAATACGCCGTGCCACGGTCTGGCGCTCAGTACAGCGTGGTGGTGTCGACGGACTTCTTATACTGTGAGCCATCACATTGATTGCCATTATTCTATCTATCCCTGTATGTATTTCTCACCACGCGGAGCCAGTGTACAAGTAGCCAGTACAGGCACCCAGTAAAGCCTGGACGTATTCAAGCATATAACCCATCTCAGGCCACCGGTTAACGGCTTTAAAAACCGCCAAATATCAGCCTGATTTAACAACACATCATTTGGCTGATAAATTTATCCCATCCAGAGAGAGCAAAGCAGAGTGTATCTGAATAGCATCACCCAATAACATCGAGCACTCCTTGGGGCTAAGGTGTTCCTGATTCACGTCCAGATTCAGTCATGATGTATTCATCACAGAACACTTCTTACAGGTTCAGAAGCACTGCCCATAAAAGTCCAGACCCGATCTGAGACAAATTGTCGCACCACTGCGTCCGCCAGCTACTGATATACTCCGCCATTATGAATGGCCTTAATGAACAACTGCTGCAACTGACCTACATCCGCTTTCTGACCCTGTTTGGCCAATGCGCGATGCTGATCTTCACCCTGTATGTACTCCAGGCGGAAATTAATCCGGTGCTGATGAGCATCACCTTTGCCGCGTTTGCGTTACTGAACCTGGCCACCTTTGCCCGACTGCATGCCAACTGGCCGGTGACCGAGCCTGAGTTTTTCAGCCACCTGATCGCGGATCTGGCGCTGTTTGGCAGCCTTATTTTCCAGACGGGCGGGGGCACTAACCCGTTTATATTCCTGCTGCTGGTGCCACTGATCATTGCCGCATCCACCCTGCCCTGGCGTTACACCCTGGCCACGGCACTGATCGCGATGATTACCTATACCTCGCTGCTCAATCACTACATCGCGCTGGTGCCCACCGCCGACAGCCATGCCCATCGACTAAGCAACCTGATTGATCTGCATATGACAGGCATGTGGCTGAATTTTATTCTGACCGCCATTATCGTCAGCTGGTTTATCAGCCGTATGCGCCACTCGCTGGAACATCAGCGGGTGCGGCTGGAAAGCCAGCGCGAAAAGCTGTTGCAGGACCAGCAACTGATCTCGCTGGCGACCATGGCCGCCGGTACTGCTCACGAACTTGGCACCCCGCTATCGACCATGCGGGTACTGCTCAGCGAGCTGCAGGCCGATTACAAAACAGATAACGTATTACAGGAAGATCTGCTGATTCTGCAACAACAGGTAGACACCTGCGCCGAGCGACTGCAACAGATGGCCCGCAGCGTGCGAGACGAGCAGCAATCACACCAGCACCTGAGCGCCAGCCAGATTATGGACAGCGCGCTGGAGCAATGGCAGATCATGCGCCCCGACGCGACGTTCAGTTATCGAGTTGAAGGCAAAGAAACCATGCCGGAGCTGGAAAGCTCCAGCGCCCTGCAACAGGCGCTGCTTAACCTGCTGAACAATGCTGCCGATGCCCACCCCAAAGATATTCGCATTGAGCTGGACTGGACCGACACTAATGTGGTGCTAAGGATCTATGATCAGGGACCGGGGCTGTCGCTGGAGCAGTCCCAGCACCTGGGCAAACCCTTCGTCACCACCAAGGGCAAAGGACTGGGCATCGGCCTGTTTCTGACCAGCACCACTCTGGCCCGGTATAATGGCGATGTGCGGCTGTATAACCATGAAACCGGCGGCACCCTGACCGAAGTCAACCTGCGGCGCAGTGCTGAACCGGCAGAAGAACAGGAAGAGGACCTTCGCTATGTCGACTGAACACGACACTCCCCTGCTGATTGTGGATGACGACCCTGTCTTCAGCCGGGTACTGGCCCGCGCCCTGACCCGGCGTGGCTACCATGTCGCCACCGCCAGCAGCGCCGACGAAGCACTGGAGGTCGCCCGTCGCCACCAGCCTGTACTGGCCACGATTGATTTAAAGATGGAAGGCCGTTCTGGACTGACGCTGATCCCGGAACTCAAAGCCCTGTTGCCAGAGCTGAACATGCTGGTACTGACCGGCTATGCCAGCATCAGCACCGCGGTTGAAGCAATTAAACTCGGTGCCACCAATTATCTGCCCAAGCCCGCCGATGCTGACCAGGTGCTGGCTGCCCTGCAGCAGAGCAGCCCCGATGCCGAACTGTCTGTAACCGACAGCCCGATGTCAGTCAACCGGCTGGAGTGGGAACATATTCAGAAGGTGCTGGGCGAATACGAAGGTAATGTCTCCGCCACCGCCAGAGCGCTGGGGATGCATCGCCGCACTCTGCAGAGGAAGCTGGCCAAACGGCCTGTTCGGCAATAAATAACCGACTCTCAGGCTAACTGATTACCTTTTTCAGCGAAACAACAACGATAGACTGAGTGTCGCCCGCCTGACCACCTGGCGTTAGCACTTGATAATGCTGACATAAACCCTCCGCACCCACCTGAAACGGGCACTCGAAGTGAACAACTGATGCGACAGCAACCAATAAAATTCTTATTCAGAAATTATTTTTAACAACCGGGAAAATAACTGTCCAGAGCCACTTTTATTTTTCAAATCAATCAGATATTCTAGCGGCCTGAATGTGGTGAGATGGCCGAGTGGCTGAAGGCGCGCCCCTGCTAAGGGCGTATATCGCAAGGTATCGAGGGTTCGAATCCCTCTCTCACCGCCATTTAGACCTCCCCTGAAAGATCTCCTTACAGTTCAAACCACCTCCAAAGACTCTGCATCAATTTCTGGACTTCCAGCATAAGTGATACAGCGCTTTACATTATCTATTGTTCATCGATATACACTTTGGCATCAAAAGTTCGCACCCAGTCTGGCAGAAACACCATCATGCCGGTCATCAAAATGCCATTCAACAGCCCTTCCGGGAACATGATCAACGGCAGATAACTCACATACTCATGCTCGATCTTTGCCCAGCTATACACATCTGTCAGCCATAACAGTAGCGCACTGGACATCCCGGCACTGGCACTGGCAACTCCCGCACCGATAAAGGCACACAGAAACAGATAGACAAAGAAGTTCTTCGGCAACTTGCGCTCCACATACTGCAGAATGCTGTAACTCACCAGTACCGGAATCACAATGGAACAGATGCCATTGGCGGCAAACCCATCCCAGCTTTCTTTCCCCAGCAGCGTCATCCCCAGCAAGGCCAGTGACGCCGACAAAACGGCAAGGTCCCAGCCAAACATCAGCGTCAGCGCCGTCACACCCAGAAAATGAATACTCAAGCCTGGAGAGATCCCCGCGCGCATCGACCACATCAGCATCAATACGACCGTCGCCCCCATCAACAGATGCTGTAAGCGGGCATTACTGACCAGCACCTTCCAGGGAGCCCGCCACACAGAAACAGCCAGCGCCAGCAGGTAAAGCAGATGTAATGGCCACTGCAAAGGCCCACTCAACAGCCCTTCGGAAAAACTCATCGCACACCACCCGCCTGACAAATAAAGAGGACAACACCGCTGTGTATTGTAGCGCCGCAGCTGATATCGGAACGATATACTCGAAAAGATCCTCACGAAAAATTGATCTCAGTCGACAGACTGTTACAGGGTTTCAATAACTGACAGGTACTGTGGATGAATATTCTGATTGTCGATAACAACCACGCCAGTCGCCAGCAGACTGTCAGCCATATTCAACAGTCAGGCCACCATACCCTTGAAGCGCGAAGTGCAGAACACGCTCTGACCAGCCTCAGCCGCCATCAGATTGATATGCTGGTGCTCGACAGCAGCCTGCCCGGTATCTGTGCGCTGGACCTTATTCGTACGGTACGGGCACAATTTCAAAACTGGTTCCCCATCCTCCTGCTCAGCGAGCTGGACCACCATGACTACCTGGCCGAAGGCATTCATGCCGGAGCCGATGATTACCTGCTCAAACCACTGGGCGAACCACTGCTCAACGCTAAACTCAGTGCACTGGGCCGGATCAACCAGATGAAACAGGCGCTCGATGCCGCCAACAGAAAACTGCGTGAGCAAAGTACACAGGACTCACTCACCGGCCTGAATAATCGCCGCTGGCTGGATCATTGTCTGAAAAAAGAGTGGAGTCGGCACCGACGGGAGAACAGCGAACTGGCGATACTGATGATCGACATCGATTACTTTAAAACCTACAACGACAGTTACGGTCACCAGCAAGGTGATCACTGCCTTCGTCAGGTCTCAGCGCAGCTGAATAAATGTCTTAAGCGCTCCCATGACCAGCTGGCTCGTTACGGTGGCGAAGAGTTTATTGCCGTCCTGCCGCAGACCTCACTCGAAGGGGCGCACATCATCGCCCAGCAAATGCTGACCGCCATCAGAACTGCAGAGATACCCCACTGCAGTTCAGAGATAAACGCCTGTGTCACCGTCAGTATAGGTATCAGCACCACCCGCCTGTCAGCCTCCCAAAGCACTGAACTCATCGAACAGGCTGACCTAGCGCTCTATCAAGCCAAACATAGCGGTCGCGACCAGGCAACCGGCTACGGTGAGATCACCACACTCATCAACAACGCATCTTCACGACCATCACCGGCGGCATAATAGTTTTTTCTCACTCCATCCAGTTCAAACCCCAGCCGCTGGTAAAGCCGGATGGCGGTAGCATTAGACGCACGTACCTCCAGCATCAGCCGGACAATACCTTCGGCCGCCAGGGCCTGCATCGCCCAGCACAACAACTCAGCACCTAACCCGCGACCCTGGGCTGCCGGATCAATAGCGATCTGCAGCAACTCGGCTTCATCCAGTACTGTACTGAACAGCGCGTACCCCAGCATCGGGTCACCCGGCCCCCAGATACGGGTACGCGATGAGGACAACTGAGACAGCCAGACCTTCTCACTCCAGGTTTCGGTAAAACACAGTTTTTGTAAACGTTGCAGGCCCGGCAATACCGCCTGGCTTAAAGGTTCAATGATTTCAGACACAACAGATTCCAATAGATCAGTGTTCCAGTAACGGCTGTATATCCCGCCACAGTGTTGATTTCAGTTCATGCAGGGTCAGCAGTTCGCTCAGACTATGGCTGACCACCACCTGTAGTTGCGGCTGTTGCGGCAGCTGCACCGCACCACGTAATTGATCCAGCGCCTCATCCGTGTCCAGCACCATCTGCGCCGCCGCTTCACCCAGTAACAGCAGACGGCTGGCATGATGCCGGGTCGCCAGCTGTTTAAGCTTGTACTGCACCGCTGCCAGCGCTTCAGGGCGGCTCTGATCCAGTGAACTGCTGGCCAGCATCGGCCAGTTCAGCACCGCCGCGCGCGGTAACTCAACCGGCCGGGCGGTTAAATAACCCGCTATATTGCCCAGCAACTGCTGATGCCGTGCCGAAAAATCCTCCGGCGAAGCCGTCGGCAACGAGTCAACGACCAGACAGTCCCCCACCGCCAGTAATGCCAGCTTGAAGCGCGGAACCGCTGCCGGTTTTTGCGGTTTCGGTGCCAGCTTCACCTGCGGCAGCGCTTTAGCACGCTCAGCTTTAGGCCTGGCCGATTCTGCCACCAGCGCCAGGGTATCGTTCAACGCTGCGCGGGCTTTGGCCGCATCCATAGTTGGCGGCACCGGCGGCGCAGACTGGCGAGCAGACCCTGGCCGACCGGGGTTAACCGAGGGCTCAGGCGTGAACGGAATCTCTGGCGCAGGATAACGAAAATCCCACACCCAGTCCGCCGAAGGGGCTGCGGCGGGCAACGGCCGTACCGGCAACCAGCTGGTAATCCCCAGGGCGTCGAGGTACTGATGGCGCTGTTGCTGATCTGGCATGGTGTGACGTTATCCGTGGTATAGAAACAGAGGAAAGTTGACCATCAATGTGGCGGCAACGCTGAGCGCCCGTATAGCAGAGCTGCTCAGCCTGGTCGCAACACTGGGCAGGCGGGCAGGACGCCCGCATACCGTGCCGCAATCAGACTTGCGGGTGCGCCTTCTCAACATTGATAGCCAGCATATTCAGGGCATGAATATAGGCCTTGGCAGAGGCGATAATAATATCGGTATCCGCGCCCAGACCATTGACGATCCGGCCGGAATTTTCCAGCCGCACGGTCACTTCACCCTGAGAGTCGGTGCCTTCGGTGATCGCATTCACCGAGTACAACTGCAGGCTGGAACCGGAATCAGCAATGGATTCGATCGCTTTGAATGTCGCATCCACCGGACCAGAGCCTTCCGCCTGAGCCTGCTGCTCAGTCCCGTCTACATCAACCGTCAGCTGTGCCAGCGGTGTTTCACCGGTCTGAGAGGTAACCGACAGGCTAACCAGTTTAAAGTGTTCACTGGAGGCGATTGCCCGGGCATCACTGACCAGTGCCACCAGATCTTCGTCGAAGATCTCGTGCTTCTTATCCGCCAGTTCTTTAAAGCGACCAAAAGCAGCATTGAGTTCAGCATCAGTGGTAAAGCTGGTGCCCAGCTCTTCCATACGGCTGCGGAACGCCGCCCGGCCAGAGTGTTTGCCCAATACCATTTTGTTGGCATTCCAGCCCACACTCTGGGCGGTCATGATTTCGTACGTTTCCGGGTGCTTGAGCATGCCATCCTGATGGATGCCAGACTCATGGGCAAACGCATTGGCCCCCACAATTGCCTTGTTCGGCTGCACCGGGAAACCGGTAACACTGGAGATCAGACGGGACGCTGGCACAATCTGGGTGGCATCCACGGCCGTTTCCAGCCCCAGAATGTCATGCCGGGTACGCAGCGCCATCACAAATTCTTCCAGTGAAGCGTTACCTGCCCGCTCACCCAGGCCATTGATAGTACATTCCACCTGACGGGCACCGGCATTCACCGCCGACAGCGAGTTAGCCACCGCCAGACCCAGATCGTTATGACAGTGTACCGAGAAGATCGCCTTATCCGCATTGGGAATCCGCTGGATCAGCTGAGCAATGGTGGCACCAAACTCTTCCGGCACCGCATAGCCCACGGTGTCAGGAATATTAATGGTACGGGCACCGGCATCGATCACTTTCTCGATGATTTCGCACATAAAATCCAGCTGTGAGCGGCTGGCATCTTCCAGCGAGAACTCGACATCATCAATCAGGTTACGCGCCCGTTTAACCGCATACACCGCCTGCTCCACCACCTTCTCCGGTGACATCTGCAGCTTGTATTCCATATGGATGGGCGAGGTGGCGATAAAGGTGTGGATACGGCCCGAGTTAGCATTAGCCAGCGCTTCACCGGCACGATCAATATCGGCATCCAGCGCACGGGACAGCGAACAGATGGTGCTGTCTTTGATGGTATCGGCAATGGCTTTGACCGACTCGAAATCACCCGGGCTGGCAATCGCAAAACCGGCTTCGATAACATCGACCCGCATTTTTTCCAGCTGCTTGGCGATCCGCAGTTTCTCATCACGGGTCATGGATGCGCCCGGGCTCTGTTCGCCATCACGCAAGGTGGTATCAAAAATAATGACGCGGTTACTATCACTCATCTCAAGCGGCTCCATCGAGGCCAGCACCGTTAATCTCAGCGGCGTGGCCCTGTTTTCTTATTCAGGGACAGGTGGTGCGATTGCGCTGGCGCTGCCATCGCCAGTGTCGTACCCCTTTATTTGACAGGAATTTTACACTGCAACGGCCGGTGTAAGTAAGGGATAGCGAAAAACTCTGCTGCACTGCATGGTTGACGCCGCCCGGCCCAGGCGCTCTACAATAAGGAAACTGATTTTTCAGGGAGCCTGATGCGGATGAAAAGCTTCGATACCCCGGTGGACCGCCGTGACACCAGCAGTAATAAATGGGAAAAGTATGGCGAGCGCAACATCATCCCGATGTGGGTGGCCGACACCGATTTCAAAGCTCCCCAGGTGGTGATCGATGCCCTGCAGGCCCGGATCGAGCACGGCGTGTTTGGCTATACTAATACCCCGGCAGAGCTGAATAGTCTGGTGATCGAACGGCTGCAGCAGCGCTATCAGTGGCAGCTGGAAGACAGCGCACTGGTCTGGCTGCCAGGACTGGTGTGCGGATTAAACCTGGCCTGCCGTACCGTGGGCCAGCCAGGTGACAGCGTGATCAGCCCGAAACCGATCTACCCGCCGTTTGTCAGCGCCCCCCAGTTATCAGAGCGCACTGTTATCAGCGTGCCGATGCTGCAGGAAGACAGCCGCTGGCGGCTGGATTTCACCGCACTCGAGCAGGCGATTACCCCGACCACAAAACTGCTGCTGTTCTGTAATCCGCAAAATCCAGGTGGTACGGTTTACCGCCGCGACGAACTGGCGCAGCTGGCCGACATTGTGGTGCGCCATGAGCTGATCGTCTGCAGTGATGAAATCCACTGTGACCTTATTCTGGAGCCCGGCCTGCAACATATCCCGCTGGCCTCACTGAACCCGGCGATTGCTGCCCGCACCATCACTCTGATGGCTCCGAGTAAAACCTGGAATATTGCCGGGCTGGCCTGCTCCTTTGCGGTGATTACAAACCCGGAACTGCGCCGCGCCTTTAATCGGGTCCGCAAAGGCATCGTGCCCGATGTAAACTTGCTCGGTTACACCGCCGCCATCGCTGCCTATCAGCACGGTGATGACTGGAACGAACGCCAGCGTGCCTATTTACGTAGCAACCGCGACTACCTGGTCGAACAGATCAACCAGATTCCAGGCCTGAGCCTGCAGGCGGGTGACGCCACCTATCTGGCCTGGATCGATGTATCCGCCGCCAAACTGGAGAACCCGCCGCACTTCTTTGAAGAAGCAGGCGTGGGCCTCTCCCCTGGCCGCGATTTTGGCGATGATCGCTTTATGCGCCTCAACTTCGGCTGCACCCGCGAAACCCTGGAAGAAGCCGTCCGGCGAATTCGCAGCGCCATGCTGAAACACCTGCCCGCCTGAGGTTCCTGCTTTGGTGGGACCGGTGTCCCACCGGGAAGCTCTGCTCTTAAAGCCCAGCTTCAGGCGCGTTCAAAGGGCAGCGCGATTACCTGATCAATATGCTCAGCCCCCAGTGCCAGCATCACCAGCCGGTCCACCCCCAATGCCACCCCGGCACAATCCGGCATCCCGGCTGCCAGCGCATCGACCAGCCGAGTCTCCAGCGGCCGTTGTGGCAAGCCCAGTTCAGCACGCTGACGCTGGTCAGCCGCTAACCGCCGGGCCTGCTCAACCGCATCGGTCAACTCATAGTAGCCATTAGCCAGCTCGATACCATTTACAAACAGTTCAAACCGGGTCGCGACCAGGCGACCACTGGCATCCTCACGCACCTGTGCCAGCGCCGCTTGGCTGGCCGGATAATCGCAAACGAACACCGCCCTCAGCTCGGCCAGTTGTGGCTCAATCACATGGGACATCAGCAGGTTAAGCCAGCTGTCACGGTCATCATCGTCCATCGCCAGCTCGACATGGCGGCGGGTTTCCGTCTTCAACGCCTCAAGGCTGGTGGTATGCGGATTCAGCCCCAGGTAACGTTCGAACACCTGTTGATAACTCAGCCGTTCAACCTTATCCACAGCAAGAATCGGCATCACCAGCTCAGCCACTTCGTCCATCAGCTGCTGCTCATCCAAGCCTGGCCGATACCACTCCAGCATGGTGAATTCAGGATTATGCCGTCGGCCACTCTCGCCATTACGAAACGCTTTGCCCAGCTGATAGACCGGCCCGCTGCCTGCACACAGCAACCGTTTCAGGGCGTACTCCGGCGAGGTCTGCAGGTAAAGCGTTTCTGCCGCCGCTTCAGGGAAAGCCCGGTAGGCCACTTCGATGCTGTCGATAAACGGATCACTCACCGCACAGTGGGACATCAGCGGGACGTCAACTTCCAGCACATCACGCCGGGCAAAGAACTGGCGGATCTGCGCCAGAATCTCACCACGGCGGCGCAGGTTTTCAATCGGGGCAGTGGGTTGCCAGTCAGTCATAGGGAGTCTTCCAGATACAGAGGCTTAAACAGAAACGGCCAGCCAGCATAAAACGAAAAACGGCAGCCGAAGCTGCCGTTTTTAGCGGGTGTAAGCGGTGGTTACGCGCGGGATACGTATTCGCCGGTACGGGTATCAATCTTCAGGGTTTCGCCCTGGTTGATAAACAGCGGAACACGCACCATCGCACCGGTGGTCAGGATGGCAGGCTTGGAACCGCCCTGCGCCGTGTCGCCTTTCAGACCGGGATCTGTTTCTGCGACTTCCAGCTCAACAAAGTTGCCTGGCGTGACAGAAATCGGGTTACCGTTAAACAGGGTAACCATCACTTTGTCCTGCTCTTTCAGCCACTTCTTAGTGTCGCCGACTGCATTGGCATCAGCACCGAACTGTTCGAAAGTGTTCGGGTCCATGAAGTACCACAGCTCACCGTCGAAGTAGGAATACTCCATATCGGTGTCCATCACATCCGCACCTTCAACGCTTTCGTTAGATTTGAAGGTACGTTCCCAGATACGGCCGGTCAGCAGGTTACGCAGTTTTACCCGCGTGAATGCCTGACCTTTACCTGGTTTTACAAACTCCACATCCACCATGGAACATGGGTCGCCGTCGATCATGACCTTCAGGCCATTCTTGAATTGGTTACTTGCGTGGTTAGCCATAGTGTTCTTCAAATCCAGTTAACATACGAGCCTGTCGACTGCCGACAGCGCCACAATGGCCCGTATTCTACTGCAATGCGGCGGTGGCGCAAAATCAGCCTGTCCCCTGGCCACTTAACACCCCGCTGACACCGGTAAAATTGACAGCGTGCTGACAGCCAGCAACAATGCGCGCCAGTTTTTCAGCGAGATAGCCCATGCAGCCCCTGACCGACCGCTGGCAACAGCACCTGTCCAACGCCATCAGTGATCCGGCGGAACTGATTCGTCTGCTCGACCTGCCCGACAGCCTGGTTGATCCGGCACGCCGGGCAGCGCAGCAGTTCCCGTTACGGGTACCGCTGCCGTTTATCGACAGGATGGTCAAAGGGGATATCAACGACCCGCTATTAAAGCAGGTGCTACCGCTGGATACGGAGCTGGAACCGGTAGCCGGTTTTACCACCGACCCGCTGGCCGAGATGCAAAGTAACCCCCATGATGGCCTGATCCACAAATACCAGGGCCGGGTACTGCTGATTACTACCGGGGCCTGCGCCATCAACTGTCGCTACTGTTTCCGCCGCCACTTCCCCTATCAGGACAATAAACTGGGACCGGAGCAATGGCAGGCTATTCTGGACTACATTCGCGCCGATGCCAGCATCCATGAGGTGCTGTTCTCCGGTGGTGACCCGCTGGCCACCCCGGACCGGCGGATTCTGGCGATGCTGGAAGATCTGGCCGACATTCCTCATCTGAGCCGGGTGCGTTTCCACACCCGCCTGCCGGTCGTCATCCCGCAGCGAATTACCCCTGAGCTGATCAGTGCGCTGACCGCCACCCGTCTTAAAGCAGTGATGGTGCTACATGCCAATCACCCTAACGAGATCGACCAGCACCTGGCCGACGCCCTGCGGCCTCTGCAACAGGCACGGATCACCGTGCTCAACCAGGCCGTATTGTTAAAGGGGATCAATGATGAGGTGGCGGTGCTCAGGCAGCTGAGCGAGCAGCTGTTTGCTGCAGGCGTACTGCCCTATTACCTGTTTGTGCTGGACCCGGTGGCAGGCAGTGCCCACTTTGATATCAGCGACAGCGATGCCCAGGCGCTGATTCGCGAACTGCAGAGTCAGTTACCTGGCTACCTGCTGCCACGGCTGGCGCGAGAAGTGCCGGGTAAACCGTCCAAGACACTGCTATCGCTGGACTGATAGCCCAAAGCAGCCTTAGCCTGGCAGATCAACGCCATCCACTGGCTGCTTTGCCAGCCAGCGGGCCTGATAGCTGTTAGCAAAAGCTACAAACTCGGCAAAGGGTAAAGGCCGGGCATAATAGAAGCCCTGTACTTCAAGACAACCACTGTGGCGCAGCAGGTTCAGCTGCGCCTCATCTTCAACCCCCTCAGCCAGAATCCGCAACTCCAGTGTCTCACCTAACCCAACAATCAGCCTCAAGATAGCCTGATCATCGGGACTGTTCAGTAGGTCCCGGACAAAAGCCCGATCAATTTTGAGCCGGTTAACCGGTAGCAGCTTGAGATAACTCAGTGACGAATAGCCAGTACCAAAATCATCCAGTGCCAGCTCGACACCCAGCGCCCGTAGCTGAGTCAATGTAACAACCACCGCATCGAGGTCTGCCAGGGTCGCACTTTCCGTTAGCTCCAGCTCCAGCAATGCCGGGGCCAGCCCCGTCTGGCGCAAGATGTGGCGGGTCAGCTGCACCAGATCATCTTCAGCAAACTGGACACTGGAGACATTCACCGCCACGCCGACCTGTTCCAGCCCCAGCAACTGCCAGCGACAGCAGTCTTCACAGGCACGCTGCAGAATTTGTGCACCCATCGGCACAATCAATCGTGACTGTTCGGCCAGCGGGATAAACTGATCCGGTGCTACCAGCTGACCATCACTGCGCTGCCAGCGCATCAGCGCTTCCGCCCCCAGCAACTGGCCCGTGTGCAGATCAAACTGTGGCTGATAAAAAGGTACGAACTCCTGCTGCTGCACACCCAGACTGAGGGCACGTACCATTTCTACCCGCTGGCTGAACGCAGCCGACAGTTGCGGGCTGTGCATAACGGCCCGGTCCCGACCCTCAAGCTTAGCTCGCCCCAGGGCTACGTTCGCCTGCAGCATCAACGCCTCAGCCGTAATCACTCCCTTACAGGCACAGGCACTGCCAATGCTGACCGTCAGTTGCAATTGCCGCTCTGCCACATTCAGTGGCTCAGCAATGTAAACCCGCAATTGCGTCAGCAACAGCTCCAGATCAGGCTGCGCCTCCCCCGCCAGCCACTTCAACGCTAACGCGAAGGTATCCTCCCCCAGTCGTGCCACCAGCGCATCGGCAGGCGCAACCTCGGTGATACGTTCAGCCAGTTTACCGAGCACCTGGTCAGCAGCATCGTAGCCCAGGGTATCGTTAATATCGCTGAAGTGATCGACATCAAGTTGCACAATACAGACACCACCGACCGGCTCAGACCCGGGCAACAACAGTTCATCAACGTATTGTTGAAAGCGGGTCCAGTTCGCCAGCCCGGTCAGGCAATCAAAGTAAGCCAGCCGGGTTACCTGCTTCGCCAGTTCTTTGCGCTGTGACTCCTTCTCACTAAAGCTTTCAAAGGCATCTGCCAGCGCCTCAACTTCAAGGTAAGAGCTACGATCATCCACGGTCAGCGCTGTATTCCCTAATGACAGTTGCCGTAGTGATTCAGTGATGGATACCAGTGGTCTTGATACCCGACGAGCTGCGCGCATATTAACAAGCATAATCAGTGCAAACGCCAGAACAGCAATCGCCATGAGTGTACGGCTAACCCACAGGCCCCGTTCCAGCAGGGTATCCACTCGAGTGTTAACCTCCATCAACCCGCGTACGTCTCCCCGGCGCCAGTCTGTGCGGGGGGAATCTGGATGGGTATTATGACAATCCACACAGGCCTGGGCATTGAGCAGGTCTGCCTGGGCCAGCCGAACCGCAGACTGACCCTCCTCTTTCACCAGCTCCACATAAAGCTGTGCCGGCTCTTGCAGAATAGCCTGCCAGGCACGCTGCTGAAACGCATCCATCTGTCGCTGCGCCCGGTTAGCAAACGGGTACGGACTGACCAGATTTGTGGTCACCGTATGGCGCTGGCTATACCCCATCATTTCCATCACAAAGGTCGCGGGTAGCGGAATACCTTCACACTGCTGGCCATGCACCGCCGTAACATGGAACTGATCATCACAGGCGACCTTCTCCATCACATTGGCCGAATAGTAATTCCGGATACTGCGTACCGTTTCAATCAGCTGTTCCGCTCCATCCACCGCCGTGCGGGTGACGTACCACTCCAGCAGGTACGGCGTCGACAGGGCAATCAATAACGTCCCCATCGCTGCAATCATGGCAACCGGGGCAGTAATTTTCCAATAGAGCGAGCGCGACATTCGATCAGATCCCGACAACAAGACAGGGCAGGTACAAAAGCGATATCAATCAATTTTGTACGGATATTCAGTATTTAAACACATCTCGGCAGCCATCGTAGTTACGAAGTCGAACATCCAGTGCACGAACATCCGCTAACCGCCGCCAGCGATTGTGGAAAAACACCATCGGGCAACTACGCCCATCGGGTAATACATCCATCAGGGTCTGCCACTCCTGCACCTGTTCATAGGGCGGGTAAACGTGTGTCACGCCATAGGTGGGGCCATTCAAGCTGGCCAGATCATCGGCAAAAAACAGCTCGGCAGACACCCAGCTGCTGCGGCCTTCGCTCCACACTTCCAGCGTATCAGCCTGCTCCCTCACCTCACCATTATGCGGGGCGGCCTGCAACACGGCAGAAAAACTAAGACTGACGGCAACTGTCATTAAAATAGACTTCATAAATACCCCTCGGTTATCAGCATGCTATATGCCTTAACAACCATAGCTAAAAGTTCCCGTTTTCTGAAAACCAGTTCTACACTGACAGCACGACCTATCCATCACACGACAGGAGCAGGCAGGATGCTGAAACAGATAATCTGCAGTGGCCAGGCGGGAAGTGAACGGGCAGCGCTCGACGCTGCAATCGAGTCTAACTTCGACCATGGGGGCTTCTGCCTGCGAGGTCGGCTCGCCGAAGATGGCCATATCGCCCAGCACTATCAGCTGCTCAGTAATGAGCAAGAAAACATCACCAGTGCTCAGGCCAACGTCGAGTTCAGCGACGCCAGTGCCATTTTTTACCCCGCCTCATTACTCAGCCTGCAGGAACAGGTGTTATTACACTGCATCAGCCAACAGCGTCCTTATAAGCTGATCGATATGGAAACACTGACGCCAGCACAGGCAGCAGGCTGCCTGGAAGGCTTTATCCAGGCCCATACGATTGAACTGCTCAACATCACCGGACCGACACTCAGCAACACCCCCACCGCCTACGATTACACCTATCAGGTGGTACGACAACTGCTACACAGCTGCCAGCCACTGCCGCCTCCGGGCCAGACCACGCTGACCTTGCGATGGAACCAGAACAGCTAAACCACCTGGGCCAACCGTTGTTTTTTTGAACAGCCGGATTGAACCCAATTCAGGATTGCCCTACGTTAGTCGCAGAATAACAATAAAATAAACCGGCAGGAGGAGGATCTCCGACATGTTTAACAAGGTGACACATAAGATCGCCCTGGGTTTTACCTTACTCGTGTTGTTCATCATGGTCGTCGGTGGTGGTGGACTCTGGGGAACCGACCAGATCAACCGCAAACTGCATGAAATCACCGACCGCTCTCTGCCCGCCGCACTCGGCAGTTACAATCAGATGATCGCCCTGCAAGCCGCCAATATTGCGCTGCTCAATTTCCTTGCCGATACCGATGCAGACGCACGCCAGCGTAAACAGTTACAGGCTGAGTTTGATAGCCAGATGCAACACTTGCGTCAGCAGCTGGACAGCCTCACGCCGAATATAGAAAGAAAGCCCCACCTGCAGGATTTGCAGGCCCAAAGCCGCAACGCCGAACAGGCCTTCAGCCAGGCAACCACCCAGGCAATGGCCCTGCACGTAGAAAACCTGAAGTTACAGCAACGGGTACTCCAAAAAGACAGCCGTTTCCGCCGCCAGACGAATTCCCTTACGACCTGGGGCCAGCAATACCTGTCCCGTAATGACGGCGGTGATGGACCTGTCCATGCCCGTGCGTTGCTGCGCAGCCTCAACAGCCACCTGGATCAGCTCATCCTGTTCAAAGAAAAGGGTGACTTTGCAACACTGGAGCAGGCACTGAAAAGCCAGCAGGGAGAACTGAGCAAAATTCATGATCAGTTCCGCAAGGCAGACCCAAAAGCCAACCGTATCAAAGTACTCATTCGTGATATCAATGAGCAGCTTTACGCTGACAGTGGACTGGTCGCGCTGATGCGCAAGAACTGGCAGACCCGCAACCAGCTGGATACACAGCTGGCGCAAACCCGAAATCTGTTAAGCCAGGCGCAGGGCAGTGCCCGCGACTTTATCCAGACCAGTACACAACAGATGGATAAAGCTAAAGTCGAAGCCGATGATGCCACCAGCCTCAGTCGACAGATGATCAGCGTCCTGCTGGTTGGGGCGACAGCACTGGCGATCTTTATCGCCTTTATTACCGTGCGTACCATTTCCCGACCGCTGAACGAGATGCTCACCCGGCTCTCCGATGTTGCCGAGGGTGATCTGCGTATCACCTTTGACTGCAGTCGCACAGACGAGTTTGGCCAGCTCAGCAGCGCCATGAATGAAGTGGTTAGTAAACTTAGCGTGTTGCTGCGACAGATATCTGAAGGTGCGCAAAACCTCAGCACCGTCGCCGAACGCAACGCTGGCATCAGTAACCAGACCCGCGAATCAATGGAAGACCAGCGCCAGCAACTAGCGCTGACCGCCAATGCCGCCACCCTGATGGCCGATACGGTCAACGATGTATTCACCCATACACAAACTACACTGGATGCCATTCAGAGCTGTGAACAGCTGAGCCTGGATGTGGACAAGTATGTCCAGCGTACCCTGGGCAGTATCGAACAACAGGCTGGTGATATCAGTGCAGCCATGGGCCACAGCGACCAGCTGGAACAGTACTCCACTCAGATTGGCAGCATTCTGGACACCATCGGTGAGATCGCCGACCAGACCAACCTGCTGGCCCTGAATGCCGCGATCGAGGCCGCCCGCGCCGGTGATCATGGCCGTGGCTTTGCCGTGGTGGCCGACGAGGTACGCGAGCTGGCCAGCCGGACCCAGAATTCCACCAAGGAGATTCAGGAAATGGTGGAAAATATGCAGAACAGCATCGGTCAGGTGGTCGCGGTGATGCAGAAGTCTGTGCAGCAGTCCCAGCAGTGTGTCGAGCACGCCAGCACCTCTCAAGGGTCGCTGGGAGACATGAACCACAGCATCGCTAATATCCGCGCGATGAGCAGCAATATTTCAGCCGCTGCCAACCAGCAGAACCAGGCCGTTGAAGAGGTCAGCCGTACGCTGGCGCAGATCAACAGTGTTGCTGGCGAGACCGCTGAAGGCGCCAGTGATGTCAGCGCCAGCAGCGAAGACCTGCTCGGTATCGCCCAGAATCAGCGGGAGCTGATTTCACGGTTCCAGGTCTGATCGCTCAGGCAGGCAAGAAGGAAAACAGCAGGCGCGGGACCGCGCCTGCTAAAGGCTCATCCGTTAAGGGCGCGATAGCCCGGAATCAGAAATAAAACGTTGCATCCAGCGAAGCGATCAGCTGGCTGTCGCGACTGCCATCAGCAAAGGCGTTCGGGCCATCACTGTGCTGAACGTCATAGCGCAGCTCAGGCCGGATGCGCAAAGATGGCAGCGGACTCCAGCTGACATTGGTGGTCAGTGCATAAAACTCACCGCTACTCCACTGGCTCGGCAGCTTACCCGCTGCGGCACCCGTCATCACCACATTGGCGGGATCTTCAGCATTAAACCACTCCAGTCGAGTGTTCCATACCAGCTGCTCTGACACGCGGTGATACCAGTTCAGATTGGCACCGTACCACTGGGCATCAACCCCACCGTTCAGTGCAGCATTCTCCTGTTCACCAGCGGTTAGCTCCAGCGCCACCCGGTTACTGCCATCCATTACCCGGCTGTACGTCAGATAACTGGCCCAGCGCCGGGCTTCACCGTCGCTGTCCGCGATGGCTGGATAGGGCGAGCCGCAGCCACAAGCGGCAAAGCTGTCATTGGCACCGTTGCCGACAATGTTTTCCCAGTCGAGCCAGCTTTTCATGTCCGCAGAGCGCCAGCGCAGATTGGCAATCAGGTCCAGATCACCATTACGTTCCTGCAGGTTATTCCAGCCACGTACCAGACCGATTTCAGCCCCTAACAGCGACTCGCCTGGCGCTGAAGGCAGCTTGAACGCATAGAGGGCACCGGCATGCTTGGCCGGACCATGCATAAAGGCATAGCTGCGGCTGTAAAAATCGGTAGGGGCCGGGGCGGGTTCAGCAAAACCGATCTCATTTTCCAGCGGGGTATGGAACAGTCCCAGCATCAGATTGGAACCGCCCAGCAGCGGAAAGTAGAACTCAAGAAAGCCCTGCGTCAGAGTAAAGGCCTCATCACTGGTATCGCCATCGGCATTCACGCCAAAATCATCATCCAGACCATCGGTAAGGAAAAACTGAGCGTCTTTACCGTAGATCGTCGTCAGGGTGAAACCCCAGTCCATCTCAGCAGGCATTGGCGCGGGGGTCGGGGTAATTCGGGTCAGCAGGTTACTTTTCAGTGGCTTCTCAATCATCAGCGCCAGCTGGTTGAGGTTAGCCCCCTCATCGCTGTTCAGAAACGCCTGTTTTGAGACATCATCGGTGCCATTGTTGTTGGCAATCACGCCCACCTGAGCCCAGCCTCGCACCCGGATGCCCGTCTCTGCCAGCGTGTCGCCCAGCGCCTGCTGCAACAGCCCGTCTGACGCCTGCACAGACGCAGGCATTATTGATGTCATCGTGGCCGCCAGTACTGCCGCTGCCATGGTTGTTTTTATTATTGGTTTCACACCATCCATCCTGTGTAACGACACCATCATCGGCGTCTGAATCAGGAAACGGATTCTATACGTATCAGTACACTGATACAGGCAGGATGCGACCAAAGATGCAGGTGAACCTTATATTTCAGCCATAAAAAAGGCCCCCGCAGTACGGGGGCCGAGAACAACAACAAAGAAATACGGCGTACTAAACCGGAGAATCAGTTCTTCGGCGGTACGGAGACAGGAAAGGCGGTGACAGTGCCTTTCGCATCAGAGATTTTGGCGATACCTTCGTTATCGACCTCATCTATTCGAACTATAGCCTGAATTGGGACATACGAGCGTTTGACCCCGGAAAATTCCTGTTTCAGTTTTTCTTCGCCGGGGTCCACCAGCAGCTCTGAACGGCTGCCGAAAACAAACTCTTCAAGCTCAAGGAAACCCCACATTTCGCTCTGATAGACGTGCCGGGCGTAAAGTTCGTAAACCTTATCCTGGTTGATAAAGGTCACGCGGTAGATCGACGCATCACTGGTCATAGCGATTTAGCTTCCCATTAAATTCTTCAGTTATGCCACAGATATGGGGGAACCGGCGCAACTATTCAACCACAGACCCTGCAGCAGGCAACATGAACCGATTTCCAGCAGCAGACCCCGCAGCCCCGTCAGGAGCGGGTAAAATAGGAGCCGTAACCCTGCCTCTGACAGGGCTATTTTCGGGCTGGTTAAATTCTGGTCGCTGCTGTTACGTTCCAGTATAATGCGCGGTCCTTTGCACAACCCCTCAAGTTCGATACAGGTGAACAATGGCTAAAAAGCTGTTTATTAAGACTCATGGCTGCCAGATGAATGAGTACGACTCCTCCCGGATGGCTGATCTGCTGGGCGAAAGCCACGCGCTGGAGCTGACCGACAGCCCGGATGATGCTGACGTACTGCTACTCAACACCTGTTCGATCCGCGAGAGGGCCCAGGAAAAAGTGTTCCACCAGCTGGGTCGCTGGAAAAAGCTGAAAGAGAAAAATCCGGAGCTGGTAATCGGCGTTGGTGGTTGCGTGGCCAGCCAGGAAGGGGACAGCATCCTCAGCCGTGCGCCCTACGTGGATATGATCTTCGGCCCGCAGACTCTGCACCGCCTGCCCGATATGATCGAAGAGAACAAAACCGGCGTGGTCGGCATTGTCGATGTCAGCTTCCCGGAAGTGGAAAAATTCGACCACCTGCCAGCGCCCAGTGTGGACGGCCCGGAAGCACTGGTATCGGTGATGGAAGGCTGCTCCAAATACTGCACGTTCTGTGTAGTGCCTTACACCCGTGGTGAAGAAGTCAGCCGCCCGCTGGATGATGTGATCAGCGAATGTGTCGAACTGGCCGAACAGGGCGTGCGCGAAGTTAACCTGCTGGGACAGAACGTTAACGCTTATCGCGGTGCCACCCATGATGGCGATATCGCCGACCTGGCGGAGCTGATCCGCACCCTAGCTGGCATTGATGGTCTCGACCGCATCCGCTTCACTACCAGCCATCCCGTTGAGTTCACCGACTCTCTGATCGAGGTCTACGCCGAAGTACCCGAGCTGGTCAGCTTTTTGCACCTGCCGGTACAGAGCGGTTCCGACCGTATCCTGATGGCGATGAAACGTGGTCATACAGCGCTGGAGTACAAATCCAAACTGCGCCGTCTGAAGAAGATCCGCCCGGAGATCACTTTTTCTTCCGACTTCATCATTGGCTTCCCTGGTGAAACCGAAGCAGACTTTGAGCAGACGCTGAAGCTGATCCACGATGTCGAGATGGACCAGTCCTACAGCTTTGTCTACAGCCGTCGCCCAGGTACACCGGCGTCCGACCTGCCAGACGATATCACTGAAGACACCAAGAAGCAGCGGCTGGCCATCCTGCAGGACCGTATCACCCAGCAGGCGCAGGCAATCAGCCGCCGCATGGTTGGCACGGTTCAGCGTATTCTGGTCAACGGCTATTCCCGTAAAGACCCAGGCCAGCTGTCGGGTCGTACCGAGAATAACCGCGTCGTCAACTTCCGCTGTGATAATCCTGATCTTATCGGTCACTTTGCCGATATCGAGATCGCCGATGCGTACACCAACTCGCTACTGGGCACCCTGCGCTGCTCCGAGCTGGACGCCGACTTTGTAAAATAATTCGATCCGCCGGGTACGCCCGGCGGTCAGCAGACCTTTCGTCTGAAAAAGGAGCACTTTTGAACACCGCCCATACTCTGCAACTTACCCTGCAACCGGATAATCCGGACTACCTGGCCAGCCTCTGCGGGCTGCTGGATGAACATCTGAAGCTGATCGAAACCCGGCTGCCAGTTGCCATTCATAACCGCGGCAATCAGTTCCAGCTGCAGGGCGAGTCAGACATCGTCCGGGTCGTGGGAACAATGCTGGAAGACCTTTACCAGCAGGCGAGCACCGGCCACCAGCTGACCCCCGACGAAGTTCATCTGTACCTGCAGCAATCCGGCATCGAACAACAGGTTGCTGGCGACGCTGAGAACATTGTCGATAGCAGTACCGATATTCGCACCCGCAAGGGGCTGATCCGCTCCCGCGGACCGAACCAGCAGAAATATGTGCAGGCCATTCGCCGCCACGATATCAATTTTGGCATCGGCCCGGCCGGTACCGGTAAAACCCATCTGGCCGTTGCCTGCGCCGTTGAAGCGCTGGAACGCGACGAGATCGACCGCATCCTGCTGGTGCGCCCGGCCGTCGAAGCCGGTGAAAAATTAGGCTTCCTGCCTGGCGATCTGAGCCAGAAAGTGGACCCTTACCTGCGCCCGCTGTACGACGCTCTGTACGAGATGATCGGCTTTGACAAGGTCACCAAGCTGCTGGAGCGCAACATTATTGAAGTTGCCCCGCTGGCCTATATGCGCGGCCGTACCCTCAATGGCTCCTTCGTCATCCTGGATGAAAGCCAGAACACTACCCGCGAACAGATGAAAATGTTCCTGACCCGTATCGGCTTTGGCACCACTGCCGTAATTACCGGTGATGTGACTCAGGTGGATTTACCGCGCGGCACCCAGTCGGGTCTGCTGCACGCCATGCAGGTGCTGGACGGTGTTGAAGGGATCGGCTTTACCCACTTCAATGCCAAAGATGTGGTGCGCCACCCGCTGGTGCAGCATATCGTCCGTGCCTACGACCGTTTTGAAGCGGCTGAAGAGCAGCATCAGGCGGCACGTAAAGCCGAGCGCAAGGCCGAACGCCTGGCGCAACAGACCATCGTCCAGGCCGTCACTGAAACCTCAGGTGATGCATAACCATGACCATTGAACTTGAAGTACAGTACGCCATCGACGAGGCCAGCCTGCCCGACGAACCGCAGCTGCAGTTATGGGTAAAAACCGCCCTGCACGGCCTGCTGGACGAAGGCGAGCTGTGTATCCGCATCACTGACGCCGCTGAAAGCCAGAGCCTGAACCATCAGTACCGTGGCAAAGACAAACCCACCAATGTACTGTCATTTCCGTTCGAGGTGCCCGAAGGGGTGCCGGTCACCATTCTGGGTGACCTGGTGATCTGTGCTGAGGTGGTCGCCCGCGAAGCTAATGAACAGAATAAAGATCTACATCATCACTGGACCCATATGGTCGTCCATGGCTGCTTGCATCTGCTCGGCTATGACCATATAAATGACGATGAAGCGGAGATCATGGAACAGCTGGAGCGAGATATCCTCGCCCGGCTTGAGATCGCCGACCCTTACCTGGAACAGTGACCGAGAGAGATAATGAGCGAAGAGCGATCGACCCAGCCGCGAAGCTGGTTTGGCAAACTTGCGCAGGCATTTTCCGATGAACCCCGTAGCCGGGCAGACCTGCTGACAGACCTGAAAGAAGCGGCTGAAGATAACGTACTCGACAACGAAGCACTCAGTATCATCGAAGGCGCCATGCAGGTGTCCGAGATGCAGGTCCGTGATGTGATGATCCCTCGCTCCCAGATGGTGGTGGTTGAAGCAGAACAGACCCCGAAAGAGTTCCTCCCGGTTATTATCAACAGCGCCCATTCCCGTTTTCCGGTGATGGGCGAAAACCCGGACGAGATCCTGGGTATATTACTGGCCAAAGACCTGCTGCCACTGATCCTGGAAGAAAGCCTGGAGCATGTGGATATCCGTAAAAACCTGCGGCCGGTTACTTTTATTCCCGAGTCCAAACGCCTCAACGTGTTGCTGAACGAGTTCCAGCAGACCCGTAAGCACATGGCAATTGTGGTCGATGAATACGGCGGTATTGCCGGGCTGATCACCATCGAGGATGTGCTGGAGCAGATCGTCGGTGAGATCGAAGATGAACACGACCATGACGACGATGACGGCAATATCCGCCCGTTCGAAGACAACGCCTGGATCGTTAAAGCGCTGACCGAAGTCGAAGACTTTAACGAGTATTTCGATGTGTCCTTCCCGGAAGAAGAGTTCGACACCATCGGTGGCATCGTCACCCAGCGTTTCGGCCACTTGCCTGAAAAAGACGAGTCCGTCGATATCAACGGCTTTACCTTCCGCATCCTGTCGGCTGACAACCGTCGTATCCGGCTGATTCAGGTCACCCGTAACCCGAGCTAACTCTGTGATTCAAACCCTGCGTGACCCTCTATTGGCCCTGCTGGCCGGTACCCTGATTACAGCGGCACTGGCCCCGTTTGAACTCTGGCCACTGGCCTGGCTCTCCCCCGCTGCCTTCTACCTGCTGCTGCGTAACCGCAGCAGTAAAGCGGGCGGCTGGCTGGGCTGGAGCTACGGGCTGGGGGTGTTTGGTGCGGGCGTCAGCTGGGTGTTTGTCTCAATCAGCGAGCACAGCGCCACCCCGCTGCCCATCGCCCTGCTGCTAACCGGGCTGTTTGTCGCCGGGCTGGCCACATTGTTTGCTTTACAGGGCTGGCTGTTCTGCCGCTTTCTTGATCGTAACCGCTACAGCTGGCTGGCATTCGCCGGGCTCTGGTGGCTGTTTGAGTGGCTGCGCAGCTGGCTGCTGACCGGCTTTCCCTGGCTCTACCTGGGTTATGCAAGCCTCGACACCCCCCTGCAGAGCTGGGCTCCGCTGGGCGGCGTCTGGCTGACATCATTGTGGGTAGCGCTGGGCGGCAGCGCGCTGGCCGCGCTTATCCACAGCCGTACCACGCGCGCTCGAATCATAGCAGCGACAGTCTTTTCGCTGCCCTGGCTCAGCGCAGCGCTGTTGCCCACCAGCTGGACCGATAACGGCAAGCCACTGACCGTGGCACTGGTGCAGGCCGATATCTCTCAGGCCGCCAAATGGAAACGTGATCAGCTACCCGGCATTCTTAATCGCTATCAGCAGCTGACCAGGACGATCGAAAATCCAGAACTGATTATCTGGCCAGAAACCTCGATCCCGGCACTGTACCGCAACTCACTGCCCTATCTGGGCGATCTGTTCCAGCAGCTCGACGAGCGCGGCATCAGCCTGATTGCCGGGCTGCCCGCTGCCGTGCCGGATAAAAACGACCCCAGCCAGTACCGGTTCCATAACTCGCTGGCCGTGCTCAGTGGCGGTGCAGGCATCTACCATAAACAGCGGCTGGTGCCCTTTGGTGAATACCTGCCACTGGAAGGTTTGCTGCGCGATATGGTGGCTTTTTTCAACCTGCCCGCCTCCAGCTTCAAGCTGCCCCAGGGTGAGCAAAGTAACCTGCGTATCAACGGCACCCGGCTGGCATCCGCCATCTGCTATGAGATCGCCTACCCGGAACTGGTACGCCGCGCAGCCCGTGAGTCTGAGGTGCTACTGACTGTCTCCAACGACACCTGGTTCGGCCACTCCATCGCCCCGGACCAGCATATGCAGATCGCCCAAATGCGAGCGCTGGAAAATGGCCGCTGGCTGATTCGCAGCACCAACAACGGCATCAGCGCGCTGGTTAATCCACAGGGCCAGATCACAGCCCAGGCACCCCGTTACCAGATGGCTGTTCTCAATGGCACAGTACAGACCATGCAGGGGTTGACCCCTTATCAGCAGCTGGGGGTCTGGCCCGCATTAATCCTGGCGCTGGGGTTATTGTTCAGTGCAGCGATCGGACGCCGCCGCACAGAGTAGCGATCAATCCTTTAACTGCGCCTGCACCAGCGCCACCCAGTAACTGGCACCCAGCGGCAGAATCTCGTCATTAAAGTCATAATGCGGATTGTGCAGGCCATGCCCTTCCCCGGTCTGACCATTGCCCAGCCAGATATAAGCACCCGGCCGCTGCTGCAGCATAAAAGCAAAATCTTCCGCCCCCATGCTCGGCGGCATAGCCCGCTGCACCTGCTCAGCGCCCACCAGCTGGCGGGCGATATCGGCACAAATCCCGGCATGTTCCGGGTTATTAATCGTAGCCGGATAGTGACGTTCATAGCGCAATTCACCTCGGGCCCCGAACGCCGCACAGATATGCTGCACCTGCTCGCCAATACGCTGCTCCAGCATCGCCTGCACGGCAGGATCAAAACTGCGACAGGTGCCCGACAGGGTCACCGTTTCCGGGATCACATTATGGGCATCACCGCCGTGCATCGTAGTCACACTGACCACTGCTGACTGCTGTGGGTCCAGGTTACGGCTGACAACAGACTGCAGCGCCGTAATCAGATGCCCGGCAACCAGCACCGGGTCACAGCCAAGATGCGGCATCGCCGCGTGGCCACCATCGCCGGTAATGTCGATATACAGCTTATCCATGGACGCCATCACCGGACCGTTATGGACTGCAAATTCCCCCGCCGCCAGCCCTGGCCAGTTATGCATGCCATACACCGCCGTGGCCGGGAAGCGCTCAAACAGCCCTTCTTCACACATCACCCGCGCCCCGGCATGACCCTCTTCGGCGGGCTGGAAGATAAACACCACCGTGCCAGCAAAGTCCGGCTGTTGCGCCAGATACGCCGCCGCCCCCAGTAACATCGCCGTATGGCCATCATGGCCACAGCCATGCATCTTGCCAGGATGGCGCGAGCAGTGCGCAAAGGTATTCAGCTCATGCAGGTTCAATGCATCCATATCGGCCCGCAGGGCAATCATGGCGTCCCCAGGCAGCCGCCCTTTCAGCGTTGCCACCACCCCGGTAGTCGCCAGCCCGGTATGCACCTCAAGTCCGAACGAGGTCAGCAGCTCAGCGACCCGGGCAGCGGTACGCACCTCTTCAAATGCTGTCTCAGGATGGGCATGCAGATCCCGCCGCCAGTGGCGCATCTGTTGATGAAGTTCGGTGTCAGCGGCGATGGCCTGCAGATGATCGTTCACTCAGCACTCCCGTCCGGATCGGACATAAAATCAGAACCGTTAAGAATATGTGCTCCCAGCACCAACCACCAGTAAAACCCACGCGGGTCGCTGCTGATACGCACACAAAATATTTTGCCTGATTTTTAGCAATATCAGAAAAGCCGTCTAACCTTAGTGACTCTGGTTATCAGATACACCCAACGTCTGGATGTCCCTGGCCTGTTTCGTGAGTGTGGCCACTCACTGAACGCTGGCATCTGCCGCAACCTTTACAGAGCCCTTTTAAGGGCCTGGCTCCAAAGAGCCACTCGGTGCGTCAATCAGGGCAGCAAACTGTGAATTCAAGAAAGGGATGCAAAAATGGACTATCGGAATATGGCTGCAGCACTGAAGATTTCTGATACAACGGACACCACAGCAGAACAGACGCCACAGGGCATGGCGGGGGAATTATTGCGACAGGCAGACCTGCTACGGGATGAGGGTAGCTGCGCTGCCGAATTCTGGCTGGCTGAGCAATATGAAATAACCGCACGCTTACTGGGCTGATCTGCTCCCCTTCAGTATCAGCTTAAGGCAGGGCCGGGAGGCTCTGCCTGCTTATCTACCATGTGCCTGGTCATAGCGCACAAGGCCTCAACCAACCACAACGCCTGCCCACGCAGACTCAAGACGGTCGATAGAGATTGTTTCCGAACCTCTCTTTTTTACAAAAAAACACACTAAAATCCAGCTGACCTGTTATGCACTTCATGTTGAACGCCTAAAGCAGCCGCGCAGTATGCGACGGATGCCTTTTCTTGTTATGTGAATTTACCATTTTGCTACTTTCAGCTTTTTTACAGCGGACTGAAGTTCTTTTTGGGTTATACCTATTATTGTTTGGAAATCTCTTGCATCTAAGCCAAAACCTAGTTGATGAGCATTTAATGCGTTTATGATCCCAGCAAGCTCAGATGGCGATAGCATGTTTGGTGAAACCTCTTGAATAGCTTCAAAAAATTTGTTTACTACAGCACTTTCAATAGGATTAACCACGACTATATCACCAGATTCTTCTAGCTCTTTTATAGTCTTGATTAATGCATCTTTGACTACCGATTCACTCATAGGATTTGTTCACATAACGCCCGCATTTGCGGCTGGTTTGGAACGCAGCGTAAAACCAGTCCGACAACATGCGTTTGTTAGCCTTTTTATTCATATAACTTTCCGTCAATCCATGATTTCAGATCATTCCTATCGACTTTACCAAGAATATATTTGTCTCTTTCTATCCTCTGTAATGCTCCAGATGTAAGAAAGCTTGAAGTCACGATGACTCCTTTACTCGCTTTATGCTCATTCCTCACATCTGCGAGCTCTCTGATAGTTGAGATTCCAACCTTCCTAGACGTACTATATTTTTTTGCTTGCCAAAGAGCCTTAAACATACCGTTTTCACCAAGGTCTTTTACCGCAACAACATCAACACCGCCATCCTTGGTACCCGACATTAGTTCAATTTCATAACCATCGGATTCCAATAACTCGGATACTAAGACTTCAAATTGACGCCAATTAAGGTCGTCCAAAGAACAAGTCCGATGCTGGAAGCGTGACAATAAGCTGATGCTAGGAGAAAACCTAGCTACCTGTATTTTAGTTTCTGGTAGTTGAATGATTTTGGGTTCAAATAAATACTCTTTGCCAAATTCATATGTCCAATCTATCGAGTGGCCAATTAGGGGTGTTCTCGATATAAATAGGCATTGATTTGATTCGTCTTTCGTTAGCATTTCATTACAAACTTCAATGGCACGCGACTGATAACGATCTACTTCATCGAATATTACTAACAAACCACCACCAACGGCTTGTTCTCTCATGAGCCCCAAATTGTCCTCATCAAGTAGCGACTGATAAGTCAGAGACGCGCCATCATTAAATCCACTAGAAAGGTCTTTTACATCGCCAGCTAAATTCAGGCCATTTTGTTCCGCAACATATTTCCATTGATCACGAAGTACTAAGTGGTCCGTAATAACTGCAAGCTTCTTACTTTTTCCTGCTTTTAACCTTTGATTTGCAGCAAAAATGGAAGTCACTGTTTTTCCTGTACCAGCTGCCGCAACTAGCATGTTACGTTGACTGTTAGATGCAGCAAATTCGTCAACAAACCTTTGCTGCCAATCAGCCAACTGGAAATTTTGAATATTCAACAGGACTCCTTGTGAGGCTAACGAGGCTGTCGGATTAGCAGCAGAGGACGATAAACCCTCACCAACTTACA
>CAJXNY010000021.1 GCA_913057435.1 uncultured Oceanospirillaceae bacterium | reverse complement strand
CACTATCCTCTTCGTCGGCAGCGTCAGATGTGTATAAGAGACAGGGTAATAGAAGCACAACGGGTGCCACCATCCGCCTGGATAACATCACAGTCAATAGTGATAGTGTTTTCACCCAACTTTTTCAAATCCAGTGCTGCACGCAGGGAGCGACCAATCAGGCGCTGAATTTCAACAGTACGGCCACCCTGTTTACCACGCGCCGCTTCACGCCCGGCGCGGGAGCCTGTTGCACGTGGCAACATACCGTATTCAGCTGTCACCCAGCCAGAACCACTACCTCGCAGGAAACGCGGCACACCGCGTTCAGCTGTTGCGGTGCAGATCACCTTGGTATCACCAAATTCAACCAGTACAGAGCCTTCCGCATGCTTGGTGTAATTGCGGGTGATTTTCACGTTACGCATCTGCTGTGGTTCACGGCCACTTGGACGCGGTTTATTAATGCCCAGATTCTGCAACTGTTCAGAGATAGTAGAACTCATAGTGATGTAATGCCCTGTAAACTGACGCCTGCCTGATAGAGCCACAGACGCTCGACTGTTAGAATGACTGACAACCATGTTAGTGCAGGCGGAGCAAGACGCCACGCCAGACCGCTATCAGTCCCGTATTTTAATCGAGAGCGTTGCATATGACACGTAGTATGACTGCCTTCACCCGGCAGGAAGCCCAACATAGCTGGGGCAGTCTCGCCTGGGAGATCCGTTCGGTGAACCACCGCTACCTGGAACCTCACCTGCGACTACCCGATAATTTCCGCGATCTTGAGCCCCCATTGCGCGAGCGCCTGCGTAAAAAACTCAGCCGTGGCAAGGTTGAATGCACCCTGAGATTTATCCCGGAAGCACGCGCACAGACGCTGAGTATCAATACTGATTATGCTCAGGACCTGATCAACGCCGCCAGCCAGATTCAAGCGATGCTGGCAGAGAACAGCCAGCCTCTGGACGCGCTTGAAGTCATGCGCTGGCCCGGCGTGCTGCAGGATGCTGCACTGGATATGGATGCGATTAAGGCCACCGCCCTGCAAACCCTGGATACAGCGCTGGATGATCTGCTGGCAGGGCGCGAACGCGAAGGCAAAGAGCTGGCAGCACTGATCAATCAGCGACTGGATAGTATCAGCGAGATTGTCTCCCAGGTACGAGACAAACTACCCCTGATCCTGCAAGGCCAGCGCGATAACCTGCGCAGCCGTCTGGACGAGCTGACAGTAGAGCTAGATGAAAGCCGCCTTGAGCAAGAAATGGTAATACTGGCCCAGAAGGCCGACGTTGATGAAGAGCTGGACCGCCTCGACACCCATGTACAGGAAGTGCGCCGGGTACTGAAGCAGAAAGGCGCGATTGGCCGGCGACTGGATTTCCTAATGCAGGAACTGAACCGGGAAGCCAACACCCTGTCATCAAAATCCATCGTGGCCGAAACCACCCAGTGCGCGGTAGATCTCAAAGTGCTGATCGAACAGATGCGCGAACAGATTCAGAACATCGAGTAATTTGCAGTCAACCTGGCGGAGCTGTCTGTATGCAAATAGAAAGCCCGCCAGCCACAGAGTCTAGTTCAGCTCTGCAGTATAGCCACCTTCCACACCCCGCGTTGCAATCGCCACTGCATCATGGGCATGCAGACTTTCCTGATGCTCCACTTTCAGCCAGAAATCCTCGACAGCAGACACCGCCAGCAAAGCCTGCTTGATACGCCGGGCCGCATCCTCACAGAACATCAGATTACTACCATTAAGCCGTGCAAATGCCTGCTCGTCCTGCCGTTTAACCGCAGTCTGCACCGGCGTCCCCAGCGCCTGTTCAACACAGTCGATCAACGCGTTCAGCGGGAAACTATCGGCCATCGATAACTTCAGCCGCAGATGCGCCCATGAACGCTGACTATGTGGTGTGGCAACCGAGCCACGTTCACTTAACAACCAGTGACGTAGCGACTCTTTATCCAGTACCGACTCATCCGCAAAGTCTTCCAGCATCGCTTCTGCCAGCAACTGACGAGAGAGAGAGGCTGAACAGGGGCACGTGCTCGAATACGGGATCGCCACTCTCAGCTCTGTCGACACCCGTCCTTGCTCCAGACGGCTAGTGATCTCTATCGGATAGGCCTTCCAGCCCCGGTGCTCACTTTTGAGTGCCGGCCGACGCGCCAGATAATCACAACGCAAACTGACCGCCGCGCTATCGCTGATATCCAGGTGAGCCTCCAGCTTACTGTGCAGGAACCCTGCTAGCGTCTCCGGCGTCAGCAACTGGCTGTCTACAAAGGCTTCCAACAACAGGTACAGCCGCGACATATGGATGCCTTTCACATCTGCACGGCAGATATTCACAAACGCCTGTGCTGTTCCCTGACAACTGACGTCACCAGCCTGGCCATCCAGCAACCGGAACGGCAATGCCAGCCCTGACATACCAACCCAGTCCAGTGGCGTGTGCACGCCCGCCCGGTCTGTTGCAGCGACATCCGGTAAAACAACCGGGTTTGTTTGCTGGTTCATTTTTAACTCCTCAATCAACAACAGGACGGCTTTCGGTCAGGAAAACCTGATTGTTCCCGGCATCTATCTGAAAATAAAAACAGTTCGGGCGACCAGTATGGCAGGCCGGGCCAGTCTGCTCGACACGACAGAGCAGGGTGTCACCATCACAATCCACCCGCATATCAACCAGTTCCTGATAGTGGCCACTGGTTTCACCCTTAAGCCATAAGCACTGGCGAGAACGGGACCAGTAAGTCATCCGCCCGGTATCCAGTGTCTGACGTAACGCCTGAGCATTCATCCAGGCCATCATCAACACCTCCCCATCACTGGCACGCTGAGTAATCACTGGCAATAACCCCTGATGATCAAAGTTTAGCTGGCATAGCAATGGTTCAAGTGCAAAGCGGTCGCCCGCCTGCGCCGACTCCAGCGACTGAAAAAAATGACGCGTCATACAAACCCCGACCGAAGGTGGTCATTCAACACATTAAAGGTTAAGTTATAATATAACATTACTTCGATAAATAGCAGCTCATGAACGCCATCACCCCAACCGACCCCCTGATCCGCACCCAGCACTTTTCCACTCAGCCTGAGATTTTCACCCGCATCTATGACCCCGACTGCAATATGGCTGGCTGGCAGCGGACACTTTCTGACGATATCCAGGCCTACACCACCGCTCTGACAGCCCAGCCACCCCTTAACCTGCAACTCAAAAGCATCCTGACCGTCGAGGAAGTGCCTGAGCTATTGACCAAATCACTGCCTGAACACCCGGGCCGAGCCGCCCTGATCGCCGATATTCAGTTACTGGTTGATATGTTCTGCTGCCTGTTTGAACTCAAGTGCGCCGGACTGCGCCTGGCACTGCTGGATAAACCCATGTGCCCCCGTTTTCATGTTGACCATATTCCCTGTCGACTGGTCACCAGCTGGTGTGGTGTCGCGACCCAATGGCACCCGCAGCCACTGGCCTCCCTCACCGGACAGCCGGTAACCGAGCCCGAACAGCTGCGCAGCGGCGATGTCGCTCTGATCAAGGGCGACGGCTGGTACAACAACAGTGGCCACGGCCTGGTGCACCGCTCACCGGTGCCGCTGGCAGGTCAGCCCCGGCTATTCATGTCGCTGGACTTTGCTGACTGACCCAGGCCCATGACGCCTCCGGCTCAAGACCGTATAATAGTCACCCTAGTTATCCGGGGTCGGCCTAATCGCGACCAGAACAGCGCAGCACAATGGAACCCAGCATGAGCCAGCAAGGTACTCTGTACGTTATTTCAGCACCCTCCGGGGCCGGTAAAACCAGCCTGGTGAAAGCCCTGCTTGAACAGGACGACCAGGTACGCGTCTCGGTTTCTCACACCACCCGCGATATGCGCCCGGGGGAAGAGCACGGCAAAGACTATAACTTTGTTGCAATGACAGAGTTTGATGCCATGGTTGGCAAAAGCCAGTTCCTGGAATATGCCGAGGTTTTCACCAACAAATATGGCACCTCCCGTATCTGGGTTGATGCACAGCTGGCCGCCGGCATTGACGTGATCCTGGAGATCGACTGGCAGGGTGCACAGCAGGTGCGGGAACTGATGCCCGAATGCTGTTCGGTGTTTATCCTGCCGCCGTCACGGGAAGAACTGCATAAACGCCTGTCAGGCCGGGGCACCGATGCCCAGGATGTGATCGACTACCGGATGAATCAGGCCGTTGAAGAGATGAGCCACTTCAATGAATACCAGTATCTGATCATCAACGACGACTTCCAGCAGGCATTAACAGAGCTGCAGACAGTATTCAGCGCCCGCCGACTGCGGCTGGCACCTCAGCAAGCACGCCAACAGCTGATGCTGAACAGCCTGCTGGCAGGCAGCTGATCAATCATTAACCTTGTCACTCCGGGCATTGGCCGCTAGAATGCCCGGTCTTTTCAAGCTTAAACCACCTATATTGAGGTCATCATGGCACGAGTCACCGTTGAAGATTGCCTGGAAAATGTCGACAACCGTTTCGAACTGGTGATGGTCGCGTCCAAACGCGCACGCCAGCTGGCAACCGGTGGTAAAGACCCTAAGGTCGAGTGGGAAAACGATAAGCCAACCGTTGTTGCGCTGCGTGAGATCGCCGAAGACCTGGTCAACAAGTCCATTCTGGACGAGATCATCGAAGACTGATCCTCAGTTTTCTCTGGTTCTGACCCGTATCGCCGCCAGGTTTTTCTGCGGCTAGTAGTAAATATCTATTACTGCGGGTCAGATGCCTGTTTTGTGCACTGCAGCCTCTTTCCCAATCTCCTTCTATACGGCATGATTCAAACTATCCGGCAGTTACACCGGCGTAAACACGCGGGACGGATACAGGAGATGTTATGCCAACCATTGATGCCCTCTCAGAACGCCTGACCGATTACCTCGATCTGCAGCAGATTCGTGAGGTGCGTCGCGCCTATTTTTATGCCGAACAGGCCCATGATGGCCAGAAGCGTAAGAGTGGCGAACCCTATGTGACCCATCCCCTGTCCGTTGCCAGCATCCTGTCTCAGATGCGCATGGACCATCAGAGCCTGATGGCCGCCATGCTGCATGACGTTATCGAAGATACCGAAATCAGCTACGAAGGGGTCGAGTCTCAGTTCGGCACCACCGTCGCAGATCTGGTAGACGGTGTGTCCAAGCTGACCCACCTGGATTTTGAAACCAAGGCCGAGGCTCAGGCGAGTAACTTCCAGAAAATGGTATTGGCCATGGCGGAGGATATTCGCGTTATCCTGGTCAAACTGGCAGACAGAATGCATAACATGCGCACCCTGGGTGCCATGCCACCGGTGAAGCAGCGTCGTATTGCCCGCGAAACACTGGAAATTTACGCCCCGATTGCCGCCCGACTGGGGATGCGCGACCTGCAGGTTGAACTGCAGGATCTGGCCTTTCGTGCTCAGCACCCCATGCGCTCCAAATACATCCGCCGGGCGGTGGTTCAGGCTCGTGGCCAGCGTAAAGACATCATCTCCAATATTCAGCACACCCTGCAGCAGCGCTTACAACAGGAAGGCTTACCCGGCGATGTCAGCGGCCGGGAAAAACACCTGCTCAGCATCTATCAGAAGATGAAGAGCCAGCGAAAATCCTTCGCTGAAATCATGGACGTGTTCGCCTTCCGCATTGTCACCGACAGTGTGGATAACTGTTACCGTATCCTTGGCGCGGTGCATAACCTGTATAAGCCCGTGCCTGGTCGGTTTAAAGACTACATTGCCATTCCAAAAGCGAATGGCTACCAGTCACTGCATACCGATCTGTTTGGTACCCGTGATATCACCATCGAAGTACAGATCCGTACCAAAGAAATGGATGCCGTGGCCAGCCAGGGAATTGCCGAACACAGCCACTACAAATCCTGTGGTGATGAAAGCCCGGCCGATTCTGACAGCGCGGTGGGCTCCTACAATCGAGCACGCAAATGGGTACAGGGCCTGCTGGAGATGCAGAAACGGGCCGGTAACTCGATGGAATTCATCGAAACCGTCAAAACCGATCTGTTCCCCGACGAAGTCTACGTGTTCACTCCAAAAGGCAAGATTATGGAGCTTCCCCACGGGGCAACACCCATCGACTTTGCCTATGCTGTCCACACTGACGTGGGTAATAGCTGTGTCTCCTGCCGTCTGAACCGCCGCCTTGCGCCACTATCGCAACCGCTGGAAAACGGCCAGACCGTCGAAATCATTACCGCCCCCGGTGCCCAGCCCAATATGGCCTGGCTCAACTTTGTCATCACCGGCAAGGCTCGCTCATCCATCCGCCACTTCCTCAAGAACCAGCAGCGCCACGAGTCCGTAGCTCTGGGCCGTCGCCTGCTGAGCCAGTTCCTGAGCAACTACGGTGTTCAGATCAAGGACATTGATGGCGATGCTCTGGCAACTCTGCTGGCTGAGGCAGAGTTCAAAACACTGGACGATCTGCTGGAAGATATCGGCATGGGCAACCGGATGGCCTATGTCGTGGCCCGCCGTCTAAAACCCGAGCACAGTGGCGAAGAGATCAAAGAGGCCTCCGGCAGCCGCCAGAAACCGCTGGCCATAGAAGGTACAGAAGGCATGGTGTTGCACTATGCCAAGTGCTGCAAACCTATTCCTGGCGACACCATCATTGGCCATATCAGTACCGGCCGCGGACTGGTTATTCACCGTACCGACTGCCGAAACATTGGTTATCTGCGGGACGACCCGGAGAAATGTATCTATCTGGAATGGGCCGATGACGCCAAAGATGACTATACCGTCAGCCTGAAGCTGGACGTCGTCTCCAAACGTGGCATTATTGCATTGCTGGCGACCACTATTGCCGAGGCTAACGCCAACATTCTCAAGATCGACATCGGCGATCGCGAGGGCCAGCTGGCAGCTGTGGACCTGGATATGACTGTCGAAAACCGTATTCACCTGGCCCGCGTCATCAAGAAATTACGCGTGCTTAAAACGGTCAACAAAGTCAGCCGCAGCTGATATAACCGTAGAGAATATATAAAGGCATACCCGACCTGGCTCAAGCCGTAGAATATAACTACAAGGTTTGCTTCAGGTTAAGGTTGTCCCCTCACAAGGCAGCTAATATTTACAGTTGTCAGTATGCTCGTCATTGAAGATGGGCTTAGCAAAATTTCGAAGTAGGAGAGATAACAGTGTCGGTTGGCGTTCGTACTCCTGGAAATCGTGTACCGCAACCAGACCAGATACGCATGGTGTTGCTGCACGACCAGAAAGGTAAAGTTCTGGCATTGTTGCCCGAGTCCTGCCTGCTGAATCTGATCTCGGTCTGGAAACAGACGGGCCGTCATCTGCAACCCGTGCGCAGCGAAGATGCCCAACGCTTCTTCAGCCAGGCCAGCCTGACCACCGAAAGTGGCCGTAAAAAGCTGCTTTCCCTGCCCCTTCTGATTGAGCCCGGCTGTACTCAGCCCGACATACTGCAACTGAACGAGCCACATAGCGAACTCAGTTTTGAGGCCCCTCAGGCCTGGCTGAGTAAAGCGACCCCTTGCAAGCTGGCCTTATCCAACGCAGAAATTGAAGCACGCCAACCCAACGGCGACGATGAAACAGTAATATCCATGGCCGTTGAGAAATTTACCGCCTTGCGTGTACGCCAGCGACTGGAAGATACCCTTGATCTCCCCGCGCTCAGCCCGACCCTGCAGAAAATCGTCGCCCTGCGCTCGGACCCTGACGCCAGCGTAAATGAGCTGACCCCCGTGGTGCGGGTAGACCCCAGCCTGTCCGCTCAGGTGATGAGTCTGGCTGCCTCACCCTACTACGCAGCGCCGGGAAAAATTGTCTCGGTAGAAGACGCCGTTATCCGGGTGCTTGGCTTTGACCTGGTGATTAATATGGCGCTGGCCACCGCCATGGGACGGATTCTGGAGATTCCTCAGGACGGCCCTCGCGGTGCGACACCGTACTGGCTACAGGCCGTTTATAACGCGACTCTGGCAGAAAAGCTGGCCCAGCAAATGCCGGAAGCCAATCGGCCGAAACAGGGGTTAGTCTACCTGACCGGCTTATTGCATAACTTTGGCTACCTGGTCCTGGCACACCTGTTCCCGCCACACTTCTCCTTGCTGGCGCGCTATATCGAAGCAAATCCACACTTCAGCCTGGAGGCCATTGAGCAGCAGGTACTGAATGTTACCCGGGAACAGATTGGTGCATGGCTGCTGAGCAGCTGGTCGCTGCCAGAAGAAGTATCGCTGGCGATTCGACACCAGAACAATCCCGATTATGACGGGCCTGCCAGCACCTATGCCAAATTGCAGTTCATGACGAACCGACTGCTACGTGAGCAGGGCCTGAGTGATGGCCCGCTGGAAACCATTCCGGGCGAGCTCTATATGCAACTGGGTTTGAAACCAGTGAATATCAACGTCGCCCTGCAACAGCTGCAGGACAACCGCGAAGAACTCAATGAACTGACGCGGCTGCTAGAACACTAACAGCCGGTCGGACTGAGTACTGATCTACTGCGGAAAATTAGAGTCTCCCTCGCTACGATCAACAAAGCCCGACAGGCTGCTAGCCACAGAACGAGGCAGGACTCACGCCTCGTTCAGTGCATCTTCCAGTATTTCAAGTGCTTCAAGCTGCTCCATCCAGTCCGCTTCGATCTCATTTATCTGCTTACTGAACTCAGCCTGATCTGCCAGCGCCCGTTTAAGCTGATCTTTATTCGACTCTTCGTAAATTGACGCATCAGCCAGCGCAGCTTCAACCACCACCAGCCCGTCTTGCGCTTTTTCCAGTGCGGCTTCCAGCTTATCCACTGCTTTTTTCAGTGGCCGTAACTGAGCGCGCTTTTCAGCCGCAATCCGTTTCTGCTCTTTACGCTCTGCCGCATTCAACGAACGACTTTCACGCTCAGTGTCCGGCTGACGGGCCGCCCGTTCATTACGGCGCTGCTCTAACAGCCAGCTCTGATAATCATTCAGATCACCGCTGAATGGCGCAACCGTCCCATCAGCGACCAGCCAGAATTCATCTACCGTGTTACGCAACAGGTTTCGATCATGGGACACCAGAATCAGCGCGCCTTCAAAACTCTGCAATGCCACCGTCAGGGCATGGCGGACTTCCAGGTCCAGATGGTTGGTGGGCTCATCAAGCAGTAACAGGTTTGGCTTCTGCCAGGCGATCAGTGCCAATGCCACACGGGCTTTTTCGCCCCCGGAGAAACGTTTGACCGGCTCCAGCGCATCATCGCCAAAGAAATCAAAGGAGCCCAGGTAGTTACGAATTTCCTGATCCGAAGACTGTGGCGAGATCCGCTGAATATGCAGAAATGGCGACGCCTCAAGGTCCAGCGCTTCCAGCTGCTGCTGGGCAAAATAACCGATACGCAGGTGCTCACCTTCACCCCGTTCACCCGAGAGCAAGGACTGATCACCCACCAGCGATTTGATCAGAGTCGATTTACCGGCACCGTTCGGCCCCAGCAGGCCAATACGGGCGCCCGGTTCGAGATTCATCGACAACTGCTTGAGAATTGTCTTACCGTCATAGCCACAATCGGCATCGCGCAGTTTCAGCAGCGGGTTGGACACTTTCTCCGATGCGGTAAACTGGAAGGTAAACGGACTCTCGATATGAGCAGCAGAAATCACCTCCATCCGCTCCAGTTCTTTAAGCCGACTCTGCGCCTGCTTGGCCTTGGTCGCTTTAGCGCGGAAACGGCGGACAAAACTGTCGATCTCGGCGATACGTTCCTGCTGTTTCTCATACTGCGCCTGCTGTTGAGACAGGCGTTCGGCACGCAGCCGCTCAAAGGCGCTGTAGTTGCCTTTATAGATATCCAGTTTCTGCTGGTACAGGTGCACCACATGCTCGACAACGTTATCAATAAAGTCGCGGTCATGGGAAATCAGCAACAAAGTGCCTGGGTACTGGCGTAACCACTGCTCCAGCCAGATAGTCGCATCGAGATCAAGATGGTTGGTTGGCTCATCCAGCAGCAACAAATCGGACGGGCACATCAGCGCCTGGGCCAGATTTAGCCGGATCCGCCAGCCACCAGAAAAGGTCTGCACCAGACGGTCGCCATCGGCTTCCGAAAAGCCCAGCCCGGCCAGTAGCTGCCGAGCGCGAGACTCGGCACTATAACCTTGCAGATCATCCAGCTGGCTATGCAGCTCAGCGCTGCGATGGTGATCACCCGCTGCATCAGCCACCTCCAGCGCCTGTTGCACCCGACGTAATTCACGGTCACCATCCAGCACATAATCAACCGCCCGCCGCTCGGTAGCCGTTACCTCCTGTGCCATATGGGAGATGCGCATCTGGCCGGGTAGCTGGAAATTACCACCATCAGCGTGGAGCTGGCCCAGGATCATGCTGAACAGAGTCGATTTACCAGCGCCATTGGCACCAATAACCCCAATTTTCCATCCGTTGTGGATGGTCAGGTCCGCCTGCTCTAAAATCGGCTGTGGACCTCTATGTAAACTGACTTGCTGTAACTGAATCATGGCGAAGAATACTACCACAGCACTGGAACTGGATAATCCATTCTGGCGCTTTGCACTACAGATATGGCCGCAACCGGGCATCGAACCCTGCTGCCTGGCGCTACAGGCCCAGGGCCTGAGTATCAACCGGCTGCTGTTCTGCCTCTGGCTTGGCCAGACCGGACGCCAGCTGCCGCACGATTACCACACCGCCGATCTGTGGCAGCAGCAAATCAGCCACCCTTTACGGGCCCTGCGCTTCCAGGCTCGCGTGCTGAAACAGGCCGAGCCTGAACTGGGCAGCGCCTATCAGGCACTGCGCAAGGCCGAACTGGCCTGTGAACAGGTTGAGATTGCTCAGCTGTATCGCTGCAGCCTGACGGCTACAACGGCCAGTGCCGGGCCGGCACTATCTACACACAATATTCAGCACTGGCTGGCGCAACAGCAACGGCCCGAATTGTGGCAGGATGTTAACCTCCAGCAACTGCTACGGTTAACCGCACAGTCACCTGCTCCGGAGCACAGTCAACCGGGCACTGATAATTAATCTGTTGGTAATGATTAAGGTGACATCTGCGCTAGCGACAGACTGAACTTTGCTATTTAATCGTTCACTAACGGTTACGGACTACAGAATAAGGATTAACAAAATGAAACGTACCTGGTTAGCAGCCGCACTGGCGACCACTATGACAATCGCCTCTCCTGTGTTTGCGGCGGACCTTGAAACAGATCAGCAGAAACTGAGCTACAGCCTGGGCCTTATTCTGGGTCAGCAACTGAAATCTCAGGTTGAACAACTGGATTACGACGCCTTCCAGGACGCTCTGAAAAGCGTGTACAGCGAGGCAACGCCCAAGCTGACCGAGGAAGAAGTCGCCAAAGTGATGCAAGGCTTCCAGGCACGCAAAATGGAAGAGCAGCGCAAAGTTGTTGCTGAACTGGCCGACGCCAACCTGAAAAAAGGCGTAACCTACCAGAGTGAAAACGCCAAGAAAGATGGCGTAAAGAAAACCGACAGCGGTCTGCAATATGAAATACTGACCGCTGGTGATGGCAAAAAGCCAGCCGCTGAAGATACCGTCAAGGTACACTACCTGGGCACCCTGACTGATGGCACCAAGTTCGATAGCTCCTACGACCGTGGTGAACCGGTATCCTTCCCGCTGAACGGCGTGATTCCAGGCTGGACAGAAGGCCTGCAGCTGATGAACGAAGGCAGTAAAGCGCGCTTCGTAATCCCGGCCGAGCTGGCATACGGCCCAGGCGGTATGGGTAACGCCATTGGTCCGAATGAAACGCTGGTATTTGAAGTTGAACTGCTGAAGATTAACCCGGAAGAGAAATAACGGCTTTCGAACAACCCCGCAGTAAAATAAAAAGACCGCCTGCTGGCGGTCTTTTTAATGACAGAGTCCAGTACGACTGCATCATCAACGCAATTCGTTCACCAGACCATTGGAACCCACCGCAAAAAACACCCCTTCCTGACCGAAAGCGACATCATATACACCGGTATGGGTCGGCCCATACGCCTCACGTTTATGAACCTGCCAGCTGCGCATCAGGCTGCCTTTACGCGCATCCCATAGCTGTACCATACCGGAGGTAGAGCCGGTCAGCAGGTAACGGCTGTCCGTCGAAAAACGCGCACTAAGATAGCTGATCCGCTGAGCAAAGAATTCTTTATCACTGGTCAGTGTCGCCAGCTCTTTACCCGTTGCCGTTTCCCAGATCACCGCCCGATTCAGCGTAGCCGAACTGAATGCCAGTCGCCCATCCGCCGACAGTGCGACTGTATCCACGGTATTCTCGAAGGTCAGCGTCTGCTGCAGCTCGCCGGTCAGCAGGTTCCAGAGTTTGGCCTTATACGCATCCGATCCGGTCAGCCCTAACTGGCCGGTTTTATCCAGCGCCACCGCACGCACCCGCGCCTCATGGCGTAAGGTCTGGCGAGCACCGCCATTTTTCAGATCGTAATACACCGCATTGTGATCAGCCTGACCCACCAGCGCAAAATCACCATTGTGCGCCAGCGCTATATCGAGGATTTCTGCCTGCGAACTGAGAAACTCCAGCGGCTTCCCACTGCCAGTTTCCCAGAGCACCAGCGCCTGTTGCTCTGCTGTCACCGCATATTTTTCATCCGGCGAAAATGCTGTGGCCGAGATTATCGAATAAGCACCGGACTTATGATTCCAGTTAAATAACCGTGCATTCTGACCGACATCCCAGAGGCTGCCGCCGTGCAGAGAAGAGCCAAGACTGACATAACTGGCCGTGGGCGAAATCGCCGCACTATATGCCCCCTGACGGGCATATTCACTCCAGCTGACTGGCGCATCACCTGACTGACAACCCGCCAGCACCAACACCGAGGCCAGCATCATTGCTGGCTTATATCGCAACATCATGGTGGTGTTAGTCTCCTGATGCCAGCGCCTGGTCGCGGTGCGCAGTATGCAGCACTTCAATCAACTGATCTTCCAGGGCAAAGCGTTCTTCCAGCGCCACGCCCAGCTCTGACAGAGAATTGGAGAATTCACGCACATCCTGCACCGTCGGGTGAGTCAGTTTTGAATAGCGATCATTAAAGTCCAGCGCGATATCCGTGCTGTCCTGAATCTGAGGAAACAGTGCCTGGGCACGCTCGACACTGCCATCATCAAACTGGCTACCTTCGCGCAGCAGCTGTTCATAGACTTCGAAATGCCCGGACGACAGATAATCCACCAGTAACTGGCAGAAACGCTCAATCGCACTATCCAGACCATCCGTCACATCCTGCCCGGGCAGGCTGATAAAGCGGGAGATCAGGACCTGGCGTTCTGCTAACCAGGTGTCAATAATCTCACTGACACCACCCCAGCGTTCTTTGGCGTTGCGACATCTTTCTAACATAGCGCGTCTCCTTTGCGAGTCTTAGCACTGTCTACAGGGCTCGAACCAGGACCCTCTGAACAGCCTCACCGATATCTGAACAAGCCTCTAAAGAAGACTCAGATTATCGACGACCTGTTCCAGAACGCCCTGAAACTGACAATCATAGTAATCCTTCCCCCGAGTCCTAACAATTCCCCAGCATGCTGGATATTCAACTATTCAATGAATCAGGGGCCTGCTCAATTAAAGCATAAATCAATACGCCCCCCAGGCGTTAAATACTGTTGAGCGGCACAACCGCAGGTTATACTGGTCAGGTTTTCAACACGGTCTGGTACGGATCTACTTAGGAGATGGGAGAACTCGATGCTGAAAAGACTGATGGCGATACTGCTACTGGTAACCTTTGCACAACTGAGCTGGGCCGCCGCGGACGGTGCCGATGGCGAAGAGTACATCAATTATATTGAACTCAAACCCTTCGTCGCCAATTTTGGAACCGGTGCCAAACTACGGTTCGTAAAATGTGAAATTACCATTCAGGTTTCTTCAGAAGCAGCCCACCACGCCGTTAATATGCATATGCCGCATATTCGTAACGATATTGTTTTTCTGCTGAGCGGCCAGTCTGTAGAGTCCATGAAAACTATCGAGGCGCAGCGCACACTGGCGCAGCAAGCGTTGAAACAGACCCAGGCCCTGCTTCTTCAGGAAGAAGGCCAGGCCTACGTCAGCGATCTGTTCTTTACCAGCTTCGTCATGCAGTAACAGCTTTTGCGATACTAAAAGGCCACCCGAGGGTGGCCTTTTTGTTTTTAGCGCAGTGTGACATCAGGCAACGATATGGTGGCCTGCATCAACAAACTCAACACTGCCAGTCAGGCGTGCAGCCATATCGCTGACCAGGAACGCCGCCATATTGCCCACATCTTCAGGGCGACCCAGCTGATGCAGTGGTGAACGCTGAACGGCATCTTCCATCAGCTGATCAAACTTCTCAATACCCGACGCAGCGCGGGTTGGCATCGGCCCTGGAGAGATGCTGTGGACACGAATATTTTTCGATCCCAGCTCAAAGGCAAGGTAACGTACGGAGCTTTCCAGCGCCGCTTTAATCGGCCCCATCATATCGTAATGGTCTACCACTTTTTCAGAACCGTAGTAGCTCATGGTCAGCAAAGTACCACCGTTTTTCATCAGTGGTTCAGCGCACTTCGCCATGCGGATAAAAGAGTGACAGGAAATATCCATCGCTTTAGAGAAACCCTCAGCGCTGGTATCCACCAGACGCCCATGCAGCTCATCCAGCGGTGACCAGGCAACCGCATGAACCACAAAATCCAGCTCACCCCACTGCTCTTTCAGCGACTCAAACACCGCTTCCATCTGACCCGGCTCAGCAACATCCAGTGGCAACATGCTGGCATTCAGACCTTCTGCCAGAGGCGCAACGTAAGGGCGAGACTTCTCGTTCAAATAGGTCACGCACAATTCAGCACCGGCTTTACGCAGCACACTTGCACAGCCATAAGCGATGCTGTGACTGTTCGCGATACCAACAATCAGCCCTTTCTTGCCGGTCAAATCCATCATATTCATTACAAACATCCATTTCATCGGTTCTGGTTATGCTGCAACAGCGTAAACAGTTCCTGTGACATTGCAATGACCGTCACAAACCCGCTCAGAAACAAGCCGTTCCCATGCAGAACAGACGCCTGCTGCTGTTGCGCAAGTGCACCACAACAATCCGTCTGACAGCCAGAAGTAAAGCGCTGCAATGCCCATCATAGCGGGCTTATACAAAGATTGAGGGCCAACTATGGCTGCATGCACTATGGTTTAACTATGCAAGCCAGTGAGGTACGGATGAATACACCCAGATCACTTGCAGCCGTCCTTGAACAGATGATGCAGCGAGCCACCCAGCAAGGGCAGATCGAAAGCTACGGCCCACGCACGCTGCTCTATCGCCATGGTCTCTACAGCAACGACACTACGCTATGGAGCCATTCGCCCGCGCTCGCGCTCAACCACGCCGGCCGTTACCTGGTCACTGTACAACCCCAGCAGAGCCTCAGACTGGCAATTTTGCGCAAAGGTGATTTTGATCGACTGGTCCACCAGAGCTGGGTCGATTCTGGCAGCATCAACCTGGCACTCGCCATGCTATGCCAGCACCTGAACCGACTGAGCCAGTTCAGTACTATCGACGGCTTTGCCAGCTATCGGCTCGACCCCGGCCCGCATTATCAGCATATCGTGGTCTTCCGCCCTCTGGATGTACTGGCTCTGTATGATATAGAGCAGGTTTAACCCCTTATGACGGGAGTCTCCCCCCTATGACCTCTGCAACCCGGATGCTGCAACAGTTTATCCACCAGCACCCGCAGCTACTGGTACTCACCGGGGCGGGCGTCAGTACTCCCTCTGGTATTCCTGACTACCGTGATCAGCATGGTAACTGGAAACGACCACAGCCCGTCCAGCACCAGCGCTTTATGGCCGAACACGACACCCGCCAGCGCTACTGGGCCCGAAGTCTGGCGGGCTGGCCCACCATTCGCGACGCCCAGCCCGGCATTGCCCATAAAACCCTGGCCGTACTGGAGCAGCAGGGCAATATCATTCAGCTGGTCACCCAGAACGTTGATCGACTTCACCAGCGCGCCGGAAGCCGCCGGGTAATCGACCTGCACGGCCGTTCCGACCATGTCCGTTGCATGACATGCCAGACCCGCTATCTACGTGAACGCGTGCACCAGCACAGCGCTGAATGTAACCCCGATTTCAGTAACCTCAATGCTCCAGCGGCCCCGGATGGCGATGCTGACCTTGACGGGCTGGACTTCAGCGGTTTTCAGGTGCCCCACTGCCCACGCTGTCACGGAATTCTCAAACCGGATGTGGTGTTCTTTGGCGATCACGTTCCGCGCAGCCGTGTCGAACGGGCACAACAGGCCCTGCAGCGGGCAGACGCACTACTGGTTATCGGCTCATCACTGATGGTGTATAGCGGTTTTCGTTTTTGTAAATGGGCACAGCAACTGAACAAACCCATCTGCGCGCTCAGCCTTGGGAAAACCCGCGCCGATGATCTGCTCAGTCTGAAACTCAATGCTGAGGTTAGCAGTACACTGCAACATGCCTTTCCACTCCAGGGGTCGGCTTAAGCTGGCACGCCCCTGTTCATCGAACACCGCCAGACTCATGACGATCCAGTAACTGATCACTACTCCGGTGTTCAACAGCTGCTCCGGCTGAAGACCAGCCTGACACCCGGCCCGGTGGCCTCTTCTACCCACATCCCAACAGAATTCATACAACAGTTTGACAACAGCCTACTCTATTACTAATTTTATAGAACAATCGATCCATATTAACAAACCCATAGCCAGCAAGGGCTAAACGGGAACTTTATGGCCTCTGACTGCCACTAAAGCACAACATTTTTCAAATTTTTATAATGGCAAAATCAAACAAGCAGATTGTTCAAATTATGGTCTGGTGGTAAATTAACCAGTAGCACTTGGGCTTTATGAACACTCATTTTCTGTCTGGCAGACGAGACCTGAAAACCTCAGCCACTGCCTGGTAATGTACGCCGAGGTAAGCGTCATACCCTAATCAACTCAGGGACAGGGAGAGCCATGGAAATTAAAAAACCAAACAACCTGTTTGTGGACAGCAGCGGCGAACGACAGCAGCGTAATACCCAGCCGACACCAGAGCATGCGTCGTTCAGCAATCAACTTCGCGATACTGCCGACAGTTTTGAAGCACTGCTGGCACGTAACCGTATGCCTGTGGCCTCTGACGTTACCCAAAGCCTTTACCTGACCCAGATGCAGGCGCAGAAAAGCGCCCTGCTGGATGAATATGCCAGCACCCTGGCACGACTGAGCCATGATTTCAGCCGCCAGATGGACAATACGGGCCTTCACCTGAGTGAATTAATCGACCACGCAGAAGACCCTGCCAGCCTGTCACGACTGCTGAGTCCATTGGTTGAGCCCTCCCGACTCAAAGCGCAGCAATTTATCCAGACCCACCAGGTTCAGATCCACAGTCTGAAACTGAAGAACAGCGAGATTCAGAGCTTCCCGACCAGCCTCAACAGCTGGCTGATACAGCAGAACATCACCCCTGCCAGCACCTCCATGGCCTCTGTGCCGACCCCAGACAGCTTGCCTGCCAGTGATGATGGCAGCCGCTACCAGCAGATCAGTAACCTTTATCAGCGCTATGTCGAACAACTAAAGAGCGACTACACCGCTGCTGAAAATGCCCTGTTGATGGAGGCACAACGCAGCCTGCCCTCCGGAGATATCAGTCTGGCACAGCTGATCGGTCAACAGGAGCAGCCCAGAGCCGCCACTGGTACCGATACCTACCAGCTCAGCCCACAGCAGCTATGGCTAAATGAGCAGCAAACACTGGTTGACCAGTTTCGCCAGAGTAAAGATCGCCAACGTAACGTCGCCAGCCTCGCCGACTGGGCACGCCAGAACGGCCACAGCCACCCCTGGTTGCATGGCTGAGCGACAGTACTGACCCGCCTCCAGCCCCACCTGCCTGCTTCCCGCTACTGCATTCCAATCTGGCACAGACCCCTGGCTACAACTATGCTGATAAAGTAGACCCAAACCGTTGGAGGGTGCTTATGTCAGCGCCAAATCATAGCCTTTACCATGATTTTCCCGAACACCGGGACCGTATCCAGCAACTCAAACTGAGCGATGAAGATTTCGCCCGCATGGCAACCGAATACCACCAGATTGATCACAGCATCCGTGGCCTGGAAAGCCGTGGCGTTCCCACATCGAATGACAACTTTGAACAACTAAAACGCCGCCGCCTGCAGCTTAAAGATCGACTGTTCCAGATGCTGCAATAATCAACAGGACGGGCTGTGCATGATACACAGCGCTGCATCAACGGACCCGCTGTTCGCGGGTGCAGCTCTATCACTGCTCAAGGACAACTCTCAAAAGTTATACCCAGCTACACCCAGCCTGTTAATAGCCTTTCCACCTGCAATACACAGAGTTATCCACAGACAGTCCGCGCCGATGTCACTTTTGTACAAGGTCACTGCGACCGCCTTTGCTACACTGGCCACTCCAGCAGTACAGATAAGCTATATGATGGACCTGCACTCAGCCCCAGAACTGACACAGCTCGAACTGATCAGTGCTCAGTTTCAACGCCAGCGTTTCAGCCCCCATGTCCACGAAGGATTCTGCATCGCCGTAGTCGTACAAGGCGCGCAGCAGTTCAATCGCGATGGCGGCCAGCATATTGCTGCCACTGGTACACTGCTACTGATCAACGCCGACCAGCTGCATGATGGGCACTGCGCTGACGAACAGCAGGGCTGTCGTTACCACGCTATTTATCCACACCCGGCGCTACTGCAACCGGTGGTGGATGACTTATGCGGACCCGGTGCCGGTCTGCCCTGGTTCCCCCCGGTCGTTGACGATCCAGAGCTGGCTAATCTGCTGTTACAGTTATTTAACAGCCTGCAGCACAACCAGAATCCGCTACAGACTGACACTCTGTTTATGCACAGCCTCAGTCTGCTGGTTCAGCGCCATAGCTGTCGCCCCAGTCAGCCACAACCCCTGCTCAGGGCTCCCGGTCAGATTCAGTATGTACGCGAATACCTGGATACCCATTGCTGCCAGCCGGTCAGCCTGACCGAGTTATCTACCCTGGTGGCACTCAACCCCAGTTACCTGAGCCGCCTGTTTCGTCGCACGACGGGCCTCCCTCCCCACCATTACCAGCTGATGCGACGCATTGACCATGCTCGCCAACTGATCCAGCGTGGCCTGCCGCTGGCGCAGGTGGCACTGGATACCGGCTTTACCGACCAGCCGCACTTCAATCGCCATTTCAAACGTTTTACCGGCCTGACCCCAGGCCGCTATCAACAGGCGCAACGCTGAGTACTGCTCGGCCGGTCAGAAACGTACAAGATCACCCGGTGCCCAACCGCCATACTGGCCGGCAATTGAGGAGTGATCTTGAGGAATGAGCTATGTATATCCACCCGGATAGCCGCCGTGGCCTGGCCGATACCGCCCCGCTGTTACTGACCATCGCCCCGCTAGCCGCCAGTTTTGGCGTCATCGGTATCGCTCAGGGCGAATCGCCCTGGTTACTGCTACTGTGCTCGACTATCGTCTTTGCAGGCAGCGCCCAGCTGCTGGCGCTCGGCCTGCTCGCTGCCAGCGCACCGCTGTGGTTTATCCTGTTAACAACGCTGGTTATTAACAGCCGCCACCTTCTTTATGCCTTCAGCCTGACACCCCAGATACAGCCACTGTCTGGCAGGCAACGCGCGCTGCTGGCCTTCGTGTTAAATGATGAAACCTACGCGCTGGTCAGCCAGCAGCCCCCGGGGCCTGGCTTTAACCGCTACTTTCTCACCTCAGGACTAACCGTATGGGCCTGCTGGAGCCTGGCGACCGGGCTGGGCATCATGCTGGCTCATGAGCTGACGGGACAACTCTCTGCCGAACTGCTCAGCCAGCTGGATATCATCATGGTATTAACCTTTGTCAGCCTGATCGCACCGGCTTTGCAACGCTGCAGTCACTGGCTATGCGCCACGACGGCGGCACTGAGTATCAGCCTGTGCTGGCACTGGCCGCTGGGGAGTGGCCTGATATTTTCTGCGCTGCTGGCAATCAGTGTTGCCCTGCTGGCTGAGCGCTATCGGCCAGCGACGATGGCTTACAATGAGGCAGACAGCTGATGGATATCTGGCTGATCAGCGGCATGGCTCTGCTGACATTTGCGACCCGCTACCTGCCCTTTTCCCTGGCCCGGCAGTTAGCTTTTGCCAGCCGCTGGCAGTCGCTGTCGCGCTATATCAGCATCGCCATGCTGAGTGCCATTGTGGTCAAAACAACTCTGGTACGGGAGCAACAGTTGCAGCCCGTACTGTCCAACCCGCTGCTCCCGGCAGCACTGATCACACTATTCTGCGCGGTAGCAGGGCTGCCGCGCGGGCTCAGTTTTATGCTGGGTCTGCTGGTTTTTCTGCTCTGCCGCTGAACGGGCAGATCGACGCGACGCCATTCCACACCGGCAGCGCCAGATCCTCCGGCTCTTCATGGACCCCCTCATTACGCTGCTTGAAACTGCCTTCGTTGATGGTCAGTTTCATCAGCGCGGTGATATAACGCTCCTTGTCATTAGGCGGCCGTACCTGACTGGAGCGCCCTTCCTCCATCTGCTCCAACAGTATATTGAAAGCCTGATCAAACTCTTCAGCATCCGTTACCCGCTCACCGGTACAGAACAGCACCGCAGACCGATAGTTGGCACTGTGGTGATAAGCTGATTTGGACATGACCCACTGGTCATAACGGGCAAAGGAGATGCAGACCTCAGTACCACCCAGTAATAGCTTTTCCAGTCGGCTTTTATTAGCTACATGAAAATAGAGATGGTCATCCAGCCGCCACACCGTCATCGGAATCACCACCGGGCGGTTATTAGCAACGAAAGCGATATGGCCCAGTTTCAGCTGATCCACCAGCTGGTAGACCGATTCACGGTCATAACGACCCCGCTTCGCAACCCGTTTAACGGTGCTATCGGGGCCATGAGCCAGCTCTGTGGCTGGGGCATCTGAGGATACTAAAGGCCGGGGTTCATGGGGCTGTGACATCCATCTGTCTCCTGAGTCAGTCAGTGATAAAGATGCACAGTGTCAACGCATAATGGAGCCAGAGTAAGACCCATTTTTGAAAAACATGTCGGCCCACTTTTTAGCCCGGCTGCGCAGAAATAATCCTCTGATATAGACCAAAAAATGACGCGTCAGCCAGAACCGGCCACAAAAAAGCGACCCGCAGGTCGCTTTTTAATCCCCGAGGCTTATGCCTCAGCAGCGTGAGCTTACAGCTTGCCTGCTTCGTACATATCCGCCATATCTTCCAGCGAAATTGCATTCAGCTTGCTGGCCTGGCCCGCAGCACCGAAGGCTTCGTAACGGTCGATACAGATATCGCCCATTGCCGTCATGGTTGCTTTGAGGAATTTACGTGGATCAAACTCAGACGGGTTCTCCGCCAGGAAGCGGCGTACCGCACCGGTAGAAGCCAGACGCAGATCAGTATCGATGTTAACTTTACGCACACCGTGTTTGATCCCTTCAACGATCTGCTCAACCGGCACACCGTAGGTTTCTGGAATCTCGCCACCGAATTCATTGATCACCGCCAGCCATTCCTGTGGCACAGAGGAAGAACCGTGCATTACCAGGTGAGTGTTCGGGATGCTGTCGTGGATCGCTTTAATGCGATCGATCGCCAGGATATCACCCGTTGGTGGACGGGTGAATTTGTAAGCACCGTGGGAAGTACCACAGGCAATCGCCAGCGCATCAACACCGGTTTTGGCAACGAAGTCTTTCGCTTCTTCCGGGTCTGTCAGCATCTGATCGTGGGTCAGAATACCCTCAGCGCCAACGCCATCTTCTTCACCGGCCTGACCGGTTTCCAGAGAACCCAGACAACCCAGTTCACCTTCAACAGACACACCACAGGCGTGGGCCATTTCAACGGTACGACGAGTGACATCAACGTTGTAGTCGTAATCCGCTGGCGTTTTGCCATCTTCACGCAGGGAGCCGTCCATCATCACCGAGGAGAAACCCATGGCGATAGAACGCTGACAGATCGCCGCAGAGGTGCCGTGGTCCTGGTGCATACATACCGGGATATGCGGGAATTCAGCGATCGCCGCCAGAATCATATGACGCAGGAAGTTGGAGCCAGCGTACTTACGGGCACCGGCAGACGCCTGAACGATTACCGGGGAATCGGTTTTTTCAGCCGCTTCCATAATGGCGCGCATCTGTTCCAGGTTGTTGACATTAAATGCCGGGATGCCGTAGCTGTTTTCGGCAGCGTGGTCCAGTAGCTGTCGCATGGAGATCAGGGCCATGTGTTCACCTTTTGCTTAATAATCTGTTTGAAGTCCGTCAATGACGGTCATATTCGGGCAGGCAATGCCTGCCCGCCGTAAAATCAGTTGCTACGTGTTTCCAGCATCGCCACAGCAGGCAGCACTTTGCCTTCAACGAATTCCAGGAAAGCACCACCACCGGTCGAGATGTAGGACACTTTATCGGCGATATTATACTTGTCTACCGCCGCCAGTGTGTCACCGCCGCCAGCAATAGAGAATCCGGCATTAGCCGCAATCGCCATAGACAGTGCGCGGGTACCATCACCGAACTGGTCAAACTCGAACACCCCAACCGGGCCGTTCCAGATGATGGTACCGGCACCGGCCAGCAGTGCAGACAGCTCCATCGCTGTCTGTGGGCCAATGTCCAGGATCATATCGTCAGCTTCAACAGCATCGACGGATTTGATCTCAGCGGCAGCATCGGCGGAGAATTCTTTGGCCGTCACCACATCCACCGGCAGTGGGATATGTACTTTTTCCATCAGCGCCTTGGCAACCGGGATCAGGTCATGCTCACAGAGAGACTTACCCACCGGCTTGCCCGCAGCAGCCAGGAAGGTGTTGGCGATACCACCACCGACAATCAGCTGGTCGACTTTGTCAGACAGCGAGCTCAGCACTTCCAGTTTAGTGGAGACTTTAGAGCCGCCGACAATCGCCGCCAGCGGTGCAGCCGGTGCATCCAGCGCTTTACCCAGCGCATCCAGCTCACCGGCCAGCAGCGGACCAGCACATGCCACGGGAGCAAATTTGCCCACACCGTGAGTAGAGGCCTGGGCCCGGTGTGCGGTGCCGAAGGCATCCATCACGTAGATATCGCACAACGCGGCCATTTTACGGGACAGTGCTTCATCGTCTTTTTTCTCGCCCGCATTGAAGCGCACGTTTTCCAGCAGCACCAGCTCGCCTTCAGCAACGTCAAAACCGCCATCAACCCAGTCTTTCACCAGCGCCACATCACGGCCCAGCAGGCCTGCCAGATGCTCAGCCACCGGTTTGAGGGAGAACTCTTCAGCATACTCGCCTTCAGTCGGACGACCCAGGTGAGACATCACCATCACTTTAGCACCGGCTTTCAGCGCCAGCTCAATGGTTGGCAAAGAAGCGCGGATACGGGCATCTGAGGTTACTTTGCCCTCTTTTACCGGCACGTTCAGGTCTTCACGGATCAGCACACGTTTACCAGCCAGATCCAGCTCAGTCATCTTCAATACGGACATGTTGTTCTCTCTCTAAAAAACCAGTTCTCAATCCCGGACGACCTGAATGAATCAGGCCAAAATCATCTGTGGCGTTATGCAGTTATTTACGTTCAGAGAGCAGCAACCAGTGCCGGGCCACATCCAGCATCCGATTCGCAAAACCCCATTCATTATCAAACCAGCCCAGCAGCTTGATCAGCGTGCCTTCGCTGACCCGCGTCTGGGTACCATCGACCACGCCGGAGCGCGGGTCGCGGTTAAAGTCCACCGAGGCATGGGGCTCATCGGTGTAGCCCAGCAGGCCCTTTAACGGACCATGAGCCGCATCGCGCATGATACGGTTCACCGTCGCCACATCCGTGGCGGTGCGAACATTCAGCGACAAGTCCATGGCTGACACATTAATGGTGGGGACACGCAGATGCAGGCACTGAAACTTGCCTGCCAGATGCGGTAACAGCCGGTCAATGCCCTTATCCAGCCCGGTATCCACCGGAATAATGGAATGCAGCGCGCTGCGGGTCAGCCGCAGATCCGTCTGGTGGTAACTGTCGATCACCGGCTGGTCGTTCATCGCCGAGTGAATCGTGGTGGTAACCCCATTGATAATACCCAACTCGCGGTCCAGCAGATCCAGTACCGGCACAATGCAGTTGGTAGTACAGGAGGCGGCCGACACAATCTGATGGTCGGGCTGAATCAGCTGCTGGTTCAGGCCATAGACAATGGTGCTGTCCACCTGCGCCGTCGCGGGCTGGGAAAACAGCAACCGACTGGCTCCACGGGCCAGGTGCAGCTCGGCGGTATGACGATCTTTAAAGGCACCGGAACACTCCAGCACCAGATCAACCCCCAGCGCTTGCCAGGGTAAATTACGCGGATCGGCTTCGTTCAATACGGCGATCCGGTCGCCATCGATTAACAGATGGCTGCCGTCATGCTCCACCGGCAGCGGGAAGCGGCCATGGGTGGTGTCATAACGGGTTAAATAGGTAACGGTGTCGATATCCGACAGCTCGTTGAGCGCCACAATCTCGAACAGGTCGCGATAACCGCATTCATAAACGGCGCGTAATACACTCTGTCCGATCCGGCCGTAGCCGTTAATGGCAACTTTAAAACGCATAGACGTAACTTCAGAACCCAGCGCGAAAAATCAGGCTCGTGCCACAGAATGCGACACGAGGAATGTAGCAGCAACGTCCCGTCACGTCCGGTACAACCACCGGACGCGCGCGGAGCGCGCTGCTACAGATACAGCCATCCGTTATCAGATAACAGATTTAACTTTCTCAACCACGTTTTCAACCGTAAAGCCGAAGTGTTTGAACAGCTCGCCCGCTGGTGCTGACTCACCGAAGGTGGTCATACCGACGATCGCGCCGTTCAGGCCCACGTACTTGTACCAGAAGTCAGCCTGCAGGGCTTCAACCGCAACACGTGCAGTCACCGCCGCTGGCAGTACAGACTCACGGTACGCCGCGTCCTGCTTATCAAACAGACCGGTTTCTGGCATGGATACCACACGGATATTTTTGCCTTCAGCACTCAGAACCGCTGCGGCATCGACCGCCAGGCCGATTTCAGAACCGGTCGCGATCAGAATCGCATCCGGCTGACCTTCACCGCCACTGAGGATATAACCACCGCGACCGATATCAGCAATCTGCTGTGCGCTACGTGGCTGATGCGGCAGGTTCTGGCGCGAGAACACCATTGCTGTCGGGCCATCGTTACGCTCCAGTGCTGCTTTCCATGCCACGGCAGATTCCACCGCATCACATGGACGCCAGCAGCTCATGTTTGGCGTGTGACGCAGGTTAGCCACCTGCTCGATTGGCTGGTGCGTCGGGCCATCTTCACCCAAGCCGATAGAATCGTGGGTGTAAACGTGGATCGCACGCTGCTTCATCAGTGCCGCCATACGCAGGGCGTTACGGGCGTATTCCATAAATACCAGGAACGTCGCGCCGTATGGTACGAAACCACCGTGCAGGGCCAGGCCGTTCATGATCGCCGACATACCAAACTCACGTACGCCGTAGAACAGGTAGTTACCGGACGCATCGTCTTTGCTGATGCCTTTAGCACCGGCCCACAGCGTCAGGTTGGAACCGGCCAGGTCAGCGGAGCCACCCAGCAGTTCTGGCAGCTGTGGTGCATACGCGTTGATCGCATTCTGTGATGCTTTACGCGACGCGATAGACTCGCCTTTCGCTGCTACATCAGCAATGTACGCATCCGCTTTTTCAGTAAAGTCCGCTGGCAGTTCGCCAGAGATACGACGCAGCAGCTCATCCGCCAGCTCAGGGTAGGCAGCACGGTAAGCGACAAAACGGGAGTTCCACTCGTTTTCAGCGTGGGAACCGGCTTCTTTGGCATCCCAGTCAGCATAGATATCTGCCGGGATTTCAAAAGCACCGTGAGTCCAGCCCAGACGCTCGCGAGTCAGTGCAATCTCGTCGTCACCCAGCGGCGCGCCGTGACAGTCTTCTTTGCCTTCTTTGTTCGGGGAACCAAAACCGATGATGGTTTTGCAGCAGATCAACGTTGGCTGCTCGGTGTTCTCACGGGCCGCTTCAATCGCTGCACGGATCGCATCCGGGTCATGGCCGTCAACGCCAGGGATCACCTGCCAGCCGTAAGACTCAAAACGCTTAACGTTATCGTCGGTGTACCAGCCTTCAACTTCACCGTCGATGGAGATGCCGTTGTCATCCCAGAACGCCACCAGCTTGCCCAGACCCAGGGTACCGGCCAGGGAGCAGGCTTCATGGGAAATACCTTCCATCATGCAGCCATCGCCCATGAAGGTGTAGGTGTTATGGCCAACGATTTCATGACCATCACGGTTAAACTGTGCCGCCAGCGCTTTTTCAGCAATCGCAAAACCTACTGCATTGGTGACGCCCTGACCCAGTGGGCCGGTGGTGGTTTCAACACCCGGGCAGTAACCGTATTCCGGGTGACCGGCAGTTTTCGCATGCAGCTGACGGAAGCTTTTGATGTCATCAATAGAGACGTCATAACCTGTCAGGTGCAACAGGGAGTAAATCAGCATAGAGCCATGGCCGTTCGACAGTACGAAACGGTCACGATCGAACCACTGCGGGTTGCTCGGGTTGTGGGACATGAAATCGTTCCACAGTACCTCAGCGATATCCGCCATCCCCATCGGCGCACCCGGATGACCGGATTTCGCTTTCTGGACGGCATCCATGCTCAGTGCACGGATCGCATTAGCAAGTTCTCTACGAGAGGACATTCATTATCTCCTGGGTCTGGCCCAATAAGCTTGATGATTCACAAAACAGGTGAAATTTACCCGGATATTCCATGATAAACGACATCATTACTGGCAGGGTCAGTTCGCCACAGGGTCAGAATCTGATCTCACCTTGCCCCCTCCATGGGATATTCGGGTTAGCGGCGGCAATTTTCCCCTGGATAGCAGTCAGCTTCAAACAAATTGGCAGCTAATTGATGAAAAATGAGTCACTTTCAGCCCTGCATGGGAAAATTTCATGCTGACAGCTTCTATACTCATGCATTCAACCCTCGACACCGGTAGAATGTGTCGTTGGTTTTTCATACAGCAGGTCCACCAAACATTTCGATCTGAGGCGCAGGCACTCACCGTGCTATCCCCACGCCAGATTCAGGCCGCTGCTGTTTCTTCTTACTTAATTTCCAAAGGGTCTAGAGCAACAATGAGCGAATACAGCTTGTTCACCTCCGAGTCCGTGTCTGAAGGACATCCGGACAAGATTGCCGACCAGATCTCCGACGCGGTGCTGGATGCCATCATCGCCGAAGATAAATACGCCCGCGTAGCCTGTGAAACACTGGTAAAAACCGGTGTTGCCGTGGTTTCCGGTGAAATCAGTACTTCCGCCTGGGTGGATCTGGAAGCACTGGTCCGTAACGTGATCTGCGATATCGGTTACACCTCCTCTGATGTTGGCTACGACGGCGAAACCTGTGGTGTGATCAACATCATCGGTAAACAGTCGATCGACATCGCCCAGGGCGTTGATCGCTCCAAGCCTGAAGATCAGGGCGCAGGCGACCAGGGTCTGATGTTTGGCTACGCGTCGAACGAAACTGACGTACTGATGCCAGCACCGATCACCTACGCTCACCGCCTGGTTGAACGTCAGGCTGAAGCGCGTAAATCCGGCCTGCTGCCATGGCTGCGCCCGGATGCCAAATCCCAGCTGACCTTCCGTTACGAAAACGGCAAGCCCGTCGCGGTCGATGCGCTGGTACTGTCCACCCAGCACAACCCGGACGTCACCCAGTCCGACCTGCGTGAAGCGGTAATGGAACTGATCGTTAAACACGTCATTCCCGCCGAGTGGATCACCAAAGACACCAAGTTCCACATCAACCCGACCGGTAACTTCGTCATCGGCGGCCCGGTGGGCGATTGTGGTCTGACCGGCCGTAAGATCATTGTAGACACCTACGGCGGCATGGCCCGTCACGGTGGTGGTGCATTCTCCGGTAAAGACCCATCCAAGGTTGACCGTTCCGCTGCCTACGCTGGCCGTTATGTCGCGAAGAACATCGTCGCTGCCGGTCTGGCGGATCGCTGTGAGATCCAGGTGTCCTATGCCATTGGCGTTGCTGAACCAACGTCCATGTCCATCAACACCTTCGGCACCGGCAAGATCTCCGATGACAAAATCATCAAGCTGGTAAACGATAACTTCGACCTGCGCCCACACGCGATCACACGCATGCTGGACCTGCTGCACCCGATGTACCAGGCCACAGCTGCCTATGGCCACTTCGGTCGCGAGCCTTATGAGATGACCGTCGGTGAAGATACCTTCACCGCGTTCACATGGGAACGTACCGATAAGGTTAACGCCCTGCGTGCCGGTGCCGGTCTGTAGGATCCGCCGGAACTAGCAGACATAAAAAACCGCAGCTGAAAAGCTGCGGTTTTTTTGTGCCCAAAGCCAGCCGATCAGCCCTGCTCAGCCCGCTGATACACCACCTTCCCACCAAACACCGTCGCCGTTACCTGGCCTTTGAATTCAAAGTCCATAAAGGGCGTGTTACGCCCGGCAGACTGGCAGTTGTCATCAGTCAGGGTCCATTTTTCTTCCGGGTCGAACACACAGACGTCGGCCGCACTGCCCACACTGAGATTGCCCAGTTCACTCTGGCCGAGGATTTTTGCCGGGCCGCAGGTCAGGCGGTCGATCACCTGGGCCAGATCGATCATGCCCTGCTCAACCAGCAGCAATGCCAGTGGCAACAACGTTTCAAGGCCGGTAATGCCCGGTTCTGTCGCCGCAAACGGGGCCTGTTTGGCAGCCGCTTCGTGGGGCTGGTGATCCGAGCAGATCGCCTGAACATCACCGGCCAGTAATGCCTGACGCAGACCAGCGCGGTCAAGCTGACTGCGCAGCGGTGGCATGACATGAAAGTTACTGTCGAAGCCCGCCACATTTTCGTCGGTGAGGAAGAAGTGGTGGATCGCCACATCACAGGTCACCGGCAGGCCACGTTCACGTGAACCCTGGATCATTTTCACCGAGCGCTCACAGGTCAGCTGACCAAAGTGGGCGCGGACACCGGCCTGCTCTACCAGCAACAGACAACGGGCAACCTCCACGGTTTCTGCCGCTTCCGGGATGCCATCCAGGCCCAGTCGGGAACTGGTGGTGTCTTCGTGCATACAGCCTTTGCCGGTCAGGCTTTCGTCCTGTGGCTGGAACTGCACCAGCAGATCATGGGTTGCGGCGTATTCAAGGGAGCGCATCAGAGCCAGTGAGCTGCGTACCGGCTGGCGTACGTTGCTGAACGCCACACAACCGGAGCTGTGCAGAGCGTGTAGCGGCGCCAGTTGCTCGCCCTTCAGGCCCTGAGTCAGCGCACCCATCGGTAATACGCGGGCATTACCGGCCGCTTCAGCACGGTCAATAATCAGTTCAACAACCGCCGGAGTATCAACAATCGGTTTGCAGTCCGGCGGGGTCACCAGCGTAGTAATACCACCGGCAGCAGCAGCACGGGTTTCAGAGGCAATGGTGCCTTTCTGGGTATAACCCGGTTCACGCACATGGGCACAAAGGTCGATCAGCCCTGGCACCACAATCTGGCCGCTGGCATCCAGCACCTGGTCGGCTTCGAAGCCTTCCGGTGCCTGGCCCAGCGCCGCGACTTTGCCGTCCTGAAGGTAGAGATCCGCCTGCTGATCGATGTCGTTGGCCGGGTCAATAACACGGCCACCCTGAATTACCAGCTTCATGCGTTCTCTCCGTTATTCTGTTTCTCTTGCATCTGGCCGCTAACCGCCATGGACATCACCGCCATCCGTACCGCCAGGCCATTGGTCACCTGATCCAGAATCAGCGAACGTGGGCCGTCGGCGACTGAGGATTCAATCTCGACACCACGGTTGATCGGGCCAGGGTGCAGCACTACAGCATCCGGTTTGGCAATCGCCAGTTTTTCTTCGGTCAGGCCGTAGAGTTTGTAAAACTCGGACTCGGATGGCAGCAACGCGCTGTTCATGCGCTCTTTCTGCAGGCGCAGCATCATCACCACATCGACATCTTTGAGGCCTTCGTTCATATCGGTGTAGACCATGACACCGAGCGCTTCGATATGACGCGGCAGCAAGGTCTGCGGGCCAATAACCCGGACTTCGGCAACACCCAGCGTACGCAGCGCATGGATCTGCGAGCGAGCCACTCGCGAGTGCAGAATATCGCCAACAATGGCACAGGTCAGCTTGCTGAAATCGCCTTTGTGACGGCGAATCGTCAGCATATCCAGCATCGCCTGGGTCGGGTGGGCATGACGGCCATCACCGGCATTGATCACCGCCACATCGGGGGTCACATGCTGAGCGATGTAATGCGCCGCGCCGCTGTCGGAATGGCGCACCACAAACATATCGGCATGCATGGCATGCAGTGTCATCAGGGTGTCGCGCAGCGACTCGCCCTTGGTCGTCGAAGAGGTGCTGATATTGAGGTTCAACACATCCGCCGACAGCCGCTTGGCCGCCAGCTCGAAGGTGGACAGGGTACGGGTACTGTTCTCAAAGAACAGGTTCGCCACGGTAGTACCACGCAGCAGGGGCAGCTTTTTCACCTGCCGCTCGCCTACATCCAGGAAAGAGTCGGCGGTGTCGAGAATCTCGGTCAGCAGTTCGCGACTCAGGCCTTCAGTGGTCAGAAAGTGTTTCAGCTGGCCCTGTGAGTTGAGCTGAATCTGATTGGCATCTATAGGTTCAAACATCAGGCTTCCTGATCAGGTACGTTGACTGATTTCTAGTGACAGCGGTTCCGGGCCGGTCAGCTTGACCTGCTGATCCGGGCCCAGTGCCAGGGTGCCACCGACAACATCGGCCTGGATCGGCAACTGACGACGCTGCAAATCCAGCAGCGTAATCAGGCTGACCGAGGCGGGACGGCCGTAGTCAAAAATTTCGTTCAGCGCGGCGCGGATGGTGCGGCCGCTCATAATGACATCGTCGACCAGCAGAATATGCCGACCTTCAGTGTCACAGGGCAGTTTGGTGGGCTGCACCCTGGGGTTCAGCCCAACCTGAGTAAAATCATCCCGGTAGAAGGTAATGTCCATTACCCCCAGCGGGCTCTGTAGCCCCAGCTGATGATGCAGTCGTTCAGCCAGCCAGACGCCGCCGGTACGGATGCCGATCATCAATGGGTCTTCAATCTGACGCTGACTGATCAGCGCTTTGAGCTCTGCACTCATCTTGTCCAGCAGAGCTTCAACATTAAGCATTCCCGAGGTCATACAGATCCTCCAATCGGGTGTGGCTGGGGATACGCTGGTCGGTTCCAAACCAGCTCTCGACAATCAGTTGCGCGGCAATGCCGTCAACGGATTCCTTTTTAAAGTCGTTACTGCCACCGCGGGCAAAATGAATCTCTTTGGCCTCTGCGGTGCTCAGGCGTTCGTCCATCAGAAAGCACGGCAACTGGCTGCGATCCTGAATCCGGTTGGCAAACTTGCGCGCCCGGCGGGCCATTTCGCTGATGCTGCCATCCATGTTCAACGGGATGCCGACCACGATTGCGTCGGGCTGCCACTCGGCAATCACCTTATCAACCTGGCTCCAGTCGGGGATACCATCACGGGCCTGCATGGGGGCAAGGGGGGTGGCGGTGCCGGTCATTACATGACCTGCAGCTATGCCAATACGTCCTGTGCCAAAGTCAAAGGCCAGAATCTGCGCGTAATCTGTCATGGGGTGTCAGGCGGTTCCGCTGTGGGCTGTGAGCAGGCTGAGATCGACCCCCAGTGAGGCCGCGGCGGCCTTGAGGCGGTGTTCAGCCGGTGTGGCGAACAGTATATCCAAATCTGCCGGACAGCTTAACCAGTCATTGCGAAGGATTTCAGCATCGAGCTGGCCCGCGCCCCAGCCAGCATAGCCCAGCGCAACCACGACATGGGCAGGGCCTTCGCCATTGGCCATCGCATCAAGGATGTCCATTGAAGAGGTCAGATCAATACCCGGACCGATCGATACGGTCGAAGCCCAGTGCTCATCATCCTGATGGCGGTGCAGAATAAACCCGCGTTCACGGGCCACCGGGCCACCGCCATACACCGCCCCCTGCGTGGGGTCGGTCACCTCAATGTCCAGATGACGAAACAGCGCGGGCAGATCAAAATCCAGCGGCTGGTTGATGATCACCCCCATCGCCCCTTCGTCATCATGTTCGCAAATATAGCTCAGACTCTGGGCAAAAAACGGGTCCTGCATATGCGGCATCGCCAGCAGAAAATGGCCACGCAGGCTGCTGAAATCAGACATGGGACTAGGCCTCGGGTAGGAGGGTGGGTTCAGGACCTAAAACACTCGGGTCCGCTGTTCGAACTTCCAGGTGCGGATAATCTCCAGTATATCGGTGGATTTCTGCATCTGTTGTGGGAATGGCTGGAACGGTGCGGCCAGCCGCACAATACGTACGGCCGCGTCATCCAGCAGACGGTAACCGGAGGAGCGCAGCACGCTGACCTCCTTGACGGAGCCATCCGGCATGATGGCGACCAGCAGACGTAACTGGCCATACATCTGCCCGCGCCGTGCTTCTTCAGGATAGTTGAGGTTGCCTACCATCTCGATTTTACGCCGCCAGCTGTCCAGGTAGGCTGCGTCTTCACGGGCCTTGGTGGTGGCAGAGGTCAGTCGTTTAACCCGTGGCTGTTTGGCCAGCCACTGCTCAGTGGCATCGATCTGAGCCTGCAGGCTGGACATTTCAACACTGCGCGCCAGCAATGATGTCGCCGCACCGCTGGTCCGCTGTGGAGCCGCCGCTTTAGCCTGTTGCTGCTTATCGGCCTGCCGCTGCTCACTCCGGGCGACCGTGGTGATGGTTTTTTTACCACCGGCACTGGCTTTTTCCGGCGAGCGTTCAGGCTCGGTCGACAGCTCTCTGGTGGCCGGCTCCGGTAACCGGGAATCAACCGCCGGGGTTTCCACGGCCGTCTGCTGCGCCGCTAGCGGCGCAGGCTCCGCCGCCTGCAGTTCAGCATACTGGCTCACGGCGGGCAGGTGTTTTTCAGCCTCGGTGCCACTACCAATCTGGTTGGTCGGGGCGATAAAGTCTGCCTCATTCGGCAGCTTTTTACTCTGGTACTGCGACAGGGTAATTTCCAGCGTTTTCACCGGCTGGACACTGGGCGTGCTTTTAAAGGCGATACCCAGAATTACCATGGCATGCAGCGCCACCGCCATAAATAGCGTAAAGCCAAACCGATCCCAGACGCTGACCGTGGGCGTTGCCACTGCACTCTCAACCATCAGATTACGCTCAGGCCTGCAGACGACGCTCAATGGCGTCCATCAGTTGCATGGCGATATCCAGTCCGAACTGTTCATCCAGCTGGCGGATACAGGTCGGGCAGGTGACGTTAATCTCGGTCAGGTAATCCCCAATCACATCCAGCCCGACAAACAGCAGGCCGCTTTCTTTAATCGTCGGGATCACCTGTTCACAGATCCAGCGGTCACGGTCGGTCATTTCACGGCCTTCGGCCCGGCCACCGGCGGCCAGGTTGCCACGGGTTTCGCCGCCCTGTGGAATCCGCGCCAGGGCATAGGGCACCACCTCACCATCCACAATCAGAATGCGCTTGTCGCCGTCTTTGATCTCGGGAATGTACTTTTGCGCCATGATCATCTGGCCGCCGAACTGGGTCAGGGTTTCGATAATCACCCCAAGGTTCAGACCATCGGCACCAATACGGTAGATCGAGCTGCCGCCCATGCCATCCAGCGGTTTGAAGATCACATCGCCATGCTCAGCGTGGAAGGCACGCAGCTGATCGGCATTACGAGTCACCAGCACCGGAGGGGTACACTGGGCAAAATGGGTGGCAAACAGCTTCTCATTGAAGTTGCGTACTGCCTGGGTGTTGTTGGTTACCAGCACCCCATCACGCTCGGCCAGGGCCAGCAACTGGGTGGTGTAGAGGAATTCATTATCGAATGGCGGATCAACCCGGTTGAGGATCACATCCAGTTCGTTAAGCGGTGTATCGCTGTACGCACCCCGTTCAAACCAGCCATCCGGGTCCATCGCAACCGTGAGCGGAGCCATTCGCCCCTGCACCACGCCATCGCGCAAAAACAGACTGCTCTGCTCCATATAGAAGATCTGCCAGCCTTTACGCTGGGCTGCCCACAGCATCGCCAGGGTACTGTCTTTGTAGTAACTGATGGACTCTATCGGGTCCATCACCACGCCGATTTTTACGGTCACGGTGTATCCTCTATATCGGTTAGTCTGCTGCCGGTCCGGCAATATCGCCCCACAGGTAATGCATCACTGCCTGCGCCGCCACAGGCGCGGTTTCGGTGCGCATAACCCGCGGCCCCAGCGCCAGCGGCTTGAAACCATGGCTGATCGCCATTGCCACTTCCGCCTCGCTCAAGCCACCTTCAGGGCCGATCAATAGTGCAACAGATTCGGGCGCTGTATAAGCCCCTAATGGTGCCGCACTGTGGTGATGTAATACAAATTTAAGCTCGGCATCGACCTGCTGACACCAGTCGGTCAGCGACTGGAATGCATTGACAGGAGGCACCCTGCAGCGGCCGGATTGCTCACAGGCGCTGGTGACGATTTGCTGCCAGTGCTGCTGACGTTTTTGCTGACGCTCGGCGTTCAGCTTGACCTCACAGCGCTCCGACAGCAAGGGTGTCAGCTGATCCATACCCAGTTCGGTCGCTTTCTGCACGGCATAATCCATGCGTTCGCCACGGGATACGCTCTGGCCAATATGCACCCGCAGGGGGGATTCCATGGCAACCGCCTCAGCACTTTCGATCAGCACCTGAGCGCTGCGCTTTTCAACGGCAATCAGGCGACCACTGTAGTTATGGCCATCGCCATTAAACAGCTCAATCTGATCCCCTGCCCGCATACGCAGCGCACGGGACACATGCTGAACAACCTCATCAGAAAGGCTAAGAGTCTGGCCTGGCTGCAAATAGCCAGGCTGATAAAAGCGGGGTATGCGCATCAGTTCACAAATCCGGTGAGCAGCTGAATAAAGCCGCTATTATGCCACAGCCACGCCCACCGTCGCAGCTACCTCGACGCAGGTTCATTCAGCAACCATATCACTCATGTTTCACCGTGTGTATTGACACGGCGGTACACTGAACAGACAAAAAAAAGCACCCATACGGGTGCTCATTCAGGAAGCGGAAGGGTCAACCAGTCGATCAACCCTTAAATGAGACAGAAGGCCCCTGAACTGAAAAACAAAAATACGACGCCCTGCTCTGCTGCGACCAGAACGCCGTTAAACTCAGTAGCCGTTCAGATGGTCGATGTATTCCGGCAGGAACAGCGAGATCTGCGGCACATAGGTAATCAGGATCAGGAAGCCTAACAGCAGCCCCAGCCACGGCAGGCAGGCCTTGATCACCCAGACCATGTTCTGGCCGGTAATCCCCGCCGTCACAAACAGATTTAGCCCCACCGGCGGCGTCAGCATGCCGATCTCCATATTCACCACCATGATAATCCCCAGGTGGATCGGATCGATACCCAGCTGAGTCGCAATCGGGAACAGAATCGGCGCCATGATCAGCAGGATCGCTGAAGGCTCCATAAAGTTACCGGCAATCAGCAGCAGGATATTCACCACAATCAGGAAACCCCAGGCAGGCAGACCCCACTGAATGATGGTTTCCGCGATGGTGTGGGGAATCCGCTCGGTGGTCAGTACGTGGGCGAACAGCATCGCGTTGGCGATGATGAACAGCAGCATCATCGACACTTTGGCCGCATCGAGAATGGTTTTGCGAACTTCCGGATGGCTGACCGAACGCGGCAGCGCCAGTAACATCTGGGCACTGTTACGTAGCGTCGCCGTCGGCAGGTTCTCACCTTCATTACGCCAGGCCACGCCTTTCATCGGACCAATGTCACGGTAACCAACTACCGCAATCAGGTAGGCATACACGGCAGCAACCGCCGCTGCTTCAGTGGGTGAAGCAATACCGCCATAGATAGACCCCAATACGATGATGATCAGCATCAGGCCGCCCAGCGCAACAATGCCGGAGCGCGCCAGCTGGCGGAAACCCGGAAAGGGCTGGGCTGGCAATTTTTTAATCCGCGCAACGATATAGATCGCCAGCATCAGCAGGCCACCCATCATCAGGCCGGGAATAAAGCCCGCCATAAACATCCGTGACGCGGACACTTCAGTCGCGGCGGCATAGACCAGCATTACAATCGAGGGGGGAATCAGAATTCCCAGGGTCCCGGCATTGGCAATCACCCCGGCCGCAAACGACTGCGGGTAACCGGAGCGCACCATACCAGCAATGACAATGGTACCGATCGCCGCGACCGTGGCTGGCGAAGAACCGGACACCGCCGCAAACAGCATACAGGCCATGACCGACGCCATCGCCAGCCCGCCGCGGACATGACCGATGCTGTCGACAGCAAAGTTAATCAGTCGCTTGGCCACCCCGCCGGTGGACAGGAACGCCGAAGAGATAATAAAGAACGGTATTGCCAGCAGGGTGTAATGTTCGGAGGTGGCTTCAAACAGCTTCAGTGACACCGAGGCCAGCGAGTCATTGGAGAACAGCATGATCGTCGTCACCGACGACAGGCCGAGCGCAATCGCAATCGGCATCCCCATCAACATGCAGCCAAACAGGGTAATAAAGAGTACGGCGATGGTCATGATTTAGCCCCTTTATCGATATTGCGATCGGCAGCCTGGTCAACCGCGTCTTTGAGCTCGTCGGCCAGCTCCATCGAGTCTTTGGCTTCGTCAGCCAGATGAAAACCTTCGGACTGACCGGTGATCACTTTGATACCCAGCTGGACAAAGCGTACCGCCAGCAAAGCAAAGCCAATAATCAGCACAGTCATCGGAATCCACTTGGGTACCGGCAGGTCTTCCATCTCAATACCGATCATGTGCATCTTGCTCAGGTAGATCCAGGAGCCGTACAGAAACAGGCCGCAGTAAAACAGGCACAAACCAATGGCCAGCAGAGTAAAGAAGCGAGTCGCACCGCGGGGCAGCATTTTTACAAAAACATCCACACCGATATGTGCGCCTACCTTGATGCCGTAGGAGGCACCAAACAGAACGAACCAGGCCGCCATTAACAGCGTCACTTCCTGTGCCCAGTGAATACCAGCATTAAATACGAAGCGGGCAATCACTTCGGCAAATACCAGTAAGGTCATGGAAACCAGCAGCAGGCTGATAAACGCCTCCTCCAGGTTATTTATTAATTTGCGCATAGTCGAACAGTCCCCGGATCTCGATCTCGTTATTAGCAACAGGCAATACCACAGCGCAGCCCTGCTCCCTCCGTAAAGAAGATGCACAGACCTCTGCTCTGATAGCTGTCAGGGGGGGTGGCCGCGATACACTGTCAGGCAGACGGTGTATCGCGGCCGGTGTAAAAATGGCGGGTGGGTGGCCCGCCAGGCTCGCAATCAGCTGTCAATCAGACCGATAACGAGTGGGTGCTTTGTCAGCTCAGTTATTCGCTGCCTCTGCAGCATCGATCAGCTCTTTACCAATTTCGCCTTCGAACTGCTTCCAGACTGGCTTCATCGCTGTCACCCACTGCTGACGTTCGGCATCTGTGATAGACACGACGTCGGAACGAGGGGAGTCGATGATCGCCTGACGGTCCGCTTCTGACTTCTCAGCTGCTACCTCATTACCAAAGGCGATCGCTTCATCCAGCGCCTTTTTCACTTCAACACGCAGATCATCATCCAGCTCCGTCCAGAACTCAGCCGACGTCACGACCATGTAATCCAGCAGGCCGTGGTTGGTTTCGGTGATGTATGGCTGAACTTCGAAGAATTTTTTCGAGTACAGGTTCGACCACGGATTCTCAGCACCATCGATCGCTTTGGTTTGCAACAGCGTGAAGACTTCGGAGAACGGCTTTTTCAGTGGTACGGCATCCACCGCTTCAAACTGTGCCTGCAATACATCGGAGGTCATAATGCGGAATTTTTTACCGCTGGCATCATTCGGCGTACGAATAGGCGCGTAACCGGACATCTGCTTCATACCGTTGTGCAGGTAACCCAGACCCACCAGGCCTTTATTCTGCAGTGACGTCAGCAGTTTCTGACCATCTTTACCCTGCTGAAAACGCTCAACCGCGGCCATATCTTTAAATAGAAACGGCAGATCAAATACCTGTAACTGTTTGGTATATTTCTGGAATTTGGACAGTGATGGCGCTGCCATCTGCACATCGCCCAGCAGCATCGCTTCCAGCACTTTATTATCGCCAAACAACTGCGAGTTAGGGTAAACCTTTACTTCAACCTTGCCCGCCAGACGCTCAGCAATCAGCTGCTTAAACTTATTGGCCATCTGGCCTTTTGGCGTATTTTCCGCAACAACGTGGGAGAATTTGATTTCAACAGGGGCAGCGAAGGCACTCTGGGCCCCCATAGTCAGCGCCAGCGCAGTGGCAGCAACGGTCAGAAAACGCATAGGAATACTCCTGGTATCTTTTGCTTATTATGAGATGTTGTTATTTTCAGTCGTCAGCAGCGGTATCACGCCACCACTGATCTCTGTAGACACATCCTGTACAAAGCAAGTACCGGGCCATTCAATGAATTTAATTTTTTATCTTTATATAACAAACAGTTAACAAAAACATGTAGCGACAAGCCAACTGAACAATCAGAGAAATGGATGGTTTCCCCCCTGCCATAATTCTATTTATGGCGAAAAACCACCCATCTATGAATAAACATCCAACCCACAACTCAACGTCACTTTTATTGATCTGAAATACTGACGAGTCATCGTTCAATATGTATTGTTTAGGGCTAAGGTCAGGCTTGGCCTGGACGTTAGATAAACAAAGAACACGGCGGACCCGTTCCGCCCCGTAATCGACCCAGCACAACAAAAATAATAACTTGCTCGTCAGTTCAAAAGCAGGCTTAAAACATGACATCTCTTTCTATTCAGACGAAAGTTAATCTTTCTCTTGCAGCTGTCTTTCTGGTGGTATTGCTCAGTTCACTGAGCGCGATTTACCGCAGCGAGACCTCGCTGGTGCAGCAGGTCGCTCGCACCAGTACCCTGAACACTGCAGACTCCTACTTTGACAGCATCAATATGCTGATGCTCAGCGGTGCCATGGCCAATCGCCAGACCCTGCAGCATAAACTCGAAGCTAACGAGGATATCCTTGAGGCACGAATTATCCGCGGTAAAGGTGTCGCCGACATGTATGGCCCAGGCCTGCCCGATGCGGTCATCCAGGACGAGCTGGACCGCAAAGCCATGTCCGGACAACAGATCATCGAGGAAATTGACGACGAAAAAGGCCACCGGCTGACCGTCATCACCCCGATGAAGGCGCTGTCAGAATACAAAGGCACCAACTGCCTCACCTGCCACCCGGTCACTGAAGGCAGCATCCTGGGCGCAGTACGGGTGACCTACTCCTTTGATGTACTGGATCAGCAGATCAGCAGTAACCTGCGTACGGTTGCACTGATTGAACTGGGACTGATTATCGCAGGCTCTCTGCTGATCAGTTTCCTGTTGCGTACCCTGGTGGTCAAACCGATTAACCGCCTGAGTCGCACCATCACCACCATCGAGCGTGACTCCGACCTCAGTCAGCGTACCAAGGTCGATTCCATGGATGAAGTTGGCACCATGGCGCTGGCGTTCAACTCCATGCTGGATGCGTTTCAGGACAGCATCACTCAGGTCACCAGCACTATTCACCGGCTAGGCGACTCCTCCAGCGCCATCAACGGCATCGCGACGACCGCCAACAAAGCGGTACAAGCGCAAGAAGCACAGACCACCACCATTGCCGCCGCCATCAGCCAGATGGAAGTGGCCACCCTGAATGTACAAAGCAGCGCAGAAAGTACCGTAGCCGTCTCCAACCAGGCGCTGGAAGACAGCCTGCAGGGCAACGCCGTGACCAACGACGCCATTGCCTCAATGGAAACGATGAAAATCAACATTGAAGCAGCGACAACGGTTATTCGTAAACTCGACGCTCAGAGTCAGAGCGTAGGTACCGTGCTGGAGGTGATCCAGAAGATTGCCGAACAGACCAACCTGCTGGCCTTGAACGCCGCAATCGAGGCAGCCCGCGCCGGTGAACAGGGACGCGGCTTTGCCGTGGTTGCCGACGAGGTACGCACCCTGGCCAGCCGTACCCAGAACTCCACCGAAGAGATCAACCACATCATTGAAACGCTGCAAAGTGATGCCCGTGATGCCGTGACTGCCATGGACAAAGCCCTGCAGAGCTCCAATAACGGGGTTGAACATGTACAGCGTACCTCCCAGGCCCTGCATCAGATTGCCGAAGAGGTGCGCTCTATTAATAATATGAACCATGAAGTGGTCAATTCAGTGCAGGAGCAGAGTCAGATGGCGACCACCGTCGAACAGAGCATGGGGAATATTGTCGACTCCACCCGCAATACATCAGATCAGGCCGGCCAGCTCAGCAGTGTTGCCCATGAGCTGGGTAGCCTGGCCGGTGAGCTTGAAGGGCTGGTAAACCGCTTCAAGCTGTAACATTGCCACCAGCCACAAAAAAACCGGCCATCCCTTGCGGGATGGCCGGTTTCTTATGCGCTCGATGCGCTACCCGTACTTAGCGTAATGCTTAGCCCAGGTAGTTGTCCGGCATTGGCAATTTAGCCACGCCGGTATCGATTGCAGCCTGTGCAACAGCTGTTGCAACACGCTTGAGCAGACGCTCATCAGTCGGCTTAGGAATGATGTACTGCGGACCGAACTCCAGGGAGTCCAGGTTGTAAGCAGTCAGCACGTCCTGTGGTACCGGCTCTTTCGCCATATCGGCAATGGCACGCACGGCCGCCGCTTTCATCTCTTCGTTGATAACGCTGGCACGAACGTCCATTGCACCACGGAAGATGAAGGGGAAGCCCAGTACATTGTTTACCTGGTTCGGGAAGTCAGAACGGCCAGTTGCCATGATGACATCATCACGGGTGGCATGGGCCAGTTCAGGACGAATTTCCGGATCAGGGTTGGCACAGGCAAAGACTACCGGGGTAGATGCCATTTTGGCCAGCTGTTCACCCGTCAGCAGATCAGGACCGGACAGACCAACGAATACGTCAGCGCCGTCGATCGCGTCATCCAGAGTGCGCTTGTCAGTTTCAGTGGCGAAAGCTGCTTTTTCCGGCGTCAGGTCTTCACGACCAGAGTGGATCACACCCTTGCGGTCCAGCATGTAGATGTTTTCTACTTTCGCACCCATGTTGATCAGCAGCTTCATGCACGCATTGGCTGCTGCACCCGCACCCAGGCATACAATGCTGGCTGTAGGCAGTTCTTTACCGGCGATTTCCAGAGCATTGATCATGCCCGCAGCCGTTACAATCGCTGTACCGTGCTGGTCATCGTGGAATACCGGGATGCTGCAACGCTCGATCAGAGCGCGCTCAATCTCAAAACACTCTGGCGCTTTGATATCTTCCAGGTTGATACCACCGAAGGTGTCGGCGATACGCGCTACGGTGTCGATGAAAGCCTGTGGGCTTTCAGCGTCCACTTCGATATCAATCGAGTCCAGACCTGCGAACTTCTTGAACAGCAAAGACTTACCTTCCATTACCGGCTTGGATGCCAGTGGACCCAGATCACCCAGACCCAGAATGGCAGAACCATTGGTAATAACGGCTACCAGGTTACCCTTGGCAGTGTAGCGGTAAGCGTTTTCCGGATCCTTGGCGATTTCACGTACCGGCTCAGCAACACCCGGGCTGTAGGCCAGGGCCAGATCACGGGCACTGTCGGCCGGGGTAGACAGCTCAACGCTGATCTTACCTGGACGAGGGAACTCATGATAATCGAGAGCGGCTTGCTTCATATCTTCAGACATGGCTGCTGTTCCAAAGTTTGTTAACAAAAGACGAGCCCAACATCATATCTAAAAGGCATAATCCCCACAACTAAGGGGGATAGGGCCTTTGGGCCCTTTTGATATGCGTCAGGGGATGTAAATACAATCATCTTTCAGAACAATAGAACAGTACCAATCAACTCACAGAGCCGCCGCCGCTGAACTTATCTGTCAGTTACCGGCTGTAACATGCTGGCGGCCGTCAGCCGTAACAGCCAGCGTTGATAGCCTTTTTTCAGCCGCTGACCGCGGGCCTGACGATCAATAACCCAGCCGCGTACAGCTACGTGCCTGTCGCGAAACGCACTGACAGCAAGCGGTTTGAGCTGTGCCGCCAGCGCTTTGGACACCTGCACCACCAGCCGGTTATCCAGCGTCAGCCAGTGGGCTTTGCGGCTGGTCTGAATATCGCTCACCCGCCCTTCCAGCAACATAAAACCCTGATCACCCGACTGCAGCTGGCGGGCCTGACACACCGCATTGCCGCGCCACACGCCAAGCCCCGACTGCCGGGCAACCTGTTCAGCACCGGCCAGACACTCGGCCGCTCGAATATTGGGGGCCACCGAGATCCAGTAGCCTAGCCCCTGTCGCAGCAGCTCAGCACTGAGCAGGCTACCATCAGCACGCAGCAGATGTCCCAGCACCCGACCATAGTGATCTTCAGGTTTAGCCCCCACCACCAGCCACAATCCTGATGATTCTGTCAGGCGCAGCAAGGCCTGCCGGGCAGCCACAGCAAAGGGCTCATCGGTACGACCTTCACGGTCCATTTCAGGAGTATTAATGCCCAGCAGGCGGATACGACGGCCATCGTCCAGCTTTACGGTGTCGCCATCGTAGACATAGCTTACGCGGACTTTTTCAGCAGGGCTGTTCGGGGGAAGCAATAGCGCCGAGCAATCTCGACTGAAGGCGGGCAGAGCAAAAAGCAGCAGGCAGAAAAACAAAAAGGCACCGGATAAGGGTGCCTTTTCAGTGTACGCCAGGGGCATCGTTTACTTGTTCAGTGAACGACCGCCAAAGCGCTTGTTGAAACGGTCAACACGGCCGCCAGATGTCGCATCTTTCTGCTTGCCAGTGTAGAACGGGTGGCAAGCGGAGCATACGTCCAGGTGCATGTCTTTACCCGCAGTAGAGCGAGTATTCATAACGTTACCGCAAGAACAGCTTACAGTAATTTCAACGTAATTCGGATGGATATCAGCTTTCATTTTTTTGCTCTCACATTGTGCCGCCATCTGGTTGCTGCACACTTTATGTGCATCCACTCCAGATACCGCACGGAGGTTTAAATACGGCCAAGGCCGATGATTTCGAGTAGGCGGCGGATTATACGCATGCAGAACACTGGCTGCAATATGTACAGCGTAGATCGTTCAGTAATAATCCGTCACCTTCTTTCATTTATTCCCGGCGTCGAATTTCCTACACTGGCGCCTCTTTCCTTTATAGCCCCGTCGAAGGTTCTGATGTCTGTACTGCGCCTGGCCATTCCTACCCCGCTTCGCCGTCTGTTTGACTACCTGCCTCCCGCAGGCACCCAGCTGGAGACACTGCGTCCCGGAGTACGGGTGCGCGTCTCGTTTGGCAAGCAGAAGGATGTGATCGGCCTGCTGATCGAAATCAGCGAACACACCGATGTACCGGCCAGTAAACTCAAACCGGCACTGGAAATCCTCGACCAGCACCCTCCTCTGCCTGACCACCTGTTCGAGCTGGCCCGCTGGGCAGCCAGTTACTACCATCACCCTCTGGGCGATGCGGTCCAGCTGGCGCTGCCGGTGATGTTGCGTAAAGGCGTGCCCTGTCAGTTTGCCCACGCTCTGCTCTGGCGTGCCAGCGCAGACGCCAGTCTGGACGCACTCTCCTCACGGGCTAAAAAACAGCAAGAGACCCTCAGCATTCTGCTGGAGCATCCCCAGGGCATCAGTAACGATGCCCTGCGGGCCGAAGGCGGCGAGACCGTACAGCTGAAAAAACTGGCAGAAAAAGGCCTGGCCGAGCAGTTCGAATTCACCCCCGACAGTCACCGCCCCCACCTGCCACCGGAACTGCTGCGTGAACCGGTGCTAAGCCTCAACAGCCAGCAGCAGCAGGCGGTCGACAGCGTCAACCAGAGCAACGGTTTTCAGCCCTTCCTGCTGGAAGGAATCACCGGATCAGGCAAAACCGAAGTGTATCTGCAGATTATCGAAGCGGTGCTGCAAGCGGGCAAGCAGGCGCTGATTCTGGTCCCTGAAATTGGCCTGACCCCGCAAACGGTGGCCCGCTTCAAGGCCCGTTTCAATCTGCCGGTCGTGGTGCTGCACTCCAACCTGTCGGAACGCCAGCGGCTGGATGCCTGGCTCAAAGCCCGCGAAGGGGTCGCACCGATCGTGATTGGCACCCGGTCAGCCCTGTTTACCCCACTGAAACACCCGGGGGTGCTGATTATTGATGAAGAGCACGATGCCTCTTTTAAGCAACAGGATGGCTTTCGCTACTCGGCCCGTGATCTGGCGATCGCCCGCGCTCACCGCGAACAGATCCCGGTCGTACTGGGCACCGCCACCCCGGCACTGGAAACCCTGTGGAACGCCCGTCAGGGCCGTTATCAGCACCTGAAGCTGACCCAGCGAGCAGGCAGTGCAAAGCCCCCCCGGTTTGAACTGATGGATATCCGCCAGACTGCCCTCAATGACGGCCTTTCCACGGCCCTGCTGCGGCAAATCGCCAACACCCTGAAGCAGGGCAACCAGGTACTGGTGTTTCTCAATCGCCGTGGTTTTTCCCCCAGCATGAACTGCGACAGCTGCGGTGCCATCGCTGACTGCCGCCGCTGCGATGCCCATATGACGCTGCATATGAAGCCACCGCACCTGCACTGCCACCACTGTGACAGTCAGCGACCTATTCCACGCCAGTGTCCAGAATGTGGTAGCCACGAGCTCAAAGCCGTGGGTAGCGGCACCGAGCGCAGCGAGCAGACACTGACGGCGATGTTCCCCAAATACCCGATACTGCGGGTCGACCGTGACAGCACCGCCCGTAAAGATTCACTGGAAAAGATGATGAAACAGGTTCACACCGGTGAACCCTGCATCCTGATCGGCACCCAGATGCTGGCCAAGGGTCATCACTTCCCGGATGTTACTCTGGTCGCCATTCTCAATGCCGACGGCGGCCTGTTCAGTGCTGACTTTCGCGGCATGGAGCGTACCGCCCAGCTGATCATTCAGGTGGCGGGCCGGGCCGGACGGGCAGAAAAACCCGGCAATGTGGTGATGCAGACCATGCACGCCGACCACCCCGCCATCAACCGGCTGATTGAAGATGGTTACAGCGCCTTCGCCGACGATGAACTGCAGCTGCGCCGCCATACTCAGCTCCCTCCCTTCCAGCACCTGGCGCTATTAAAAGCCGAAGCCAATAAACAGGGCCGCGCCGAAGCCTTTTTGCGCGCCGTGCGCGAGCAGCTGGAACAGACCGGAATGCTCAGTCCACAAAGCCGCTGCATCGGCCCTTTCCCATTCACCATGGAGAAGAAAGCCGGGGTTTTCCGTGCCCAGCTGCAGCTGCAAAGCCCACAGCGGGCCGATCTGCACCGTAGCCTTGGCCTGTTATGTCAATTCCTGGAACAACTTCCTGAAGCGAAAAAAGTACGCTGGACACTGGATGTCGACCCGATTGAAGTCTGATTTCGTCGCCACTATCAGCAATCACAACCAGGCGAAACCAGCATTGTCCACGATCAGGAATAGGTCAAAATATAGACATCGACCTTAGGCCAGGCTATAAGTACATCCCCCTGCCGCTGATCAAACGCTCAGCAACAGGGACTGCACCACCGCCGTAATAAAAATAACAACAGGGATGCTGTACAGGGTTGCACAGACAACCACACACCAGATCCCGCTGAATGCAGTTCAGGGATACCGCTATGCCACTGACAATTACCCGCAAGATTTCGCTGGGGTTCGCCACCCTTGTGCTCTTTATGATCATCATTGCACTGGGCGCCCGTTACGGTTCCGACAGTGTGTCCAGCGCCATGCACCGGGTGACAGATCAGTCGCTACCCATTCTGACCGGGGGCTTTGATCAGATGATCAAGCTGCAACAGGCCAACCAGTCACTGTATAACGCCCTGGCTCAGCCGCGGGTGAAAGACCTCAATAAGGCCAGCAAAGCCTTCAGTCAGCGGTTCGACGCTTTCAACCAGTCACTGGCCACACTGAGCCCACAGGTCGCCAGCCACTCGGTGCTCAGCCAGCAACTGGCCGATATCCAGCGCAGCAGCCATGCCTTTTCCAGTGCGGCAACACAGATGATCAAGCAGCGTAAACGCCAGCTGATCCTGGATCGCAAGATTATCGAGTCCGAAATCAGCCTGCAGCGGGACAGCGATGCGCTGGCCGCCTGGGTGCAGCGTTATATCAGCAGCTTGAATCGCGATACCATCGACAATGCCATCCCGGCGCGGATGATTACCCGCGCACTGAGCACCCACCGCTTCCAGCTGATCAACTACCGCCGTACCCAGGAGCTGGAGGGATTAAACAAAAGCCTGGCGCTTAGCCGAGGTAAACTGACCGAGGCATTTACTCAGTTCGGTAAAGTAGAACGCCGCGCCCGGCAGGTCAAAACCCTGGTCAAACAGATCGACGGTGCGTTCTATGGTGAGGATGAGCTGATCGAACGTTACCGTCAGCGCCATCAGCTCGCCGCCAGCCAGCAACAGCAAATGGCCATTACCGCCGACCTGATTCAACAGTCCAGCGCCGCCGCCAACCAGTTTATTGATACCGCCACCGCCGATGCGGACGCCGCCCGGCTTGATGCCGACAGCAACAGTCAGTTTGCCAACCTGCTGATCATGGCCCTGGCGGCCGCCTCGATCGCCATTGCCATCACCGTCGCCCTGCTGACCACTCAGGCATTACGCCGCCCGCTGCATCAGATTCGCGACCAGCTCAGCAAAGTCCGTGAAGGCGATCTGCAGGTCCGCTTTGATGATCAGCGTAAAGATGAATTTGGTGAGCTGGGCGAAGCCCTCAATGCCGTCGTGTCAGAACTGCAGTCCGTGCTGCGTCAGGTGGTTGATGGCTCACACAAACTGGCCAGCGTGGCCGATCAGAATGAAGGCATCAGCCGCCATGCAACCGATGCCATGCGCCAGCAAAGTGATCAGCTGGAACAGACCTCGGCCGCCGCCACCCAAATGGAATGCAGTGTCAGCGAAGTCACCGACCACAGTCAGCAGACCCTGCAGGCGGTTGAAAACTGTGAAAATCTGGGCCGCAATGCCACCAGTTATGTCGAGCAGACTCTGACCCGCATTAACAGCCAGAGTGATGAAATTGAAAGTGCTGTTGCTGTCAGCAACCAGCTGGCTGAATACAGCACCGGGATCGACAGCATTCTCTCCACCATCGGTGCCATCGCCGAGCAGACCAATCTGCTGGCGTTGAACGCTGCCATCGAAGCCGCCCGCGCCGGCGATCAGGGTCGGGGGTTTGCCGTGGTGGCCGACGAAGTGCGCACCCTGGCCAGCCGCACCCATAACTCCACCCATGAAATTCAGACTATGGTGGAAAATATGCAGGGGGCCATTCGCCAGGTCGTCGACACTATGCAGCGCGCCCAGGACCAGGCCCGGGACTGTGTCGGCCATGCCAATACCTCACGCGAAGCGTTGCAGGCACTGGCCACCGCCGTCTCAGATATTCGTAATATGAGTACCCAGATCGCTACCGCCTCAGAACAGCAGCGCAGCGCTGTAGAAGAGGTCAGCCGCACCCTGGTGCACATTAATGAGGCCGCCACCGAAACCGCTACCGGTGCTGAACAGGCCGCTGGCGGCAGCAAAGAACTGCTCGGACTGGCGCAATTACAGCAGCAGCTGGTTCAACGTTTTTCAATCTGACCCCCGCTCCGTTGGTGGCTGTCGACACAGCCACCAACGCCATGGTTTTTCCCTGCGTAAAAAACAGCCAGCCAGCCCCTTAACAATTCCGCCAGATCACGTGATAATACCGGGCTCCTGTGTGGTTCTGTACCATGCTATTCGAAGTAACCCTCCATTCGGTATTTATCAGACTGATGAAAGAACAAATAGCGCAACTGATCGCGTCTGCTGTCGATGCCCTGAAGGCTGACGGCACACTGCCCGGCGACACTCAACCCAACATCATGGTTGAAAATACCCGAGACAAGTCACACGGTGATTTCGCCTCCAACATTGCCCTGACGCTGGCCAAACCCGCCCGACGCAACCCGCGCGAACTGGCCCAGGCGCTGCTTGCTGCACTGCCACAGTCTGATCTGATTGAAAAAACCGAACTGGCTGGCCCAGGTTTTATCAACTTCTTCGTCACCCAGGCCTCGACTGCCGCTGTCGTGGGACAGATCCTCACCGAGCAGACTGCCTTTGGCCGTGGCCGCGCGGCGAGCAAAGCCCGCACCCAGGTTGAGTTTGTCTCTGCCAACCCGACCGGCCCGCTGCATGTTGGTCATGGTCGTGGCGCGGCTTACGGTGCCTCCGTTGCTGATCTGCTGGAAGCAGCGGGTGTGCCGGTTGAACGTGAGTACTACGTCAACGACGCCGGTCGCCAGATGAACATCCTGGGCACCAGTGTCTGGCTGCGTTACCTGGAAAAATGTGGTGCCGAACTGACCTTCCCGAGCAATGGCTACAAAGGCGCGTACATCCACGATATCGCCGCCGCCGTATTCGATCAGCACGGCGATCAGTACAACCGTGACATCGCTCAGGTGATGGCCAATATTCCGGTCGACGAGCCGCAGGGCGGCGATAAAGAAGTCCATATTGATGCCCTGATTGAACGCGCCAAAGCGCTGCTCGGTGACGCAGGCTACGGCATCTTCTTTAATGCCGCGCTGGACTCCATCCTGGCGGATATCCAGGACGACCTGTCCGGCTTTGGTGTTAACTACCAGGAATGGTTCTCCGAACGTGGCCTGACCAGCAATGGCGACGTTGACAGTGCCCTGAACACCCTGCAGGAAAACGGTTACCTGTTCGAAAAAGAAGGCAACCTGTGGTTTCGCTCCACCGATTTCGGTGACGATAAAGACCGCGTTGTACGCCGTGCCAATGGCGCGACCACCTACTTCGCGTCCGATATCGCTTACCTGAAAAACAAATTCGAGCGTGGCTTCGACAAGGTGCTGTACATCTGGGGTGCCGATCATCACGGTTACATTGCCCGGATGAAAGCCGCCTGTCAGGCACTGGGCTATGACCCGGAACGGTTGATGGTACGACTGGTACAGTTCGCTATTCTGTACCGTGGCGAAGAGCGTCTGGCCATGTCCACCCGTTCAGGTTCGTTTGTCACCCTGCGTGAACTGCGCGACGAAGTGGGCAACGATGCCTGCCGCTTCTTCTACGTGACCCGTAAAGCAGAACAGCATATGGATTTCGATCTGGAGCTGGCCAAATCTGAATCCAAAGACAACCCGGTGTACTACATTCAGTACGCCCACGCCCGTGTCTGCTCTGTGCAGCGCAAGCTGAAAGAAAGCGGCTGGGCCTGGGACAAAGAATCCGGTCTGGCAAATCTGGCGCTGCTTAATACTGAGCACGAAAAAGATCTGATCACCAAACTGAGCAAATACCCGGAAGTGCTGACCGCCGCCGCCGAAAGTTATGAGCCACATATGCTGGCTAACTACCTGCGCGAACTGGCCAACGATTTCCATTCCTACTACAACGCCAACAAAATGCTGATTGAAGAGGCCGAGCTGCGTAATGCCCGTGTCACCCTCAGCGAGGCGGCCCGTCAGGTACTGAACAACGGCCTGACACTGCTGGGCGTCAACGCACCGGAGCAGATGTAACCCCATGGCGGCACGCAAAGATTATGGACCTAAGGCAGGAGGGCGCAGCGCCAGCCGCGCCGAACCGAAACGAACGGCCAATAAAGGGAACCGCCGTGCCGCAGCACCCCCGCCACCACCGCCACCTGTGCGCACTTCCGCACCCTGGCTGAAGATTGTTGTGGCCCTCGCCATGCTGGGCGGCATGGCATGGCTGTTATACAGCCTGACTCAGATCGGCTCGTCGACAACGCCAGTAAAGAAACCGGCCAGCGTCAGCCAGCCGGCAGCAAAACCGCAACCCAAAGCGGCCACTAAAACCGCAGCCAAAGCCACTGCTGAGGCACCGGCTGGCGACGAAGAGCGGTTCGAGTTTTATAACATGCTGCCAAAGAGCGAAGTCAAAACGGAGCAGGTGGATGTCTACAAATCCACCCCTAAAGATGCCAAAATGCAGTATCGCTATTTACTGCAGGCAGGTTCATTTCGCAAGGCAGCCGATGCTGAACGGATGCGTGCAAAGCTGATTCTGATGGGCATGCCCAACGCCCATACCAGTAAATCCAATGGCCAAAATGGCACCTGGTATCGGGTCAGGGTGGGGCCGTTTGATAACCGTTCGTTGCTCAACCGGGCGCAGGACAAGCTGGTCCGCCAACGGATTCAGCCGATGGAAATCAAACTCAAGTAATCTGCTGACACAAGCAGGCGGGACAGCCCTTTCACGCTAACCCGCCTGCTGTTTTTCTGTTCCCCCCTCCGCCACTACCGCTTCTGCTACGACGCTGAAACCCGCTATCCAGCCACGCTGCACCGCCCAGTCCAGCTGATCCGAACCGTACTCTGACAAAGCCCGGTCAAAACTGCTCAGCTGTGGATCACGCAATAGCTGCAACAGACTGTGCCAGCTTCCCTCATTCAGCCGTTCAATCTGTAATTGACCCTCACAGGCCAGTACCACCAGCCGCACTGCGCCATGGTCGAGAAACTTCAACCCGGCCGCACCCAGCTGCTGGTGATGATGCTGCCAGAGCAGATCAACCGCGTATTCCGCCTGTAACAGGTTCAGGCCCGGGGCCAGCTGCAGGCGGATCCGTTCAGGCTGCTGCCAGCGGGCAGCTTTAAAGCCATCAAAATCAAACGCAGCATATGGCGTTGCCCGACACGCCTGAAAAATTGCCCACTCAAGCCGGGCAAGTGCCGGTAGCTGGGTGGTATGGCGGGCGGGTACAAAGCTGGCCATAAACTGCGCCATATGATCACCAAAGCTGTCCAGCCGCTGAATCGATGGCGGGTAACTGCGCAGATAATGGCTACAGAGATCGTCAAAAAAAGAGTCGCCCAGCAACGCCTGGCAGCCGCTGTACAGCTCGGTCAGGGCACGCATCAGGGTGTCGGGCAGGTCATGCTGAAATGCCAGCGGGGGTGGGTCTTCACCCACCGGCTGGAAACTGCAAAACTGATCCAGAAACTGGCGCTGAAAACCTTCCAGCAGGGTCATCGCGGGGTAGCAGGGTAACGGTAGTGACATCGCCCCTCCTTGAGCATGTGCTGTATTGCCATCCAGGGTGTTAATTCAGCATAGACTAGACATTGTTTATTGCAGGGTGAATTTTATGTGTCAGAAAAGGCCAGGCGGTCGGCAACGATATTACCGCCCAGCCAGCATCAGTCCTGTTGTGGCCAGCGCTTTGCCAGCAGCTTATCGACCGACAACACGCCACCCCCATGCACGCTAAGGTACGCCAGCATCACCCCCCACATAATGTGCTGTTGCACCCCGGCCAGACTTATATCCGGGTAGGAGATCGCTGCCACCGCATTGAGGACAAACAGCCCCAGCGCACTGAAGCGACTGAGCAGACCCACCACCAGTAAGACTGGCAGCACCAGTTCACCGGCGGTCGCCAGCCAGGCAGCCAGCTCGGGGGGAATAACCGGCACGCTGTACTCATATTCAAATAACGCCAGGGTACTGGACCAGCTCTGAATTTTGGTCAGCCCGGAGCTGAAAAACACCTCAAACAGCCATACCCGTAATACCAGCGCAAATAGCTGCTGTAACGGCAGCGTGAGCGCCGTCAGTCGGTGGGAAAACGCCATAAATCCATGCATCAAACTACAACTCCACTGTAAAACCGCTGATCCAGCCACGTTCAATGGCCTGGGGCAGCAAAGGGGTTACCTGATCGCCCAGCACTTCGCACAGCCCATTGAGTGAGGGGTCTCGCTGTAGCTGCTGCAGAAATTGCCAGGCTACTTTCTCGAGCCGCTCAATGTGGACCTGCACACCCGGTCTGAAGATCAGCAACGGCAACTCCATCTCTGTCAGGGCTGGCATCTCCGCCGGCCCATCAGACTGATGCCATTGCCAGAACAGATCCACCGGGTATTCCGCCAGTAACAGTGTCAGCTCTGGTGCCAGCTGAAACTGAATGCCGCCACTGTTGTGCTGGCAGGCATCGGCGAACCGGTCAAAATCAAAAGGCGCTGGTTGGGCCGCATGGAACGCCCGATGCCAGGCCCACTCCAGCCGTGCCAGCGTCGGTAACTGCGGCAAGGTATGTACCGGTTCGAAACAGGCCAGAAACTCGGCAAAACTCTGGCCATAATCATCCAGCCGCTCCACCGTTGAGGGATAACGGCTGATGTAACGATCGGCCATGGCACTAAAAAACGTCTCACCGACAAACTGCCGACACACCGGGTAGATCTCTGCCAGCGCCTTATTCAGACCCCCGTACAGACTGCCCCGATAAGTTTCCAGACATTGTTCCGCCTCTGCACCACAGGCCGCGCGGTTAACCGTTAACGCCGTCAGCGGTTGCTGAAAATAAAGCCGGTCGAGAAATTGCTGCTGAAACTGCGCCAGCTGCTGCAGCGCAGCGATGTCGTCAGGCTGCATCGGCCACCTCCTGACAGATCTGCTGCGCCTGCCGAGCTTCCTGTTCCAGCACCGAAAACGCCGGTATATCGTTATCCCACTCAATCAGCGTCGGCACCGGCCCGGTCAGCGCAACCGCTTCGCGATATAGCTGCCACACCGGCGGATGCACCGGCTGACTGTGGGAATCAAGCAGCAGATCACCCTGCACTTCATAACCGGCCAGATGCATCTCCCGCACCCGCGCCAGCGGCATGCCCGCCAGATACTCGCGGGCATCAAAGCCGTGATTTACGGCACTGACATGAATATTGTTGATGTCCAGTAACAGATCACAATCCGCCCGCTGGCAGATTTCGCTAATGTACTCCCACTCGGTCATTTCAGACTCGGCAAAAGTCACGTAACTGGACAGGTTTTCCACCAGAATCCGTCGCCCCAGCCGCTCCTGCACCTGGCTGATACGCTCGCTCATATGGCGCACCGCAGCCTCGGTATAGGGCATGGGTAACAGATCATGGCTGTTATGTTGGGTATTGGCGCTCCAGCACAGATGCTCGGAGACCCAGGCGGGCTGATAGATATCAATCAGCTCAGCCAGTCGATCAAGATAGCTGTCGCTCAGCGGTCGTACGGACCCCAGTGACAGGCCGACACCGTGGAAAGTCAGCGGGTATTGCGCGGCAATCTGTTGCAGATAGTGGTGAGGCTGGCCGCCAGCACCCATGTAGTTATCGGTCATCACCTCAAACCAGGGCACCACAGGCTGTTCGGCCAGAATATGCTGATAGTGGCAGGACCGTAGCCCCAGCCCGACCCCGGAAATCACTTCGCTGGTCATCGCAGCTCCCTTAGATAATAAGCGCCGTCAGGGTAGTGGCCAGCCCGCCGGGTATGCGCCCGGCACAGGCCAGCCAGGTATGCCCGATTACTTGATCGTGCCACCGATTTTCTTACAGGTACCTTCAGGTACGTATACCCATTCGCTGGCATCATTATCGGCTTTCGCCATACCTGCACAGCTGTGCGACGCCGTACCACAGTCGTTCATACCAGCCTTAACCACACCCTGGCATTTTTCCATACCTGGCTTACCGGCTACCGCACCTGTAGCTGCAGCCATACCCATAGCCAGTACACCTGCGATTGCAGCAGATTTGATTGCATCACGACGATTCATAGTTCGTTCTCCAGTATTTTTATTAAGCTAAACAGCGAGTTAAAACCGAGGTCTCCCGTCACCATGACCGTGTACACACCAGCCAGAACCAGCCGACACCGAGACCTCTTTCAAAACGCGAGCAACGTGCTCACAGATAAAGACCCGATAAGTGTAGGAAAGCTTGCAAAGTTTTTTGAAAATTTTTGAATTTTTTTGAATCAACGCTCTCGAACTGAGAGCAAGCCTGCGGTCAAAGCCTGGCTTCACCTCCCCCCTCTTTACATCGTCGGAGTTATCCATGGGAATCCGTGAACTGTTCAGCTGGCGTAGTCGCAGCCGATTCGAAACGCTGGTTGATCAGCACCACCAGCCGCTGTACAGCTATGCCGTCTGGCTCTGTGGTGATCACGCCCGCGCCGAAGATCTGGTGCAAGAGGTCTTTGTGCGAGCCTGGCAGCACCTCAACCAGCTCAGCTGCCCCGAAGCCGGGCGCAGCTGGCTGATCACCATCCTGCGCCGGGAGCACCTGCGCTGGCTGGACAAACAGAGCAATGGCCACCAGGAACTGGCGCTGGACGTTGAACATACTGATAGCTACAGTGCAGAGCATGAACTGCAACGCTACCAGCTGCACCGCGCCATTCTCGCGCTGGAGCCCGGCTACATGGAACCCATGCTGATGCAGATACTGGGTGGCTACTCCATTGAAGAGATCAGCGCCGAGCTGGCATTAACTGAGTCGGCGGTACAGTCACGGCTCTACCGGGCGCGCCAGCAACTGCAACAACAGCTGGGCAGCACCGTAAAAAAGCCCTTTGAAATAACCCGGAAGGTAATCTGATTGGATGATCTGGAGTTCCGGCGCAAGGTCCTCAGCGGAGACACCGGCAGCCCCGCGATTGAGCAGGCTGCGCGCCACAGCAACGACCGTCAACGCTGGCTGCAACAGGCCCGTGCGCTTGAGGCTGAGCTGAACACCGGTTTACAGCACAGCACACCGGCAGGGCTGGCGCAGCGCCTTAAACAGATTCCAGAACAACGCCGAACAGCACGCTGGCCGCTGGCCGCAGCCGCCACCCTGGTGCTCAGCGTCGCCCTGACCAGCTTCCTTAACTGGCCCCAGACCCCGGCGCTGGGCGATGAACTGTTGCAGCACATCGCTGACGAGCCCAACACCCTGTACAACCGTCAGCCGGTATCAGCGTCCACGGTCGCACTGGTCGCCCAGCGGCTGGGCTACCGGTTCAGCAATCCACAAACCAATATCAGCTACGCGGGCACCTGCGCCGTGCGCGGCCATCTGGCGGTTCACCTCACGGTCCAGACTGTCCAGGGCAGCGCCAGTGTGTTTCTGATGCCCAGCGAAACCGATCAGCCGGTGCAACATTTCAGCCACCACCACCTGCATGGCCGGATCATTCCACTGGCCCAGGGCAGCGCCGCCATTCTCTCCACCGACCCCGCCCTGCTCGACCAGCTGGCCGTCAGCACGGTGCAGCAACTGCGCTTCTGAGCACACAGATCAACGCCATTAAAACCCCGTCACCGTCATATACTTGAAACCAGCAACCGTTATCCCCATATATCTGGAAATCACATTTATCACTGGAGCATTGCATGACCACGATTGTTTCCGTTCGCCGTGGCGACCAGGTCGTTGTCGGTGGCGACGGCCAGGTCTCCCTGGGCAACACCGTAATGAAAGGTACCGCCCGTAAAGTCAGCCAGATCACCAAACACAAGGTCATCACCGGCTTCGCAGGCAGCACCGCCGACGCCATCACCCTGCGTGATCTGTTCGAGCAGCAGCTGGAAAAACACAGCGGCAACATCGTGAACTCCTGCATCCACCTGGCCCGCGAATGGCGCAGCGATCGCGTACTGCGCAAGCTCGAAGCGCTGATGCTGGTTGCCAACGCCGAGAAAACTTTCCTGATCTCCGGTAATGGCGACATTATCGAACCAGAAGATGGCGTCATCGCGATTGGCTCCGGTGGTAACTTCGCCCTGGCCTCGGCCCGTGCACTGGTGGATAACACCGAACTCAATGCCCGTGACATCGTCGAGAAAAGCCTGCACATTGCCGGTGATATCTGCGTTTTCACTAACCACAGCCTGACCATCGAAACGCTGGCCTCCAGCGCGTCTGCTTAAGGAGCACACTGATGTCCGATCTGACCCCACGCCAAATCGTCTCCGAGCTGGACCGCCACATTGTTGGCCAGGAAGAAGCCAAGCGCTCCGTTTCCATCGCCCTGCGTAACCGCTGGCGTCGTATGCAGCTTGATGACGAGCTGCGCGCTGAAGTTACGCCGAAAAACATTCTGATGATCGGCCCGACCGGTGTCGGTAAAACCGAAATCGCCCGTCGCCTGGCCAAACTGGCCAACGCCCCGTTCATCAAAGTGGAAGCAACCAAGTTCACTGAAGTGGGCTACGTTGGCCGCGATGTTGAGACCATCATCCGCGATCTGGTGGATTCCTCCATCAAACTGATCCGCGAACAGGAAGTGGAAAAGAACCGCTTCAAGGCTGAAGAAGCCGCCGAAGAACGCATTCTCGACGCCCTGCTGCCACCGGCCCGTAACAGCGGTTTCGAGCAGGAAGAACCGAGCCGGGAAGACTCCGCCACCCGTCAGGTGTTCCGCAAAAAACTGCGCGAACACAAAATCGATGACAAAGAAATCGAGATTGATGTCGCCGAGCAGAAAATGGGCGTCGAAATCATGGCCCCTCCGGGCATGGAAGAGATGACCAACCAGCTGCAGTCCATGTTCTCCAACATGGGCCAGACGCCACGCAAGAGTCGTCGCCTGAAGATCAAAGACGCCTTCAAAATGCTGATCGAAGAAGAAGCCGCCAGCATGGTCAACGAAGACGAGCTGAAACAGCGCGCCGTTGACGCCGTTGAGCAAAATGGCATCGTCTTCCTGGATGAGATCGACAAGGTCTGCAAAGGCGGCCAGAGCGACAGCGCCGGTGGCGTATCCCGCGAAGGTGTGCAGCGCGACCTGCTGCCACTGATCGAAGGCTGCACCGTCACCACCAAATACGGCATGATCAAAACCGATCACATCCTGTTTATCGCCTCCGGTGCTTTCCACCTGTCCAAGCCTAGCGACCTGATCCCGGAACTGCAGGGCCGTCTGCCAATCCGGGTGGAGCTCAAAGCCCTGACCCCGGATGACTTCAAACGCATCCTGACCGAGCCAAGCGCCTCCCTGACCACCCAGTACAAAGCACTGCTGGCCACCGAAGGCGTCAACCTGGAATTCACCGAAGACGGCATCACCCGTATCGCCGAGCTGGCCTACAAAGTGAACGAGAACACCGAAAACATCGGTGCCCGTCGCCTGCACACCATGCTCGAACGCCTGCTGGAAGAACTGTCCTTCAGCGCCACCGATGCTGACGGTGCTACCGTTGAGATCAACGCGGTATACGTCGACAAGTACCTGACAGAACTGACCCAGGACGAAGACCTGAGCCACTACATTCTGTAAGACACGTCCCTGGTTCCCACGCTCTGCGTGGGAACCGATCGACCTCATCGGAGCCCACCATGAGCCAGATTCCGTTACCCAGCGATATCAAACTGCACAAAAAATCCCGCACCCTGGAACTGATCTACGCCGATGGCAGTTTCGAGCTGCCCGCCGAATTCCTCCGCGTGCTGTCACCCTCTGCTGAAGTGCGCGGCCATGGCATTGGCAATGGCGTACTGCAAACCGGCAAGAAATTCGTTGCCCTCACCGGGATACAACCGGCAGGCAACTATGCCCTCAAGCTGATCTTCGACGATGGCCACGACAGCGGTCTGTACACCTGGGAGTACCTGCACGACCTGTCTCACCGTCAGCAGGAATATTGGGACAACTACCTGCAGCAGCTGGCCGACGCCGGTGAAAGCCGTGATGGCGGCATGATTGCGCGCGGCTAATCTGGCAACAGACCCCGCCTGCAGATAAGCCCCGTGATAAAAAGACAAAACCGCCAGACGGCGTTACAATGGCGGCTCTACTTTCCAGCCTGAAGACCGATCCCATCATGTCCGAACACAACAAAGATCAGACCACCCATTTTGGCTACGAACAGGTTAACTCCGAAGACAAAGTGAAGCGCGTTGCCGACGTATTCCACTCGGTTGCCGGTAAATACGATCTGATGAACGACCTGATGTCTGGCGGCGTCCACCGCCTCTGGAAACGGATCACTATCGAACAGAGCGGCGTACGCCGTGGCATGAACGTGCTGGATATCGCCGGCGGTACCGGCGATCTGACCCTGCGCTTCTCCCGTCTGGTCGGCCCGACCGGCAACGTGGTACTGGCCGATATCAACGACTCCATGCTCAAAGTCGGCCGTGACAAGCTGTACGACAAAGGCGTGACCGGCAATGTCGAATTCGTCCAGGCCAACGCTGAAGCGCTGCCGTTCCCGGACAACCACTTCGATGTGATTACCATCGCCTTCGGCCTGCGTAACGTCACCGATAAAGACGCGGCCCTGCGCTCCATGGCACGGGTGCTCAAGCCTGGCGGTAAAGTGATGGTGCTGGAGTTCTCCAAAACCGATAACCCGCTGCTGACCAAAGCCTACGATTTTTACTCCTTCAACATCCTGCCGCAGATCGGCCAGATGATTGCGGGCGACGCCGACAGCTACCGCTATCTGGCCGAGTCCATCCGCATGCATCCCGATCAGGACACCCTGAAAGGCATGATGGAGCAAGCCGGGCTGGTCAACTGTAAATACCAGAACATGACCGGCGGCGTGGTCGCACTCCACACCGGCATCAAACCCTGATCATCTGACCGCTGCCCACGCAGGAGGCCGCTATGCTGGATATGCTCAGCTCCACTCTGTTTACCATGGCCGAAGGGAGCGTTAACGCCCTCCTGCGTAACGACCCGGCCAGCCTGCAGCAACTGAGCCAGCTGGACGGCAAAATCATTGCCATCCAGCTGACCCAGCCCGAGCTGCGCTTCGCCATCCTGCCCAACGCCGACGGCCTGCAACTGCACAGCCAGCTGGGGCTCGACGCCGACGTCACCCTCTCCGGCAGCGCCAATGACTTTATCCGCCTGCTCAGCAGCCCGGACAAAGCCGACGCCATGTTCGGCAACGGCATCAGCGTCACCGGTAACAACGGCCTGGCGACCCAGCTGCAACAAATTCTCAGCACCAGCCATATCGACTGGGAAGGCAAACTGGCCAGCCTGATCGGTGATCTGCCCGCCCATCAGCTGGCCGGGTTCCTCAGCTTCAAAGGCAACCAGTACCGCACCGTTGGTAGCAGCCTGATGGAAAATCTGCAGGAATACCTGAAAGAAGAAAGCGACCTGTTACCGGCCCGCCCTCAGGTAGAAGATTTCCTCAACGCCGTCGACACCCTGCGCGACGACGCCGACCGGCTGGAAGCCCGTTTCCAGGCCCTGAGCGCGCGCATCAACAAAGACTAAACCTGCCATATCCGGAGGCCTGAGCCTGGCTCGGCCTCTGTCTGCCACCACAACAGCCTCTGCTTCCCAGCCACCAGTTAACGCCCGGCCCCTGCGCCAGCGCTGTGCAAGCGCGCTAAAACAGGTGTCAAATCAGTGCAAACCGCCATACCAACCATTCGCTACAGCCCGTCAACATGCTCACAAAAAACATAAAACCCTTATTTTTCAATACATTAAAAAAACAGGCACGCTCCCTGCTATATAGCCCGGTGCAGACACGCACCGTCCTGAATAAAAATAATACAGGACTTCAGGACACTGAATCTGAGCGAGCTGGCCAGACTGCCAGGCAGCAATAAAAATAACAAGCCGCCGGAGCAGTACAGCTGGTTCAGCTTCAGTGCCCACCTTTTTACCCACCAATCGCCGCACACCGTCATCCATCACATCCCCGTACCCGCCACTCAGTACAATCCAGCCCCACACACCAGCACCCCATCAACAGCCGCTGTTACCTGCCCCCAGGCCAGGGTAACAACCGTGACAGTGTTACCTTACTACCCAGATAAAGCCCCACACTTTGTGCGCGAGGTAACAACATCGTTACATCGGCGGTAACAGATATGTCATAAAAACTCACAGGCCAAACAATTAACCTTAAAAAACAATAAGTTAACAAACTTGGCACAAGGTTCGCTATATAACTACGTACAACAACGAAAGACGCGCTGCTGCGCACACTACCAATAAAAATAACAACAGGTGGACGACAGCAAGCACAAGCTGCCTCGAACAAAAATAACAATGAGGTTTAGACGCTGATCGTTAACAGACTGATACCCGAAACAGTTGCCGGAATAATAAAAATAAAGCCATACGTAACTGACTCAGCCTGCTAACGATCAGCGTTCATCATCTATTTCCCGCACCACCTCGCAACTCTCCTCAGCAAGACACTCAGTACACACCACTACCGCAGAATGACATCCATATTCCACAACCTGTGGGACCGATGCCCGCTGCCTGCGTCGCGACCTTATACCAGCAACGGCCCCTGTGGGACCGGTGTCTTCACTGGGAAGAACCCCGCGCAAAACCATAATTTTCTAAACTCAGGCCGAATACCGCAGCCCATCAATCAACGCTCGCAGCCAGTCAACATCCTCCCCGCGCTGCTGCCGACAATCACAGATCAGCTGCAGATTATCCGCCGTGGTTCCTGACTCCCAGCCCTCACGCTGCACCGCCAGCGCCGCCGACAGTGCGAGTTCGGCCTGTTTTGCATCACCGGCCAGCACCGCCAGCTCCAGCAGCGTGGCATGGTCCCAGTAATCCGCCTGGCCTGCTGCCATTCGCCGTTGCACCGCATAGGTCACCACCGGGTTGAGCGCAATCCGCCGAGGGTCTGGCGGGCTACACTGCTCCATCAGCGTCAATGTATTAATCCCCGGATAGGCATCACGCCAGTCGGCTTCAAAGCCCTGCAGGTAACATTCAATCGCCTGCTGTAATAACCCGGCCACCTTCACGTCCGGCGCACCTTCCACCCGCGCCTGCTGCCAGCGATCTTTATACACCCGGCCCAGAATGCCGCAGGTTTCACTGGAGGGCCCCTGGCGCTCAATCAGAGCTTTAAGTACCCGCTCCGCCTCGCGATGCCGGCCTGCACGGTTCAAAGCAAAACCATACTGTTCCTGCACCAGCACCGTCTGCTGTAATGCCTTGGGCATCACCGCCACCAGCTCCACCATCTGGGCCCAGCCATCCACCGCCCGCCAGGATAGCAGCAGATCCACCAGCACCCCCAGCTCCTGTTCCGCCAGGTTTTCCAGCGAGTCCGCCACCGCCTGCACCGCCGGTAAACCCCGTTTTTTATCGTCCAGCGCCAGGCCACGGGCTGCCGCCAGCTGATCTTTCACCTGCTGGCAGTAACGGCTCTGATCACGAAACACATCGGTTTTCAGCCGCTGGATATCGGGGAAGTTGTCCAGCAGCTGAAACAGCGGACTATCGGTAGAGGGCTGATCCGCCGCCTTACGAAAATGCAGCAGCTTTTCTGTCAGCGCCTGAGCATCCTGCTCCGGCTGGGCAGGCTTACCCTCAGCATTCAGCTGATAGGGCAAACCGCGCAAACTGTTCACATCAAACGGCAACGCCCCCTGGTCTGCCGCAAATACCAGTGCCGTCGCCGCCGGGCGATGGGTATGACGCACCCCCAGCTCATAAAACACATTGGCATTAGCGGTGGTCAGATCCGCCACCGCATAGTCACACAGCAACAACCGCTCAAACATCGGCTTATCAATCAGCCCACCTACCCTTTCCTGATCGGCCCGGATCGGCTCCAGCCCGGCGGCTCTGATGGCGGGTTCGATAATTTGCTGGTAGATCAGATCGAAATGGATTTTACCGTTGCCGTGGGTAGCGGGTTTGGTGCCGAAAGGCATCAGGATAAAGCAGAGAGGGGTGGTCATGATTGATTCCCCTGGTTGATCATTTCCAGCAAGTGGCTACGGATAGTGCGGAGATCGGCGCTGGTGAGTTCGGATTCATCCGCACTTAGTAGCCATTGCAGGTGTTGCTGGAATATGACTAGGGCTGCAGGCTGATCATCCAGTGAGAACAATGTCATAAACAGGTTCCAGGCTGAGTTGATCGTAGCCGGATGATCCTCGCCCAACACCACCTGCCTACGCGCCAGCACATGCTCCTGATGCGCTTTCGCACCGCTATGGCCACCCATCGTTTTCAAGGTCAAAGCAAGGTTACTCATACTGGTCAGCGTATCCGGATGATCCTCGCCCAACACCACCTGTCTACGCACCAGCACATGCTCAAAATACGCTTTCGCACCGCTATGGTCGCCCATCTGCCATAACGTCGAAGCAAGGTTATTCATACTGGTCAGCGTATCCGGATGATCCTCGCCCAACACCGCCTGTCTACGCGCCAGCACATGCTCTTCCAGCGCTTTCGCACCGCTATGGTCGCCCATCGCATTCAAGGTCAAAGCAAGGTTATTCATACTGGCCAGCGTATCCTGATGATCCTCGCCATAAGTATCACTGCGCCACTGGTTGATTTTTCGCCAGCAGAGTGCGGCCATCGCAGGATTCCCGCGATAGTGATCAAACAGACCAATTCTAACCAGCAATTGATGCTCGTCCTTATCCTCAATCTGTCGAGTCAGATAACGGCTATGTTCCAGCGCACTGCTTAAGGCCTGCTCCCGCTGATGATCAATCCCTTCGTGTTCAATGGTCTCGGTCAGATACGCAACCGCCCCCAGCCTTAACGCCTGGCCCTTTTCATCCGTTGCCAGCTCCAGATGGTGCAGGGTGGCTGCAATCAAGGCATGCAGGCTCCAGTCCTTCTCTTTCTGACTGATCAGATGGGCCTGTTTACAGCCTTGCAGCGCAGTACGTACATCGCGTTTTTTAACTTCGCCCGCCTTATCCAATACCCACTCGAACAGCGTTTGCGGAATCGGTGCCGGGGCCAGGTTGGCAGCCAATCGCAGCATATCCAGGCTCAGGGGTTTCAAATGCTTCAAGCTGCGCTGGAAGATTTTGATAATACTGGTGGCACAGCCGGTAGGCAGTGCAACAACGGTTTCTGAGGGTACCTCCAGCAGTTCACTGTTATCGTCTGCCAGTTCCTGCAGGTACTCCTCGACTGTAAGCTGATATTCCCGAATTGATGCCCCGGCGATATCCAGTGCCAGTGCATGGTAGCCCAGCTGTTTAATCAGCAGTTCCGTTGGCCCTTCCTGCTCATCCAGATCAAGTTCGTTATTACGCAGCAGATCAAGTGCCGCAGGCATATCGAGTACATCCAGCGCCAGTTCTGTCCCGATGGTGTGATATTCACGGCTGCGGGTGGTCATCATAGTCGGTGCCAGCTCCGGGCAGGGGCTGAACCAGAGTTTGATCTCCTCCAGGTGTGCTGCCAGCCCCTGGGGAATATCATCCACAATCCATAGACAACGCTGCCCCTGTTCACGAATGGCCTGGGCAATACGGGCACGCAGCATCAACAGATCTTCATCGGGGGCAGGCTGGAGTTGCAGTGACAAAGCCACCTTACGGTACTGCTCAGCGCAGCTGGCTTTAAACAGCTCAATATCCGGCTGGCCGGGATTAAAGCTGCCATAAGCATCCAGCCAGAAAATACCGCCGGGGTAAGCGGCACCAAAGCGTAGGGCGTATTCTTCCGCCAGCAGGGTTTTACCGATGCCTCCCATACCGGAGACTTCGGCAATATCCGGTTTGGTATGGCCGGTGATCATCGGGTTCTGTGAGGCTTGCAAGGCGCTGTGCAGCTGCCAGATCACCTGTTCACGGCCAACAAAACGTGGCGATCCGGTCAACCCTCGGCCATAAGCCGGAGGCATGGTAAAGGCACCCTGCTCACCCAGCATCCCTGTCAGGCTGGCCATCTTTGACTGCAACCGATAACCCAGCTCCCGATCATCCGACTTCAGGTACAGCGCATCGGCCAGCTCAATCGGTAGCTGCTGTAGCAGGTTGTTATCACCCAGCTGCAGCACAAAAATTCGATCAATCGCCTGCCCCGCCTGCTGCGCCGCGATAAAAGCGGCGGTCAGCTCCCACTGGCAGTAACGGCTGCGGCTATAGTCTTCGCTCAGCAAAATCAGCAGGGCGTGTGAGCCCGCCAGCCCCTGCTTCACCACCGCGCTGATACTTTCCGTGGGTTCAATCTCCCGTTCATCACGAAACACTTCCAGCCCTGCCTGCAGCAGCTGCGTTTCAACCTGACGAGCCATTTCAATTTGCGAATGGCGATAGCTGATAAATATTTTCATTTCACATTCCTTGTTCTTCAGGTCAACGCCAAGTGCTGTTCGAATTAAAAAACCTTCCGTTTCCACCACCGGAAAAAGCGGTGCCGAGCCGTCTGCAGTTCATCCAGCAGGGCCGGGTCTGTCACCAGGTCGCCAAGGTCTTTAGCCAGGGCAGTGAACCCCCACCGCTGACAACCGGGGTTTGCCTGGCCTAAAGCACGCATCTCATCCGGCAGGTAGTGCTCAACCATCCGATAGCCGCTGAGCATCAGGGCGCGGGCTTCGTTATCCGAGAAGTGGTCCAGATCCGTACGGATGGCGGCGATGGCGTGTTGATAATCGCGGTGGATGCCGTATTCAGTCAGGGGTCTGTTGCTGGGCTGGTCATGGACCGGTTCGGTTCCGAGACTCAGTTGCGGGCCGTGCAGATCTTTTTTCAGGTGGATATGGCAGAGGCTTTTTAACAGTCCATGGCGCTGCAGGCTGTTAAGGCCGCGTTGCTGCATGGTGCGCATCCGTTCCTGGAAGATCTCGCTGGAACGCACCACGACTTTATGTTCGCGCGTGCTACTGCTGTCGTTGGTGGCAAGCTGGCCGCTGGCATCACTCACCAGGATATGGTCGCAGCCTTTATCCAGTAGTGCGGCGGTACCCTGATTATCGTAAATACCACCGTCTACCAGCTGGGGCGTAAAGCCTGGATATAAACCCGCCATCGCCAGCGGTTTGAACAGACCAGGAACACCGGATGAAGCCGCCACCGCATGGCCCAGCCGCATCTTTTTATACTCAGGGGCCTTTGCCTCACTGTAGTAAAACCAGTTCAGCCGGGTGTTGGCATCCACTGTCATATCGACCGCCCAGGGGGCTTCACCCATCCAGCGCGCGGTAAACTGCCAGCTATGACCGGTATTAAGGGTGGTGGCGTTCAGTACCAGCATGGGCACCTTATGCTGCCGGTTCCAGTTGTCTTTCGCCGGGCTGAAACCATTCTCGCAGCTATGGGGCTGGATCATCAGTTCATCCATATGACGCTTCGTCTGACCCCGGTTATCCGCCACCCGATGATAAAGCCGCTGTTCATACAACTCCGCTAACCGGTGGGTGCGGCTATAGCCGGGACTGAGCATTTTCAGCAACCGTAATGGATGACTGAAGATCGAACTACGGATATTGGTTTGTACACCGGCAAGAAACGCCCGCTCCAGCCGGTGGACCAGGGCGATATAGTCGGTACGGCTGATTTTATGTTCCGGCTTACTCTCCAGCAGTTGTTGCAGCTCCAGGTAGTAATGCGCCCCCAGAATCGAGCCTCCGGAAACACAGGAGATCACCTCAACTTTACGCAGCAGGTCCAGCTCGGCCAGCCGGGCCAGTACGCCGATATGGTAAAAGGAAGCTCGAAAGCCACCACCGGAAAGTGCCAGCCCCAGCTTGCCCTCAGTCAGGCTGGCCAGCGCGGGTTCACTGGGCATAAATGCACTCAATAGCTGATACGCCTGCCGACGCTGGCGGGAGCCCTCTGGCCAACGCACCGCCACCAGTTGTGCCAGCTGACGCAGCAGAGACTCCTGCTGCCAGGCGCTCGGACAACCGGTATGCCGGGCCTGTTCCAGCCAGTCCTGCGCCTGTTCAAACTCACCAAGGCCAAACAGTGCCTCAGCGACTGTCACCTGACTCCACCACCGCGCCGGACCGGTCTGCTCAGCTGCCAGTACGGCTGAATGCTGGATAATCTGTTCCCGCCACCGCCTGGCCTGCTCACGCATGCTATCGACCAGCTCAACCTCCACCACATCCGAGCCCTTCAACTGAGCACAGTAGTTGTCCAGCAGAAATACCAGGTTAATGGCGCAGTATGCCTTCTTGTCATACCAGTCGGTTGCCTCGCCCAGCTCTGCCCCGCGCCGATAGAAACCCAGCGCCCGCTCCAGGCTGTCATGGCGGCCATTGTGCTGCCACTGGCGTTTACTGATCGCCCCGGCCAGTCCGAGGGTTTCTGAGCTGTTGCTGCACTCTAGTGGGTCCGTCTGTTGCAGCAGTTGCAATGCCCGTTCAAAGCGCTGTTCCGGTGGCCGCTCATCGTCTTTATAGGTACACAGGGCCTGCTGCTGACAAAGCTCCAGATTCAATGCTACTGGTAGCAGATGACCATATTCGGCTAATACCAAGCTCAGAGACTTCTCGGCCTGATTGAACAGCCCTTCGCATTGTAATCTTGCAGTGATTTCCAGCGTGTAGCGCGCATGGTCGATGGCACAGGCGTCGCCAGGCAGGTCGGATGGGTAACGGCTCATGACGATATCCTTGTCGGTTTGCTGAAGCCGTGGCGGTTAGGCACAGCTTCATTCCATAAAAACAGGTTAACGACTGCAATGCGGGGGAACAAGTGCTGTTAAAGTTTCCGGCTGAGGACATTTGCCCCACACAAAGAGGCTGTGAAAACACTTATACAGCCTGCAATATCTTGTTTCTAATAACTATTTTCAGTTCGTCTTACCCGCGAATGCGAGTACCCAGAAAAACGCTAGAAGCCAGTTACGGCAAAGGTTTCATGTACAGGCGGCCATGGACTCCTGCCTTCGCAGGAGAGACGGGGTTCTATTAAAACTCACCGCAACTTGATTTCTTTCACAGCCTCAAAGCGACATGCAGACGTAAAAAAACCGGCATCTGTTACCAGACGCCGGTTTTTGTATCACTCAGTACAGCAGGCTGGTATCAGCCGCCAAATTTGGCTTTGGCTTCGATACGACGACGGTGCAGTACCGGCTCGGTGTAGCCGCTTGGCTGGGCGCAGCCGTCGATGACCAGTTCGCAGGCGGCCTGGAAGGCGATGCTGGCGTCAAAGTCAGCGGCCATTGGGCGGTATTCCGGGTCGGCTTCGTTCTGGCGGTCGACCACAGCAGCCATGCGCTGCAGGGTTTCCATTACCTGTTCTTTGGAGCAGATGCCGTGGCGTAACCAGTTGGCGATGTGCTGGCTGGAGATACGCAGGGTGGCGCGGTCTTCCATCAGGCCGACATCGTTGATGTCCGGCACTTTGGAGCAGCCTACGCCATGGTCAACCCAGCGTACAACGTAGCCCAGGATGCCCTGTGCATTGTTGTCCAGCTCGTTCTGAATCTCTTCAGCAGACCAGCTGGTATCGGTGGCCAGTGGTACCGACAGGATGTCGTCCAGTGAGGCACGGCCGCGGCTGATGATTTCCTGCTGACGGGCGAATACATCTACCTTGTGATAGTGCAGCGCGTGCAGTGTTGCCGCAGTTGGCGACGGTACCCAGGCGGTGTTGGCACCGGACAGCGGGTGGCCGATTTTGACCTCCAGCATGTTGGCCATCTGATCCGGGATGGGCCACATGCCTTTACCGATCTGAGCCCGGCCGCTGAGGCCACATTCCAGACCGACATCTACGTTCCAGTTTTCGTAGGCGCTGATCCAGGCAGACTGTTTCATCTCGCCTTTGCGGATCATCGGGCCGGCTTCCATGGAGGTGTGGATCTCGTCACCGGTACGGTCGAGGAAACCGGTGTTGATGAACACCACACGCTCTTTGGCGGCGCGGATACATTCTTTCAGGTTAACCGTGGTGCGACGCTCTTCATCCATGATGCCCATTTTCAGGGTGAAGCGCTCCAGTCCCAGTGCATCTTCAATGCGAGCGAACAGTTCGTTGGCGAACGCCACTTCTTCCGGGCCGTGCATCTTCGGTTTAACGATGTACATGGAGCCGGTGGTGGTGTTGCTGAACTGGCCGTTGCCTTTAACATCGTGCACGGAAATCAGGCTGGTGATCAGGCCGTCCATGATGCCTTCTGGCACTTCGTTGCCGTCTTTGTCGATGATTGCTTCGTTGGTCATCAGATGGCCGACGTTACGCACGAACATCAGGCTGCGGCCTTTCAGCGCCTGGGTGGAACCATCCAGCGCGGTGTATTCACGGTCGGCATTGATGGTGCGGGTAAATGTTTTGCCGCCTTTAACCACATCTTCCGTCAGATCGCCTTTCATCAGGCCCAGCCAGTTGCGGTATACCACTACTTTGTCGGCGGCATCGACCGCAGCGATGGAGTCTTCGCAATCCATGATGGTGGTCAGCGCGGATTCCATCAGGATGTCGGACACACCGGCAGCATCGGTTTTGCCGATCTGGCTGCTGCGATCAATATGGATCTCGAAGTGCAGACCGTTGTGCTTGAGGATCACCGCGTCAGGCGCGCTTGCTTCACCCCGGTAGCCCATCAGCTGACTGGCATCGGCCAGCCCGGTTTCGTTGCCATCACGCAGCACAACCACCAACTGACCCGCTTCGATGCGGTAACCGGCGGAGTCTTTATGGGACGCACCGGCCAGGGCCGCTGCGTCGTCAAGGAAGTTGCGTGCAAACTCGATCACTTTCGCGCCACGGGCCGGGTTGTAACCCTTGCCCTTTTCCGCGCCGCCGTCTTCGCTGATCACGTCGGTGCCGTACAGTGCATCGTACAGGCTGCCCCAGCGGGCATTGGCGGCGTTGAGGGCGAAGCGGGCGTTCATTACCGGCACCACCAGCTGTGGCCCGGCCATGGTGGCCATTTCCGGGTCAACATTACTGGTGCTGGCGCTGAAGTCTTCACCTTCTGGCAGCAGGTAACCGATCTCCTGCAGGAAGGCTTTGTAGGCAGCGAAATCGAAGCCGTCCTGGCTGCGGTGCCAGGCGTCGATCTGGGCCTGGATTTCATCACGTTTGACCAGCAAGGCGCGGTTACGCGGGGCCAGATCGTGGATGATGGCATCAACGGCGGCCCAGAACTGATGCTGGTCGACGCCTGTGCCTGGCAGCGCTTCGTTGTTTACGAAATCGAAAAGGGACTGTGCGATCTGCAGACCGCCTGACTGTACCCGTTGGCTCATAATAGTATGCCTCTGTTATCTACCCGGCGTCCGGTGTGAGGCCTCCAGACGCTGATTATTGTTATCCGCTCAGGGCGGTTTTTTGTGCATCGCAACAGTAATCAATGTGTTGCCTGCTGTCGCCCCTGTCGCGGCTAAAGTTGTAGCGCCTGCGGCCAGTGGCGAGCATCGGTTTCCAATCATAGGTAGAAAGCAGAAAGCAGGAAACCCCGCCTAAAGTGTCAAGTAATGGTTCAAAAACCCCAGCGGCCCGGATCACGCATCGGTTCATCCCGCCCAGCCGCCAGAATTCCCCGTACGGTGCGGACCAGAAACCATAATCCAATCAGCAGATAGGGGATGGTCCCGAACAGCGGAATCAGCGTGAAAGGCAGGCATACCACGCTATACAGCAGGCCGAGCCAGAAAGTACGGATCTGAAATCGGAAGTGGCTGAAGCCCGCCGGATTATTTTCCCGCCGCCAGACATAGGCCAGCACCAGCCCGATCAGACTCGGCAAACCGAGTAATAAGGCTGCTAAATAGCAGATATAGATCAGCTGAATACGGCCTCTTTGTGGCAATGCAACATGGCTCATGGCACCTGAATCTCCCTTTTTGGTTAATCATCGCCGCGTGCGGCTCAGTCCGTTTTCGCCAGATGCACCTGCAACTGGGGAAAGGCAATTTCAATATTATGTGCCTTGAATGCGGCATCAATGGCATTGTTCAGCTCATGGGTCACTTCCAGCCGGTCGGCCATGGCCGCGACATACACCCGCAGATCAAAGTTCAGGGTACTGTCGCCAAAACCAAGGAAAAATGCCTGAGGTTCCGGCTCTTTCAGCAGGCGCTTGTTATTGTGCGCGATCTCCAGCAGCAACGAGCGCACCAGCGCCGTATCCGAACCATAGGCCACGCCTACTGGCAGTACCACACGGGTAACCGCGTCACTGAGCGACCAGTTGATCAGCTGATCGGTGATGAAGGTCTTGTTGGGGATAATCACCTCTTTGCGGTCCCAGTCGGTAATGGTGGTGGCACGGATATGAATCCGGGTCACGTTACCGGTCAGGTTCCCTACGGTGACGGTGTCGCCGATTCGCACCGGCTTTTCAAACAGGATGATCACACCGGAGACGAAATTGGCGACGATTTCCTGCAAACCAAAGCCCAGCCCGACACTCAGCGCCGCCACCAGCCACTGCAGTTTTTCCCAGGCAAAGCCCAGCTGACTGAAGCCTGAGGTGATGCCGACCAGGATCAGCAAGTATTTGATCATGGTGGTAATAGCGTAGCCGGAGCCCGGTGCCAGGTTCATATGGCGCAGTAATAGCAGCTCCAGCAGGCCGGGCAGGTTGTTCGCCGCCAGCAGGCTGAGGCTGAACACCAGAATGCCAACCAGCAGGTTTTTCAGGGTAATGGGCTGCAAAACCTCACCGCTCTCCCCTGCCGCCGTGCTGGTCCAGAGTTCGACGTTGTCCAGCACCACCAGGGTGGGCAGGAAATCACCCAGCAACCACCAGAACAGACTGAACAGCAGCGCCAGGCTGCCCGCTTTGAGCAGTACCCGGGCCTGGTCGGAGATGGTCTGCAGATCCAGCAGATCCTCTTCCAGTGGTGGTTCTTCTTCGTTTTTTTCCCGCGCGGCGAGGATCTCGGCGCGGCGGGTGCGGGCACGGGCGAACGCCAGTTTACGTTCTTCAATCAGCAGCCAGCGGATGCCGATCCGGTAGAACATAAACACCACCAGGCAGATATTGATCGCCACCAGCTGCAGCAGCATCATCGCCCCGGCCGTCAGGGCGTAGCCCCAGAGGGTGAGGCCAACCATCACCGCCTGCATACTGATCAACAGCCCCAGCCAGAACCGCGCCCGCTGCCACCAGCCAGGGCGGCCCAGTAACTGGTCGATCTGTTGTACATGTCGCCACAGGCTGAACAGAAACAGCACCACCAGCCCGATCAGTACCAGAAACAGTAACCGGGACAGACCCGAGCGCACCAGATCATTGGCGACCCCGTCCAGCCAGGCCCCCAGCATCAGCAACGGGGCGATGGACAGAAACAGAGTCAGCAAGCGACGGCTCAGCACATCGGCCAGCAACTGCGGCACTTCAAGATGGCCGGGGAACAGCCCCCAGGGGCTTCTCAGCCACAGGTACAGGGTATGGATATAGCCCATGCTGAACGCCAGTACCTGCAACGCCATGGCAATGGCTGCCGCATCCGGGTGGTCCGGGTTGACCCCGAAACGAGCCAGTACAAACAGAAACAATGGCGTGGGCGCAGCAATCAGCGGCCCGATAATCAGCAGTTTGAGAGTATGGCTGATCCGATCCTGACGTACATTGCCCAGCTGTTGCTGCCACTCACGCTGATGGCTGCCTTTGTAGCGGATCATCACCACCGCGATCAGGGCACTGAGCAGCACCAGAAACAGCCCGCCGATAACCGCTGGCGAGAGCTGGAGTACCTCATGTTGCTGCACCTTGCGCCAGTGTTTATAGAGGTTGCCGATACTGTCCCGAATCTGGCCTGGCCAGCCCAGGTCGATCGTCGGCACGCTGGGGTGCCAGAGCAGATTCTCGTTGAGCAGCTCACTGCTCTGGCGAATCTGTTCGTTATAGGCTTCCTGTACGGTCAGCAGCTCAGACAGACTGCTGACCAGGGTCTGGCGGCTTTTGTTTAGCCGCCGGTTAAGGCTCTGCTGATCTGCCAGCAGTTCAGCCAGCTGCGCCTGCTGAGACATATCCAGGCTGTCATCGAGTGGCTTCTCATCAGCATCCAGTGCCGCCTGCTCCTGCTCCAGATTAAGCAGACGCAGCCGGTTAATCTGGCCGTAGGTTTTACGGGTATTGATCGGCTGGGTCACCCGCAACATCAGGCGACGCATCTCGCCACCCAGATAACCGATATCGAGCGCCAGCTGCTGCTCGATGGTGCGGTGGCTGCGATCGAGTTTTTTCAGCTGTTTGCTTAACTCGCTACGGGTGGTCGTCACCTGTTCACTCTCAGCCAGTGCTTCACGCACCTGATCACTGATCGCTTTATTCTGCTGCTGTACCGCCAGTAACAACGGAGCCACCACCAGCTGTTCGGAGGTTTTATCCAGCGCGTCCAGCGCCTGCTCCGCTTCGCTGCGGCGGCGCAACTGAATAGCCGACTCAATCTGCTCAACCTGCTGGCGCTGCTGAGCGATTTCACGTTCCAGCTGCTGCAGCTGCAAATTGGCCCGTTCGGTCTGGCCTGGCAATACCAGTAACTCAAGTTCCAGTGCCTGCACCTGCGCTGCCAGCTCACTGAAGCGAGCATTTTTCAGCTGGCTACGTAGCGCGTCGGAGCCATTTTTACTCTTTTTACCACTGCTGCCAGCATCATCCACCTGCTGACGCAACTGGCCCAGCTGCTCACGCAGGCCAACCATTTTGTTATCGTTCTGATTGACCCGCTTGCGAGCCGCGCTTTGCGCCCGTTCCTGCTCCAGCAGCTCTGCTTTGATACGAGTATGCATCTGATCCAGCTTGACCAGCGGGGTCTTTTCCAGCCCCTTAAGCAGCGCTTCCTGCACGGGCCTGGCCAGTGCTTTTTTCAGCGCACTGACCTGACCTGGTTGCTGTTCAATCTGCTGTCGATACTCAACCGCCTTCTCCTCATAGCGCAGGGTATTCTCCAGCGCCGACACCAGTTGCTGGTAGCGCTCACGGGGGATCTGGCTTTCACTATCCTCCGCACTGAGGTTTTCCAGCTGGCTGCGGGCAACGGCCAGATCTGCGGCGGTATCCGCCTGGGCGCTTAACGCGCTGAGGCACACAATAGAGAACAACAGGGTCAGGATCAGTTTTTTCATAGTCAGCAATTCTGAGGTAAACCAGATGAACAATGCCTGATTGAGTGGTTCAATCGAACAGGCGGCGGATAGTCGCAGGCATCGGTACTGACGTGCCGCTGTGGTGGTCCATCCAGACCAGTTTGGCATAGCCTTCACTGACTTTCTGACCCCCTGAGCCTGGCTGAGGACTTCATAGGTACTCATAAAACTGCTACGCCCGGGCTCGCCACCATAACAATGGATGGTCAGGGTATCGGGGTAGACCACCGGGCGCAGGAAGGTACAGCCCACATTGATGACCACCGGCGCGATCTGGCTGCCCTCCAGTGCAACCTCCAGCTGGACCAGCATCTGGCAGCGGGCTTCTTCAAGGTAGCGCAGGTACATGGCATTATTCACATGGCCATAGGCATCCATATCTCCCCAGCGCACGGCCAGTTCACAGGTGCTTAACAACGTACGAGCAGGTGCTGTTGCGGTATCCACGTCACATTCCTTTTGCTGATTTATACCCGTCTACGACCTTAGGGTGTTTTACCAAGGTTGAAAAGCATCCCGGGCGGGTTTGGCTACAGTGTAGAGTGTACCTATTCGAAGGAGCGCGCTGTGCCATTTGACCCGATCATGCTGTATCACCAGCTGCCACTGTTCCAGGACGCCCCGACCCGACCCGGGCCGGTGTTCCAGGATTACCTGCAACTGTACCAGCTGGACGGACTGAAAAATCTGGCTCGCCACCAGCTGGGGCTGCTCGATGGCTACGGGACGCCGTTATGCGTGCAGTGTTTTACCCCCACCCGTCCGATTCGCGGTACGGTGGTACTGATGCATGGCTATATGGAGCATATGGCGCTGAACCGGCCGCTGATCCAGCATTTGCTGGATGAGGGTTTTGTGGTGGCAGGCTACGATCTGCCAGGGCATGGTCTGTCGGAAGGCAAGCGGTTCTGGATTGACAGCTTCACCCGTTACGGCTGTCAGTTTGGTGACATTGTGCAGCAGTTAAGCCCGCAACTGCCCGCGCCCTGGCATTTTATCGGCCACAGCACCGGGGCTGCCGTACTGATGGTGCACCAGCGCCAGTTCGGTGAAATTGCTCACTGGCCGCTGGCCCAGCGGATTCTGCTGGCCCCGCTGGTACGGCCACAACAGTACCACCCGATCCGCTTTAAACATCGCTGGCTGAAATACCTGCTCAGTACCGTCGCCCGTTATTACAGTGCCAACAGCCACAATACAGACTATCTGACGTTTGTCCGGGAGCAGGACCCGCTGCAGCATAACCGTATTCCGCTGGACTGGATTGGCGCGATGCTGGCCTGGACCCGGCGGATCGAAGGCAGCCCGCCCATGGCTGGCAAAGTCACGGTGATACAGGGGCTGGCCGATGGCACTGTCGACTGGGTACACAATCTGTCGGTGCTGAGCGAGCTGTACCCTGAACTACAGATCGAGCTGATCGAAGAGGCGCGCCACCAGCTGATCAATGAAGCAGAGCCTTACCAGGGCCGATTATTCAAAATCCTGCGCAGTACCCTGCATTCACACTGGTCGTGCGAAACAGACAGCCGAGCCCATTCGGCGGATAGCAGATAGCAGATAGCAAAAAGCCAGTCAGAAACTGACTGGCTTTTCAGGGCTGTGCAAGGCTGAAATCAGAACAGACGACGGCAGCGCAGGGTGCCTTCAACCTGTTTCAGTTTCTCCAGCGCCAGTTCAGACGTATCGGCTTCTACATCGATGACCACGTAACCGATTTTCTCGTTGGTCTGCAGATACTGACCGGATACGTTGATGTTGTTCTCGGAGAACACGGTGTTGATCGCCGCCATCACGCCAGGTACGTTGCGATGCAGATGCAACAGACGGTGCACACTCGGGTGCGCAGGCAACGCAACTTCAGGGAAGTTGACCGATGTGATCGACGTACCGTTATCGCTGTAACGGGCCAGCTTCTCCGCCACTTCATAACCGATGTTTTCCTGTGCTTCCATGGTGGAACCACCCACGTGCGGGGTCAGGATCACATTGTCGAACTCACGCAGTGGCGAGATAAACTCGTCTTTATTGCTGCGTGGTTCAACCGGGAATACGTCAATCGCCGCACCCAGCAATTTACCGGAGGACAGTACTTCACACAGCGCATCGATATCAACCGTCGTACCACGGGCCGCGTTGATGAAGATGGAACCTTCTTTCATCTGAGCAAACTGTTCAGAGCCCATGATGTCTTTGGTAGACGCGGTTTCTGGTACATGCAGAGTGACGATGTCACACAGTCCCAGCAGCTCCTTCAGTGAGCCGACCTGGCTGGCATTACCCAGTGGCAATTTGGTCACCACATCGCAGAAATACACTTCCATACCCAGTGATTCAGCCATCACGCTCAGCTGTGAGCCGATGCTACCGTAACCGACAATACCCAGCTTCTTACCCCGGATTTCGTAGGAATTAGCAGCAGATTTCTGCCAGATACCGCGGTGCGCCTTAGCACTTTTCTCCGCCACACCACGCAGCAGGATGATCGCTTCAGCCAGTACCAGTTCAGCAACGGAGCGGGTGTTGGAATAAGGTGCGTTAAACACCGCGATACCACGTTCGGTGGCTGCTGCCAGGTTAACCTGATTGGTGCCGATACAGAAACAGCCTACGGAGACCAGTTTTTTAGCGGCATCAAAGACTTTGGCAGTCAGCTGGGTACGGGAGCGGATACCAACGAAGTGGGCATCTTTGATCGACTCCAGCAGCTGCTCTTCTGGCAAGGCACTGGTGTGCAATTCGATGTTGGTGTAACCGTGTGCATTCAGTGTATCTACGGCGGACTGGTGCACGCCTTCCAGCAGCAAAATCTTGATCTTGCTCTTATCCAGGGAAGTGTTTTGGCTCATCGTTCAGACTCTGTCTCTGTTAACCGATAAGCCCGCCAGACGGCCGGATTATCGGTGCAATCGGCTAAATTGAGGCGCCTAATACTAGCACGCAGATTGCTGAATGTGTCGCTAACAGCAAAGAACATGACGGAAATATATTCAGCAAAGCTTGAGATATTTTCCGCTAGCGTACGCTATCTACCACGAAGTGCAGCAAACCAGTGCTAAAGTCTAACCTGCTGATTCAATAGACAATAACCCGTGAATATCAGCGTAATTATGGGCCTTTTGTGCAGTGCACAGCCAGTACCAGAACGCGGGAGAGGATGGAGGCAGGTCGCAAAGGGAGATAACACCAGCCGATCAGCGCGCTGACCACTGGTGTTAAACGGGCTTAGCCGTAGTAGCACAGGTAGGCAGTCGCCTGTTCTACTTTAACGTTGAAGGTCTGATTGGCGGCGACTTTAAATTCAGTGCCCGCCGGGAAGTTCTGGAAGCTGTCGCTGCCTGGCAGCTGGATGATCAGCTCGCCAGAAACCACCTTCATCAACTCGTTCTCGCTGGTGCCAAATGCGTATTCACCGGGTGCCATCACCCCTGCGCTCACCCGGCCTTCGCTGTTTTCGAAGCCGATTGATTTCACGCCACCATCAAAATATTCGTTTACGTTCAACATACTATCACTCCTGCTGACCGGCCTGCGCCAGTCGTTCTGGGGGCTGCATCGCACAGCATATTATCTGACAGGCCCCTGCGTGCCTGTGTCTGGAGCACGGATCATAGCCGCAGTGCCCGCCGTTTGTCTAAACCCACACGCATCGGAGACTACCCGGCCTGTTCCAGTACAAAATCCCGAAACGCCCGGTTAGCCGTCGACAGATAACCGTCTTTACGCCAGGCGATCGACAGGTCCAGCCAGACCGGCTCGGTAAAGGGTCGGGTAACCAGCGGGTCGTCTGGCTGAATCACCATCTCCAGCAAGGTCGAAATCCCGAAGCCCTGCTGCACAATGGATTTGATCAGCGGAATCAGGTTGGTCTCGAAACCGATATCCGGCTCAAGCCCGCACTGGCTCGCCAGCCGATCAACAATTTTGCGATGAAAGTAACCCTCTTTGAACATTACCAGCTCTTCCCGAAAAAACTGTGCCGGTGACACCGCATCCAGCTGGGTAAAAGGATGCTCCTTGCCCACCGTCACCAGCATCTGGGCCTGCAGAAACGTACGCGTCTGCAACTCAGCCGGCACAAACTCCGCCACAATCACCCCCAGATCCAGCTCGCCTCGCTCCAGCATCTGTTGCAGCTGCCAGGTGCCACCTTCGATCACCGTCAGTTTCAGCTCTGGGTAGCAGTGGCGAAACGCCATCAAAATCGGTGGAAAAAAATAGGAGCCCAGCATGCTGGGAATACCGACGCGTACTTCCCCCTGACTGAGGCCCTTGAGCTCCGCCATTTCCAGCGCGGCATCATCAACCGCCTGCAGAATGCGCTGAGCATGCCGTTGCAAGCGAACGCCTTCATCGGTCAGCCGAACCTGACGCTCCGTGCGCTGAAACAGTTGCAGGCCCAGCTGGTCTTCCAGTTTACGCACGCCCATGCTGACCGCAGGCTGGGCCACATGCAGCTGGTGCGCAGCACGGGTAAAGCCACCGAGCTGCGCCACCGTCAGAAAATAGCGTAATTGTTTGAGGTCCATATCAACCTTGTGGATAAGCAAACGTTATCGAACTGATAACAGCTATATATTTCTCTGATTATTACGCCTGGCCTAAACTCAGCGCTACTGTTTTTATTCACCCCACCAGGTAGCAGATCATGATTGAAACCGGCAGCGCAGCTTTCTGGCGCGCGACTCTGGCCCTGTGTGTGGGTTCCTTCACGGTGTTTGCCAATGTCTATATCACCCAGCCACTGCTGCCGATGCTGGCCCAGCACTTTGAGCTCAGTGCCTTGCAGGCCGGGCTGACCTTCACCCTGGCAACGCTGACGCTGGGCTTGTCGTTACTGATCTATGGCCCACTGTCCGATGTACTGGGCCGTCGGGCGATCATGATTCTGACCCTGACCGGTGCCATCGCCTGTACTGCAGCGCTGTCGCAAGTGGAGAACTTTGGCCAGCTGCTGGCGCTGCGCGCGTTGCAAGGCTTTTTGCTCGGTGGCCTGCCAGCCGTTGCCATCGCCTATATGGGCGATGAGTTCAGCCAGAAAGCCCTGAACAGTGCCGTAGGTCTGTATATCGCCGGTAACAGTCTGGGCGGTATCAGCGGGCGGCTGATTGGGGGCTTTGCCGGTGAACAGCTGGGCTGGAGTGCCGCGTTTGAGGTGACTTTTATCGTCAGTCTGGTCGGCCTGCTGATCTTCACACTGTTACTGCCGCCTTCACGGCAGTTTACAGCGCGTCCCGCCCGGCCCCGACAGATGGCAGCAGCCCTGCTAGGCCATCTGGGCAATCCGTTACTGCTGGCGGCCTGCCTGATCGGCGGTTTCAATTTCTTTATCTTCATCAACCAGTACAGTTACGCCACCTTTATGCTGGCCGACGCGCCGTATAACCTGCCCACCAGCCTGCTCGGGCTGCTCTTTCTGACCTACCTGAGTGGCACCTTCGGCTCGGCCTGCTGTGGTCAGATCGCTAACCGGCTGCCCTTACCAGTAGTGATGGCCTGCGGCATCGTACTGCTGATGCTGGGCTCGCTGGTCACTCTGATCGGCTCACTGCCAGCGATCATTACTGGCTTTCTGATCAACGCGTTTGGCTTCTTTATCGCCCATTCCAGCGCCAGCAGCTGGGTCAGCCAGCAGGCCACTGAAGCCCGTGCCAGCGCCAGTTCACTGTATCTGGTGTTCTATTACCTGGGTGCCAGCAGCGGTGGTTTCTATCTTGATCCTTTCTGGCAATGGGCAGGCTGGACCGGGGTGATTGGCGGTTCGTTACTGGTGCTCAGCCTGACCCTGGCGCTAAGCGGCTGGCTCTATCAGCAGCAACGCAGGCCACGGCTAGCGGCGGGATCTGCTACCATGCCCGCCAGTAATCTCTAACCTGCCACCGAGTAACAAGGAGCCTGCCATGGCATATCAACATCAGTTTGACGATGGTCGTACCGTTGACTGGCCATTAGGTAAAGTGGTCTGTATTGGGCGTAATTACGCTGCCCACGCCGCCGAACTGAACAATCCAATTCCGACCACCCCGCTGCTGTTTATTAAACCGGCCAGTGCGGTGGTCAACATGGCTGAGCCGTTCCGGATACCCCGTGACCTGGGCGAAGTACATTTCGAAACGGAGCTGGCCATTCTGATCGGCCAGCCACTGACCTGTGCCGATGAAGCCCAGGCCGCCGAGGCAATCGCCGGGGTTGGACTGGGGCTGGACCTGACCCTGCGTGATCTGCAGGATGCGCTGAAAAAAGCCGGTCAGCCGTGGGAAAAAGCCAAGAGTTTTGACGGTGCCTGCCCGCTGTCCAGCTTTGTCAGCCCTGATACCATCAACCTGACCGATTGCCAGATCCGCCTGCAGGTGAACGGCGAACGGCGTCAGGACGGTAACAGCAGCCAGATGTTGACCTCAGTGCTGGAATTGCTGAGCTACGCCTCCCGTTTTTTCACCCTCAACCCCGGTGATGTGGTGCTGACAGGCACGCCAGCAGGCGTCGGTCCGGTACGCCCGGATGACCAGCTTGTAGTCGAGCTGGCGGACCAGCTGCGAGTGGAAACACGCGCCTGCTAAACCAGTAACCACCAGAGTTAAGCAACCGATCACTTCAGGGAGAACACAGCATGTTGTGGATTAAAACGTTTCATATTCTGGCGATGACCAGCTGGATGGCGGGCATTTTCTATCTGCCCCGTATTTTTGTGCACTTTGTTGAGGGCCGCGAGGCCGGTCAGGATGTCGCCCGGCTGGAAATAATGGCCGGTAAGCTGTACAGCTTTATGACCATTATGATGGTCTTCACCCTCGCCCTGGGTCTATGGCTCTGGCTGGGCTATGGCTTCAGCGGTGGCTGGCTCCATGCCAAGCTGGCCTTCGTGGTTCTGCTGATCGGCTACCACCACTGGTGCCTGGCCTACCTGAAAAAACTGCGTGCTGGCACGCTGGACCGAAGCGGGAAATACTTCCGCCTGTTCAATGAGTTACCTTTACTGATTTTTATTCCGATCCTGATTTTTGTGGTCGTAAAACCGTTCTGAGCCAGCCTCAGCGCTGTCAGGGGCACCGCCTGACAGCGTTATCCCCCCATCCACAATCACCAAATTTCCCGCAAACTGGTACCCTTTCCAGCAACTAACTGGATCCTTTCAGGCCATACTTTGGTCTTAACCTGCGCTTGACGTCATGACCGCTGCAAGCGGTACACTCAGGTGACGGGTTCAACAACGGACCTTTGTTTTGCAGCAGGCAAGGGAGCGACGCCCCGCCTGGCAATTCAGCGAACACACGTATTCGCACAAACCAGACATATTCAGGTGCAATGATGAAATATAAGAATAAAATTTTCAAAGCAGTGACTCTGGCTTCCATGATGCTTGGCGCGACCGCATGGGGCGCGAACTGGAAAGTCGCCGTGGGCGATGGCGGCGGCAGTGCTCAGGAAGCGCTGGGGCTTAAATTTGCCGAGATCGTGACCGAAAAGACCGGCGGCAAGCACAAGATGCACCTGTTCCTGAACGGCCAGCTGGGTTCTGAGCAGGATACAGTGAACGACATATCCATCGGCACCCTGGATTTCTCCATCCTGGCCAGTAACAACCTGACTCCGTTTTCTCCATCGCTGGGCGCACTGTCGATGCCCTACCTGATCAAAACCGTTGATGAAGCCAAAACGATTGTTAATGGCCCCATCGGCGACGAGCTGGTAAAAAACACCGTACGTGATGCTGGCGCCCGTATCCTGGGCTGGACTTTTACCGGCTTTCGGGTTCTGAGTAACTCCAAAAAAGCGATCAACAATATTGATGATCTGAAGGGCGTGGTGGTCCGCGTACCGAAAAACGAAATCATGATCGATACCTACAAGTCCTGGGGTATTAACCCGACGCCGATGGCCTGGTCGGAAACATTCACCGCCCTGCAGCAGCAGGTCGTCGATGGCCAGGACACGCCATACACCACCATCTATGCAATGAAGTTCCATGAGGTACAGAAGTACATCACCGACCTGCATTACTTCTTCCTGCTGGAACCGCTGGTAATGTCTGAAGCTCTCTACCAGGAGCAAAGCCCGGAGATGCAGACAATACTGACTGCTGCGGGTAAAGAAGCCACCGCTTACAGCGTGCAATGGCTGAATGACAAAGAAACAGCCATCCGCGACGAGCTGGTGAACAAGCATGGCATGGAGATCAGCACCCCGGCCGATGAAGACCTCTGGGCCAAGCGAGCGGTCGATAAAGTCTGGCCGAAGCATTATGAAAGCATTGGTGGTAAAGAGAAGCTGAACACCATTCTGCGTGCACTGGGTCGCAAAGAAGTATAAACCCTGCGTGATCGGACACCCTGCGCCCGGCCCTGTGCCGGGCTTTTTGTTACCCTGTCCTGCCACCTTAGGAACTGAGGTTACCATGCCGTTTCCACTTTTCCATCTCGAGCCCGACTGTGGCCAGAGCCTGCAGCAGCAGATCCATTCCCAGCTCAGCAGCGCCATTATGAACGGCATCATCCCGCTGGAGATGCCGCTACCTTCCAGCCGTAAACTGGCCAGCCGACTCAGTGTCTCCCGTAATACCGTTATCCGCGTCTACGAACGTCTGCTCGGCGACGGGGTGATTGTCTCGCGTGAACGCAGTGGTTATTACGTGAACCCTGAATACCGCCGGCAACCATTACCCGAGCCCTGCACCAACCCCAGCGATGACCAGGTTAACTGGGACCGCTTCCTGCCAGTACGGCCCAGCGAGCAACGTAATATCGTCAAACAGCGTCACTGGCAGCGCTACACCTGGCCCTTTGTGTATGGCCAGTTTGATCCACAGAGTTTTCCGATCCAGCAATGGCGCGAGTGCTGCCGGGATTCCGTCAGTGAAGCGGCGGTGGGTAACTGGGCCAGTGACCAGCTGCTGGACGACCCCATGCTGATCGAACATATCCAGACCCATATCCTGCCCCGCCGGGGTATCTGGGCCCGCCCGGAACAGATCCTGATCACCTGCGGGGCTCAGCATGCGATTTCGCTGACCACCCAGCTGGTGCTACGCCCCGGTGGCCGCTTTGCTATTGAAGACCCAAACTATGTTGATGTGCGTAATATCGCCGCCATGCGCCCGGCCGAAGTTATTCCTGTTCCACTGGATAGCGAAGGGCTGATTGTCGACGAGCGTCTGACCGGGGTGGACTGTGTCTATGTCACACCCAGCCATCAGTTCCCAACCACGGTGACCATGTCGCTGGCACGGCGTAAGCAGCTGCTGGCGCGCGCCGCCGAAGACGACTTCCTGATCATCGAGGATGATTACGAAGCAGAAAGTAATTTCACCGGCACCCCCTGCCCTGCATTGAAAAGCATCGACAACGCTGGCCGGGTGGTTTACGTCGGCAGCTTCTCCAAAACCCTGGCACCGGGTTTGCGACTGGGCTATATGGTCGCCGATGAAACCCTGATCCGTGAAGCCCACGCCATGCGTCGGCTAATGCTGCGCCATGCACCCATGAACAACCAGCGTACGGTGGCGCTGTTTATCGCCCGCGGTTACTTCGATCAGCTGGTCAACAAGCAGGCGCTGATCTACAAAGAGCGCTGGCAACTGATGCAGGACGCTTTGCACAAATACTTACCGGACAGTACCAACCCCCCCACCTTCGGCGGCTCATCTTACTGGGTCGAAGGCCCTCGCCATCTCGACAGTCGAGTACTGGCCGACAAGGCCCGCGCCCAGAGTATTCTGATCGAACCCGGCGAGATCTATTACTGCCAACAAGCGCCGCGCAACTGTTTCAAGCTGGGTTACAGCTCCGTTCCTTCTGACCGCATCGACAGTGGTATCGCCCAGCTGGCAGAACTTGTCCACAGCTATGCCCGCTGGTGAGTTACCCACACCCCTTTCGAAAGATGATAGGCGTACCTTAATTTTCCATGTGGATAACCTGCCCGGTCAGTTTATCCACAGCTGAAGCTGAACGACCACTCACTCTAAAGCAGGGTATCAGTTGGTCAAAGTTCAGCCCTGAACTGGATCTCTGCTTGCCTGGACAGGCCCCCTACACTGGATCCAACAGATAACCCGGCCCCCATACCGCGACAGGATTCAGACCATGAGCAATCAGCACATCACCATCCAGGACCATATCAACGGCGAATGGATCAGCCAGCGCCAGCTGCCGTCAGCCCCACTGTATAACCCATCCACCGGTGCCATTATCGGCGAGGTGCCACTGGGCGATGCTGCAGTATCTAAAGCTGCTGTCGCGGCGGCTGCCAACACATTCCCGGCCTGGAGTGCAACCCCGCTGCCGAAACGGATGGATTTCATCTTTGCCATGCAGGCTGAGATGGTTAATCGTAAAGAGGAGCTGGCTCAGGCAATCGCACTCGACCAGGCCAAGCATATCGCTGAAGCACGGGGTGAAGTGCAGCGAGTGATCGAGATTATCCAGATGGCTTGCACCATTCCGGCGCTGATTCAGGGTGAGTCGATCCAGGGCATCGCCCAGGGGATTAGTGGCCGTATCATCAAAGCACCCTTAGGTGTGTTCTGTGGTGTTGCGCCGTTCAACTTCCCGGCACTGGTGTTTGGCTGGTTTATCCCGTTTGCCATCGGCACCGGTAACACCTTCGTTTACAAGCCATCGACCGAATCGCCGCTGTTTATGCAGAAGGTAATGCAGCTGCTGATCGATATCGGTCTGCCTGATGGCGTGGTCAACGTCGTCCATGGTGACCGTGAGGTGGTTGAAGCCTGGTATGACGATGACAATGTTGCTGGAGTCTGCCTGGTCGGCAGTACGCCTACCGCTAAAGCAATCGCTGAGGGCTGTGGCCGTAATGGTAAGAAAACCATGCTGCTCGGCGGCGCGAAAAACTTCCTCGCGGTGATGGAAGATGCACCGATGGATCTGCTGATCGAAAACGTGCTGATGTCCGGCTACGGCAGCGCAGGCCAGCGCTGCCTGGCCGTGTCCAACATCGCCTGTGTACCAGAAATTCACGATGAGTTTGTCGAACGTCTGCTGGCGGCATCGAAGAATGTCACCGTGGGAGATGCGATGAACCCGGATGTATTTATGGGTCCAGTGATCTCCGCCAACGCCAAAGCACGGATCGAAAACTATATCGATATTGGGATTCAGGGCGGGGCAACACTGGCGCTGGATGGCCGACAGCCAGAGGTTACCGCAGAAAATAAAGACGGTTACTTTGTCGGCCCAACCATTTTCACGGATGTGACCCCCTGTATGCAGATTGCCCGTGAGGAGATCTTCGGCCCAGTACTCAGTGTGATGAAAACCGGCTGCATCGACGGCGCGCTGCGGATGATCAAAAACCACCCGATGGGCAACGGCGCCTGCATCTTTACCCAGAATGCCTACTACATTGAGAAGTTCATCAACGAAGCCGATGTCGGTATGGTCGGCGTCAACGTTGGCATCTGTGCACCACACCCCTACATGCCTTTTGGCGGCATCAAAGACTCGCTGGTCGGTAATAACAAGGTACAGGGTAAAGCCGGTATCGAGTTCTTCACTCAGAATAAAGTTGCCACTATCCGGGTAGTTAACCCACGCCCGGCAGACAGCACACCGGCAGCACAAAAAGACAGTAACGTGCGCAGCTGCGTCGCCAGCTGAGCACAGTACTCACCCGTTGAGTTTTCCGGCTGATTGACGAGGCTTTGCGAGAAGCCTCTGGTCGGGGTTAGGCAGATTGAGAAATCTGCCAACCGGTATCACCCTGGTGGTACCGGTTTTTTTACATCTGAAGGGTAGCCGGTGAGCCAGACAGAAACGACTCAGGCAACACTGACGATATCATCAGCGAAGTCGGTGATAGTAAAAAATAGGATAGTGGAGCAGACGTAAAGCAAGAAGGGAGAGAACGCTGATCGTTAGCAGACTGGCTATCACCAGGCTGGCTTTATTTTTATTGTTCCTGCCGGATGACCAACAGTCTGTTAACGATCAGCGTCTAAACCTCGTTATTGTTATTTTTCGAGGTACTTCGTCGATCACCCGCTACCTGTTGTTATTTTTATTAATAGTGTCAGGGATGACGTATTCTTCGTTGTTGTGCTTTATATAAAGCACTCAGTATGCCAGAACTAATAACTACTTGTTTTATAAGAAAATAAATATAAATAAGCTCGATTTATATCCAGTCTGTTACCAGCCCCGAGGTAAAAACCTGCCCGGATGGGGTAAAGGGTAACACTCAGGTAACACCGGGTAGATGGCCGGTGTTACCTCCCGCTCATCATCCAGGCTGATCACCAGCATCTGCACCGTGAAGGCATAGACCACTACATATTGAGATACCCACACGGCAGACCAGACGCGCGCGGAGCGCGCTGCTACATGGTGATAAGGCCACCTCGCAGGATCCAGCCTGCTGACGGTCCGCTGTGCTGCTTTTTCCGCACAACGAAAAAACCCCGAGGCAATTAAGCACTCGGGGTCTTTCGTAATTAGATGCCTGGCGATGCCCTACTCTCACATGGGGAAGCCCCACACTACCAT
>CAJXNY010000020.1 GCA_913057435.1 uncultured Oceanospirillaceae bacterium | reverse complement strand
CTCTCAAGCGAGGATGCGCATTCTACGCATCTGAGCGTGGGGGTCAACAGGGTTTTGGAAATAAATGACAGAAAGATGAAATCACTGCCCTGCCCGCCAGAAACAACAAAGGCGCTCCGAAGAGCGCCTTTATACTAGATAAGCCTGCTAGTCATTAAGCCAGTTTAAAGATGTGATGTTTTTTCTTACCCAGCTTCAGCATAAAAAAGCGGCCGAATACTGCATTTTTGGCAGCAAAGACCTCTGCTGCATTCATATTGTCATCCACACCACAGGCCTTGCCATTTACGATAACGGCATTGCGCTGCAGGGCATCCTTCACCTGCTTGCCATTAGCAACCACACCAGCATCGCTCAGCAACGTTGTCATTGGAGTTTCAGCCAGAACAGTCACATCCAGATCAGATGACGGCAGACCATCCTGACTCAACTGTTCATAGTCAGCTTCAGACAGGTCGGACAGATCGCCTGAGAACAACGCTTCAGTAATACGCACTGCCGCTGCCAGCCCGCCTTCGCCATGCACTAACCGAGTCACTTCCCGGGCAAGCACCGATTGCGCTTCAGGGCGGCCCTGACATTCAGCATCAGCTTTCTCCAGCACATCAATCTGCTCAACCGACATGAAAGTAAAGTACTTCAGAAAACGGTAAGCGTCAGCATCAGCTGTCTGCAGCCAGAACTGATAGAACGCATAAGGCGACGTTTTCTCCGGTGACAGCCAGATCGTACCGGATTCAGTTTTACCAAATTTGGTGCCATCGGATTTGGTGATTAACGGCAGCGTCAGCCCATAGGCTTTATTACCATTCATACGGCGAGTCAGCTCGGTACCGCCGGTGATATTACCCCACTGGTCTGAACCGCCAATCTGCAAGGTACAAGCGTGACTTTTGTTCAACTGCTGGAAATCATAGGATTGCAGAATCATATAAGTGAATTCGGTAAACGAAATACCTTCACCTTCACGATCAATACGCTGCTTAACCGACTCTTTCGCAACCATCTGGTTAACAGAGAAGTGCTTACCCACATCACGCAGGAATGTCAGCACATCCATATCACGGGTCCAGTCCAGGTTATTCACAACCTCAGCACTGCTGGCACCACATTCGAAGTCAATAAAGGCACTTACCTGAGCCTTAAGCTTCTCCACCCAGTTAGCCACAGTACTGTCATCATTGAGCTTGCGCTCTTGCGCCTTAAAGGAAGGGTCACCAATCAGCCCTGTCGCACCACCGACCAGCGCCAGTGGTTTGTGACCAAACTGCTGAAAGCGCTTTAATGTCAGCAAGGGAACTAGGCTGCCAATATGCAGGCTGTCAGCCGTAGGATCAAAGCCACAATACAGGGTGACACTTCCATCAGCCAGGTGCTGTTCCAACTCGTCTTCACTGGTCATCTGTGCAACCAGGCCTCGCGCTTTCAAATCCTGGAGAAGTGTCATCTCACTCATGTGTTTTATATACCTCAGCAATAACAGGCTGTAATTAGAGTCAACTCCCAATGGAGCGCGGACATTCTATCGGTTGACGGCAGGGCAAACAAATATCTGTTGTGTTAAACATCTGTTCAAAACTGCCGATATGATTTTTAATTCGCGTATAATGCCACGATGAACTAACCAGATTTTCAGGAGTCACGGGTGCGATTCACGCTGTTGAAGAAAAAAAACGCCAATCCTTTAAACGGCCCGAAGCGCTTCCCAGTGTTTCATCTGGTCGCCGCTGGAACGGTTGCCGGGATTGTGGGTATAGCAGCTCTGCTTCCTGACGACTCCTCGCCCGATGATGCAACTTATTCTGTTACATCCACCCCGCAGCTCAGCTCTTCTACGACTCAACTGCCGTTGACCAAAACCGATCCGATCGCCGAGCTGGCGCAGACGATGGAAATCCCGGCATCAGAGCCTACCGAGCAGCAGAAACTAGATGAGGCCGACTGGATTAAATTAAAGGTTGGCAAGGGTGACACCATCTCTGGCATGTTCCAGAAAGCTGGCCTGCCCGCACGGATAGCGATAGCCGTTGCCAATGCGGCCAAAGCCCGTAACGGCGGTAAAGCCTTCAATCGCATCTACCCGGGTGAGAGCCTCCAGTTCCTGATCAGGGATAATAAGCTGGCCAAAGCCCGACACATTCATAACCGTCTGAGAAGCACTGAGATCACCCGCACAGCAACTGGCTATGAACTGGACAAGCTGGAACGCAAGCCTGATATCGAATTGCGTTATGCTGAAGCTGTCATCAATAATTCAATGTTTCTGGCAGGTGAGCGCGCAGGGCTTTCAAACCGTACCATTATGTCGATGGCCAGCATCTTTGGCTGGGACATCGACTTTGCTATGGACATCAAGAAAGGCGACCGTTTCAACGTCCTTTACGAAGAGAAGTACCTGGACGGTAAAAAGATGGGCGTAGGTGAAATTGTGGCGGCCGAATTCACTAACCGTGGTAAAGCATTTACCGCTCTGCGCTATACCGATCAGGATGGCAGTACCAGTTACTACACCCCGGACGGCCGCAGCATGCGCAAAGCATTCCTGCGCACACCTGTTGATTTTGCTCGCATCAGCTCACGCTTTAACATGCAGCGCAAGCATCCAGTACTGAACCGTATCCGCGCTCACAAAGGCGTTGATTACGCCGCGTCTACCGGCACACCTATTCGCGCCGCCGGCGATGGCAAGATTATTCATCGCGGTCGTAAAGGTGGCTATGGCAAGGTTGTTATTCTGCAGCATGGTAACGGTATCCGTACCCTGTACGCCCATATGAATACCTTCCGCAGTAAACAGAAAAAAGGCGGCAAGGTTAAGCAGGGCCAGATCATTGGCTACGTCGGCTCTACCGGTATGGTGACCGGACCACACCTGCACTATGAATTCCAGGTCAATGGCGTACATCGCAACCCGCTAAAAGTGAAGCTGCCTGACGCAGCCCCCATCGCCAAAGCTGAACGCAAACGTTTTGCCGAGTTTGCCTCCATAGTACTCACTCAGCTGCGCGGCCAGAACGGCGTTCAACTGGCGCAAGTCGACAAAAAGACGGATACCCTGACCCAGTGAGCCTGTATATTGGCCTGATGTCAGGCACCAGTCTCGATTCTGTGGACGCTGTTGCCGTCGAGATCGACCCCGGGCAGTGCACGCTGGTTGCGGCGGACAGTTATCCTCTGCCCGCTGCAACCCGACAACAGATTCTGCAACTGACTCAGCCTGGTAACAACGAGATAGAGCTGATGGGCCTGCTGGACCTTGAGCTTGGCAGCATCTTCGCCAGCGCAACCAACCAGCTGATTGAACAACACCAGCTCAACCGCACACAGATCACTGCCATCGGCAGCCATGGCCAAACCATCCGCCATCGCCCCAGCAGTGACACGCCCGGCTTTACCCTGCAAATTGGTGATCCCAATACTATTACCGAACTTACCGGTATCACCACCGTCGCCGATTTTCGCCGCCGAGACATGGCCGCCGGAGGCCAGGGCGCACCGCTCGTACCTGCCTTTCACCAGGCCCTGTTTCAAAGCGAGCAACATTCACGGTTACTGATAAACATTGGTGGGATGAGCAACATCACCCTGCTGCCAGCCGACAGTCAGAGCACAGCAATGGGTTACGACACTGGCCCCGGTAATGTGCTGCTCGACAGCTGGATTCAACACCGACAGGGCAAAAGCTATGATAGAGATGGTGTATGGGCACGTAGCGGCGAACTATGCCAACCACTGCTAGCATCATTGCTCGATCTGCCCTTTTTCCAGCTACCGCCACCGAAAAGCACCGGCCGCGAACAGTTTAACCTCGACTGGCTACAGCAACAGCTGGCGCTACTCAGCTCACCACCAGCCGATAGAGATGTTCAGGCCACCCTGCTGGAATACACTGCCCTGGCCCTGACTAACGCCATCAAGCAGCATTCCGACTGGCAGCATTATCAGGTTTATCTGTGCGGTGGTGGTGCCCATAACTCAGCGCTAAAACAACGCATATCAGAATTACTGGCACCCGCAGAGGTCGCGACGACCGCCGCACTGGGTGTTGATCCTGACTGGGTAGAGGCAATCGCTTTCAGCTGGCTGGCTTATCGCACCCTGACAGGCATGAGTGGCAATCTGAGTGCCGTGACCGGTGCTCGTGGCGAGCGCATTCTTGGCGGGATTTACCCCGCCTGATCAGAAAGCCTGATACCCTTTGCGGTGTAATTTACGCTGCTCAGCGGGACCGAAAGGAACGGTGTCGACAAAGGCGGGCAACTCTGAACGCTGGACATTATTCATCCGCATCCAGGTTTCACAGATTTTTACATCAATGACTTTATAGGCATCCAGCCGGGCGGCCAGATCGATCAGTTTTCGATAACGCTGGTAGTTCCCGAAGAGAAAAGCATTGGCCTCATTACCGTGTAATACCACCGCAATGGGCTCAAAGCTTTTATATTGCTGCGCCTGCCCCACCAGACTGCTGGCACGCTCCAGCAGGGTTTCCAGCTCCATTGGTGTATGCAGCCGGATCTGGGTCATGTAGCGCTTATCTGAACTGAATTCAGGCGCCAGCGCCTGACCATAGCTGCTGCTGGCAAACACCAGAGCGCCCAACAGACACAATAGTTGCATTCTCATACGACTCACCACAGAGTGATATGAGCTCGCCAGCTGCTTCGCGTCAGATAGAGAACGAGGAACCACAACCACAGGTTGTCGTGGCGTTCGGATTATTGACCACAAACTGCGAGCCCTGAAGCCCTTCTTTATAATCGACACTTGCGCCAACCAGATACTGGAAGCTCATTGGGTCAACCACCAGCTTAACGCCATCGTTATCCACCATGGTATCGTCGTCAGCCATCTCTTCATCAAACGTAAAGCCGTAAGAGAAACCGGCACAACCACCACCGGTGATATACACCCGCAATTTGAGGTTGTCGTTTGCTTCTTCTTCGATCAGAGAACGGACCTTGTTTGCAGCCGAATCGCTAAAACCCATAGCAAGTGGCTGATCAATAACTTCACTCATAGATATCTACACCTGTGTTGTACTGGTGCCTATTATCGTCTTACCCTACAAAACCAGTCAAGTATTAGCTGCGCCATAAAATCAGGGGCAACACTGAAATGTCGCCCCTGCAACGGTTTATGGCATCAAGGCGACCATTTCCAGACCGGACGTTTCGGCCAGATCAAACATGATGTTCATATTCTGAACTGCCTGTCCGGCCGCCCCTTTCACCAGGTTATCAATCACAGACAACACCACAACCGTGTCGTCATTTTGTGGACGATGAACGCTGATGCGGCACATGTTTGAGCCTTTGGCGCTACGCGTCTGTGGATGACTGCCTGCTGGCATCACGTCGACAAACGGCTCATTGGCATAGCGCGCTTCAAACATTGCCTGCAGATCATGATCAACAGGGTCTTTCAGCACCCCGTACAGGGTGGCATGGATACCACGAATCATCGGCGTCAGGTGTGGCACGAAGGTCAGGTGCACAGGACGCTCAGCCACATCAGCCAGACCCTGTTTGATCTCCGGCAGGTGACGGTGCCCCGGCACGCCGTAGGCCATCATGCTCTCGCTGGTTTCACACATCAGCATGCCAACCTTGGCACCACGGCCACCACCGCTAACACCCGACTTACAATCCGCAATCAGACGACGATGATCAATCAGCTTGTTTTCCAGTAACGGGAAATAACCCAGCTGAGTCGCTGTCGGGTAACACCCAGGGCAGGCGATCAACTGAGCATTTTTAATCTGTTCACGGTTAATTTCTGGCAGACCGTAGACCGCCTGGGCGGCCAGCTCAGGCGCGGTATGCTCCATACCGTACCACTGCGACCAGACCTCCAGATCACGAATACGGAAATCCGCGCCCAGATCGATTACTTTCACGCCCCGATCCAACAGTTCGGGTGCCATGCTCATCGCCACCCCATGCGGCGTCGCGAAGAACACCACATCGCAACGGGCCAGCGTATCGACAGACGGTACGCTGTATCGCAGGTCATAACGGCCGCGCAGGTTAGGAAACATATCCGCCACATGAACGCCCTCTTCAGAGCGTGAGGTAATCACCTCGACCTTCACCTGCGGGTGATTTGCCAAAATTCTTAACAGCTCCACACCGGTATAACCAGTGCCACCTACGATGCCTACCTTGATCACAGCAACCTCTCATATTTATCCAGAAATCTGGTACCGTATACTACTCGTCAGCGGGCGCTATGACTAATCAAATGGTCAACGGATGACCCTGAGGCCTGGCCTTCACTCCCTTGCCTCTATGCCCCGCACGGACGCACAACCATTCAAGAAAGAGCGCCTGGAAGCTGTCATAAATGAACAAACCTGTCTGGTCTCTGGACTATTTTCGCGAACGCCTCGCCCACACTGAAGCCCTGCCCCAGCTGGTAATCCTGGGCGTACTCTCCGGCATTGGCACTGCCCTGCTGATTTCCCTGTTTCGACTGCTGGTTGACGCCCCGCTGGAGTACTTCCTGGGCAACCATAACAACTTTGAAGCCTTACCTGGCTGGGCCCGCTTTGCCCTGCCGGTGACCGGCAGTCTGGTGCTACTGCTGATTTTGCACAACGTCAGCGCCGCAGTACGCAAAGTCGGCGTCGTGCATGTACTGGAACGCATGAGCTACCACCAGGGCCACCTGCCTCTGCCCAATATGATCAACCAGCTGATATGTGCCAGCGTCGCGCTGGTCAGTGGTCACTCTGTCGGCCGCGAAGGTCCGGCGGTGCATATTGGTGCCGCCTGCAGCAGCTGGATCGGTCAGAAAATGCACTTGCCGAACAACTCACTGCGTTTACTGGTGGGCTGTGGTACGGCGGCGGCCATCGCGGCGGCTTTTAACACACCACTGGCCGGAGTGATCTTTGCCATGGAGGTGGTACTGCTGGAATACACCGCCGTCGGCTTCGTACCGATCATGGTGGCTGCGGTTACCGCCGATGTCAGTAACCGGCTGCTGCTGGGCAGTGAAGTGGTACTCGACGTCCCTGCACTGACCATCAGTTCGCTGGCAGAGATCCCCGTCATTATGTTGCTGGGCTTCAGCATTGGCCTGCTGGCCGCCGGGTTTAACCACCTGCTACGTCAGACGGTCAAACTGGCGAAATATCCGCTGAGCTACCGTTTGATCGGCGCGGGTGTCCTGGCCGGTCTGGTGTCCGTCTGGGTACCGCAGATCATGGGCCTGGGGTATGACACCGTCTCTGATGCGCTGGCAGGGAATATTGCTCTGACCGGCCTGCTACTGCTGGTTCTCGCCAAATGGCTGCTGACACCCATTATTATCGGTCTGGGCATCCCTGGCGGCCTGATCGCGCCAACGCTGTTTATCGGTGCCATGGCCGGTGGCGCACTGGGGCTGGCCGGTGATTTGCTGGTCGATGGTCCTATGTCCCATACCGGCTTCTATGCCATGGTCGGTATGGGCGCGATGATGGGTGCAGTGCTGAACGCGCCCCTGGCGGCACTGACCGCCCTGCTGGAGCTGACCGGTAATCCAAATATCATTCTGCCGGGCATGATCGCCATCGTGACCGCCAACGTCACCGTGCGTTACCTGTTTCACCTGCCATCGATCTTTATCACTTCGCTGCAGGCCCAGGGGCTGGACTATCGCCATCAGCCCCTCACTCAGGCGCTGTCACGGGCAGCCGTGGGCAGCCTGATGAAAAAGGACTTTGTCCGCAGCACGGGGACCGTTGATCGTGATCAGGCCATGACCCTGACGCGTCAGCACAACCGCCTGCTGATCGAGTCCGACAACTATTATCCTGTGCTGCTGTCACGCACTGATCTGCGCCAGTGGCTCAAACGCCATCCTGAAGTAGAACAGATCGACCTGTTCGAAGTACCGGCCCGACGCTTTGAGCTGACTGCCATCTCATTTCAGGCCACGCTGAAAGAAGCACTGGATAAAATGAACGAAAGTGGCGTTAACACACTCTTTGTACAGGCAAATGACCAGAGCATTCTGGGCCTGCTCAGTCGTGAGCAGTTAGAGCAGTATTACCTGGAGGAACTCAAGTAATGTCCCGATTCAACCTGCGTGGCCTCTATGCCATCACCGACAGCACCCTGATGGCCGACGATGAAACCCTGCTCAGCTGTGTTAAACAGGCGCTTCAGGGAGGTGCAGCCATTGTCCAGTATCGCGACAAATCCACAGATGCCGAGCGTCGTTTGCGTCAGGCCCGTGCGCTGAACCTGCTTTGCCAGCAGTATCAGGTGCCCTTACTGATCAACGATGATATCGCGCTGGCGCTGGCCTGCGGTGCCGCTGGCGTACATCTGGGCCAGAGCGACGGTAGCCATGCCGCCGCCCGCGCACAGCTGGGGGCGGATGCCATTATCGGCATCACCTGCCATGACAGCCTTGAGTTGGCCGCTCAGGCACAACACGACGGCGCTGACTACCTCGCCTTCGGTGCCTTCTTTCCCTCACAAACCAAGCCCAGTGCCAGACCCGCCCCCATGGCGATTCTGGCCCAGGCCCGATCACGCTTTGCCCTGCCCATAGTAGCGATTGGCGGCATTAGCGTAGATAATGCGGGCCAGCTTATTGAGGCCGGTGCCGATATGACCGCGGTGGTACATGCATTGTTTGCCGCCGACGCTATCACCGCCCGTGCACAACAGTTTAAAAATCAGTTCTGAACACCGCCACGGCAGTGCTCAGCCGACCAGCAGATTAAAGAGAGACCCGATATGTCACGTTCCGAAGCGTTGTTCGAACAGGCCCAGACTCACATCCCAGGGGGCGTTAACTCCCCGGTCCGCGCATTTAAAGGTGTTGGCGGTACCCCTGTTTTCTTCAAAGCCGGTAAGGGCGCATACCTGCTGGACGAAGACGACAATAAATACATCGACTACGTCGGCTCTTGGGGCCCGATGATCCTGGGTCACGCCGACGAGCGTGTACTGGGTGCCGTGCGCGATTCACTGAACAACGGCCTGGGCTTCGGCGCACCGACAGCGATCGAAATCGACATGGCGGACAAAGTCTGCGAAATCATGCCCAGCCTGGATATGGTGCGCATGGTCAACTCCGGCACTGAAGCCACCATGAGCGCCATCCGTCTGGCCCGTGGTTACACCGGCCGTGACAAGATCGTCAAATTTGAAGGCTGTTACCACGGTCACTCCGACTCCCTGCTGGTAAAAGCAGGCTCCGGCGCACTGACCCTGGGCGAGCCAAACTCACCGGGCGTACCGGCAGCTCTGGCCGAGCACACCATCACCCTGGACTTCAACGATATCGACTCCGTACGCACGGCGTTCAAAGAAGTGGGCACTGAAGTCGCCTGTATTATCGTTGAGCCGGTTGCCGGTAACATGAACTGCATCCCGCCGGTACCTGGCTTCCTGGAAGGCCTGCGCGACGTCTGTGATGAATATGGCACGATACTGATTTTTGACGAAGTGATGACCGGCTTCCGTGTTGCCCTGGGTGGCGCGCAAGCGGTTTACAACGTTAAGCCTGATATGACCACCATGGGTAAAATCATCGGTGGCGGCCTGCCGGTTGGCGCATTTGGCGGCAAAAAAGAGATCATGGAACATATCGCGCCGCTGGGTCCGGTATACCAGGCAGGCACCCTGTCCGGTAACCCGCTGGCTATGGCGGCCGGTCTGGCAATGCTCAACGCCATCACCGAACCTGGCTTCCACGACCAGCTGGCAGCCAAAGTTGAGTTGCTGACCCAGGGCCTGGAAGCCGTCGCTGCCAGCCATGGTGTTCCGTTCACCACCAGCCGGGTTGGCGGCATGTTCGGCCTGTTCTTTACCGAGCAGGAACAGGTGACCAGCTTCGCCGAGTCCATGCAGTGTGATGCCGAAAAATTCGGCCGCTTCTTCCACGGCATGCTGGAACAGGGCATCTACCTGGCACCGTCTGCATTCGAAGCCGGTTTCATCTCAGCAGCCCACAGCCAGGCGGACATCGAAGCGACCATCGCGGCCGCTGACACTGTCTTCGCCAGCCTGGCCTGAACGGCTGACTGACAGTGGAAACACTCAGTCAGCTACTGCTGATGCTGGGGGCCGGGATGGCCGCCAGCAGCAGCTACCGTAGTGCAGACAACCACAAAGAAGGCCCGCAGACCCACCTGAAAGTAATCAGTCTGGCCTGCACCTTTATCGCCCTGGCAGCGCTGGCCAGCATCACGCTGACCGGCAGCGACCAGGATAGCCTGACCCTGAACCGGATGCTCTCCAACCTGGCGATTTATGCAGGCCTGCCGCTAATCAGTTCAGCGCTGCTGGCGCTGGCGCGGGGCTGGGAGTGGAGTCGTGCGGCCTGGGGACGCTGGCTGCTGGCATTGTTTGCAATGTTCGAGCTGTGTCGTCGTTCCGGCATTGGCGAGGACTACAGCGAAGGATTAATGATTGCCATCAGCCTTAGCTGGTTGCTGGCCACATTAACCCTGAGTCAGGGCCTGACCCGCCTGTTGCTGGGCAGCTCAGCCCTGATCGCAGGCACTGCTCTGTTAGTGTTCAGTCCATTTTCGCGCTTCACCAGCCCGGACCTGGCACTGTACAACCTGAGCCTGGCCGCCGCGCTGGCGCTGCTGGGCAACCAGCTGAAGCAACTTCACAGCGTCAATACCTGACTCATCCCATCGCGCCCCGCTCTGGCGGGGCGCAGTGCTGGGCGGCAAAGGTGGTGAACTGCTGCACCGCCTCCTGCTCACAATGGCTACGCCACAGACAACCCACCGTGCGAATCAGGCCAAAATCCACAATCGGTATTTTCACCACCCCGGCTTCATCGACACTTTCGGCCATAATGGCCGCTGCCAGATTATTACGCACCATCGACATCGCCCAGCTGTCTTCATCGGTCCGGCAAGTAATCCGTGGCTGCGCCTGCTCCGTCAGAAACACCCGCTTGCCCTGATCCAGCACCTCACAGTTTTTACGCAGTACAAACGGCTCCCCGTGCAGATCAGCCAGCCGGACACTACTGCGAGTAGCGAGGTGATGCTGGCTGCTGACCATCAGCATAAAACGTTCCTGAAACAATGGCAGCGTCGTCAGCGAGGCTTCATCCCCAGACAGTGCGGTCACAATCAGATCAACCTGGTCCTGCCCCAGCCGATGGGCCAGGCCATCTTTAGTACCGCTTTGCAGGTGAATAATCACTTCCGGATAGGTGGTGTGAAACTGGTGGATCAGCTGATTGATCGGTGGAGTATTAAGCGTACTGAGAATTCCCAACCGGATCTGGCGCTGGCTTTGCTGCTCCATCAGATCACGCTTTGCCGCATTACATTCAGCCAGAATCGCAAACGCCCGATCCCGGAACCGCAATCCAGCGGCCGTCAGGCTGACCCGTTTATGACTGCGTACCAGCAATTGCGCACCCAGCTCCTCCTCCAGCGTTTTTACTGCCGACGATAGCGCAGGCTGAGTAACAAACATTTTCTCTGCCGCGCGGGTAAAACTGCCCGTTTCCTGCACCGCCAGAAAATAGCGAATCTGTCGTAACTCCATTCGGCACCCCGTCTGTTATCAATTCTGCCGTCCCACCCGGTCTGACGTACCAGGCCAGCATGGCACAGCCAATGTCTGATGAAAAATCAGTCATTCCAATTCTTTCTATAAATCGTATTTATACAAAAGATAATAATTAAAAATTTCACTTATCTTATGGAATGGGTCTGAATAGGGGCTATCAACCGGTACAGCAAAGGAGCCTGCCAATGAGCATCGACGTACTGCAAGATTTTCCAGTTCAGCTGGAGATCCCCATTGCCTGGGGTGAGATGGATGCCTTTGCGCATGTGAATAACCTGGTCTATCTGCGCTGGTTTGAAAGCGCCCGCATGGCCTACATGGAGCGCTGTCAGGCACTAAAACTGATGGATCGTGATGGACTGGGACCGATTCTGCGCGACAGCAGTATTCGTTATCGGATCCCTCTAACCTGGCCGGGCAATGTGATTTCTGCCACCCGGGTCACCTATATGGAAGAAGACCGCTTCACCATGCAGCACAAGCTGTACAGCCTGGATCACGGCGCGGTTGCAGCAGAAGGGGAAGCGGTCATTGTATACGTGGATTACAACCAGAACTGTAAAACAGCCATTCCAGCCGTGATCAGAGATTTTATCCTCAGTCAGGAGCCACAGACCCCTGACATTATTCAGCGCCCTGGCTGAGTCCATTTTCGCAGGAGTCCGCACTCGCCCGCTCAGGTCGCAGCTGAGCAAACTCCCACAGCCTCTCGGGGGCGGCGAAGCAGGGTCGCCAGCCCGGTTCCTGTTCAGCCCCGTTGCCACCACAGCAGCGGGGCTGCTTTTTATTTAACCCAGAACTCAGTACTGACGCGCCTTGTCCAGCGCCTGCCGGGCACCACGGGTATCACCACGGGCTTTACGCACCTGGCTGATCAGCCCCCACAACGAGCGCTGCATACGCGGCTGCCCCATGGCGACTTCCAGCCCACGCAGCGCCATCTGCTCTGCCTGGCGATAATCGCCTTTACGTCGCTGCAAGTCCGCCAGCTGGTAATACACTTCAGGGTCACGTGGGGCGATACGCTGCGCCCGCTCCAGGCTGGCCTGAGCCGAACCCAGCGAACCGGCGCGGGTTTGCTTGCTGGCATTACTCAGCAAGGCCACCACGGCTGGATTACGCGACGAATGCGCCGATGGCTGACGGCTATCCGGCGCATAGTCAGGCACAGGTCGGTAATCGGGCTGCGGCGTGTAAGGTGCCGGAGCCGTGGAAGATTGCGCGGGCCGGGACGGCAGCGTACTGCCCTGAATCGGTACCGGCGCAACCGGGCGTACCACAACCCCAGGGGCGGGCCGGGCGGATTCAGCTACCGGCGGATGACCATTACGGTCTTCAACCGGTGCCCGATAACTCTGCCCGGAACAACCGGTTAACAAAACAGCAGCGGCCACCAGGGCCGTAGATAAGCGATAAGTCATAACGTTTACTGAAACCAGCTCTTAAACCAGGAGGCAGGGGTATCCAGCCGAGGCAATCGGGCACAGGCCACCGCCCTTTCAGGGACGGTGCCACGTACGAAGGGCAACTGACGCGCACCTTCACAACCCTCTGCCGAACGCAGACCAGACATGGAGTCTATCCAGACATATTGTACATTTTCTGGTCGCGTGGCGTAGAACGGTTGTGGCTTTTCCCGTTTCATTAGCGCAATCCAGGCCTTCAGCGCCCCGCTACTGCCGGTTATCGGCAGCTTGCCATTATCATCCCGGCCCAGCCAGACCACCGCCAGCCGGTTACCGGTAAAGCCAGCAAACCAGCTGTCACGCTGACCATTAGAGGTGCCGGTTTTACCCGCCGCATTAAGGCTGCCTGGCAACTGCCGGTAGATCGAGCGGGCGGTACCTTCGCGAGCCACTTCCTGCATCGCATACTGAATCAGATGGATCCGTTCAGAGGCCACCTGCTGCTCAACCTTGAATGAATAACGGGACAGTTCACGGTTATTGGCATCAGTCACCATCCGAATTGCCCGTAACGGGGTACGGAAGCCGTTGGCCGCAATGGTCTGATACACCTGTGCCATATCCACCGGGGCCAGGTTTGCCGCCCCCAGAAACAGTGACGGATACTGCGGCAGCGTCTCTTTAACCCCCAGCCGCTCCAGCATATCAATTACCTTATCGACGCCGATATCCAGCCCCAGCCGGGCCGTGGACTGGTTATAAGACAACGCCAGCGAACGGTGCAGGGGAACCAGACCATGGCTGATGCGATCAAAATTCTGCGGTTTCCAGACACTGCCGTCCCACTGTTTAAGCACCACCGGCTCATCTTCCAGCAGGGAGGCCAGAGTGTAACCCTGCTCCATCGCCGCCAGATAAAGTGGTGGCTTTACCAGCGAACCGATCGGGCGGCGCATATCCAGCGCCCGGTTAAAGCCCTGATAACGGCTGTTGCGCCCACCAATCAGCGCCAGCACTTCACCCGTTTGCGGATCGGTTACCACCATGCTGGCCTGTAATTTCTTACGCTGTTCAGGGTAGCGTTTTTCCAGACTGGCCACCGTACTGGTCGTCGCCAGCTCAGCGTTATGCTGCACAATCGGATCCAGACTGGTGAACACCCGCAATCCTTCGGAACTGAGCGCTTCCTGCGGGTATTCGTCCCGCAGCTGGCGCTTCACAAAGTCCAGATACGCCGGATAAGCCCCCTTGTGCAGACTTTTCTGTTTCAGCACACCCAATGGCTGGCCTTGCGCTTTGATCATCTGATCGTGACTGATCACTCCCTGATCCGCCAGAATACGGATCACCAGATTTCGACGGGTTTTCGACCGCTCTGGATTACGCCGGGGATCATAATAGGACGGCCCTTTGACCAGACCGGCCAGTAACGCCACCTGATGCAACTGCAGCTCAGGCAACGGCTGGCCGAAGTAATACTGCGACGCCAGTCCGAAGCCATGGATCGCCCGACTGCCAGACTGCCCCAGGTACACCTCGTTCAGATAGGCCTCCAGGATCTCATCCTTGCTGTAATGCAGATCCAGCAGCATGGCCATCGGCAGTTCCAGCAGCTTGCGGGTCAGCGAGCGTTCCGAGGTCAGGTAGAAGTTTTTGATCAGCTGCTGCGTCAGGGTTGAGCCGCCCTGAACAAAGCGGCCCGCCTTCATATTGACCCACATCGCCCGGGAGATACCTTTCAGCGAGACACCATAGTGATCGTAGAAATCGCGGTCTTCCACCTGGACCAGCGCCTGGGCCAGATACTCAGGGGCCTGGTCCAGCCGGATCAGATCGCGGTCTTCATTATCCTTAGGATAAATGCCGCCAATCAGAATCGGCTCCAGCCGCACCAGTGGCAACTGCTCGCCGCTGCGGGTACGGATTGAGCGCAGCGTGCTGCCAGAGAACTCCAGCATCATATCGCGGGCAGGCTCCGAACCATCCGGGAAGCTGAAGCCTCGGCTCAACACCCGCACCCGGCGGCTAGCCCACTCAACTGTTCCAGGCTTACCCGCCCGGCTGACAAAACGATAGCCCAGTCCCTTAAGTTCTCGTTTCAGCGCATCACGGGGCAGCGCCTGTCCCGGATACAGTTCCAGCGGGCGAGCGTATACCTTGGCCGGTACCGCCCAGCGTTTACCTTCAAATTTCTCACGTACCTGAGAGTCCAGCCAGATCAGGCCGAAACTGCCCAGTACCGCCGCCACCAGCGACAGCTTGAGACTGAAAATCAATAACGGAACAAAAAACCGACGCAGTCGGGAGGGTTGTGCAGCCGCAGGGGCTTTCTTCTTGCCTTTAGCGGCACGGGACGGGGACTTCTGTTGTTTTGCCATCGCGCAATTATAAAGAGATGCAGCGGCCAGGCCCACCGTATATTGGGGCAAAGTTTGCTCTATTTACAGCGATAAGCAGCCTGATATCGGACAGTGTTCACTGGCTATTAAGTCTCTATTCAGCCATGCGTCGCGAGGCTCATTTCATGGCAATCAGCCAGTTGCACAGGCGACCGTCGATATCCGGTTCGGCTTTTGGCCACCATCCCCATATAATGAAGCCCCCACAGGCATTGCGTAACGGTGTTATGACGCTGATTGAATCTCTGCAAAACCCGGCTCTCTATCCACATCCTGTGACCGGGATCCGGGTCGTGGAAACCCATATTTCCTGGCTGATCCTGACCGGTCCACACGCCTACAAGCTGAAAAAGCCGGTCGACTTTGGCTTTCTCGACTTCACGACCCTGAGCCGCCGTCAGCATTTTTGCGAAGAGGAGCTGCGCCTTAACCGTCGGCTGGCACCGGATCTCTATCAGCAGGTCGTCGCCATCACCGGCAGCGCAGAGCAGCCCGAGATTAACGGTGCGGGGGAAGTCATTGAGTATGCCGTGCAGATGGCGCAGTTTGATGACAGCCTGCGGCTGGATCGGCTGTTAGCACAACAGCGCTTCGACCCGCAGTGGATCGATCACCTGGCGATTCAGATTGCCGAGTTCCACAGCCGTATTCCCATTGTTTCCAGTGACAGCCCCTGGGGCGAGCCCGAAACCATCTGGGAAGTGGTATCAGACAACTTCCTGCATATCGGTAATGTGCTGGAGAACGCCGATGACTGGCAGCAGTTACAGCTGCTGTCCAATCAGATTGCCCAACAGTTTCGTTCCCTCAGCGATTACCTGAACACGCGTAAAGCCAACGGCCATGTCCGCGAGTGCCACGGTGATCTGCATCTGGCCAACATCACCCTGCACCATAACGAACTGCGGCTGTTTGACTGCATTGAGTTCAATCTGCAGTTTCGCTGGATCGATACCCTCTGTGACCTGGCCTTCCTGCTGATGGACCTGGAAGCCAACGGCCAGTTCCGCTGGGCGGCGCGCTGCCTTAACCAGTATCTGGAACTGTGCGGTGATTACGACGGCGTCCGCCTGCTGAGCTTCTACAAAGCCTACCGGGCCATGGTACGGGCCAAAGTCGCCACCCTGGGGCCAACTATCGATCTGGACAGTTTCCGTCACTACAGCAACCTGGCGCAGCAATATGCTGAGCGTCGCACCCCGACCCTGTTCCTGATGCACGGTGTTTCCGGCAGCGGTAAAAGCCGGCTCAGCGAACAGCTGTGTGAACGGCTGGGACTGATCAGGGTGCGCGCTGATGTGGAACGTAAGCGGCTACACCGCGAGCTTAGTCAGGGCCAGGCACTGGAACTCTATGGCCACGAAATGAATACCCACACTTACAACCAGCTGCTACAGCACAGCCGCAGCCTGCTGCAGGCCGGTTATAGCGTGGTGGTGGATGCAACGTTCATTCGCCGTCGCGCCCGCCAGGGCTACCTCACCCTGGCTCAGCAGTTGCGCGTGCCGATCCGCATCCTGAGTTGCGGCTGCGAGCCCGATGAACTGGAGCGACGGCTGGAGATTCGCCACGCCAGCCAGCTGGATGCCTCTGACGCGACTGTCGAAGTGATGTATGACCAGCTGGCGAACATGGAACTACTGGCTGAAGATGAACTGGGCTGGAGCCTGGCTGTGGATACCCAGCAGACCGACGCCGTCGACCAGCTGGTCAGCACCCTGCTGAGCCAGGAACTGGTCGATGAACTGACCGATGCTGTGCAGGCATAACCAGGCTACTATACTCGGCCGTTTAAGACTAACCAGCGGAGTTAACAGCCCGATGATCCACCTGTGTGCCGACACCGATATTGAAGATAACAGCGCCCGCGGCCTGCAGGGCGAAGGCTATAATCTGATCGCCGTGCGGAAAAAGGGCCAGCTGTATCTGTATAACAACCGCTGCCCCCACCGCGGCATTCCGCTGGAATGGATGCCAGATCAGTTTCTCGATCACGGTAAACACTACCTGCAGTGCGCCACCCACGGTGCGCTATTCAAAATTGACGATGGCCACTGTATCGCTGGCCCCTGTGCCAACGATAAATTGACCGCTGTGGATTTTGAACACCGCGACGGCCAGATCTATCTGGTCGGTTAACCGGCCACCGGGCTCAGATCAATGTCCAGCTGACGACTCAACGTCAGTTCGCCGGGCTCAGGCACCGCACCATACGCCAGCACCTCCACTCCGGCCTGCGCTGCTTCGCGCAATAGCTGACCATATTTCGGGTCAACATGGTCCGCTGGCCGCACCCGCTCGATTCCGCCATGGGGCACACAGAATAGCAGTACGGCCCGGTCACCCTGAGCGACCATCGCCATCAGCTCACGCAGATGTTTGGCACCCCGGGCGGTAACGGCATCGGGGAAACTGCCCCAGCCGTTGTCTTCCAGCAGGGTGACGTTTTTCACCTCAACCCAGCAATCCGGCAGCCCCTCGCCTTGCAGCAACAGATCAATACGGCTGTTCTCAGCGCCGTATTTCACCTCCGCACGCATACCCGCGTAACCCTGCAGCTGGCTGACCACCCCCTGTTCAATCGCCTCACGCACCAGCCCGTTGGCACGGCCAGTATTGATGCAGGCCAGCGCCCCTGGCTGCACCTCAACCAGCTCCCAGCCCAGCGGATATTTACGTTTGGGGTTTGCGGAATCATACAGCCAGACCCGGCTGCCCGGGGTGGCGCAGTTTCTCATCGAACCGGTATTGGGACAGTGGGCAGTCACCCGAGTGCCGTCAGTCAGCTCGATATCAGCCAGAAAACGCTTGTAGCGCTGAATCAGCCGCCCTTCGATCAGTTCAGGTAATTTCATCAGATTTATCCGATCCGCTGACGCAGGCGTTCCAGTGCCAGTTCGATCCGGTCCATCCCGGTGGTGTAGGAGAAGCGGATAAATTTTTCTGCATGATTACTGCCAAAATCCAGCCCCGGCGTGGTCGCCACCTTGTTCTCTTCCAGTAACGACCAGCAAAAATCAAAGGTGTTATCGGTCAGATGTGACGCTCCGGCATACACATAAAAGGCCCCTTCAGGGGTAATCGGAATATCAAAACCCAGCTCACGCAGACCACCCACCAGCAGGTCACGGCGCTGACTGAACGCATGACGACGCTGCTCCATGATGTCAATTGTTTCCGGTTTAAACGCCGCCAGCGCCGCGTACTGAGAGATAGTGCATGGCGAAATAAACAGGTTCTGCGCCAGCTTCTCGATCTCTGGTGCCGCCGCGTCCGGCACTACCATCCAGCCCAGTCGCCAGCCGGTCATACCGAAGTATTTGGAGAAACTGTTCAGCACAAAGGCATTGGGGTCCAGCTCCAGCACGGAAGGTGCATCAAAACCATAGGTCAGGCCGTGATACAGCTCATCCACCACCAGATGGCCATTTTTCGCCCGTACTGTATCAACGATAGCCTGCAGCTCGTCACGCTTTACCACCGCTCCGGTCGGATTGGAGGGCGAGGCCAGCAGCACCCCTGCGGTGGTTGCATTCCAGTGCTGATTGATCAGTTCCGGAGTCAGCTGGTAGTTGTGCTCAGGCCCCACCGGCACCAGCTGGCCACGCGCTTCAATCAAACGCAGGAACTGGCGATTACAGGGATAGCCCGGGTCCGTCATCATAAAGTTGGAACCCTGTTCGGCCAGCAAAGAAAACGCCATCAGCAGCGCCCCGGAAGCACCACTGGTCACAATGATCCGCTGCGGTGAAATATCCAGCCCATAACGTTGCTGATACCAGCCAGAAATGGCTTCACGTAGCGGCATAATACCGGCCGAGGCAGTGTACTGCGTCAGTCCCTGATCGATGGCAGCTTTCGCCGCCTCAGCTATCGGCGCAGCGGTGGCAAAATCAGGCTCACCGGCCTCCATATGCACCACATCAAAGCCCTGCTCATCCAGCTCTTTGGCCCGTTTGAGCAGGTCCATCACTTTAAATGACTGAATATCGGCGGCACGCTGAGTCCATTGACCGGTCATTACACTGTCTCTTCTGCAAAATAATCAAAGCCACGGATTATACATTAGCAGTCACTGCTATGATCGGCTTTACAGGCAATTCAAGCCCTTATTTTAGCCGTTATTAATGCTCGGAATAAAACCATCCGGGTTTACAACATCGTCCCTGTGAGCTAGACCTTCTTGTTATAGAACATCTTCTGAGGCCATTTTGTCGCATCAGGGTCTGGTCTAACGTCAGCGCATCTGGTAACGTCGCTGCCTTTCGCGGCACCTGGATCACAATCAGGTGTCATATTCCGGCAGGTGATGCGCCAGTTACCGGCGATAATTTACGAGTGAGGCAGTGCCTATGCCAGCCAGCAACGACACCCAATTTGCCCACTTCGAGCCTTACCAGATCAAGGAAGGCGAGGAGTACATGAATGAGGCGCAGAGCGACCATTTCCGCGCCATCCTGAACAATTGGAAACGCGAGCTGATGGAGGAGGTCGATAGCACCATCCACCATCTGCAGGAAGAAGTGACCAACTTTGCTGACCCGAGTGATCGTGCCAGTCAGGAAGAAGAATTCAGTCTCGAACTGCGTACCCGTGACCGTGAGCGCAAGCTGATCAAAAAGATCAACGAAGCCGTGGAGCGTATCGACGACGAAGATTACGGCTACTGTGATGCCTGTGGCATCGAAATCGGTATTCGTCGTCTCGAAGCACGCCCAACAGCCACCCTTTGCATTGATTGCAAAACCCTGGCTGAGATCAAAGAAAAACAGATCGGCGCCTGATGTTCACAGGCCGATGTTCCCGCATCGGCCTGTATTGCCCGCTCTGACCCTGTGACATATATCGGTCGCTTCGCTCCGTCCCCCACCGGATTGCTTCACTTCGGCTCCCTGCTGGCTGCATTAGCAGGCTACCTTGACGCACGCGCCCACCAGGGCCAATGGCTGTTACGGATTGAAGATCTCGATCCCCCCCGCGAATTCCCCGGCGCACGCATACAGATCCCCCAGACTCTGGAGGCATTTGGTCTGCACTGGGATGGCGACATCCTGTTCCAGAGTAATCGTCTGAGCCACTACCAGGCCGCCCTGCATCAGCTCCACCAGCAGCAACAGGCTTATCGCTGTGACTGCTCTCGCAAGCAAATCCAGCAACGTACCGGCACAACCTGTTACGACGGCCATTGTCGCCAGCAGTCACCCGCAGCGACAGCCGCCAGCGCCTGGCGCGCCTGTACGAACCAGATAAGCACCCAATTTGAAGACGCGATTCAGGGCCCGCAACAGTGCCAGCTCGGTGACGGTGGCGATTTTGTTATCAAGCGCAAAGATGGCCTCTTTGCCTACCAGCTGGCCGTGGTCGTCGATGATGCCTGCCAGCAGATCAGCCACATTGTCCGCGGCTGTGATCTGCTTGAGGAGACGCATCGCCAGCTCCACCTGCAACAGCTGCTCGGCTTTTCACGTCCGCATTACAGCCACATTCCTGTCGCCAGTAACGCCGCAGGGCAGAAACTGAGCAAACAGAACCTGGCGCAACCACTGGACAACAGCAGGCCAGTGCCACAACTGATCGAAGCCCTGCGCTTTCTGGGCCAGCAACCACCAACCACACTGTGCGATGCCAGCCTGGATGAACTGCTGAGCTGGGCCACCACACACTGGCAACCCAGCCAGATCGCCAGTCAACACGCGATCACCTGGGAGCCCTGACCATGCATCTGCACCGGCTGTTACTGCTATTGCTGCCTGCACTCTACCTGCTACTACCGATGGTGGTGGACTGGTGGCAAGCCTGGCAGGGCCCCTGGTACCACCCTTTCCTGGCCTGGCTGGCCCTTATCCTGTTCCTGATTATGCTCGACCGGAGACGCAACCACGATGTTTAGCCTGCCCGAACTGGTACTGATCGGTATCGCCTACCTGACCTTTCTGTTTGGTGCGGCCTGGCTGACCGAGCGCGGTAAAATACCGGCCCGCATCGTGCGCCACCCCTACACCCACGTGCTGTCACTGGGGGTGTATGCCAGCGTCTGGACCTACTACGGCACCTTCGGCCTGGCAGAACAGGGCGGCTATATGTTCCTGGTATCCTATCTGGGGGCCGCAGCGGCCTTTATGCTGGCACCGGCCTTTCTGATCCCGATTCTGCGCATCACCCGGACCTATCAACTCAGTTCGCTGGCCGACCTGTTCGCCTTCCGTTTTCGTAGCGGCACCCTGGGCACCATCACCGCCCTGCTAACGGTGGTCGCCACCCTGCCGCTGATCTCTATTCAGATCAGTGCCGTCTCTGATGCGGTACATATCATCAGTGCCTTCGCTGCCGACCAGATCGCACTTGGGTTCTGTATTGTGATCGCCATATTCTCGATTCTGTTTGGCGCCCGTCACGCGTCACTGCGCAGCCAGAACCCGGGCCTGATGGTGGCCATGGCCGTCGAGTCGCTGATCAAGCTCGGCGCACTGCTGATCATCGGCCTGTACTGTTTTTTTCAGCTACTCGGCGGCGGTAGCGGGCTGGAGGCCTGGCTGGCGACCAACCCTCAGGCGACCACGAACCTGTATAGCAATCTGGACAGCGGCCTGTGGCGCTCCCTGCTGCTGGCGTTTTTCAGCTCCGCTGTGCTGATGCCGCATATGTTCCATATGATGTTTACCGAGAACACCGCCGACGAAACCCTCTACAAAGCAATGTGGGGCATGCCACTGATGCTGTTTCTTATGGCCCTGGTGGTGCCAATTATCCTCTGGTCAGGTCAGGCAATGGGCGTCGGCGGCAACCCGCAAAACGTCATGTTCTACCTGGGCCTGCAACTGGATTCTGAGTGGCTCACAGTACTGACGTTTATCGGTGGCCTGTCTGCCGCTACCGGCATTATGATTGTGGCCACCGTCTCCATGGCTTCAACTCTGCAAAACCATCTGATTCTGCCGCTGATCCCACTACCAGATACCACCCGTTTCTATGCCTGGCTGCTGTGGCTACGCCGCCTGCTGATCATGATGCTGACTCTGGCCAGCTACCTGCTATATCAGCTGGTCACTAATAAATATGATCTGCACCAATTAGGCATCATCACCGTATTTGCTTTTTTGCAGTTCCTGCCTGCCCTGCTAGTGACTCTGTTCTGGCCTCGTGCTAACCGCTGGGGCGTCATCAGTGGACTGTGTGTCGGTATGACCAGCTGGCTGATCACCATGCTGCTACCACTGTTCAATGTAAACGAAGGGCCACTGGTGCCCTTCCAGCTGGCCGCAACCGAGTGGGATATCACCGCCATGACCTCACTGTTTCTCAACAGTGCCGTGATGATCTGCGTATCACTGCTGACCCCCAGCACCCCGGAAGAAAAACGTGCCGCCAACGCCTGCCTGGTCAATGCTCTGCAACAAACCAACATGGACCCTTTACAGGCCCGCCGACTGGAAGACTTCGTGCAGCTGCTGACCCCACGGCTGGGTAACGACGCCGCCAGCCGGGAAGTACAGTCTGCGGCCGATGCGCTAAACCTGCCCGGTCACCATATGCGGCCCATCGACTTACTGCGCCTGCGCAGCCAGCTGGAACAGAACCTGTCCGGCCTGCTGGGCCCGGTGGAAGCGGCGTCTCTGCTGGAGCCACTGCATCACCAGGGTGCCTCTGTTGGCTTCAAAGCCCACAACGTACACCTGATGGAAAGCCAGCTGGAGGATTACCAGGAAAAGATGACCGGCCTGACCGCCGAGCTGGACCAGCTGCGTCGTTACCACCGCCTGACCCTGCAAAGACTGCCGATAGGTGTCTGCACCCTGGATGGCGAACAACAGATTCTGTTATGGAACGCGGAAATGGCCCGTTTTACCGACCTGGTTGCCGAGGACTGTGTCGGTGTGCCGGTCAACACCCTGCCACCGCCCTGGGGCGAGGTGCTGGGTGAGTTTGCCAGCCACCCCGACTCCCATGTGCCGGATCAGAAAATCAGCCTTAAGGGTGCCACCCACTGGTGTGGCCTGCACAAGGCCCAGCTCAGTAAAAACCTGGATGCGGGCACCGTTATTCTGCTGGAAGACGAGACCGACACCCACCTGATGCAGCAAAATCTGGCCCACAGTGAACGACTGGCCTCCATCGGTCGCTTCGCCGCCGGGGTTGCCCATGAAATTGGCAACCCGGTTACCGGCATTGCCTGCCTGGCGCAAAACCTGAAGCTGGAAACCGATAACCCGGAAATACTTGAAACTGGCGACCAGATCGTCGGTCAGACTAAACGTATCAGCAGCATTGTGGACTCGCTGGTGCGCTTCGCCCACGCCGGGCGCCAGGAGCAGGGCCGTGAACACCGTCCCGTGCTGCTGCGCGGCTGTGTCGAAGAAGCGATCCACCTGATTTCACTGGATACCCGAGGCAAGCAGCAGAGCTATATTAACGACGTACCAGCCAGCCTGACCGTCTCCGGTAACAGCCAGCAGTTGCTGCAGATTTTCGTTAACCTGCTCAACAATGCCAGCGATGCTTCGGAGTTGTACGACCATATCTGGGTGGATGCTGAAGAGGAGGAAGGCGTCGTTGTTGTCACCATCATTGATGAGGGCAGCGGCATTGCACCGGAGCTGCAACAACAACTGTTTGAACCCTTTTTCACGACTAAAGAACCCGGCAAAGGCACTGGTCTGGGCCTGACATTGGTATACAACATCGTTGAAGACCATTATGGTAGTATTGATCTGATTAGTCCCGCCAACAACAAGCAGAATAAAGGCACTCAGGTAGTTATCACGCTGCCCGGACATATACCGGCAGTGGGTAGGGATACCTCCCAAAGTGAACATGGTGAAGGTTTATGAGCCAGATTCTGATTGTTGAAGATGAACCCATTATTCGTGCCGCCCTGCGCAAGTTGCTGGAAAAAAACAGCTACGATGTGTCGGATGCCGGCTCCGTTGACGAGGCCCTCAGCCAGTATGACCTGAGTGCTTTCAACCTGATTATCAGCGACCTGCGACTGCCCGGTGCCCCTGGTACCGACCTGATCGAACGGGCGGGTAAGACCCCGGTGCTGATTATGACCAGCTATGCCAGCCTGCGCTCCGCTGTTGATGCGATGAAAATGGGCGCGGTAGACTACATTGCCAAGCCGTTTGACCACGACGAGATGCTCAACTCCGTTGACCACATTCTCAACCACCGCCAGACCGGCATCTCCGTTCAGCCCGCTGTTAATACCGACAGCCACAAAGCCAGTATCGATGATCACGATATGATCGGCGACTGCCAGCCAATGCAGGAGCTGTTTCGCCGCATCAACCGGGTAGCCCGCACTGACGCCACCGTTCTGATCCAGGGCGAATCTGGCACCGGCAAAGAACTGGCGGCCAAAGCCATTCATCAGCAGAGTCAGCGTGCCCATTCGCCGATGATCTGTGTCAACTGCGCCGCAATCCCGGAAAGCCTGATCGAGTCAGAACTGTTTGGCCATGAAAAAGGGGCGTTTACCGGCGCGACCAGTGGTCGTAACGGCCTGATCGAAGCCGCCCATGGTGGCACCCTGTTTCTGGATGAAATCGGCGAGTTGCCACTGGAAGCCCAGGCTCGACTGCTGCGCTTCCTGCAGGAAGGCGAGATTCGCCGGGTCGGCTCCGTGCAATCGAAACAGGTCGATGTTCGGCTGATTGCCGCCACCCATCGTAACCTCAAGCAACTGGCCAAAATCAGCGAATTCCGCGAAGATCTTTACTACCGTCTTTACGTCATGGAACTGCGAATTCCGCCGCTGCGCGAACGCGGTAAAGATATTATCGAAATCGCCCGCACCCTGCTGTCACGCGCCTGTCAGCGGCTGGGCAATGACCAGCTGGCCTTTAGCCAGAGCGCGCTGGACGTGATGCTGCAATATCCCTGGCCGGGCAATGTCCGGGAACTGGAAAATGCCATCGAACGCGCCGTGATCCTTGCCGATGATCAGCTGCTGGGCCCCGACCAGCTGGGGCTGGACCTTGAGCCCGACACCCTGGCCTCTATTGAGCAACGCTTCGCTGGCCAGAATGACGCCACCCACGCCACCACCCTGGCGGACACCAACGGCACCCGTAATAGTGGCAGCCAGGCCGGATTGTCACTGGATGACTATTTCCAGCGCTTCGTACTGGATAACCAGGATCAGATGAGCGAAACCGAGCTGGCCAAAAAACTCGGCGTCAGCCGCAAGTGCCTGTGGGAACGCCGTCAGAAACTGGGCATTCCACGACGACCCAAAAAGCAGGCCTGACCCTGGTTTGCGGGTACCCGCAAACCACTTTCATACCCCCGCTGAGTAAACGCATCCAACGTTAATCACAGATCCCCCCAGATCGGCTTCCAATCTAAGCAGATACAGCGATCCGCTTATACTGATGCGGTATCAATGGTATGATGCGCCCCTTTCCAACTCGGTCTGGACAGTTACTATTTCCCGCATGAAATTTTTCTCCAAGTTTGCTCGTAAACTCTTTGGCGGCTCCAGTACCGAGCACGCTGCCCCAGCCACCGCTGATCGCCGGACATCCGCCAAACGGGTAATTCCGCACGACCAGCACAATATCGATCGCCACCGGCTGGACGACAATGCCAGCAAAGTCGTATATCGATTGACCGACTCCGGCCACGAAGGCTACCTGGTCGGCGGCTGTGTCCGTGATCTGCTGATGGACCTGCGGCCCAAAGATTTTGATGTGGCCACCAGTGCCAGCCCGGAAGAAGCCCACGAGCTGTTCCGCCGTTCACGGCTGATTGGCCGTCGTTTCAAACTGCTGCACGTGCGCTTTGGCCGTGAAATCATCGAAGTCGCCACCTTCCGTGCCAGCCACGACCAGCCAGAAAACGACGGCGGTGAAAAAGGCCGCCAGTCTGCCGCCGGGATGATCCTGCGCGACAACGTGTATGGCACCCTGGCAGAAGATGCCCTGCGTCGTGACTTCACCGTCAACAGCCTGTACTACGATCTGAACGACCACAGCATTATCGACTTCGCTAACGGCTACGAAGATATGCACAAGCGTACGATTCGTATGATCGGTGATCCCGCTGACCGCTACCGTGAAGACCCGGTACGAATGCTGCGGGCTGCACGTTTTGCCGCCAAACTGGAATTTAAGATCGAACCGGCCACCGCCGCCCCGATCAACGAACTGGCCCCGTTGCTACGCAACATCGCTCCGGCACGCCTGTTCGACGAATCACTGAAACTGTTCCAGTCCGGCCATGCTGAGCGGGTGTATCACCTGATGCAGCAGTACGACCTGTTTGCTCAGCTGTTCCCAGCCCCCGCCGCTGCCATCCGTAACCCTCAGGGCTATCCGGTAGAAGAGCTGATCCTCAATGCCTTTCGCAACACGGACCGTCGATTACGTCAGCGTAAGAGTGTGACCCCGGCCTTTCTCTACGCCGCCCTGCTCTGGTATCCGATGCAGCACCGCATGAACCAGATGCTGGAAGACGATCAGATGCCACCTCTGCAGGCACTGCATGAGGCCGCCAATGAAGTGATTGGTAAGCAGGTGCGCTCCACCGCCATTCCGCGTCGCTTCTCCACCCCGATCCGCGAGATCTGGGAAATGCAGCTGCGTCTGCCACGCCACCATGGCAAACGTGCCGAACGGCTGACCGAACACCCACGTTTCCGCGCCTCTTACGACCTGCTGTTGCTGCGCGAGAACAGCGGTGAAGATCTGGACGGACTGAGCACCTGGTGGACGGAATACCAGAAAGAAAACCCGGTACAACGGGTATACACCGAACACCGCCGTGACCATGATGACAAACCACGTCGCCGCCGTCGCCGCACCGGGGACAATCATCAGGGCAACAACACCGGCGGTCATAACAATGAGCACCGCGATCAGGGCGAACGAGGTCCACGTCGCAGCAGCAACCGCCGTTCCGAGTCAAAGGACTGATGACGCGCTGTTATATCGGCCTGGGTAGCAACCTGGAAGACCCGCGTCAGCAGGTCAGCCAGGCGCTGACCGAACTGGCTCAGCTGGCAGACTGCCAGCTAGTAACCGCTTCCAGCCTGTACCGTTCCGACCCGGTCGGACCGCCGGGCCAGCCCGACTACATCAATGCCGTGGCCTGCCTGGAGACAACACTCGAGGCTCACGCACTGCTCGATGCACTGCAGGCGATTGAACAGGCCCATGATCGAGTACGCAAGATCCACTGGGGCCCACGCACGCTGGATCTTGACCTGCTGCTTTACGGCGACCAGACCATCAGCACAGAGCGCCTGACCGTACCCCACGCATTTATGACCGAACGCAGTTTTGTGCTCTGGCCACTGACCGAGATCGCCCCGGCGATCGTACTGCCGGATGGCCACACACTTGAGCAACTGTTATCCGAATGCCCTATGGGCACCTTGCAACGGATACCGGTATAATCCCGCCCCACTTTTCTGATACTGCTCTGCTGGTTTATCCGCCCTGCGCAGAGCACAGCCCCACAACAGAGGCCGTAACAGGGCCCGACAAGATGGACTCAGTAGCATGAAGACAATTCACACCATTGCCGAACTGCGCAGCACCCTGGCTGCTGAACGTGCCGCCGGCAAACGGATCGGCCTGGTGCCTACTATGGGCAACCTGCACACTGGCCACCTGACCCTGGTACACCAGGCGGCCGCCAGTGCAGACATTATTGTCGCCACCATCTTCGTCAACCCACTGCAGTTTGGTGCCGGGGAAGATATAGAACGCTACCCACGCACCCTGGCTGAAGATCGGGACAAGCTGACCGAAGCGGGCTGTCACTATCTGTTCGCCCCGGACGATGCCGAGATGTACCCCAACGGGCGGGATAATCAGACTGAAGTGATTGTGCCGAAAATTTCCACCATCCACTGTGGTGCCAGCCGTCCCGGTCATTTTGAGGGCGTGGCGACAGTGGTGTGTAAACTGTTCGGCATCGTACAGCCGGATATGGCAGTGTTTGGCGAGAAAGACTTCCAGCAATTACAGGTAATCCGCCAGATGACGGCTGACCTGTTTCTGCCTGTCGATGTACAGGGCGCAGCCATTGCCCGTAACGAACACGGCCTGGCACTAAGCTCACGTAACGGCTACCTGAGCGACGCTGAGCTGGACATTGCTCCGGCCCTGAATCGCGCTCTGCGCGAGACCAAAGCCGCCATTGAAGCAGGCCGTCGTGACTTCAGTACGCTGGAGGAAAGCGCCCAGCAGGCACTCGAAGCGGCGGGCTTTAAACGCGACTTCTTTAATATCGTACGTCAGCAGGACCTGCTTGCCGCCCAGCCAGACGACACGTTGCTGGTAATACTGGCTGCTGCGCACCTGGGCCGCGCTCGACTGATCGACAACATCGTCATCGAGCTGTAAATACAGCCCCGACTCGATCATCAGCACTGCGCCCATGGCGCAGTGCCTCCTCCGCTCTGCCGCAGCAACCGTCAACCACTGACGACCATCATAAAACTACAAAACCACGCCCATCGACCCCTGTTCGCGACAGATTACAGCTGTTAGGTTATCAATCAGGCCCGGATCGTAGTCTGCATGGCATCAGGTAATTTCACATTTCTTGACACCAACAGGGCTCTATCGCAGACTGACGGCCTTAAATGTTGCACTGCAAAATAAATAGAACAGGACATATACCGGTGTTTCAGACTGTTTTCAGCGACTGCGTCATTGCAATGCAAAATATCGCAGCCCGCAATCAGCAAGTCATCTACACCGTGTACCCTGTCCGCCGTCAACTTAAAACTAAGGAAGAGATAGACTATGCGTGACGTTGTAATTGTTGCTGCAGGCCGTACTGCAATTGGTTCTTTCAACGGTTCCCTGGCAAGCGTAAAAGCTTCCGATCTGGGCGCGACCGTACTGAAATCTCTGCTGACAAATATTGATCTGGACCCCGCCCAGGTTGACGAAGTCATTCTCGGTCAGGTACTGACTGCAGGCAACGGCCAGAACCCGGCTCGCCAGGCACAGATCAATGCCGGCATCCCGCAGGAAGCGTCTGCCATTACCATCAACAAGGTCTGCGGCTCCGGCCTGAAGGCCGTCCAGATGGCGACTCAGGCGATCCGCTGTGGCGACGCCGATGTCATCATCGCCGGTGGTCAGGAAAACATGAGCAGCTCTGCTCACGTACTGCCGAACTCCCGCAACGGTGCACGCATGGGCGACTGGAAAATGGTCGATACCATGGTTAAAGATGGCCTGTGGGATGCGTTCAATGATTACCACATGGGTATCACCACCGAGAACATCGTTGAGAAATACGGCTTCAGCCGCGAAGCGCAGGATGCTTTTGCTGCCGCCTCCCAGAACAAAGCAGAAGCGGCTGTCACTGCTGGTCGTTTTAAAGACGAGATCATCCCGGTTGTGATCCCGCAGCGTCGCGGCGACGATATCGTCTTCGACACCGATGAGCAGCCACGTTTCGGCGCCACCGCTGAAGCCCTGGGCAAACTGCGCCCGGCGTTCAAAAAAGATGGCACGGTAACCGCCGGTAATGCCTCTACCCTCAACGATGGCGCTGCCGCTGTTATCCTGTGTTCCGCTGACAAAGCGGCTGAGCTGGGCCTGCCTGTACTGGCGCGCATCAAAGCTTACGCCTCTGCCGGTGTTGATCCAGCCATCATGGGCACCGGCCCAATCTGCGCGACGCAGAAAGCGCTGAGCAAAGCGGGCTGGAGCGTAGGTGATCTGGAGCTGGTTGAAGCCAACGAAGCGTTCGCTGCCCAGGCCATGTCGGTGAATAAAGATCTGGAATGGAACACCGACATCGTTAACGTTAACGGCGGTGCCATCGCCCTGGGTCACCCAATCGGTGCATCCGGCTGTCGTATCCTGGTGTCCCTGATCCACGAAATGATCAAGCGTGATGCGAAAAAAGGTATGGCCACACTGTGTATCGGTGGCGGTATGGGTACCTCCCTGGCGATCGAACGCGACTGATTCGACACCCTCTGAACAGACAAGCCCGGCCCTCGCGCCGGGCTTTTTTATACCTGCTGGCTAGACAGCTGTGGGACTGACGCCCCCAGCGGGGAGCTCTTTCTCTCGATTTACCTTGCCAATAAACGAAAAAAAGCCCGATCACCTCAATGATCGGGCTTAAGCTTACCTGCCCCCGTCAGTGCCCACGGTGGCAATGTAACCGGTTACAGCAGCTGACTGCTTACTGTGGTAGCGCTGCGTAAGCAACGATTTCACACAGCATCTCTTCACGCGCCAGACCGGCAACGATCATCGCGGCACGGTTCGGGTACGGTGCTTCAAAGTAGTCAGCGTAAACTTTGTTAAACACCGGCAACTGGCTACGGTCAGTCACATAGATCAGTACCTGAGTGACATCCGCCATGCTCAGCTCAGCCGCTTCAATGGTGTGCTTGAAGTTATCCATTGTCTGACGCGCCTGCGCTTCAATACCGCCCTCAACGACCTTGCCTTCCTGGTCAATCGGAATCTGTGCTGTCGACAGCTGGCCATTGGCAATCACGGCCCATTCCAGTGGTGCTTTGGAAGCAAAAAGATCAGTTTTTACGGCTGTTTTCATGACGCTCACTATTTTCAGGTAAAAAAAAGGCGCAGCCGCAGCTGCGCCGGGTTTAGCTGTTAACGAGGCCGGGCTTAAAGACCCTGCTCGTCAGCCATTTGTTTCGCAATCCGCGGTGCCGTCCACAAGGATGGCAGCAGTACCAGCGATACCGGTACAGCCGTTACCACAATGAAAGACTGCAAGGCAGAGATACCACCGGAGCCGATCGAGATCAGCAGCGCAGCAACCACACCCATCATCACACCCCAGAACACACGTACAGCGGCCTGTGGGTGGTCAGTACCGGTCATTACCATGGACACTGCATAGGTCATGGAGTCACCGGTGGTGGCCACAAAGATGGTGGTCAGGATCAGGAACAGTACTGAAATCAGGAAGCCCATCGGCAGCTGTTCAGTAATCGCCAGCAGCGCTGCAGGCAGATTGAAGCCGGTAAACGGACCGGAAATAACACCCGGATTCTGCAGTTCAAATGCCAGACCGCTACCACCCACAATGGTGAACCAGAAGCAGGTGATGATCGGCGCAACCACAGAGATCAGCAGAATCATTTCACGGATGGTACGGCCACGGGAGATACGGGCCACAAACATCGCCATCAGCGGGCCGTAACCCAGGAACCAGCCCCAGAAGAATACGGTCCACCAGTCCAGCCAGCCTGGGCTTGCACGGAAGGTTGCCATCGGGATGAATTTATCCAGGTAGATACCGAAAGAATGCAGGTAGCTATCAAAGATAAACGCCGTAGGGCCGAAGATCAGGATAAATGCCATCAGTACGACAGCCAGAATCACGTTCGCTGAGCTCAGAATCTGGATACCACGGGTGACACCACTGACCGCAGACAGCGTGTAGATACCAATCAGGCCCACCAGGATAGATACCTGAGTGGTGTAGGTATTCGGAATGCCAAACAGTTTTTCCAGACCAAAGCTGACCTGCAGACCCAGGAAGCCGATTGGCCCTACAGTACCCGCCACAACGGCCAGTACACAGCAGGAGTCAACAATCGCGCCAAACGGGCCGGTCATCACCTTGTCACCGAATACCGGGTACAGCAAAGTACGCGGTTTCAGCGGCAGACCTTTCTCATAATGCAGGTGCATATACACGATGCCGGTCAGGCTGCCCAGAATTGCCCAGGCCAGAAACCCCCAGTGCATAAAGCTTTGCGCCAGTGCGTTATACGCCGCATCTGCGGTGCCAGTTTCGCCACCAAACAAGGGGGGTGGTGAGGTGAAATGCGCCATCGGCTCAGCCGCTGCCCAGAACACACCGCCACCCGCCAGCAGCGTACACATGATCACAGAAACCCACTTGAACATGCTCATTTCAGGGGTTTTGATTCCCCCCAGCACAACCCGACCGGTACGGCCCATAGCCAGTACCAGGCCAATGACGAAGGTCAGCAGCAACAGTACCTGCCAATAGGCACCGAACATTTTAGTCGACGCCGCAAAGGCGGCATTTACCCAGTCAGACACCATTTTGATGTCATACAGGGCCAGCACAGCAAACAGCGCCAGAGCACCGCCGCTGATCAGGAACACTGGCATATCAACGCCAGCGAAGAGCTTTTTATTGGCCGTACCAGCTTCAGCTGAAGCCAGGTTTGCCTGAGCACTATCACTCATAAAGGGTCTCCTGATGGATCTGGTTATATTTATTGGAAGATCAGATGTGCGAGAACCGCGACGGCAAGCCGTCGCGATTCAGAGATCAGGATTGCGGGATCAACGCATCATCCAGGAAGTTCAACCAGTTCAGCCCCATCACCCGCGCCACATCCTCCGGGCTGAAGCCCCGAGCCAGCAGGCCATTGGTGATATTCGGGAAATCACGGCTATCGCGGAACCAGGACAACGGACGCGGCCAGTCAGCATTCGCTTTTGAGCCTTCACCGTAGTCCATATCCTTTGACCAGCGGCCATTACGCATCCATTCCAGCACAGCCAGCGGCTGCTCCTGACACAGGTCCGTACCAATACCGATACGTTCAATGCCCATCAGGTCGGCGGTGCGTGCCACCATGTCGCAAAAATCTTCCAGTGTGCAGTCCGGACCATTTTTCAGATGGAACGGGTACAGGCTGAAGCCCAGCAAACCACCCGACTCGCCCAGCGCTTTCAGCACCGTGTCGGATTTGTTGCGCTTGGCTTCATGGAAGCTGTTCGGGTTGGCATGCGAGATCACGATAGGACGCTCGGAAATATCGATCGCTTCCAGCGTGCTACGCTCACCACTGTGGCTCATATCAACCACCATGCCGACCCGGTTCATCTCTTTGATCGCCTGGCGACCGAAGCGGGTTACCCCACTGTCGTTCGCTTCATAGCAACCGCAGGCCAGCAGGCTCTGGTTGTTGTACGTCAGCTGCATGATCATCAGGTTCAGCTCACGCATGACCTCGACCATGCCGATATCATCTTCAATCGGGGAGCAATTCTGCGCCCCGAACATCACGCCAACCTTACCCAGCTGTTTGGCCAGACGAATGTCCGCCGCGCTGCGTACCGGCATAATCAGATCACTGTTATGCTCAAAATGACGATTCCATTCAGCGATACGTAGCAGTGTTTCGCGGATCTGCTCGTGGTAAACGATGGTGGCATGCACCATCGTTACGCCACCAGCATGCAGCTGTTTGAAGATTTCACGGTTCCAGTTGGAGTACTGGAGGCCATCAATCACAATCAGATCTTTATGCAGCTCGTTGCTCATGAACCAGTCTCCGTTACGCGCGGATGTAAGTGGTTTTCACAACGGTGTAGAACTCCTTGGCGTAAGTGCCCTGTTCACGTGGACCGAAGCTTGAATCTTTACGACCGCCGAACGGTACGTGGTAATCAGTGCCCGCTGTTGCCAGGTTCACCATCACGCAGCCCGTTTTAGCGTTACGTTTAAAGTCTGTGGCGTACTTCAGAGACTCGGTGCAGATACCACCGGTCAGACCAAAGTTCGTGTCGTTCAGTGTTGCCAGTGCTTCAGCGTAATCCTTAACCTTGATTACACAGGCAATTGGCGAGAACGCTTCTTCACGGTTGATGGTCATCTGGTTGGTGGTTTCAGTGAACAGCGCAGGCTGCATGTAGTAGCCTTCCGTCTCTTCAGTCAGTGTTTCACCGCCGTATACCAGTTTGCCGCCTTCTTTCTTGGCCAGCGCCAGGTACGCCAGGTTCTGTTCCATCTGACGCGCATCAGCAACCGCACCAATGTGAACACCGGCTTTCAGCGGATGACCCACCACCAGCTTCTTCATGCGCTCAATCACAGCGTCAACAAAGCGGTCGTGGATGCCTTCGGTCACGATCAGGCGGGAAGATGCCGTACATTTCTGACCCGTACCACCAAATGCACCATTCACGGCACACTCAACAGCGTTATCCAGATCAGCGTCGTCCAGTACTACCAGCGCGTTCTTGGAGCCCATTTCCAGCTGACACTTAACCAGGTTAACCGCCGTTGCCGCAGCAACCTTACGGCCGGTTTCCAGAGAGCCGGTGAATGTCAGACCGTTGATGCCGCGGGAGTTGATCATCACATCCCCCACTTCAGCACCCGGGCCCATGACCAGGTTGAATGTGCCTGCTGGCAGGCCCTGGCGGGAGATGATTTCGGTCAGTGCCCATGCGGATGCAGGCACCTGGTTCGCTGGTTTCCAGACAACCGCGTTACCGAACGCCAGTGCTGGCGCAATTTTCCAGGCACCGGTTGCCGTCGGGAAGTTCCACGGCGTGATGATACCGATAACACCGGCAGGCTCACGACGGGTTTCAATTTCAACACCCGGGCGAACGGAATCAGCGGTTTCACCCATCTGACGCAGGACTTCAGCCGCGTAGTAGTGGAAGAACTGACCGGAACGGTAGGTTTCGCCTGCGCCTTCAGCCAGGGTCTTACCTTCTTCACGGGCCAGCAAGGCACCCAGTTCGTCTTTACGGGCAATCAGTTCATCACCGATAGCCATCAGCACTGAGTAGCGCTGTTCCAGACCGCTTTTAGCCCATTCAACCTGACCGTCAGCCGCTGCAGCAATCGCCGCTTCGGTCTGTACGGTGTCAGCCTGAGCGTAATGACCAATCACATCACTGATGTCGGCCGGGCTGATGTTAGCCACGCTGCCTTTATTGCCTTCTACCCACTCACCTGCGATGTAATTGCGAAAAACTGAATCAGACATACTCACCTCCGGGGGAAATCGTTGGTTGCATGATAGGATCCACTGTTTAATAATAAAAATTAATAAATAATATCTTGCGATAAGGGTTTCTTATTGTGCTGCCGGAATTGAAAATTGCGCAACTGCGCCACTTTGTCTGGGTCGCTGAATTAAAAGGATTTCATGCCGCGGCAGAGAAGGCCCACCGTACCCAGCCGGCTATATCACTGTCGATCAAGGACCTGGAAAATAAGCTGGGCGAGTCATTATTTGAGAAACGCAACAGCCGCACAGCGAAGACCGAGCTGACGCCCTTCGGAAAACATTTCATCCCCAAAGCCAAAGAGCTGATCGCCCACCACGATCGAATCGCCCAGGACATGGCTCTGCTGGCCGAACATAAAACCGGCCACCTGCGCCTTGCCTCTGTGCCGTCGATTGCCAGCCAGGTGTTGCCCGAGCTGTTACTGCGTTTTGTCGCCAACACCCCGGACCTGCATGTCAGCTGTTTTGACGATAATTCTGATGCCGTATTAAAGATGGTCGAAAACCAGCAGGTCGACTTTGGCATCAGCCACCTGTTCCACGCTCATGAACACAGCGACAAAACCTTCACCTCTATATGGGAAGATCAGATTGGTGTCGTTTGCCCCTGTGACCACCCGCTGGCAGATAAAGAACAGCTGCATTGGCGCGAACTGCGTCAGCACCGGCTGATCAGCAACGGTACCTCACGATTACTGGAAGACAGCGAAGCCAGCCCGCTGCTGGGCGACTCACAATTTTATATTTCCAATATGATCTCGCTGATCGCCATGCTTGAGGCCGGTATCGGTATCACTACCCTGCCCTGGTACGCCTTTCCCAAAGACAGCAACAAGCTACGCTTTATCCCACTGGAAAGCCCCACCGTTACTCGCCATATCGGCATTGTGCAACTCAACAATAAATCACTGAGCCCACCCGCCCAGGCGATGATCGACTTTATTCTGGCCAGCAGTCAGAACTGAGTACCGCCATACCCTCTGTTCTGCACCGGTCAAATGACGGTTTTATTGATCCAGGCCACACTTATTAACAGCAGCTTTATCGGCCTGATTCGGCCGCATGCACAGAAAAAATAATAGGTTGCACCCATTTGATAAGAACGACTTATCAGCCGATATGACCTTTTGATTTGAGTGCTTTCACCTCTTTAACCCATGATGACCCCATCACTGCCGTGTTTTGAGCAAACATTCAAATGGCGGTGATGGCCCCTCTGCACAACAATGACAACCGAAGCCAGCAGAGGATCGGTGCCTGATGGCTTCGACCACATCTATGCTGTGACCGGAAACAGACCCCGGCCAATAATTCCCGATGTGTCGTATATTAATGAGGACAATAACAATGACCACGCCTGCAGCCATTAACACCTCTTTGCGAGGTGACAATGCCCTGCCGCTGCGCCCCGCCAACCAGGTCATGGATCTGGAACGTCTGGGTGCCATGCATCAGAGCCGCCTGAGTTTTATGCGTACCCTGGTACGTAAAATCATGCGTGAACGCTGGCAGATTGAACCGGCCCGGTTTGAGCTGGACCCGGATGGCTACGGCACCGTTGTTTACGAAGTGAAAGCGCCCGACGGCCTGTTCAGCTTCGTCCTGTTCTCCGACTATCTGGCACCGGAAGAGCGTAACGACCGCGTCATCGCGACGAAATGGGATCTGACCATGGCGCTGGTAGATGGCCAGGTAGATGATATCTACCTGGAAAAACTACGCCAGAACGTACCAAAACAGGAAGCTGGCCGGGTAGACTCCCGTGTCTTCGTGCTGTCCCGTGCCAACCGCAGCGCCCGTAACTTTAATTACGTGGTCAACCAGCTGGCTAACGGCGCACAGCCTGATGTGCAGAAAATTGCCGAAGTCGGTTACCTGTACCGTACCACCGCCGTTTACGGCAGCGGCAAGCTGGGTATGGCTGACTGGGAAAAAGTTCAGGCGCGCTGGCCAGACTTTGCCCGCCCGTTCTCCGCCGAAATGTTTGTCTGCTTTATGTTGCGCAACTTCAGCCTGATGCAGGCTGAGCACATTGCTCGCCACAAAGCACCGGACAGCTACAAGCCGATGCAGCCGGAGATCAAGCGCTACTTCGGTATCGGTAACTCCACCGGGCTGGGCATGGCACCGTACCTGATCAACCACCCACTGCTGATCAACCAGTGGGTAGAAATGCGCGAACTGGCACTGGCGCGTATCCGCGTGCTGGGCAACATTGACAACCGCGTCCAGCAGCACCTGATCGAACTGATTGAGCGCAGTACCGCTCACACCAGCGAGATCATCACTGAAGATGACTGGCAGAGCGCCAACAATCAGCAGGTGCTGAAAGACCTGGCAGCCCTGCAGCAGCTGGCTGTTGAGGGTATCGAGAACTGGGACAGCCTGATCCGCTGGAGCGAGCAGAACTGCTCCTTGCAGGGCCAGGAACTGCTGGTGTCCATCCTGCTGGAACTGTATCCGGAGCTGGTTAACGATCTGGAAGATTACTGCGCGGCCGAAGAATTCCTGGACCTGGATCCACTGATGCCGGTACAGCAGCTCAAAGAAGTGATTGAGCAACGTTACGACTGGGCACTGGCGCTGGACTTCGGTGCTGATGGCGCCCGTGAGATCTTCTGGTACCGCTCCGAAGAAAAAATGGAGCCACGGCTGGGTAACACCACCGATGAAGACGGCAAAGAAAAGCAGATGGCACTGGGTGTCGGCTATGCCGTCCGCAAATGCTACGACCAGCTGAGCGAATACGTGGCCCAGAACCCGGATCACAGTACCGCCCGTTTCATGGTTGCCCGACCAAAACTGCGCGGTATCGTGCGTCGTATCCAGAGCATGAACCGCTGTATCTACGGTGATATTCAGGCCAACCTGCTGCACCGTGACGTCCTGCCAATGCACCTGCTGCGTGCCAAACTGGCTTTCTTCGGCGTCAGCAAATTCGACCCTCGCTCCCGCCTGTGGGTACGTAACACCATGTTCCAGGGTGCCCCCCTACTGGAAGATATTGGCAAAACCTTCAATGACGACTGGTTTATGCCACTAGCGCCACAGCAGACAGGAGAGAGCAAATGAACATTTCAATGAATGAACTGAAAGCTGCGCTGCGTCGCTGCTTTGAAGCCAGCGGTTACTTTGTCGGTAACTATGAAGATGCCGCCAATATGATCCTGTGGCTGGAAAAACACGGTCTCAATGGTCTGGGCGAACTGCAGCGCGCACTGCCCTACATCGCTGAAGATCGTGAGAAGCCGCTGAGTACTGTGGTCTACGAAGACAGCACCTCAGCAATTATCGACAGCAATGGCCGCAGCGCCCTGAACTGTATCGCTGCCTCCGTTGATCTGGCCCACGCCAAAGCCCTGGAAGTGGGTATTGCGACCGTGACCGTCCATAACTGTCACAACCGCATGTTCATCCTCAAAGCACTGACTGACTGCGGGCGTCGCGGCATCAGCATTGCTGCCTACTGGCAGAATGGCAGCCAGACCGTGACCGAACACACGGCAGCCATCAAAGCCGGTGATCGTTACCCAAGCTACAGTGGTGCAACCACCACCCTGGCCGCCAGTGAAGACGACAAACAGGCACTGACCATTATCTGCAGCTCCCGTGTTGATCTGACCAGCTCTTTGCAACGTTCGTCCGGCAACCGTAATGCCCGCTACGTCAGCGCGGCCCAGGTGGCGGAAAACAAAGAGCACAGCGTGGATAACGGTATCGAGATTGACGACGCCCTGTGGGCCGAGATCAACCGCATCGGTGAAGGCATTCTGGTTGAGAATAGCGACCAGTCCCGCCAGGGCGCAGGCGGCCGCTAACGCAACAAACCCCGGCGCGCAGGTTCGTTGTGTACCTGTACGCCATCCAGCCGGTCTAACCGACTTTTATGGGGCCATGACTTCGCGGCCCCTTTTTTTCGTTCTCCTGCCACCCTCAAGTCTCCCTCTGCCGTACCATCGGCCAGCAGAATACTCCATACTGCGCCGCTCCCTTTCCCAGCTCGACACCCAGGATAACCACCGTGCTGTCTTACACTCTGTTCGACCTGCTTGCCTTACTGATTGTCACCACCGGTATCGCCCTGCAAGCAATTATCGGCATCGGCTTTGGCCTGGTTGCCGCCCCCCTGCTCTACCTGCTGGACCCAGCCTATGTGCCCGCCCCCATTCTGATCACCGGTTTTATGCTGTCGTTGATTATCGTGCTGCAGCAACGACAGAATTTGCCATGGCGACGGGTGATGCCCGCCATTATTGCCCGCCTGCCCGGCGCCTGGCTGGGGGCCTGGTTATTACTCGTTATCCCTCAGGCAACGCTCAGCCTGCTATTTGGCAGCGCGATTCTACTGGCAGTCATCCTCAGCCTGCGCAGCTTTACCCTGCGGGTCAGCCCTACCAGTCTGGCCATCAGCGGCTTTATCTCTGGCGCAATCGGGACCGCCACCTCGGTGGGTGGGCCACCCATGGCGCTGATCTATCAGCATGAACCTCGCCATACTGCACGTAATGAGATCGCCGCTTTTTTCCTGATCGGGACGCCTGGTTCTATTGTTGTGCTAGCGCTACAAGGGGGAATTGATCAATACAGCCTGATACTCAGTTTGAAAATGCTACCGGGGGTTTTCCTGGGCTGGGCATTGGCCCGGCTCATGGAGAGACGACTTAATATGAGTTCTGCCCGTACTGCACTGCTAACAGTATCCAGCCTGTCGGCGGTGCTGGTTATCTACGACGGTATCCACCAATCCTTTGCCTCAGGTTAGTTTTTTCGCTAATGCAGCATGCCATAACGGCAAAATAAAAATTAACATCTACACTTAGCCTGAACCAACCGGTAGGCACCCAAGATGGACCGGCCAGCAAGCACGGCTCCAGCCGGCCATAACAGCATGGACAAACAGAAGGAACCTGTATGAACGCTACTCGCCAGGCATTAATTGACAGTATGAAGGAGCTGCTGTGGTTACGCGGCTATGATGCCACCAGCCCCAATCAGGTGCTGGACCACTGTGGCGCAGGAAAGGGCAGCTTTTATCACCATTTCAAAGGGAAAAAAGCGCTTGCGATTGAAGCGATGAATGTTCAGGTGGATGAGCTGATTGCAGACTTTGATCTGATATTTGGCAGCGACCTGCCCTGGTTAAATAAATTTCAGCAGTATCTGCTACAACCACGTACCGGTATAAAAGGCTGCCCGATTGGTCGGCTGGTATCCGACCCATCAACCGGTGATAACGAGCTGCGTGCACCGATTGACCGCTATTTCAAACACCTGCTGATGCACATGTCGATGACCCTGAGTCAGGCCCAGCAATCCGAGCAACTGGACAACCACGCCAATCCGGTAATACTGGCCGAGACCGTGGTCAGTGCCATACAGGGCGGCTTTATTATCAGCCGCGCCCTGCACGATGATCAGTCAGTTAACTCCGCCTGTCTGGGCGTTTTCAGCCTGCTCAAAGGGCTGGCCAGACAGGCCGAGCCCATGGCTGTTGCAGGCTGAGCAACAGAGGCTTACCGCTCAGCAATCGCGCCTTTCCCCACGCCCTCAAAGGCCCGCACCCGTACCGACTGGTCCGGGTGGGTGGCTTTGACCTTATCTGCCAGGTGGCAGGCGATCAGCTCAACTGTGGTTTCCGTATCCATATCATAGCAACGGCTTGCTGGCAGACTCAGTTCAAAGTGACCCTGCGGTGCTTCATAGGCATAGTGGTGCACGCCACCTTCTCTTGCCGTCAGGTGCGCTTCAGTACCGATATAGATATCGCGCAGAACTTCTGCCCACTTCAGTTCAAGCGCCATATCTCGCGCGCCATCCAGATAAATTTCCAGTGTCGAGCGATGGCCATGGGCGATACGCTGACAGTTACCGTCATGCTGTTGCAGGCCGTGGCTGTAGTGGTAAAACTCTCCGGCAACCAATTCCGGCTTGAAGCTGATCGACAGACCCTGCACATACTCTGCAGGGAACAGTGCCAGAATCTGCTCATGACACCATTGTGCCAGCGTCTCTTCTGTCACTTCCGCCAGCTCTGCAAGGGTAATCGCCTGGTCCGGGGAATAGCAGCGAAACGGCTGACCATCCTCATAGGTCCAGTCAATCGTGGTATACCCACCAGTCTGTTCAACACCAATACGCGCCATAGCCGTCGGTATAACCAGACTATGATCAACCACATCATCAAACCAGTTTTTCACCGCTTTTTTAACGGTACCGAAATCACAGATCATTCCCTGCTCGTTCAGACTGCCATCGAGTTCCAGCTGCACCAGCCATGACTCACCCAGCAGGCCGCGCTGTGGATGCATGTATGAAAAATCAACATTGGTCAGATTATCTACAAAGAGTTTCACAGTAGCCTACTTCGTCTGTATTAATGGGAAAATTTAACGAGTGAACACTATAGAATATCGGCGACGCTATATGTAGCCCAATAGCTACGCATTTTCCGTCGTTATATCACCCTTCGGAGCCGGGAAATTGCTGCGCGCTCAGGTATAATGCCAGCCAGTTTTGACCCTTTCTTTATAGCTGGCCAGCTGGCCTCAAATCGGATTCCGCATGCGCATAGACAAATTCCTCGCCCAGAGTACCGGCCTGTCCCGGAAAGAAGTACACCGTCTGATTCACACGGGGAAAATAACTCTGGACGACGAAGTCATCAAAAATATTGGCCTGCATGTGAAAGACGATGCCGATATCCTGCTCAATGGCTTTCCAGTTGAGCCACCCCGCGATTATTACCTGATGCTGCACAAACCCGAAGGGTTTGTCTGCTCCAACCAGGATGGTAGCCACCCCAGCGTACTGAATTTCATTGAACTGCCCCGGGCCGACGAGATGACTATCTGCGGCCGGCTGGATGTAGACACGACCGGACTGGTGCTGATTACCAGCGACGGTAAATGGGCCCACCGGGTCACCTCCCCCAAGCACAAAACTGGCAAACGCTACCGGGTTGTGACCGCTGACCCCATTTCTAGCAGCGCTATCGACACCTTCGCTCAGGGCCTGATGCTGAACAGCGAGCTCAAACCCACCCTGCCCGCCGAACTGGAAATTCTGTCCAGCCATGAAGCACTGCTCACTCTGCAGGAAGGCCGTTACCACCAGGTAAAACGCATGTTCGCCGCCATTGGCAACAAAGTTGTTGGCTTGCACCGTGAAAAGATCGGCTTTATTACGCTCGATGATGAACTGGAGCCCGGTGAATACCGTGAACTGACAGCCGATGAGGTTGCTGCAATCTGATGACTGATACTGCATTCAACCTGCTTCTGCCGGCATTAAAGCAGGCTAAAGGCGACAGCCTCTGGATTGCCGATGAAAACCTGCTACAGGCCCAGTTGTCATCCACCACCGGTGTGCAGGCGATGACTAACCGGCTGGATCTGTATCAGGCGCTCAACCAGCAAGGCTGGCAGAGCCAGTTCAGTGATTTTGATTTCAGTACCCTCGCCGATCAAAGCCTGGACCGGGTAATCTACCGGGTTTCCAAAGAAAAACCGGTGGTGCACCACATCATCAATCAGGCCTGCCGGATACTGAAAACCGGAGGTGTGCTCGAGCTGGCGGGTGAGAAAGGTGAAGGCATAAAAAGCTACATCGATAAAGCGAAGACGCTGTTTGGTGGTCAGTGCAATGCCGATAAAGCCGACCGCAACTACTGGCATGCCCGCCTGACCCGCCCGACAACTCCGGGGCCAGCCCTGGATGACTCTGACTACACCAACGTGCGTGATGCTGTCAGCGACGAGCAGTTCAGTTTTCGCAGTAAGCCGGGGCTGTTTGGCTGGAACAAAGTCGATAAGGGTAGTCAGTTTCTGATAGAACAGCTCGATGTCCTGCTCAATGGCCAGCAACCACAACGCTGTCTGGATCTGGGCTGTGGCTATGGCTACCTGTCGTTGCATCTGGCACATTATCTGGGCATCCAACAATGTGACATCACCGCCACCGACAATAATGCCGCCGCCATCCGGTGCTGCCAGCAGAATTTTGAACAGCAGCACATCAACGGTCAGGTGGTCGCCGCCAATTGCGCCGAAGGGATCAGTGGCCCCTTTGATCTGATCATTTGCAACCCGCCGTTCCATACCGGCTTCAACGTCGAAAATAGCCTGACTGACCGTTTTCTGGCCGCCGCCGCTGCCCGACTCTCTACTCAGGGTAGTGCCTGTTTTGTGGTAAATAAACATATCGCGCTGGAAAAGAAAGCCCGTCACTGGTTTAAAACCATCGACACCTGCGCGGATAATGGCCATTTCAAACTGGTACGCCTGCGCCAGCCACTGCGCAGCTGACAACAGCCACCGGATGAACACAATTATGGGTAAGAGTAATAATCGATGACTTTTGAGTACCTGCGCCAGAGTCTGTTCTTCTTCAAAAATAACCTGGCGATGATCATTCGGATCCAGCTGCCATTCCTGCTTCTGTTTGCCATTGCGGCACAGTTTATCGGCAGTGGTGGACTGCAGAACCCGGAAACCTTGCAGAACCTGGCCCTGGTCAATCTGCTGAATCTGACGCTGATGCCAATCTACCGAGGGGCGATTATCGCCTATCTGGGCTCGGTGGTGGATAACAAGCCACTGTCCGTGTTCCAGTGTCTGAGTGTTGCCATGGGCCGCTGGCGTCATCTGTTGCTGGTCTATGTGTTTACTGGCATGGCAGTTGCCAGTGGCTTTATGCTGCTGATCATCCCCGGCATTGTCTTGCTGATCCGTTTCGCCTTTGCCGATTACGCCTGCATCCTGGAAGGCAAAAGCAGTATGCAAGCGATGAAAAGCAGCTGGAAAACCACACCTGCCTGGTTCTGGCCTCTGCTCAGCGGTCTGTCGATCCTGTTTTTCGTCGCCGTCACGTTGCAGGTCGGCCTCAGTCAGCTATTGGGGCTGGACCAGCCTGAAAATGCCCTGCTGGCGATTCCAGTCGACCTGTTATTCGGCCTGTTTCAAAGTCTGTTTACTGTTTTTGGCTTTCGTATTTACTGCGTCATGCGTGAAGAACAGAGCAACAACTGAGTCACCCGCGCTGCCCGGTAACCCAGTGTTACCGGGCAAACCGAATGACCTTTCTATCTGCCAATAGCCCACCTGAAACAAGCATCTCAGCCTTACGCCGCGACATAATTATTTTTTAAAACCCGGCCAGGCGAAAGCTGAAATCCCGGTCTATGCTACTTCTGGCTACCCGTTAAAGGCCAGGCACAGTACTGTTTTAACAGCGCTGTAGTACACAGTCCGGAGGTGTTACATCAATGTTCATCAACAACCTGCCTATCCGTCTCAAGCTCACGCTGATCTCTCTGCTACCCATGCTGCTGGCACTGAGTTTTATCGGCCATGACATCAAAACTAACCTGCAAACCTACACCGCGATGTCCCAGGGGCAGGCGCTTGGCAGTCTGGCGCTGCAGGCCAGTGAACTGGTACACCAGCTGCAGCGCGAACGCGGCCTGAGCAGTGGTTATCTGAGCAGTAAAGGCCAACGTTTTTCCAGCCAGCTGCCACGCCAGCAACAACAGACTGACCAGCTACACAGTCAGTTCAAAGAGTCTTTACGCAGCTTTGATGCCAAGGCGTATAGCCCCGGCCTGAGCCAGTTACTTAACCGGGTCAGCCAGCAATTAAGTGAACTTGGCCAGATACGAAGCCAGATTCGCCAGCTGTCTATCGATCCCGGTACAGCCATCAAGTACTACAGCAATATGAATGTGCAACTGCTGAGCATTACCCATCAGGCCAGTAACGTTAATCAGATGAACCTGCAAAATGCGGCCGCAACAGAACAGCAAAGCGCCACCGTTAACGAAATTAACGTCAATATTCAGGATGTGCAGCGCAGCTACAACGAAACCAACCACAAGGTAGGTGATCTCAACCAGAGCGCCCAGCGCCTGGAAGAACTGTCACTGATGCTCACCAACGAAGTAAAACAGTTTAAAACCTGAACCTGCTAGCCGCCTCCGGGAAGCAGATACAAAAAAGCCAGCGCCGGGTAACCGGCGCTGGCTTTTTACTGTGCTAAATCGACTTAGTGAGTCGCTTCTTCACCGGTGTTTTCCGCCTGCTGCTGAGACAGCTGCTGGGCGTACAGGGCGTCAAAGTTAACCGGCGCCAGCATCAGTGGCGGGAAGCTGGCTTTGGTTACCATGGTGTCTACGCTTTCACGCGCGTATGGGAACAGGATGCTAGGGCAGAAAGCGCCCAGCGTGTGGTGCAGCTCCTGCTCTTTCAGGCCGCCAATGGCAAAAATACCGGCCTGCTGCAGTTCACACAGAAATGCATGCTCATCTTCGTTTTTAGCCGTTACCGTCAGGGTCAGGATCACTTCGAAGTTGTTATCATCCAGCTGGTTAACAGCCGTGTTCATATCCATATTGATCTCTGGCTTCCATTCTTTCAGGAACACCTGAGGCGCATTTGGCGATTCCATGGAGGCATCTTTGATGTAGATACGCTGCAGAGAAAACTGTGGCTGTGCATTTTGTTCTTCAGACATGTTGCTTCCTTAAGGTTCTTAAACTTATTCAGCGCGTAATAGCGCATCCAGCTGGCCCTGACGTTCCAGCGCATAAAGCTCGTCGCAGCCACCAACATGGGTGCTGCCAACAAAAATCTGCGGCACGCTGGTACGTTGCGTCCGTTCAGTCATCAATGCCCGCTGTTGTGGTTGCTGATCCACATCAATCTCGGTGTACTCGACCTGTTTGCTATCCAGCAGCATCTTGGCACGGACACAGAACGGACACCACTGGCTGGAGTAAATCTCAATCTTTGGCATGGGCAAGTCCCGGTTGTGTGGCTTATTTAACAATCGGCAGATTCTGGCCTTTCCACTCCGTCATGCCACCTTGCAGGCGCACCACGTTTTCAAAGCCTGCCGCTTTCAGCAGTTTCACCGCCGCGCCTGCAGTCTGCCCCATATTACACACCACCACAATTGGCTTGCTCTGATGCTTTTTCAGCTCGCCCTGACGCTGATTCAGTTCAGCAAATGGCAGATGGATCGCATTAGTAATATGGCCGGTATCCCAGTCCTTTTTAGCACGGATATCGAGCAGGACTGCACTCTCTTTATTCACCAGCATGGTCGCTTCAGCCGGGCTAACCGACTTGCCACCCTTCAGGCTTTCTGACCACAACAGCAGTGCCAGTGAAATACCAAAGGCACTAACCAGCAAAACATGATTACCAATAAATTCGATCACTTGTTCCATGGGGCTACAGATCCAGAAATGAGTAATAAACAGGCCCAGGCGAAGGCCTGAACTCTGCAAAGCAACGCCATTAACGGCCCGCTTTGATCAAGGCTGCTAGTATACAACGCTGCCGGAAGCTGTACAGACTGCACACTGGTCGATTCTCAACCACAATCACAGTAAAATAGTCGGCTACCCCATTCCTCCAGGCAGACGCAACTCAAGATGTCCGATATTCGTACCCCCAAGGCACTGATCATTCTCGACGGCTTCGGCTGTGAACATTCTGACTCTTCCGCGATTGAAGCGGCCCGGACCCCGTTCCTGGACCAGCTCAACGCCAGCAACCCCACCACCCGGATCAAAACCTCCGGGCTGGCGGTAGGCCTGCCAGACGGTCAGATGGGCAACTCCGAAGTGGGCCATATGAATATCGGTGCAGGGCGCACCGTCTATCAGAACTTCACCCGTATCTCCAAAGCGGTTGCGGACGGTGACTTCTTTGATAACCAGGTGTTGTGCACAGCCATGGACAAGGCGATCAATGCCGGTAAAGCCGTGCATCTGCTAGGCCTGCTCTCCCCCGGTGGCGTGCACAGCCATGAAACACACATCCTCGCCCTGATCGAGATGGCCGTCGCACGCGGCGCTGACAATATCTTCCTGCACGCGGTGCTGGACGGTCGCGATATGCCACCAAAATCCGCCCAGCCATCCATCGAGCTGATCGAAGCCAAACTGGCGGAACTGGGTAAAGGTGCCATTGCCAGCGTTGCCGGACGTTACTTCACCATGGACCGCGACAACCGCTGGGACCGGGTACAGAGCGCCTACGATGCGATGACGGACGGCCTGTCCACTGCCACCGCTGACTCCGCCAGTGCCGCACTGGCCGCTGCCTATGCTGCCGATAAGACCGATGAATTCGTACCCGCCACAGCGATCATTCGCGACGGCCAGCCAGTAGGCAGCCTGAGCGACGGTGATACCCTGATCTGCGCTAATTTCCGCCCGGACCGGGCCCGTGAAATCAGCCGCGCCTTTGTTGCCGGTGATGAGTTTGAAGGTTTCACACGTCAGCAGCGCCCAGCACTGGCTGACTACGTGATGATGACCGAATACTCCGCCGACCTGAATGCGTCCTGCGCCTATCCACCGTCCGCCATCCACAATGATCTGGGAGAATACCTGGCCGGGCTGGGTAAAACTCAGCTGCGTATTGCTGAAACCGAAAAATATCCCCATGTAACGTTCTTCTTTAATGGTGGCCAGGAAGCCCTGTACCCTGGCGAAGAACGTATTCTGGTACCCTCGCCCGATGTAGCCACCTATGACCTGCAGCCTGAAATGAGCGCGCCGGAAGTGACCGAAAAACTGGTCGCCGCCATCCGCAGCCGTAAGTTCGATATGATCATCTGTAATTTTGCCAACGGCGATATGGTTGGCCATACCGGCAACTTTGATGCCGCCGTTCAAGCGGTGGAAGTACTCGACAATGCGGTACGTCAGGTGATTGAAGCCATGGCAGAGGTGGGTGGCGAAACGCTGATCACCGCCGACCATGGCAACGTAGAGATGATGCAGAACCCGACCACGGGGCAACCCCACACCGCTCACACCATCTGGCCAGTACCGCTGATCTACGCCGGACCTCGCGCCGACCAGCTGGAACTGAGTGAAGGCGCGCTGTGTGACCTGGCCCCCACGCTGCTGGACCTGATGGGGCTGGATAAACCTGCCGAAATGACCGGCCAGTCACTGGCCCGTTTCAAGTAAAGGATGACAGGGGGCGTTAAGCCCCCACTTTATATCTATGCTCAGATTCCTGCCAATTTTCGTCAGCCTGCTGCTGTTCGCCCTGCCCGCCAGCGCCGAACAGAAAGCCAGCAAGGCCCAGCTGAACAAGCTGAACAAGCAGATCACCACGCTGCAAACCCGGCTGCGCAGCAACCAGACTCAGCTGCAACAGCACAGCACTGCCCTGCGTAAAAGCGACACCCGTATCAGCAACCTGGGACGGGAACTGGCCCAGCTCGACAACCAGCTGGGTTCACTGAGCAACAATGCCGAAACGCTGGAAAAACAGCGTGATCAGTTGCGTAACGAACTGAACGCTCATGCACAACGCATCAACCTGCAGATCCTCCAGCAGCACCGGCTGGGTAATCAGCCCCGGCTGGAAATGTTGATGAACCTGCGCAATCCCAATGATCTGACTCGGCAGATACGTTATTACGATAACGTCAATAAAGCACTGGCCGAACAGATGAATACCTTCCGTAACCAGCTGGCAGCGCTGGGCAGCACCGAAACCGCACTGGACAGCAACACCCAGGCGATGGTCGACAAACGGGCCGAGCTAGCGACACAGCGGGAAAAACTGACCCGTGCACGCAGTACACGTAAGGAGACGCTGGCCCGGCTTAAACAGCGGATTAGTAAAGACCGTAAAACCCTCAGCAGCCTGCAGCTGGACCAGAAACGGATGGCAAAACTGCTGACCGACCTCAAACACAGCCTGGACCTGAGCCAGCTGGCCAGTAACGACAAAGCCTTTAAAGAACTCAAAGGTAAACTGAACTGGCCGCTAAGGGGTAAGATCAAGCGTGGTTTTGGTAGTAAACGTGACGGTATAACTTATGATGGCATGTGGATTGCCGGAAATACCGGCACGGCGATTAAGGCCGTTCACCATGGCCGGGTCGCATTTGCTGACTGGTTACGTGGCTACGGCATGGTATTGATCATTGATCACGGTAGTGGCTATATGTCGCTATACGGCTATAACCAGAGCGTCCTGCGCGCACCTGGCGACTGGGTCTCAGCGGGCGAAACCATCGCCACCGTCGGACAAAGTGGCGGTCATGCGGAACCCGGGCTCTATTTTGCGATCCGTTACAAAGGGCACGCCAATAATCCCAAGCGTTGGCTAAGCCGTCGGTAACGTTTAAAAAGGAACAGGTTTATGACTAACACTCTGCGTCATGCAGGAATCATCACCAGTGGCTTACTCAGCCTGACGCTGCTGTGCAGTCCCCTGCAGGCCGCTGTCGAGAGTGACAAGGCACAGCAATCGGATGCCGCCACACAGGCCCTCCCCTTGCAGGACCTGCGCCTGTTCGCAGAGGTGTTTGGCCGGATCAAAAACGCCTACGTTGAACCGGTCGACGATGCCAAGCTGCTGCAGGATGCCATCCGCGGCATGATCTCAGGGCTGGACCCACATTCTTCCTATCTCGAACCGAAAGAATTTGAGAGCCTGCAGATCCACACCAGTGGCGAATTTGGTGGGCTGGGTATCGAAGTCGGCATGAAAGACGGTTTTATCCGTGTGGTCAGCCCGATCGACGATACCCCGGCAGAGCGGGCCGGGGTTAAAGCGGGCGACCTGATTACCAAACTCGACGACACCAGCACCCAGGGGCTGGGGCTAAACGAAGCCGTTAACCTGATGCGCGGCAAACCGGGTGAGCCGATTGTGCTGACCATTGTCCGTGAAGGACAGGAAAAGCCACTGGAGTTCACGATTATCCGTGACATCATCCATGTGGCCAGCGTGAAAAGCCGGTTACTGGATGACGGCTACGGCTACCTGCGTATCACTCAGTTCCAGGTTAACACCGGTGCGGAGCTGAATCGTCAGATCAGCAAGCTGAAAGAGAAATCCGAACTCAAAGGTATGGTGCTGGATCTGCGTAACAACCCTGGCGGAGTATTACAGGCCGCCGTCGATGTAGGTAACGTCTTCCTGGATAAAGGCCTGATTGTCTACACAGAAGGCCGTCTGGCCAACAGCAAGCAGCGCTTCAGTGCCACCAGCAAAACCGCTCTGCCCCAGCTGCCGCTCATCGTGCTGATCAACGCCGGCTCCGCTTCAGCGTCTGAGATTGTCGCCGGTGCCCTGCAGGATCATAAACGCGCCATCATCATGGGCCAGAACAGCTTCGGTAAAGGCTCAGTACAAACCGTACTGCCGCTGGATTCAGAACGGGCGCTGAAACTGACCACCGCCCGCTACTTCACTCCGGAAGGTCGCTCTATCCAGGCCCAGGGGATTGTGCCGGACATCAGCGTGGCCGACGCCAAACTGACACTCAATACCAGCCACCGCAACGGCATTAAAGAAAAGGACTTAAGTGGCCATCTGGAGAACGGTGACAGTCGTAACAGCGACGCCAACAACAGCGCCAATCTGGCCAGCAACGACTATCCACTGTATGAGGCCCTGAACCTGCTCAAAGCACTGAGTACAGTCTCTGCCCGTCAGGATACAACGGCTAACTAGTGCTCATCCGCCTGTTCAGTGCCCTCACCCTGGTCTGGCTGGCACTGCTGCCTCAAAGCAGCAGTGCCAACGGCAACCGCCAGGACAATGCACCAGAAACCATCCAGCCGCGACTGGTGGTGGTTATTGATGATATGGGCAATGATCTTGCTGCAGGCCGGGCAGCCCTCAAACTGCCCGGCCCTGTTACCTACGCCTTTCTGCCTCACCTGAAACACACCATCAGCCTGGCCGACGAAGCGCTGTTTCGCGATAAAGAAGTTCTGCTGCATGCACCGATGGAAAACAGTAAGCACCTGCCACTGGGGCCTGGCGGCATCAGCGACACGATGCCACTGGAGGAAGTCAAAGCACGCTTTGCGGCAGCACTAGACGCCATTCCCGGCGTGATCGGTTTTAACAACCACACCGGCAGCCTGCTGACCCGATTGCGACCACAGATGGATGCGGTGATGGAAGTGGCTAAAGAGCGCGATATGTTTTTCCTCGACAGTGTAACCGCCACCGATACCGTTGCCTGGCAGGCAGCACGCGACCAGGGCATACCGTTTATGAGCCGAGATGTATTTCTGGATCACTACCAGGACACCGATTTTATCGATCGCCAGTTTCGCCTCGCACTGGATCTGGCCCGCGAGCGTGGCTACGCGGTTGTCATTGGCCATCCTTACCCGGAGACCATCAACTACCTGCGCGCAGCCCTGCTGACGCTGGCCGAAGATGGCTTTCAGCAACTGTCGGCATCGGCATTTCTACTGCAACAACAGGCACTGGGCCAGACCATGGGCGCACCTCACCCTGTCGCCGGACCGGCCTACTACCCCAATTAAACCCACTCGCCCTCAGAACATCATTACCCCGTCATACAGCAGCTTCAACCCCACCAGTACCGTCAGGCTCTCAAATGCCCGCTTCACCAGCCGGTTGCCTTTAGCCAGAGACAGATGAGCACCGGCATAGGCACCGATCACCGCACCGACAATCAGTGCAGGCAACCAGGGCCACTGCGGCGGTGTCTGCAGCGCCACCACCAGCGCGCCGGTGCCGTTCCAGAACAGCCCAACCAGAATCAGTACGTAGGTTACCGCCCGCTGATAATCCAGTCCGAACCAGCGCACCAGCCATAAGGTAACAAACAGCCCGGTGCCGGAAGTCAGCGAACCATTGAGAAAGCCGATCACAAAGATCACCAGCCCACCCAGCAGGTAACCCGCCAGGTCCCGATGCCGTGGCTGATAGTCCAGCCCCAGCGCTTTACGGCTCATCGAATAAAGTCCCAGCCCCAGCGTCAGCACACCCAGGCTGAAAATAGTCAGTGCTTCCGGCAACGCCAGAATCACCATCCCACCCAGCACCACACCAGGCAGACCACAGCCAACAATGTAGCCACAGAATTTCAGATCCAGCGTACCCTCACGCAGGTGGCGCAAGGTCGCCCCCAGGCCTAACGCAACACTGGCAATTTTATGGGTCGCCAGCGCCGTACCAAAGCTCAGCCCAAGAAACAGCAACACCGGCAGCTGCAGCAGCCCGGCACCACCACCGGCCAGTGCCGACAGGCCATTAGCCAACAGCGAGATAACAAACAGCATCAGCTGTTCCAGCCAATAATCCATGGAGGCACCCTAACAGAGCAGAACAGAAAAGAGACTCGCCACCACAGAACGCAGCGGCGAGGGAGGAACGAGCGGGTTTAGTCCGGTTTAAACAGACCGATCACCAGCCGGGGCCACTGGTCAGCCCACTGTTCCGTCGGCCGACGTTTGAACTCGGTCCGCACAAACTGGCGGATTCGGCCTTCCACCGAGGCCAGCATCAGGTTGGCCGATGCGCCTGCGGTCGTAATGGTGCGCAGCCCTTCACGAACCTCCGCCTCACGCAAAATCTGCTTGAGCTGAGTTTCCAGCCGTTCAAAAAACTGATTCACCCGGGTGCGCAAACGGTCAGTTTCCCCGGCCAGCGCATCACCGGTCAGAATCCGTGCCATGCCCGGGTTTTTCTCAATAAACGCCAGCAGCAGGGTCAGAATCTGCTCGCACTGTTTAATACCCCCGGCCTGGGAGCCTGTAATCAGCGTGACGCGGGAAAAAATCGTCTCTTCAATAAACCCGATCAAGCCCTCAAACATCCGTGCTTTGCTGGGGAAATGACGGTACAACGCCGCTTCAGAAACACCGACTTCACGGGCCAGTGCGGCAGTCGTAATTCGCTGACCCGGATGGTTTTCCAGCATCTGGGCCAGCGATTGCAGAATCTGTTCGCGCCGTGAAATTTTCTGCTTATCAGTCATAGCTTGCCGTTCACTCTTCCATAGTGGACTCGGTATTGGTGATCAGTGTGCCAACCCCGGCATCATCGGTAAAGATCTCCAGCATACAGCTGTGTTCTACCCGGCCATCGATAATATGAGCGCTGGTGACACCGCTTTTCACCGCACCCAGGGCGCAGTCAATTTTCGGCAGCATACCGCCATGAATGGTGCCATCGTCAATCAGTGCGTCCACCTGTTCGGTGCTCAGGCCCGTCAGCACATTGCCTTCTTTATCCATCAGGCCAGCAATGTTGGTCAGCAAAATCAGCTTCTCAGCTTTAAGTACTTCGGCGACTTTACCGGCAACCAGGTCGGCATTGATATTGTACGAAGCACCATCTTTACCCACGCCAATCGGTGCAATAACCGGAATAATGTCGGAGTTCGCCAGCATATCCAGCACGTTGGTGTTGATATGCTCAACTTCACCCACATGACCGATATCGATGATTTCCGGCGCTTCCATCTCCGGTGTTTTATGTTTTACACGCAGTTTACGGGCCCGGATCAGCTGACCGTCTTTACCGGTCACGCCCATCGCCAGGCCGCCGTTGGCGTTGATCAGGCCAACAATCTGCTTGTTCACCATACCGCCCAGCACCATCTCCACGACATCCATGGTTTTGGAGTCAGTCACTCGCATGCCGTTAATAAAGTGGGAATCGATGTTCAGTTTTTCCAGCAGATCACCGATCTGCGGGCCACCACCGTGTACCACGATCGGGTTGATTCCGATCAGCTTCATCATCACCATATCGCGGGCGAAGCTGTTCTGCAGTTTTTCATCGGTCATGGCGTTACCGCCGTATTTAATAACGATGGTTTTACCAACAAAACGCTGGATATACGGCATCGCTTCATTGAGGACCTCAGCGGTCATCATGGCGTCTTTGCGAGTCAGTTGCATGGTAAGTCCTTCAATAGGCTGTCAGCACCGGGCCTGGCCAGCGGTGCGACAGGTAGTTTTTATTCGTTTCAGCTGGCCGGAATCGTCAGCGCAGGATCAACCGCGTGCAGGCGCTGCTGGAAATCGGTACGGATTCGATCCAGCGCCGCTTCAGTCTGTGCCTCAAAGCGCAGCACCAGCACCGGCGTAGTATTCGATGCCCGCACCAGCCCCCAGCCATCCGGGTAATCTACCCGTACACCATCAATACAGTTCAGCTCGCCACCGGCAAAGCTCTGCTGCTGCAGCTGCTCCACGATAGTGAACTTGGCGGTTTCACTAACATCTATGTTCAGTTCCGGGGTGCTGATATCTTCCGGGTAGGCATCAAACACCTGGTCAGCCGTTTCACCGTTAAGCTTGCGTGCTGCCAGAATTTCCAGTAACCGTGCCGCCGCATACAGGCCATCATCAAAGCCAAACCAGCGCTCCTTGAAGAAGATATGACCGCTCATCTCACCGGCCAGCAGGGCACCGCTCTCTTTCATCTTGCCTTTGATCAGTGAGTGGCCGGTTTTCCACATGGTGGCTTTACCACCCGCTTTGCGGATCACTTCAGCCAGCAGGCGAGAGCATTTCACATCATAGATAATCTCGGCACCGGGGTTACGGCTGAGGATATCTTCAGCCAGCAACATCGCGACCCGATCCGGGTAGATAATTTTGCCCGACTCTGTCACCACGCCGACCCGGTCGCCATCACCATCAAACGCCAGCCCCAGATCCGCCTGCTGCGTTTTCACCTCAGCGATCATATCCACCAGGTTGGCCGGTTTGCCAGGGTCGGGATGATGGTTAGGGAAGTTACCGTCCACCTCACAGAACAGCGGCGTTACTTCGCAGCCCAGCTGCTCAATCAGCCCCGGGGCGACATCACCCGGAATGCCGTTACCACAGTCCACTACTACCTTCATCGGCGTGGCCAGCGTGATATCGTTGAGCACATAGTCCAGATAGGCCGGGCGAATATCCTGCTCAGCATGACGGCCTTCCTGCTCAACCGGCAGATAATCCTGATCCAGAATGCGCTGTTTCAGCAGCTGGATGGTGTCACCGGACAGCGTGGTGCCGTCGATCATCATCTTGAAGCCGTTGTAGTTGGCCGGGTTATGGCTGCCAGTAATCATCACGCCTGTTTTCTCCGGGCGATGATGCGCTGCAAAGTACAGCAGCGGCGTCGCGACAAAGCCCACATCCAGCACATCACAACCGCCATCACGCAAGCCTTCACTGAGGCGCTGTTTCAGCTCAGGGCTGGACAGGCGACCATCCGCCGCCACCGCCACTTCGGTCACACCCTGACTACGGCTCTGGGCAGCAAACGCCCGGCCCAGGTGGTATACGGAACTGCCCGTCAGTGCTTCACCGACAATGCCACGAATATCGTAGGCACGAAAAATAGTCTGATCCAGGGTATCCAGCGGGTAACGCATCTATCACTCCTCGGTACTGTCGCCTGGCTGTTTCAGCCCAGGCCCAGTCAAATTCAGTTAATACAAGGTAGCCATCACTGGCTGTGGTACTGATCCGCAATCAGGCGGATCAGCTGGCTGGCCAGCTGGCGTTTCGGAGTGCAGGGCAGCTCAAGCTCCTGCTCGGCGCTGATAACGGTGACCGCATTCTGATCGCTGTTAAAGCCGATATCACTGCGCGAGACATCGTTGGCAATGATCAGATCCAGCTTCTTGCGTGCCAGCTTACCGCGGGCATACTGCAGCACATCACGGGTTTCAGCGGCAAAACCCACCGTGAACGGGCGTTGCGCATGATTGGCAACGGTGGCGACAATATCCGGGTTTTTCACCAGATGCAGTTCCATCACCTCTTCTTTGCCTTTCTTCATTTTGTGCTCAGCCACGGCGGTTGGCCGGTAATCCGCCACCGCCGCCGCCGCAATAAAGATATCGCACTGTTCAATACCTTCCAGGCTGGCCGCCAGCATCTGCTCGGCGCTGTCCACCTGCACCCGCTGCATACGGGCAGGCTCCGCCAGGTTCACCGGGCCAGAAATCAGTTTAACCGTCGCCCCGGCATCCGCTGCCGCCTGGGCCAGCGCATAGCCCATTTTGCCAGAGCTATGGTTGGAGATATAACGCACCGGATCGATCGCTTCACGGGTTGGCCCGGCAGTAATGAACACCGTTTTTCCGGTCAGCAAACCGGCATCAAACTGCTCGGCGGTACGCTGGGCAATCTCCATCGGCTCCAGCATCCGGCCAGGGCCAGTATCGCCGCATGCCTGCTCACCCACACCGGGGCCAAACAGCTGCACCCCGCGCTCGCTCAACAGAGCTGCATTATGCTGGGTGGCGGTATCACGCCACATCGCCTGGTTCATCGCCGGTGCCAGACACAACGGCGCATCACTGGCCAGGCACAACGTACTCAGCAAATCATTGCCCTGCCCCGTTGCCAGCCGGGCCATAAAATCTGCCGTGGCCGGTGCCACCAGAATCAGATCCGCCCAGCGGGCCAGCTCGATATGGCCCATGCCCGCTTCCGCCTCGGCATCGAGCATATGTAGATGCACCGGATTGCCGGACAGCGCCTGTAAGGTAAGCGGGGTAATAAACTCGGTAGCGGCCGGTGTCATCACCACCCGCACATCAGCCCCGGCGGCTCGCAAATTGCGGGTCAGCTCAGCACTTTTATAGGCGGCAATACCGCCGGTAATGCCTAACAGAATCTGGCGGTTAGTAAGTCTCTGCATACCCGGTAACCATCAATCAGCCTGATAATTTGGGCCGTACTTTACCACTTTGGCGGGCGTATTCGTAGCAACACAGGATAAGGAATGATCGGCATCGATGATTGAGAAGGGCTAACTTTCTAGTGTATTTTAAACGATGAGATACCGGTTTCGTCATCATTTATAGAGATATAGCTGTAGGTACAGTTAACAATGAAATAAAGTATCATTCATCTAAGAATGAGTTCATACACATAGTATCGACAAAGCGACACTCAATTTCTTTTATACCTGACACTGGATGTTACTGCTGTGCCTGTGATGATTGATATTCTGGTTGTAGAAGATGATGATGCGATTCGTTATCTATGTGAGACTGTTCTTAAAAAGAATCACGCCTATATCACCTGCGTAGCCAGCCTCCATGAGGCCGCCGCAGCCCTTGAAAAAACTCACTTTGATCTACTGATTATCGATCTGAATTTGCCCGATGGTGACGGTTTGAGCCTGGTAAAGCAGTTCAGCATCGACTCCACAGCACCGATTCTGATCATGACCGGCCGTGACACTCCCTTGCAACGCTTTGAGGGACTTGAAGCTGGCGCCACTGACTATCTGGTCAAACCCTTCCACCCTGGTGAATTACTGCATCGAGTTGAAACATTGCTCGCCAGTAAACTGGCCTGCAAAGCACCCGAAAAGAACCTGTTCCAGCTGGGTGAATGGATGCTGAATCGATCCAGTCGAACGCTGTCTAACACGGCAGGCAATACCCTTGATATTACCCAGGGTGAATTCGACCTGCTGGTGGCTCTGGCCTGTGCACAGGGGCACGTCGTCAGCCGAAATAAACTGCTTGATGCTATTACCCTTGGCGAAAGCAACGGCCACCCGAGAACAGTGGATGTGCTGATCTCCCGGCTGCGTAAAAAGCTTGAACCAACGCCCCGCCAGCCTCGCTACATCATCACCGTACCCAAACTGGGCTATCGCCTTAGCTCAACGCTATCATGATTCGCGCTACCCTGAGTTACACCCTGCTTTTACTGCTGCTATTTCCCCTTAATATTCACGCCCAGCAAACAGCCCTGGTGCTCACCGACGAACAAACTCACTACCCCATCGGGGCAGAACTCGGGTTAATACAAGCCCCGCCTGGCACCATAACCATCGATACACTGACGGCACCAGACAGTCCGACAGTATTCTCATCGACACCCCCAAAACGCCGAAATATTGGTTATACCCCTGATACAGTCTGGGCACGTTTTCAGATCCGTAATAACAGTCCCTATACCGACTGGTGGATTGAAGGGGATCACCCACGTATACAAAATATTAGCCTTTATCAGCAAACCGTTTCAGGCGACTGGCAGCCGCTGACTCTCGGCACATCAACACCGGTTGAGGAGCGACCAATCAATCATCGCGCCAATCTGTTCCCGGTAACAATAAAACCTGGCGAAACTCGCACCTTTTACCTGGAAGTCAGCACTCATACCTCCATTAACCTGACCATCAACGTATGGCGACCTTCAGCCTTTATTGAGGCGACAGACCAGAGAACGGCACTGCATATGCTGCTCGGTGGTGTGCTGCTGGGGATCGGTATCTATTACTTGCTGGTCACCTTTATTCTGCGTGAAGCACTCTATTGTTACTTCAGCCTGTTTATATTGTCCTTCCTTGCCTACTTCGCCATCTTCAACGGTTTTTTTCACCAATATATCAGCGGCCTCTCTGGTGATCAGCCGCTACGTGCCCTGACTCTCAGCATTACCATCGCTAACGTTTTCTATCTGGCCTACTCCAGATATTTCCTGCAAACCCGTCGTTTCAGCCCGGGCTGGCATTACCTGCTAAACGGGCTGATGATCATCTCAATCATCCTGACAGGGCTCTGTCTGTGGATAGAAAGCCTCGCGATCATACAATGGGTCTCGATACTCGGCCCCGTAAATACAGCCTCATCACTCGGCGCAGGTATCGCCGTCCTCTATAAAGGCTATCGACCCGCCCGGCTGTTTGTACTGACACTGTTTATTTTTTTCCTGGCAATCACTGTCCACAACGTTGGCACAGCAGGCTACCTGAATATGCCCCGTATTCTGAATGAAACAGGGCTGTTGATTACACTCATGGGCGTGATTCCGCTGTTTGCCGTCTCATTTGCTGATCGTTACAACCTGCTGCGCCAGGATAACGAAGCCACTCAACAACGGGCACTGGATGCCGAACGCCAGCTCACGCAGTCACTTGAGAAACAGGTTGCCGAACGCACCCACGAACTGCACCGGGCAAAAGACAAGGCTGAGGCCGCCAGTGCCGCTAAAGGCGAATTCCTGGCCGTTATGAGCCATGAACTACGCACCCCCATGACTGCCGTGCTCGGTGCTGCGCAACTCATGGATAAAGCCAGCCTCACAGCAGAGAACCAGCACCTGCTGTCCACAGTGGATAACGCTGGACAACAGCTGTTGGCGCTGATTAATGATGTGCTGGATATGGCCAAAGTAGAACAGGGTGAGCTGGCGCTGAATAACCAGATATTTCAACCGGAACAGGCATTACGGGATGCCATCGCACTTACTCAGCCCATGGCCGATGAACGTGGACTGGCGCTATCACTGGTGATTGAAACACTACCGGCACAGGTCATTGGCGATCCGGTGCGGATTCGCCAGGTGCTGGTCAACCTGATCGCCAATGCAATCAAATTCACCGAGCATGGCCAGATCAATGTGCGCGCGGAACCACTGGACGCAGATGAGGGCTACCTGCCCTTGCTAATTTCAGTCGAAGACACCGGTTGCGGCATCCCGGCAGAACTGCAATCCAGCATCTTTCACCCCTTCGAACAGGTCAGCAAAAGCTCGGGCCTCCAGCAGGACGGCATCGGCCTCGGTCTGGCGATCTGCCAGCGGCTGATTACTGCAATGGGCGGCACCATTGATGTTGAAAGCCAGCCAGGCCAGGGCAGCCGGTTCTGGTTTACCGTCGATTTACGCCGAGTCACAACCGAAACAGCCACACCGCAGATCACCCAGGTAATCCCTGACCCACTGCATATCCTGCTGGCCGACGATACTGACATCAATCGTGAAATCATCAGCAAGCTACTACAACGCGATGGCCATCGCGTAACCGCCGTCAGCAATGGTCAGGCCGTACTGGACAGCCTTGATAACGCCCCTTTCGACCTGGTACTGATGGATATTCAGATGCCCGGCATGAACGGCCTGCAAACCACACAGAAGATACGCCAGCACGCCGACCCGGTACGGGCAGCCGTGCCGGTCATTGCACTAACGGCCAGCGCCACCTGCGACATGATTGAGCGCTGCCATGCCGCCGGGATGGATGGCTGGGCTGGCAAGCCCTTACGCCTGCAGGAACTCTACAGCAGTCTGGCACTCCACCGGGACGGCTGGCTGACAAAACATGGCCAGAGTAATAACGCCTCCCCTCAATTACCGCCAGACTACCAGCACTACCTCACCCCGGATGAGCAACAGCAGCTGATATTGAAACAGCGCGCCTCCCTGCAACAGGCCGACAGTCGCTTACGAACGGCAATGCTGAACAACGACCTGGCGGAAATAGCCCAGGCCGCCCACGCCCTGGCAGGCAGTGCCGGGATGATGGGGCTGGCCGACCTGATGCAGACCGCACAACAACTGGAAACCGCCGCCAGCCAGGTCCAGCCCGCGCCAATCGCGGCACTGTTCGAACGCTACCAGCAACAGTACAAGGCATGCCAGCACTCGCTTGCGCTTCCCACCGCTAACAGCCCCACGGCCTGAACCAGATACAGGCCCGTGGGCTGCTGGGCCACCCACAGGGCTCCAAGGCCCACTCATACCCCATTCACATCAACTGATCCGCTTTGAGCGAGTGGAAGAAGCTTTCCCACGCCTGATACTGATAACCACAACGCTGCGCCCTGGACGCGGTGTTTTCTATTCCGCTCACGATCAAATATCCCCCGCTATACCTAAAGGAGTAACGCACCCTTCCAGGTCAGCCTCTATGCTTGATGACTAATCACAAGGAGGTGAACCATGGCCATTACCGACTGGCCCGCCGACGAGCGGCCACGGGAGAAACTGCTACAACGGGGGCCAGATGCCCTCTCTGACGCCGAGTTACTGGCAATTTTTCTGCGCACCGGCGTCAAAGGTAAAAGCGCTGTCGATCTGGCCCGTGACCTGCTGGATGACTTCGGCGGCCTGCGCCCGTTGCTGGAAGCCGACAGCACGGAATTTTGCCGGGGTCACGGCCTGGGGACCGCCAAATTCACTCAGCTACAGGCCGTACTGGAAATGGGCCGTCGCCACCTGGCAGCAACCCTGAGCCGGGGCGATGTACTGGAAAGTCCACAAGCCGTTAAGGACTATCTGACCAGTCGCCTGCGCCATCAACCACGGGAAGTATTCGCCTGTCTTTTTCTGGATAACAAGCACCGGGTGATCGAATATGAAGCCCTGTTTTTCGGCACCATCAACGCCGCCTCAGTTTACCCCCGCGAGGTGGTGCGCAAAGCACTGGAGCATAACGCGGCGGCCATTATTTTCAGCCATAACCACCCCTCCGGCGCCGCCGAGCCCAGCCTGGCCGATGAGCAAATCACTCGCAAACTGGTTGATGCACTCAGCGCCATTGATGTGCGAGTGCTGGACCACATGGTGATCGGTGATGGCGAGGCAGTGTCGTTCGCAGAACGTGGGCTGATTTAGCAGCCTGTCGGGCTGAGTACTGATCGACTGCGGCAAACCCGGCAGGCTGCCGGGGCCATGGTGAATTATCGTCCAAAAACAGTGGCATCAGATTAGCCAACTGCGTATAATCTGCGGCCTTCTACCTCCGGTACGGTATTTTGTCTAGGTTCTGGACGCTCCGCCTGAGGCCAGAGTCGACGCTCGGTTATATCCGCAAGCATTGTCCTCTGGTCAATAAGTATCATGGTAGATGTACTGTAGAACCAACTATTAAGGAATAGTCTCATGGCTAAAGTTTGTATGGTTACTGGCAAGCGCCCAGTAACAGGAAACAATGTTTCCCACTCACAGCGTAAAACCCGTCGTCGCTTCCTGCCTAACCTGCACTGGCACCGTTTCTGGGTTGAGAGCGAGCAGAAGTTCGTTCGCCTGCGTGTATCCTCTAAAGGCATGCGCATCATCGACAAGAAAGGCATTGATACAGTTCTGACTGATATCCGTGCTAACGGCATCAAAGTTTAAGGAGCTGGATCATGGCTAAAAGCGCACGCGATAAGGTTAAGCTGGTTTCTTCTGCTGGTACTGGTCACTACTACACTACCGACAAGAACAAACGCAACACGCCTGAAAAACTGGAATTCAAAAAGTACGATCCAGTTGTTCGTAAGCACGTGATGTACAAAGAACACAAAATCAAGTAATTACTTGGTGTGTTCAGAAAACCCGGCCTCGGCCGGGTTTTTTTATGCCTGCGATTTAGCCTGCCAAAGCAGACCATTCCAGCTCCAGCCTCTACCGGCTTAACTGATCCTCCTCATTCGCAGCCCCCATCCCAGCAGGTGATTCATACCTCTGTCATATTGTCCGTTTAGCATATCTGGTATAGACCAGTTAATGTCTATTACCCAACCAGCAGGACGGACCAGCCGATGTCAGCATTTATTCAACAGATCACCGAATTATTCGAAGCCGAAGGCCACCAGACCTACGGCGAAAACATCAACCAGACCGAACACGCGGTGCAGTGTGCCGAGCTGGCACTGCGGGCCGGTGAGTCCGATGAGCTGATCACAGCGGCGCTGCTGCATGATATTGGCCACCTGATGGCTGCCACCGACATCGCCTTTGGTAACTACAAGCACGACAGTATTGGCGCGGATTTTCTGGCCCCGTATTTTCCAGCCGAAGTGACCGAACCGATCCGCCTGCATGCCCAGGCCAAGCGTTATCTGTGTGCGGTTGAAAAAGGCTACCTGGAAGATCTGTCAGCCGCCTCGCTGGACTCGCTGAATAACCAGGGCGGGCTGATGACAGCAGAAGAACAGCAGGCATTTTTACAGCTGCCGTTTGCCCAGGACGCACTCAAACTGCGACGCTGGGATGATGAAGGGAAAGACCTGGAACTAAGCAATAAACCGATTGAACACTACCGGGCCCAGATGCTGGCCGCCCTGAGCAACTAAAGGAATAGCCACCAATGTCTGATTTAAGCGCCGTATTCAAACGCCAGGGTTACATCGTCCTGCCCCAGGGGCTAACCGATACCGAGATGGAGACACTGGAAAACAGCAGCCAGACCCTGTACCAGCGTGCTGAACAGCTACTGGCTGACATTGCCGCCAGCGGCAAAACCCTGAGTGAGTTTTATCAGCAACAGTCTGACGCGCTGATCGTGGTACCGGAGATTGATAACGCCAGCAAAGTTTGCCGTTACGAATATATCAGCGGTAGCTGCGCCCCCGTACGGGAGCAGATCATCCCCAAGCTTCAGCAGTATATCGAGACTCTGGCAGGCACGCCGTTCACCCTGTTTAAAGACAAATGCAACGCCAAAAATCCCGGTGGCGGTGCTTTTGAACCTCACCAGGATGTGATCGCCTATAACCAGTTCAACCCGCAGTACCACATCACCGCCGCCATCTTCCTCGATGACGCTACGCTGGAAAACGGCTGCCTGAACTTCCCGGAGAACTATCTGGCAGACGTAGCTGAACTGGAAAACACACCGATGGAGACGCCGGTCGGCACCCTGCCAATTCTGGCCAGCTACGATGGCGGGCGCAATAACGGCAATATCCAGCAATCGATCTGTGAACAGATCCGCTGGCAGAGCATCCCGGCCCGTGCCGGTGATGTGGTGCTGTTCGACTCCTACGTGCCGCACTATTCAGAGAAAAACGACTCGCAGAAAACCCGTCGGGCGATGTTTTTCACCTTCAACGCCCTCAGCGATGGCGACCACTATCAGGCTTATTACCGCATGAAGCGCGAACAGTTTGATAACCCGGCGTTTCATGTTGCCACGCCAACAGCCCACAGCCGACTGAACGACTGAACGACTGAGGCGCTGATCGCGAGCAAGCTCGCTCCTACCGGTGATCGTAGGAGCCAGCTTGCTGGCGATGGCCCTGAGTGCGCACGATGTGCGTATGAAAGACGTGGCTACACCTGCTGCTGATACTGCTTTTCCAGCGCCAGGTTAACGAAGTCACGGATTCCAGAAAACTCACTGCGCGATTTCAGCCACACCAGATTCTCCACAATCGGCTCCGCCATCTCCACCAGTGGTACCGCCCGGTAACGGGGGTCGGGGCGGATATCATCGCCCAGTGCAAAACCGATCCCCAGCCCATATACCACCGCTTCACAGGTATCGTGACGGGAATCCATAAAGACATGGGATATCGGCTCCAGCTGGCGGCTGGCGAAGGCCTGTTCAATCCGTTGCTGGGTATAAGAGTCTCGGCGGGAGAAAATCAGCGGGTAGTCCATCAGCTGCACCACACTCACCTGTTCACGCTCGGCCAGCGGGTGGCCAGCCGGGATCACGGCAGTCAGATGGTGGCTGGCATAGGGCAATGACGACAGCTCAGCACTGCGCCGCGCCAGCGGAAACAGGCCAATATCGACATCACGCTCCAGCAACAGTTTGCGACATTCTTCGGTGGTGCCAACACGAATACGCAGGCTGGCATCGGGGTAACAGCCATTAAACTCGGCCAGCAATGGCATAAACACCAGCGGCGAGGCCGTGGCGACCCGGATTACCCGTTGTTGCGGCTCAGGATCGGGGCCACCTAACTCACTGAGCAAAGTATCCAGATCCTGATACTGGCGAGTCACCCGGTGCAGCCGCTCACCAAAGGCTGTCAGCTGCACCCCCCGGCTGATTCGCTCAAACAGCGGCTGGCGAAAGCGCCCTTCCAGCTTACGGATCTGAACCGTAATCGCAGGCTGGCTGATGCCGAGCAACTGCCCGGCACGGGTAAAGTTTCCGGCTTGTACCGTGGCATTGAACGCCCGGATCTCAGCCATTGAATAGTCCATTGATGACAAGCCCTCAACGATAGTTATCGCACTGTGCCAGCCATCAATGAAAGTGAGGTTAAACAGCGCACTCTGTCGCAGACAGCTCCGCGGGCATCATCGCCCTACGCAGGTACTGATCGCGAGCAAGCTCGCTCCTGCATCAGTTCGAGACCGCGCAGGTACCAGCTTGCTGATGATGACCCGCCATCAATGACAGCGGCACTGCTGCACTTTCCCGCGCCTTGAGTCGTGCCTGATCCAGCAACGGAATGGCTCCAATAAGCTGGCGGGTATAGGCCTGCTGTGGCGTCAGGTAGATCTCCCGCACGCTGCCCTGCTCCACCAGCTGACCCTGTTTCATCACGCACACCCGGTCACAAAGGTTGGCGATTACGCTCAAATCATGGGAGATAAACAGGATGGTCAGACCCAGCTCCGCTTTAAGTTGCCTGAGTAATGCCAGAATTTCCGCCTGGATCGAGACATCCAGTGCTGCCACCGATTCATCAGCGATCAGCAGCCGGGGTTTGCACACCAGCGCGCGGGCGATGCTGATCCGCTGGCGCTGACCGCCGGAGAAGGCATGGGGAAAACGGCGCAGGTGGCTGATATCCAGCTGACACAGGCGGGCGATGTCCATAACCCTGGCATCGGTTTCTTTGCGGTTACGGGTCAGCTTCAGCGCCTCCAGCGGTTCGGCGATAATATCGCGCACCGTCATACGCGGATTGAGTGAGCTGTATGGGTCCTGAAATACCAGCTGGGCTACACGGGCGATCTGCTGGCGTTTCGCTTTCTGTTTGGCCCCCAGGGTATAACCGCCTTCACCCAGATACTGCACCGTGCCACTGCTGATCGGTGAGGCCCCCAGCAGCGCTTTGCCCAGCGAAGTTTTACCGGAGCCACTCTCACCGACCAGGCCGATGATCTGCCCCTCGGGCAGTGCCAGCGATACATTGCGTACCGCATGGGACAGTTCGCCCTGCTTCGCGCCACCGGCGATCGGATAGCTGATCGACAGGTCTTTCACCTCGATCAGCGGTGCCGGGGTCTGCGCTGGGGCTTCGGGCAGGCTTTCCATCTGCGGCAGCGCATCCAGCAGGCGGCGGGTATAGCTGTGGCGCGGACTGTACAGCACGCTGTCGGCCGGGCCGGACTCCACCACTTCGCCGCGTTTCATCACCGTCATATTATCGGCAATCTTCGAGATTACCCCCAGATCATGGGTGATAAACAGCATCGCCATGCCCAGCTGCTCACGCAGCTCCAGCATCAGCTCCAGCACCTGGGCCTGAATAGTCACATCCAGTGCGGTGGTCGGCTCATCGGCGATCAGCAGTTTGGGCTGGGTCGACAGCGCCATGGCAATCATCGCCCGCTGGCGCATCCCGCCCGACAGCTCGAACACATACTGGTCGAAACGTTGCTCCGGCAATGGAATGCCGACTCGCTCAAACAGCTCGATGCCGATGCGCCGTGCGGTGGCACGATCATGGCCCAGATGGATCTGAATGGTCTCGACGATCTGCTCACCCAGCGGAATCGCCGGGGCAAAGCTGGCCATCGGTTCCTGGAAGATCATCGACACCGCGCCGCCACGCACCTGGCGCAGATCACGTCCGCGCAGGCCCAGCACATCGGTACGCTGGCCGTTATGATTCAGCCACAGCTGACTGCCGGGCTGGATCAGCGCATTACCCGGATTAAGCCGCATAATGGTTTTGGCGGTCACCGATTTTCCAGAGCCACTCTCCCCCACCAGCCCCATCACTTCGCCAGGCTGAATCGACATATTAAGGTTATCCACCGCCCGCACTAACCCTTCGTCGGTGCGAAAATCCAGCTGCAGATTACGAATTTCCAGCAGGTTGGGTTTCGGTTCTGTCTGCATCATTATTTATTTCGCTCCGAATAAGGGTCGGCGGCATCACGCAGTGCATCGCCAACAAAGACAAAGGCCATAATCAGCACCACAAATACCAGCACCGGGAAAAACTGCCAGATCATGTTCTGCTGAATATCCGGGTCCTGCGCTTTTTGCAGCAGCACACCCAGGCTGTTGACCGGCTCGGTCAGGCCCAGCCCGAGGAAGCTGAGGCTGGTTTCCGCCAGAATGACGTAGGGAAAATTGATCAGGGTATCGACGATGATATAGCTGGTGAAACTGGGCACCAGATGCTGCCAGATCACCCGCATATGGCTGGAGCCACTGAGCTGAGCTGCCAGCACATACTCCTGCTTACGCTCCACCAGAATATGGGTGCGCAGGCGACGTGCCAGCGCAGTAAAATCCAGCGCACCGATCACCACCGCGATAGAAAAGTAACGCTGCACCGGGCTCAGGTCCGCCTGCGACAGCGCCACGGCACAGGCCAGGTAAATCGGAATTGGTGGGATCACTCGTACCGCTTCGGTGATGCTCATCAGGATGGTATCTATCTTGCCACCAAAGTAACCACTCACTCCGCCGACCAGCAGCGAGGTAAACAGCTTCACCGTCAGCGCCACAATGGCGATGCTGACCGTCACCCAGACCGCCTGTAAAGTCCGGCTGAACACATCTTTGCCATCTTCATCCGTGCCCATCAGATGGACCTGACCCTGCTCCACACCGAACAGGTGACGATCCCAGCGCAGGTCGATGCCCAGACTGTCGATCTGCAACAATGGGTACGCCCAGCCCTGGACAAAAAACTGCAGATAACGGCGCTGGTTGCGGTCTTCGATAAAGCGGTTTTGCGCCGAAGAACTCAGCGCACCACTGGCAGTCAGCTTATCCAGCGCAGCCAGCCCGCCGCCGTTTTTCAGCATCGCCCGCAGGTCCAGTTTGGGTTTATCTTTGCGGTAGCTGTAGACAAAGGGCCGCATCGAAAAACCATTTTCATCCGCAAAGTGCAGCCACTGTGGCGCACCCCGACGGTAGTCCGGGTCAGCCCCGTTAATAGTCGGGTTCACCGGCGAAAAGAATGGCGAGAAAAAGCCCATCAGGATCAGACTGGCCAGCAGGGTGCCAGCGATCAGACCGCTGGTTTTAGTCAGAAAACGGGTTTTAATCAGCGCCAGCTGGCCCGCCGTGTAGTAGCTGTCGTCAGGGGTGTCTGTCGACTGATTGCGGCCACGCCGCAGGATTGCACTGAGCATATTAATGGCCTCCGCTGCCCATCACACTGCTGCGTACCCGCGGGTCCACCGCGGCCAGCACAATGTCAGTTATAAAGTTCATGATAATCACCACCAGCGCCACCAGGAACAGAATGGCGGCTGCCAGTTCCTGATCGTTGGTCATGGCCAGCGCTTCAATCAGCAGTGCCGCGGCATCCGTCAGGCCGATCACCACCGCAACAATGGGCAGATCGTTAAACACCCGCTGGAAGTCAAAGCCGACACTGTTAAACAGCGGGCTGATCGCATGGCGCACCGGATAACGGGCCCACAGCCGGAAGCCATCAACACCACGGGCACGGGCTGCATCAACGTAGAGTTTATTGGCTTCATCCACCACCAGCGCCCGTACGGTCTGTAATTGCAACGCCGTCGCGGCCCAGCCGATCACAAAAACAGGCAGCCAGATATGGCCGATAAAATCATCCAGCTTGCCCCACTGGAAACCGCTGGCAGCAAACCAGGGCTCGTTTTTCCAGGCCTCGGAATACAGCCCGGTCGGGGTTGCTTCACCGGCAAACACGTACAGCAGGATAATCGACAGCGCCAGCAGGAAGTTCGGCAACGCCAGCCCCAGGTAACTGATGACCCGCAGCAGCAGGTCAGAGATTTTTGCCAAGCTCAGGCCCAGGGTATTCAACCGGCGGCGCGCTGCACTGTGCTGGGGATTATGATCGCGCCAGGGCTTGTTCAGCGTCCAGGCCGACAGAATGCCAAACGGCACCGCAATCAGGTAAGCAAACAGCAACCCGGCCAGGCAGAAGCCAAAGCTGAGCCAGAATCGATCACCCAGCGCCAGATTTACCGACTGGCGTTTGGCGCAGCTGAAACCCAGATCTCCCTTGAGGGTCAGATTGGTCACCCAGCGCCCCCAGCGTTCAGGTAGCGACTTGTCCAGCCCCATCCGTGACCGTTCAGCGTCGATATCAGCCTGGGTAATCACCATGCCCTGGGTATTTTTATAGGCGATGTACTTCTCGGCACAGTCGCCAGGCAGTACTTCCATCAGTGAGAAAACAATGGCGCTGACCGTCAGTAATGTCACCAGCGCCATCAGATAGCGCCGATAAACATAACGAAACCAGACCCGGCTGCGGGCGGCCCAGTACAGCGCGACACCGGTGCTCAGCAGCAGCCAGAGCAACCAGGTTTCAGCAAGAAAATCAGTCATAGAGTTGTGATCTGTCTACACATGAACATGCCAGCGAAGCTGACATGCAGAAATAAAAACGCCGGGCGCTGCAGTGCAACGCCCGGCGGATACGGAGATTACTGCTGCGCGAGGTTATCGTCAGACAGGAACCACTGCGTTGGCAGGTAGGGGTAAACACGGTAGTAATCGTAAGACCAGGTTTTCGGCGTCTCGAAGTTACCCAGCTTGCGGCTGTGGTAGATCGGCGCAACCGCCTTCACCGTACCGATGATGAACAGATCATCCACCACCCGCTGCGCAATCTGCTTGCCCAGTTCGATGGACTCCGGCGTACCGGTCTGCAGCTCAACAAAGCGGCTGGCCAGCTTATCCATCGCATCCACGGTCGCCGGTGGTTTCACCCCTTCAGCACCGCCGGTTTTACGGTACTGCTCCCACAGCATGCCGGTGCGCAGGCCGAAGAAGTTGTCATATGGCGGCAACAGCGTTTCATTGTTGCTGGCCAGGGTCGACAGCGGACGGCCCATCACCCACACCAGCACATCCAGATCATTGGCGGTCTGGGAATTACGGTACTCGTCGGAAGTCACTTCTTTGATGGTGGTTTTGACGCCCAGCTGAGTCCAGTTCGCCGCCATGATCTCGACCACTTCAGTAGCTGAGCCCTGGGTGGCGTACTGAATGGTCAGCTCAAACTTCTTGCCGGAGGGCAGCTCGCGCACGCCATCGTTGTTGCTGTCTTTGATGCCCGCTTTATCCAGCAGTTGCGCCGCCAGTTTCGGGTCATACTGAATCCAGGCGTTCTTCTGCTCCTCCGTCACAAAAGACGCGGTATCGGCATCAAAGGCGGTGTACTGGGTTGGTTTACCCAGGCCGAAGTAGGCGATCTCATTGATCTGATCACGATCAACCGCCACCGACATGGCACGGCGGAAGTTAAGATCGTTAAAGACCTGACGCTTCTCCAGATCCTTGTCCGTCAGGTTAAAGGCAAAGCTGGTTTCACCCATGGTTGGGCGCAGCGCAACTTCATACTGACCACTGCCCTTGTTTTCCAGTAGTACCGGCGCGGCAGGCAGGTTAACCGCCTGGGCTTTGTAGTCAATTTCACCGGCAATCAGCTTGGCGGTCTGGATATCTTCATCACCAATAAAAACTTCGCTGATCTCGTTGATGTACGGCAGCTGGTTACCCGCCGTATCCACCTGGAAGAAATACGGGTTGGCCACCAGGCGACGCCCTTCCAGAGTATCCTGCACCACAATATGGGATTCCAGAGTGGGCATATTGGCGGTATAACCGGCTTTCACCAGCCCCATCGCTTTGGCGTTATCACGCAGCAGCGGGGTTGGAATATCTTTCCAGTTAGACTGACCGTAGTAGAAATTCACCAGTGCATAGCCGTCATCGAAACCAAGCTTTTTCGCCCTGGCATCAGCAGTATTGTTCAGCTTTGGGTGGAACGGGCTCAGCAGATGCTTCGGCAGAAATGGCTGGGCGAAGTCCAGCGCAAAGTTCGCCACCAGGCCAGGCTTGGGCGCATTGAGGGTAAAGCGCACCGTGGTTGCATCCAGCGCTTCCACCTTCATCGGCTTGCCATCGGACATAAACCGTTCCGCCGGGGACTTGATGATATTGCTGTCCATCAGCACATCGTTGTACCAGAACGCTACATCGCCCGCCGTAAACGGCGCACCGTCTGACCATTTATGGCCCTTGCGCAGGCTGAACGTCAGTTCAGTGAAATCCTTGTTCCACTGCCAGGATTTGGCCACATTAGGCACCACCGTCTGCAAATCATCATTAAAGCGAACCAGATTCACATGGCGCACCGACAGCAGATCCGATGTACCGGACTCTGTCGCCTTGGAGATACCATCCAGCACCCCGCCATACACACCAATGCGCTGATAAGGCGCAATCACCAGTGGCTCGGCAGGCAGACGCTGGGCCAGCGCAGGCAGCGCCGGGTTACCCTGGATACGCCCATTGAGCGCTTTGATCGCCGGGTTTTCGCTGAAGCGCAGGCTGCAGCCCTGAGCTTTCTCGTATTCAGCCTGCTCAAACAGATGCGGGTACTTGCCGCCCGCCTGGGGGCCGGTAATCGCCGGGCAATTCGCAGCGGCCTGGCTGGCCATCAGTACAGCGGCACTGGCAATCAATAACTTGGACATGGTTGCTTCCTGGTCTGTCGGGTTGAAGTGATCGAATCAAATTCAGATCGCACAGACTTTAAGGAATCAACATGTCGGCCAGATGTCCGATATAAGTCATTCAGATGAATGATTGGGGGTAACGGTTAGATCTATAAACAAAGGTTAGGATTTGTCATATGCTCACCCCAGCCCCATCAGCCGCCGGGCCGTCTCCCGCGCTTTCACCGCCGCCTGTTTATCGCCCATCAGGTGGCCCGCCACAATCGCTCCCTCTTTCAACAACACCAGGCTGTCTGCCAGCCGCTGAGCAGCGGCCTCTTCCCCCAGTGCCACCAGCGCATGCTGGTAGAGCACCCCTCTGATGGACTGTTTATGGCGCTGGCAGCACTGGAATATCTCACAAGAGTCTTCGCTGTATTCAGCACTGGTATTGATAAAGAAACAGCCTCGAAACGGCCCCAGCGCGGGGTCTCGCTCGTTAATCCAGTCATCAACGGCGATAAAGATTGCCTCAATAGTTGCCCGCCCGGCCGCAACCTTGGCCAGTCGCTTAGTTAACCAGGCCTGAAAACGCTGATCACGCTGTTCCACCGTCGCGACAATCAACGCCTCCTTGCTGCTGAAGTGGTTATAGAGCGTCTTCTTGGCCACGCCGGAGACCTTGAGCACCTCATTGATGCCAACCGCGTGAATCCCCTGCCGATAAAACAGGTCCAGTGCCGTTTCGACCAGCAGGGTGCGCTTATCACTGCTTTGCGTACTCATAAATATCCGTTGCTATAGATGACTGAAAAGAGTTTGACATAAATAGACAGATCGGTCTACCTTATAGGAAAGGAGGAGACAGTTCGGTCTACTTCGTATTTTTTGACCAGGACACAGCCATGCCTCAACCCGCGAGCCTCATTTCAACTCTGCGCCAGCGCTTAACCGCCCCGCTACTTGCCGGGCTGGGCGGCATGCTGGTGATCACTTTGCTGGCCGCCCTTAGCCAGCAGGATGGCCTTGGCCTGTGGCTGATGGCCCCGTTTGGCGCAACCATGGTGATTGTGTTCGCCCTGCCCGCCAGCCCGCTGGCCCAGCCACGCAATATCGTCGGCGGTCACCTGCTGGCAGCACTGGTCGGGCTGATTGTCGTCAGTCTGTTCGGCGTTCACAGCTGGAGCCTGGGGCTGGCGGTCGGGCTGGCAATCAGCCTGATGATGCTGACCGGCACCCTGCATCCACCCGCCGGGGCGAACCCGTTACTGATCATGCTGGCCGGTAAAAGCTGGGGCTTTCTGCTCAGCCCGATCCTGCCAGGCACCCTGTTAATTGTTGTGCTGGCGGCCCTGTACCACCGCCTGCAGCAACAACCTTATCCACAGCGCTGGTTCTGAACCCCGACTCAGCACACTGATCCCACCAGGAGTTACCCACATGTCCAATATCACTCTTTATCGTCACCCACTGTCCGGCCATGCCCACCGGGCCGAACTGTTTCTTTCCCTGCTGGGGCTGGAAGCCAGCTATGTGGATGTCGATCTGCTGAACGGTGAACACAAAGGCCCGACCTTTCTGAAAAAAAACCCGTTTGGTCAGGTGCCCGTGCTGGAGGATGGCGACATCACCCTGGCCGACTCCAACGCCATCATCATCTACCTGGCCCGACGCTATGACGACAGTGACCAGTGGCTGCCGAGTGACCCAGTGCTGGCCGCCCAGGTTGAGCAGTACCTGTCGCTGGCCGCCAGCAAGATCGCCAACGGCCCGGCCACGGCTCGTCTGATTACGGTGTTTGGTGCGCCACTTGATGCCGACAAGGCCATCACCCTCGCTCACAGTACTCTGGCCGTACTGGACCAGCAGCTCGAGGGTCGGGACTGGCTGGTTGGCAGCGGGCCAACGCTGGCGGATGTCGCCAATTACAGCTACATCGCCCATGCCCCTGAGGGGAATGTCTCGCTGGCGGACTACCCGCATCTGCGCCGCTGGTTGCAGCGTGTGGAACACCTGCCAGGCTTTATACCAATGGCCGCCAGTAAAGCGGGCCTCAACGCCTGATCCACTCAGGCCGTCGCCAGTGACAGGGCCGTTGCTGGCACAGCCCTATAGAAGAAGGAACCCATGATGGACTCTGAGACACAGCCTTCGCCGTTTCACATCGGCGAACAGACCCTGCAAAAACAGGCCGGTGTGCGCGAACAGATGGAACAGTTCGGTCGCCAGGTGATCCGTGATCATATGCCGGAGCAGCACCGCAATTTTTATCAACAGCAGCCGTTCATCCTGGCCGGCCACGCCGATGCTGACGGCAATCCCTGGGCCTCGCTGCTGTACGGCGAACCGGGCTTTATCCACAGCCCCGACCCGCACCGACTACAGATCAACAGCCCGGTTATCGCCGGTGATCCGCTGGCTGAGACGCTGGCCGGGCAGCCCGACGGCGTGGCGCTGGGTCTGCTGGGGATTGATCTGGCCAGCCGCCGGCGCAATCGCCTGTCTACCGTGGTCAGTCGCAGTGATCAGCAAGGCATGGAACTGGCGGTGATTCAGGCGTTTGGCAACTGCCCGCAATATATTCAGAACCGGCCCCTGCTCAGCCCGACAGCCAGCCCGCCCGTAACAACAACCGAACCCCTGCAACGGCTGGATAGCAGTGCCCAGGCGCTGATTCGCCAGGCTGATACCTTTTTTATTGCCAGCAGCAGCCGCAACAATGCGCTGGCCGATGTTCAGGATGCCAGCCAGGGTGTGGATATCTCCCATCGCGGGGGCCAGCCCGGTTTTATCCACATTGAAGAGCACAACGGCCAGGACAGCCTGCTAATCCCCGATTTTGCCGGTAACTCTCACTTCAATACGCTGGGTAACTTCCTGCTCAATCCACGGGCCGGGCTGCTGTTCATCGACTTCGACCAGGGCCACCTGCTGACCCTCACCGGCCAGGCAGAGATCCTCAACCAGCACCCGTTGCTGGCGCATTTCAGCGGCGCAGAACGACTCTGGCGCTTTACTCTCAGCCAGGGTCGCTGGCTGAAAAATGCCCTGCCCCTGCGCTGGCAAGCCCCCGACTATTCCGACAACACCTTACTCACCGGCAGCTGGGCCGAGGCCCATGCCCGCCAGAAAGCCGCAACGGATCAGCAGCGCTGGCAAAGCTTCACCGTGGTTGAAATCGAAGATGAGAGTGAGCGGATTCGCTCATTTTATCTGCAGCCGCAGCAGGCCTACCGGCCGCAGTTCAGGGCCGGACAGTTTCTGACCTTTCGCGCCGAAATCGACGGCCAGCGCCAGCAGCGCAGCTACAGCCTGTCCAGCGCGATGGATGATGCCCAGCTGCGCATCAGCGTCAAACGGGACCAGCACAGCGACGGCAGTCCCGGCACCTTTTCCCACTACCTGCACCAGCAGATCCGCCCCGGCATGAAATTACAGGCCCGTGGCCCGGCAGGTGAATTCACCCTGCAGGACGATGCCCGTGGCCCACTTTTACTGCTGGCGGCGGGTGTCGGCATCACCCCGCTGCTGTCCATGGTGCGCCAGCTGGTGAACACCGCGATCGCCAAACGGCGGCTGCGACCGGTCACGCTGATCTACAGCGCCCGCAACGCCGCTCAGCGGGCATTCAAAGCAGAGCTGGCGATGCTGTCGGCCATGGCGGGCGGTGAGATCAAGGTCATTTCAGTGCTCAGCCAGCCCGAACCGGAACTGCTGCAAGGGCCAGACTATCAATATCAGGGGCATATAGACGGCCCATTACTGCACAGCCTGGGACCGCTGCAACGCCATCAGATTTACCTCTGTGGCCCGGCCGGTTTTATGCAGCACAGCTATGATCAGCTGCGCATGCTGGGGGTACAGGATGAACAGATTTTCGCCGAATCGTTCGGCCCGGCCCAGCTCCAGCGCTGCTACCCGAACGCCACCGCCAATACCGCATCGACACCGGAGATCGAGCAGGCGCAGGTCAGTATCGATGGCACCGAACTGGCCTGGCAGCCCGCCGATGGCAGCCTGCTGGAACTGGCCGAAGCTCACGGTTTCAGCCCCGAGTTCGCCTGTCGCAACGGCCAGTGCGGCAGCTGCAAAGCCAGCCTCAGCCAGGGCCAGGTGTATTACCCGCAGCCCCCCAGCGCCGACGTGGATGAGCAGGAAGTCCTGTTATGCTGCGCCCGACCGGCCAGCGCTACACTGACGATTGAGCTGTAAACCACACTGCCAAAAACCCGCGCCATTGGGGCCCAGCATAATGTGCCCCAACATGCGCCCGCGCTTAAATACACCGAAACGGCCGCCGGCAGTGCTAAACTCGCGCCCCTGTTTATCCGCCATCAGGGACCTTCCGTGGAGTCTTATCTGCAATCGCTGGCCTTTACCGCCAATGTCACCGCGCCAATTTTCTTTATCGTTTTCCTTGGCATTTTTCTCAAACGCATCCGGCTGATTGACGATAACTTTGTCGCCACCGCCTCCCGGCTGGTATTCACCCTTACCCTGCCTGCACTGGTGTTTATGGCCATCGTGCGTACCGACTTCCAGGCGGTGTTCGATGTGCAACAACTTATTTACCTGGTAGGCGGCACAGTAAGTACGTACTTACTCTTATGGTGGCTGGCGGCGCGCTGGATTACGGATGGGCGGGATCTGGGGGTGTTTATACAGGGCGCTTTTCGGGGTAACTACGGCATTGTCGGGCTGGCTGTGGCCTATAACCTGTTCGGTGATTCCGGGCTGGCCCAGGGGGCGATTCTATTGGCCATGGTGATCCCGCTTTATAACACTCTGTCGATCATCTGCCTCACCCTGCCGATGCAACAAACCAACCGGCTGAACCTGACCAGCGCGCTGCTGGAGATCATCAAAAACCCGCTGATCCTGGCGGTGCTGCTGGCCCTGCCGATCTCCATTTTTCAGCTGGAGCTGCCCGGCATCCTCAATAAAACCGGCCAGTACTTCGCCAACCTCACCCTGCCGCTGGCGCTGCTGGCCATCGGCGGTTCACTCAGCCTGAAAAGCCTGCGCGACACCTCCGCCCAGGCTGCCTGGGCCACCGCCAGCAAACTGCTGATCCTGCCGGTGATTCTTACCGCCGGGGCCTGGTGGTATGGCTTTGAAGGCCAGCAGCTGGCCATGCTGTTTGTACTGTTCGGCTGCCCCACCGCCGCTGCCAGCTTCGTCATGGCACGCGGCATGGGCGGCAACGCCCAGCTGGCCGCCAACATCGTCCTGACCACCACCCTGGGCTCCACCCTCACTCTGAGCCTGGGCATCTACCTGTTCCGGTTATGGGGGGTAATCTGACCGGGCTGGACTGCCACTGGGTTATCCGGCCAGCCCGGATAGCCCCGTTGATATCGGGCAATTCACCAATGGCGTGATCCGCGCCGGTAAAGCTAAAGCATCAGGGCTGAAAATTGGTGAGGGGAATACAAACCCGGCCTACCCTGATTTGAGATGCTATACCTGACTGACCTCTCGAACCCAGCGACAGAAACTGGCCCCAAATTCATCCTCATGCTGAACAAATACTTTTTTACATAAGTCTGTATTCAACACGAATATAATATTAGGCTTCCATAGTTTCCATAATCTTTCAGAAATCATTCGTTCAGAATAAAGAAAGTGTTCTTCCCAAACGAGATTAAGATACCTCAGCATTTTAATTTCACACTGATGGCACTGCTCTTTCGGGACAGGATCATTCTTCATTGCCAACCGCCACCACTCTATGTCGTCGGGTGTAATGATTTCATTAAACTTATCAACATAGAGTTGAAAAACATCCAGCCGCTTGTTGCTGATATACGTCCAGCAAGTCGCCCAGACACCCAAAATCGCTCCATAGATACCAATTGCTTCCAGCGAAAAATACACGTCAACCTCCTTAAATCAAGATAAGTTTTTTGTTAATTTCAATAGCCATTGCATCCTGATTAAGCTCCTGCTTTATAGATTTAACGTACTCAATCACATCATCAACATGCCGGTTTAAACCTTCTTCGGTAGTATAGCTAGCAACAATATTCACCGTTTCACTCACCAAACCTCCTTTACTACTGTTCCATACTCCATTGGCTTCGCTACAGGTTGCACCACCAAACTTTTCACCAAACAGCACCATGGTTTTATCTACATAGGCGGAGGTATCGGCAACTTCATCAATATTGGTTGTCGTCGGAATAAAGATTGATATCTGTTGAGTTCGTTCAACGCGATCAATCAGTTCACTAACGACAGAAACAGCAGCCTCTGGAATATCAAATGAGTGTTTTGAAATTTTAAACCCTGCTTCCATATATGGGATCGTAAAATCAGCACTACCGTTTTCTTCTGAAACCAAACCATCTATAGAGTTATATAGAGAGTATATTGATGTTTTATCTTGACGGACGTTAAGCTTAACCTGCCTTGAAACGCGTTCAAACTCAGCTTCATACCCTGATTTTGTAGGCATCACTAAAACAATGACCTTCGCATATTTAAGGATAACATCCAGTTCAGACTCATCAATCTTATCTGCACTTACACTGATAACAACATTACTGTAGTTCTCCAATACATTATTCATTAACATTGACGACCGGGCTAGCTCTGGCATAACACCAAAATCATATCTGCCCCATATATCGAAACCATCAGGATGATGGTAAATATTTTTTTCATCGCGAACCAGGCAGTCACGGAATGTTTTCTCAAGACGTGGATATTCCAGATAGACCGTCGATTTTGTCTCCGAAGCTGAGCTCATAAATGACCTGGCAAGCATATGGCCAAGAGTACTGCTACCACATTCAGGCTGAACATTAATAAGGACAATAGTTTTAGGCATATAACGTTCTAGTGCCGTATTTTTCTCCAACAGAGATTCGTTCTTTTCTTTAATTTCCTGTATCAGGTGGTTATTTTCAGAAAAAATTTCCGTTATTTTATCAAACCAGGGTATCCACGGAGGAGGAACCCGCTTATCAACTGCTTTTCCTGTCTCTTTGCTTTCAAGAGAAATGTGATTTACAAGTTTTTCAGCCGGGTTAATAAATTCATTGAATGTCACTTTGTTTGAAATATAAATCATTATCGACAACGCAATAATCAACAGGAAAAACTCAGCATTTATCTTAATCCAGTCCTGATAACTTAGCTTATTATCACTGTAAACATACATAACACGCCAGGGCGCACTTTTCATTTCATACCAGATGTAACTATAGTCGTTATAGGTATGAATCGTCATAGGTTTTTTATTAAACAAGTCCTGACTATTGCCGGAAAGACCACCAGGTAAAACATCATCAATATTTTTCAGTTTATTACTAACAGCTCCGGTTAAAACCGGATGAGCGATGATCTGATTTTGCTGGTTAACAATTAGCATATCGCCCGCATCATGATCAAACGTAGTCACAAAGTTAATCAAGCGATCGAGTGTAATATCAATCGCAACGGTACCGACAAACTCACTCTTTTTATAGATTGGTTTGGCCGACGTCACCATTAAGCCATCACCTGCCTCATCAATATAAATAGGCGTCCAGAATGATACGCCATCAGGGTTTTCTTCAGGTAATCCCCAACGGTAAAATTCATGTGTTTTAAGTTCATCAAGATAACTAAATGACGACGATTCCACCCACGGGTATATATTAATAAACTGACGTTTTGAAGTGTAGTAAATCCATGATGAGTTGGGTATATTTTCTTTCGCAGCCTGAAAAAGACTGTTAAGAGACAGCGCCATGTCTATTTCACTCTTAAGTGAAACATCAATTTCATTGACGTGTCCATAACCCGTCAAATTTCCAATATTTTCCTCTCGGTAAGAATAAGGAATATTATCCAGATGATAAATCCCTTCGTCAGAATCAGATAGCGATGAAAACAAATTATTTTCGTACCTATCTGAATAATCATCTATGAAATAGCTTTCTGCTTTCTTACTGAACAAATTAAGATGTTCTTCAACACTAACCACCAGGTTATCAAGCGCTAACGAATGGCTTTTAAATTCACCTGTAATTCTTATTTTTTCATTTTTGACTTTTTCACTATTCTGAAGAAACAGCAGTGCAGCAGATATCACTACAACGATACAGTACGTAACCATCATTGTTTTAATGTAACGAACTGAAAAATCATTCTTGCAAAAATCAATCTTCATAACTGAAACTCATCAGTAATATAGAACATTCCCAGAGTATGATAGATAGCATTATCAGCTAATAAAATATCCCTATCACCTATGCAACCATGAATGATGATAATTGACCTTTCATCTAACAACTCGGTTTAAAGTATGAATCAAAGCCATTTTATTTTTAATTTAATGTAACAACAGTGTGTTTTATCAGCCAGAGACGCCAGGCATTCCGGGTAGTGAGTAAACAGATGACAAGGCAGCTGTTGTGATAATAACTGCCGACAGGCGGGTATGAACGGGTATACAGATGTCGAAACCCGTTGCAGGCGAAGCTGACGGACACAGCCGGGAAACCGGGTGCCACCTCAGTGCAATAGCTGGCAGTCAGCATCGCGCTGACTACCAGCCTGAGCATCTGCCTGTTCCAGTTATGGGAGGTGATTCAGCCCCAGCAACTCACCTTCAGAGGTTATCCGGCAGTTCCGGGTAGCTGGCAATGTCCGTTGTCGGCGTGTGCCAGGGGGCTTTGCCACTGGTGCAGCAATGGGCAACCGCACGCCCCTGATAACCGTTGTCCAGGCAGGCCGTAGCGACACTCAGGTAATCAACACCTTCCTTGCCGTAGTTCATCAGCCGCGAACCGCACGCAGAACAGAAGGTACGAATACCACCGGTAGACTCATATTCCGTCAGCTTGTCTTCACCCTTCAAAAACGTCAGGCTGCTGCGCACCGCAAACGCCTGAGTCGCATAATCCGCACCATGGGAACGGCGGCAACGGCTACAGTGACAGTTAAACACCACCCCCGGCACTTCATCCGCCGTAAACTCAATTTCACCGCATAAACATTGACCGTGCATACTTACTCCTGAATCCATTTCGTTATCGAAACGCCAATCTGATCCGACCAGCACCCGCGCATCCTATCAGCTCGGCCGTGTAGCAGCGACGCCCCGTCACGGCCGCTCTGTCAGCAGCCATAACTACCGCTGGCGCATACCATACTCGCGCCCCACCTCAGCCACCCGAATCCGATAGTCACGGAACAGCTCATTTTTACCTTTCGCCTGCGCTGCCCGGTGGCATTCCAGCTCCCGCCAGGCTTTCACCGCCGCTTCATCGCGCCAGAACGACAGCGACAGGTATTTATCCGGCTCCACCAGGCTCTGAAACCGCTCGACCGAGATAAAGCCCTCCACCTGGGCCAGCAAGGGCTTCAACTCAGCGGCGATGTCAAAATACTCATCCCGCCCCGCCTCATTCAAACTGACCTCAAAAATCACCGCGATCATGCCAGCACCTCCATCGCCACACCCGGCTGTGGATAAACCGTGCCCGCCACCCCGGTCAGGAACGAGCGCAGCTCCTGCACAATAAATTGCTCGCGCTGGGCAAATTCAAAATTCGCTTTGCCTGCCGGGTCAGCCTTCAAGCGGACCCGGTAGCGCTCATATTCAGCCAGGCTGGCAAAACTGATCAGCCCAAACGCAGTGTTATTACTGCCCTCGTGGGGCATGAAATACCCCAGCAACTCACCACCACAGGCCGGGATAATCCGCCCCCAGTTCTCGGCATACTGGCGAAACGCCTCCAGCTTGTAAGGGTCCAGCTGATACTGAATAAAACAGGTCACTTTCATCTGCGTTGTCTCTCTCAAGGTTTTCCGGCAGTCTAAACAGCACAAACATCTTCGCTTCGATGGCCATCGAACTATCGCCACTTCACCCCCTTAACCGCTGGAGACTTTGCCCCTGCAACCGGATATTTCACAGATCGCCAGCCTGATTGGCGACAACGCCCGCGCCCGGATGCTGACAGCATTAATGGGCGGCAAAGCCCTCACCGCCACCGAGCTGGCGCTGGAAGCCAACATCACCCCACCCACCGCCAGCAGCCACCTGCACAAACTGGTGGAGGGCCAGCTGCTGATCGTGCGTAAACAGGGCCGCCACAAATACTTTCAGCTGCAAGGCCATGACGTTGCCGAACTGCTGGAGTCCCTGCTCAGCATCAGCGCCCGCTTACAAAACCCAGGCCGCAAAACCGGCCCCAGTAACCCCCGCCTGCGCCAGGCCCGCGTCTGCTACAACCATCTGGCAGGCGAACTCGGCGTCGCCCTCTTCGACAGCCTCAGCGCCCAACAACTGATAACCCCCAGCCCGGACAACACCCAGCTGACCACCGCTGGCCATGAGTTTTTCCAACAACAGGGGGTGGATTTCGATCAGCTCAAACCCGGCCGTCGCCCCCTGTGCAAAGCCTGCCTGGACTGGAGCGAGCGGCGCAGCCACCTGGCCGGAGTGCTGGGCCAGTGGATACTGGACGATCTGTTCGCCAGCGGCTGGGCAGAGCGGGAACTGGACTCAAGGGCGGTGCGATTTAGTGAGCGTGGGCTGAGGCTGTTTTTGATGCGGTATGGAATAGTGGGATGAAGTGCTAGTTACGTACCGCGCTCTCGCGGGCATATTTTACGGTTGCTGATAGCTGGGCGTCTCAGAGTCGGCAGGTTAGCGGTGCCAGCTGCTGGTTATACGCACTGATTTGTTCTAAAAGACTTTAAAAATAGTGTGAACCTGATGCTGGCACCACAACCTGGGCCGACTCTGAACGGCCCGGAAATACAGTGCAGACGGGGCGGTCAGGGAAAAGCTGTTTGAGTGCAGCAAGTTATTTTTCCCAGCCCCGGCTGTGCTGGATTTACGGAAACAGCCCTTCAGCCGGAGGCATGCGGGGATTGTTAAGGAGGCGCGCCGCCCCCTTGGCGCACCGGGAGGCAAGACTGGGCTATCAGACAACACTCTACCTGCCACAACGCAGAGCCAGGTGTTGTGACTGACACCGGAGGAGCTGGTGCGGTGAGTTTTTCCAGCAGCTGGGGGTTGATTTCGACCAGCTCAAACCCGGCCGCCGCCCGCTGTGCAAGGCCTGCCTGGACTGGAGCGAGCGGCGCAGCCACCTGGCCGGTGTGCTGGGCCAGTGGATACTGGATGATCTGTTCACCAACGGCTGGGGCGAGCGCGAACTGAACTCCAGGGCGGTACGGTTCAGTGAGCCAGGGCTGAAGCTGTTTTTGATGCTGTATGGGATTGAGCGGCGAGGTGTTTTCAGGAATAGTTATTATAGAAAGCGAGAATGATTAATCATAAATTGTATGGATAGACAGTGTATTTATTGTCAGCAAAGAAAATGGCACGGTTTGCTGATCTGATGCAGTAAAGATGGCACGGCTTTATAGTGACAAAAGCGATCAAACTATAGTAATTTCAGTTAGATAGCGCATGATCCTGGATAAATAACGTGCCACGGAGGCAGGAGATAATACGCATGCACGGTTTGTGGATAGGGACATCAGAAAATCACCACAAATTATGCTTTGCAGACAATGCGTTACCATGATTCAATATAAAGCAGGGCCCGTTAATAACGCGCATGCTCATTATTAAAATGTTATAGCAAATGGCTACATCGGAGGTAGTAATGACAAATAAAGAATGGCTTATTTCAACTCAAGGGGCATTATTTTTAAAGGCATCTAAGCGCTGTTTTGAACAGAGAGGTATTGGCTCTGGAAAACTTGAGATGTTTGTTCAGCCTGGCGTTGTATGTCTGGCATTTTCAATAGAGTTGAATCTTAAGGCGTTAATAACCTCCGAAGAGAATGAGCCTCGCAATATTCATAACCTCAGTAAACTGTTCAAGTCTCTAAACGGAAAAACTCAAGACGAAATCATCAGGCAGTGTGAGTTATCAAAGGAAGATTTCTTAACAAGCCTTGGAAATATTGAGGTAGTGTTTGAGGACTGGAGATACGTATACGAACAAGGGGCAGTTTCTCTCAATATGGATCTATTACATAAATTGTCGGAGGTGCTTGATAACTTGACTTCCGATAGAATATCGCGAAACGGCTAGGAAGCTATAACAAGCAAATCATGGTTCAGCTGCTTCGCAGCTTGGACCTCCACTACGTCGTTTGTTTTGTGCTTTTCACTACGTTCGCACAAAACAAACAACTGCGTTACGGCCCCATATTTGGGCGTTATACGTTAATCGAGTAATTATGGAAGAACTAGAAATCCCCTCGCTAAAGTCTCTATTCATTGAAATGTATTTCGAAGAGACTTTTCTCAGTACAGGCACTGCAACTCTAGTATCTAACGATAAAGAGTCTCACTGCACCCTGATTACAAATAGGCATAATGTAACGGGAAGAAATCAAGATACAGGGGAATGTTTAAGTAAGCATGCTGCAATACCAGATAACATCGTAATCCATTTTCATACTAACTCAGATGTAGTTGGCGAATGGAAGAAAATTAAACTCCCCCTATACAGAGATGATGATTCTCCATATTGGATTGAGCATCCGCGGCTAGGTGAAAAAGCTGACATTGTAGCTCTAAACATCAAGTGGGGAGGTGATGTAAAGAAAGTACCCTACTATTTAAAACTCGACCTTGATAGGGTTGGAATGGTCGTTGGGCCAGCGGAAACAATAAGTGTAATTGGATTCCCATTTGGGCTTTCAACAGCCGGAAAACTTCCTGTATGGGCAACTGGATTTATGGCGCAAGAAATTAGCTTAATAACGCCAGAAAATCCCGTATTCTTGATAGATTGCAGGTCTAGGCAGGGGCAATCTGGCTCGCCGGTTATCGCATATAGAACCACTGGATATAGGCATATAAGAGATGGTCAGGTGGTTGCGACTATGACTCCAAACAAAACATGGGAGTTTTTAGGTATATATTCTGGTCGAATAAACTCAGAATCTGACTTAGGTAGAGTTTGGCATGTTTCAGCTATCGAAGAGCTGCTTGAAGCTGCAACAAAAGATGCTCTTTATCGTGAGGCAAAAGTAAAAGAAGGTTAATCTCTAGTGTTTATGGAGCCACGTATAACAAGCAAAGTCAGCATCGCCCTTCGGGCTGGACGCGCTGACGCGCGCCGCTGCTTTGGGCGTTATAGCGCATAGGAAGTATCGTAAATTACGAAAGTATAAAATTAGGAAAATTAGAGGACACCCATAAAAATAACCTGGCCAGTCGCGAGCCATGTGCTGGCGTCGTTCCCACAATCGCTGATTTTGATGGGTGTCCTGATCTTTCCCTGATCTTTCCTATGACTGTTCGAGTTGTGGCGAAAGAGTCATGCAGCGCTACACACTTGTTATCGGTTTTTCAGAAGAGGAGCCGACAATTCACCGAGCTGCTGCATGAAGGCCCTCAATGGCCGTTGAGGGTGGGCCTCACTTTACCCAGGAATGGAACGGAATTAACCATACAAGGGTTTTCAAGTCGGAGAAAAAAGTTGGCTATGTTCGTGTCTCACAAATTATAGCCAACTTTTTAGCCGTTTAAAACGGCGTTATGTGTCTATCATCGAAGCTGGAGTAGTATCTTACTGCAAATGCTCGTGATTGCTTTCTGTTCATCGGCTGACAGTTTGATCTTACATTCCATTTTATCAAAAATATGCGATGTTTTATCTTTCAAAGATAATCCTGTTTTCGTAAGAACAATAGTCTTTGCTCGCTCATCCACTAATGACTTATTTCGCTTTATAAGCCCCTTACCTTCAAGCCTCTTAAGAACTTGAGTTAAAGTGCCTGCATCCAAGTAAGTTTGTTCAGTTAACGCTTTAATGTAGACAGAATCATTATTCCACAGACTCATCATCACTAAGAATTGGGGGTATGTCAGATCATACTCACGGAGCTTAGGGCTGTAATCTCGAATCATCGCGTTAGAGGCAGAATACAGTGAAAAACATACCATTTCTGAAAAATCAAATTCTTTAGTACTCATGTTTTTTGCTCTGTGTGAGGGTAATTAAAATAGTATACGCGAAAAGTAATTGACACCAAGAGATCTTTCTGTAAATATACTTTGCGCACAAAGCATGTTTACCCATTAGGACTTAGGAGCTTAAGATGGATGGCGAAGTGAATTATGAAGGTATTACATCTACAAACTGGAGAGATACTCAAAGTAAGGAAGTTGCCCCCGGCATATTTGAACGTATAATTTGGGAAGGTGAAGCTGGTAAAAGAGCAGTCGTGTTGGAGTTTCAAGCTGGTGCTAAATTTCCGAGTGTAGATTCTCACCAATCGGGTCCAGAGCAAATATATGTTATCTCAGGAGTATTCAGTGATGGTCAAGCAGATTATGCTGAAGGAAGTTTCATCCATAATCCTTTAGGGTCAGCTCATATTCCTCAATCAAAAACTGGGTGTATAGTGTTAATCACCTTCCCATGAGGTTAAAAACATAACAAATTGCTCAAGCACCGCTTAGGCAAAAAAATGGCCTTCACTGGGCGCGCTAACGCGCGCCGCTTAGCAAGGCGTTGAGGCTGTCGGATAAGTCCTGCAGGGCCTGGGTTGCGGCGGCCTGACC
>CAJXNY010000019.1 GCA_913057435.1 uncultured Oceanospirillaceae bacterium | reverse complement strand
ACGATGGCACAAAACTACCGCCCATCCCTGGAGTGTGTCAACAGGTTTTTACACACACCCTTCCTGCAACCTTGCCGCAAGCCTTACCACCCGGCGCATACAGACTATAGAAAACATTTTGGCGGGCCTCCCTTAGCCGGTTCTCATACGTCGCACGGCCAACACCCAGCCGCTCTGCCCGCTGATACTGCAGCAGATCGGTGTAGAAGTATTCCATCCGCACCACCGCCTGCAGCTTCTCAGCCAGCCCCCGCACCGCTCGATCGGTATCGTAAATATCATCGGGCATACCGCTCACATCACCACCGCTGCCGCCTTCGCCACAGCCCGTGATCGCCCCGGTCATGCTGCTGATGAACGCCGTGTCACCCCGCTCTGCCCGATCAGTCCACTCTGCCCACTTGGCCAGCCGACGGTTCGCAGCCAGCACCATACGCCGCTGGCGCGCTGCAGCGGTTTTCTTCTCCTGCAGGGCTGTTGCAGCTTGCACCGCCTCCAACTGCTGGATCTGATTCGCAACACTCATATCCTGAATACCCATCACTGCTGTGCCCCCTGCTGCTGCGCCAGACGGCCTACGCCGCGCCGAACCTGATAACCAATCGAATTGATAAACCGGTGCTCCCACTGGCCCTGTGAAGCCTCGACTCCCTCAGCCATCCAGTACCGCACGAATTCAACCCTGATTAACTCTTTTTGCTCGGTGCCCAAGGCATCCCAACACACCCCGGCCAGCGCACAGGCCTCTGCGAACCGATCGCCATCAAACGGCGACCAATGCCAAGTCATCTGAAATTTTCGATCCTGTGGCGCAGAGAGAGAGTTCTTTTGATCTATCTCCGATACTCGGAGATGTGGCGGCTTTGCCTGATTCAGGCTGTCGCCTAGTCGTGTCAGACTTTCATCCAGATCACCACCGGCGCCAGACACTGCAAGGGTTGTAGAGTTATCCACACCTGCTGGTTTAGTGTCCGTTTCACGTGTCGGTTTAATGATCACTTTATCGGACGCGGACGAATCCAACCGGGCCAGATTACAGCGCATAATCAGCTGCAGGCCTTCACTCTCCATCGTGATCAGCCCCAGCTTCACCAGGTGCGCACCCGCCCGCCGCATCTGACTCTTCGTCGGCAACACCTCTTTGATACCCGGCGCAGGCTCAACACGCACCGTACGCGCCAGGCCATCCCAGCTAATCCGTGACGACTTACCACAGAGCCCAGTTTTAAAACTCATGTACGGCCTGATACCAAATACATACAGATCACGCACCAACAGTGGCGCACCACTCAGCGCATCCATCTCTTCAAGAGACAGATAGATTCCCGTAGCCATAACGACTCCTGTCGCACCACACCCTGTGTGGCGCTATACTCCGTTTGTTTTCGGCTATCCGATCGCCGCCAAGCAATCACGGATAGCCGACTTCACTGCCCCTGATGCTTCAGCAAAGGGGGCTTCAAAATTATTTTTCACATGGAACCTAGTGATGAATAGAGAAGACCATCAACCCTCCTACGCACATTCAAAGAGTTCTCCAGGCAAGGACATCGACAACCAGCTGCGCCAAGCTGAAGCGCGCTTATTCGAAACAGAAGCCGCCCATAAATACCTTCTCAGTCGCTTCGGCGACACCATCGCCAAACGCGAGGGATACACAAACTCAAACCTGACCGGATTGACCGCCGTACATTTCTACATATGCCACAAATTCCACTGGCGCCCTGCTGTTGTTCAGAGCATGTCTGCCGATGAGTTGAAATTTCTTCTGCAAGAAGAGATGAATGATTGGCACGCGCCAAAAGGTACCGACGCTGTTCTGCGTGGCAAGTAGCGCGAGCCTTAATACGCAACAGGTCAGCCGTAGCCCGAAGCTCAGCTGACCTGACCTGATCAACTTCCATCACGCTACCTCCCGCACTGTCCGCTTAGCCCCAACACCAATATCACGCCCCCGCGCCAGCCAGCTCGAAACCTTACTTAGCGTATGCACCGGATCGGGCCGATCACCGAGGTCATTCCACACATCAACATCACACTGCGAACGGCCAACACTCACACGATCATCAGCGTTGTGAGAATCCACATACACCACCACCCCGCCCCGATCCTGCAGCCACTTAGCCTCACAGGGCCGCAATACATCATCAAAAATGATCGCCCGTGCCGGCAACTCACCTGCCCGCAGTGAAACTTCAGCCACCAATGCCAGATCAAGTGCCAGCTGTGCCCGTTTCACCAGTAAATCATCACCAAACTTCCCCAACACCGCCGCCCGAAACCGGCGCAACACCTCACGGCCCGACAGGCCACACGGAGTTACCGGAGCCAGTGACATGGCAGGATCAACCAGGCACACTGGTGTAAGGTACGCCACAACCGCCATCCGCCAACCTTCACCAAACTCAGCAGCCAGCAATGCCCGCAGCTGTTTCACCAGCTCATACGCCGAACGCCCGCCCCATTCTGGCATCGGGTTACACATACTCACAGAATCACCTAGCACCGACCCCAGCCCAAACAGCGCCTCAGCCCCTAACACCACATCACCCCGCGCCGCCAGCAGCGCCCGGATCAGCGGCATCTGAAACGAACGCCGGTAACCGCCCGCCAGATCTTCCATCACAGCCGACACCACACCATCCGTAGCAACAGCGTCACTTCCCGTAAAGCCTAAAAGCTTCATTATTCAATACCTTGTATTATGTAATATCCATCAACGATTCAAGGACCGAATCAATGACCCTCAATCCCATACCCAATAAAAATAAAGGCAGTGTTCAAGCCTTCTGCCACTCAATTGCCCCCGGCCAAAAACCCATTTACGTTTTGCACAGTCCAATACCGGGCGCACCACTGAAAGCATGTTTCACCATAGTTCAGCAGCAGGTCCTGACCCATGGAGGCAGGCAGATAACCGGTTGGAAGATGGTCGAATTTACAAACGTCAGGCTTGAGGCAGAGTTTCACGTTGTATGGGAAAGCCCAGATGGTGACTTGATTGACATCACCCCCCAAGAGCACAACTTTTCGCGAACGCTGTTCCTTCCCGATCCCAGCCGCAACAACGGAGGCACCTGGGTTACCCCTATCCTCAAGGCCGTCACGCACAGGACTGGCACCCAGCGCCTGATTGACACGCTGGAAGAGGAAATCCAAAACCTGCAACAACTCGAAGTACCTTAGTGACAATCAACTATCTCCAAAGCAGGCAAGAACAGCTCAGCATCACGCTTTGAGCCCAAGATGGGGTTAACAATGCACTGCACCATATAACCTCCCTGTAAACTCAAAAGCCCAACAAACCACCGGCAAAGGAAACCGCCATGTACAACTACGACACCGAACGGATGCGCCAAGTCGCCCGCGAAATTACCGAACTACTCGATGCCAACCGAACATCGGGACCGAATCCAACAGTTCTAAATCAGCTGGAAGAATACGCCTCCGAATTTCAGGGCCAGGGCACAGTAGCCAGTGAGAAAACGCAAAAAGTTCTAGGGTTCGCCAATGAGTTCTACAGCGACAACACCCAAGAACAACACACCGAAGGTGCAAACTTCTACATCCCCAGAATGCTTGCCTGCGCTGATGCCATACACACCAGCTCGCTACGCTACGACGCCAACCAGGCCAAGCGCGAAGCCACTGATCAGCAGTAAAAGACCGAACGCGCTTTAAGCTTAAGGTCAATCTGCATCAACACTGCAGCAAACTCATCAAGGCACCGATACACCTCTGTCTCGGTGCCACCGTCATGGCTACGCAACTCACTCGCCGCATGTTCACAACCCGCCCAGGCCAAGCTGATACCCTCAGCAATCCGCTCACCCCTCATCGGATCAACAGACATATGTAGCTTCACCCGCTGCTGGAACAGCTCATTAACGCCCGGTAACTCTGGCGAAATACCCTCAGCCGCCCGCATCATTCGTAACGCATGCATACGCAAATCTGCCGCTTCAGCTTTCGCCAACTCTTCGCTAGAAACGCCTTTCTGATCATCAACACTCATTTCACAAATCCCTCTGCTGTTTTCAATAACACCGCCAGCGTCTGCTGAACCTCATACGCTCGCTGCTTAATCCGGGCCATCTCGTCGGCATCCACCTTGCCATCGGCCAGTGCTTTCACCAGCTCCTGCAGGGCACCATTACTGCGATCAATCATTGCCGAACCGCAAGCCAGTACATCCAGATCAGCCGGATCGGCCGGTACTTCATCCGCCCAGTGCCATACTGCATCCACCTGATGGCAGATCGCCGTCAGAATGCGCGGGTCACGGGTGATCTCCAGCACCACTTCGATCTCGTGCTGATTGGGTAACTGATCAGTTTGAGTTAGCGAAAACTTATTTCGCTTTGAGCCGGGCGATTTCCAGCCCGCCACCGCGCAGATGGCAGGCAGCTTGCCGGGGTAATCGTTAACGGCGTGGTAAAGCGCCTGAGTTAGCGACAGCACGCCGCCGTGATCGGGATGTTTCTTTCCGCGTCCCATCTGTTCCTCCCTGTTACTTGTGGGCGTTTCGCACTTTCGTGCACCGGCTGCGCTGCTTACTATCAAACCAGGCTGAGCTGAATATCAGGCACTGGCAATGGATAGATATCAGGACGCAACTCATGACGAGTCACCTTACCGCTGGTAGCAGCTTCAATCTGAAGTACCCGCTTTGGCGGCACTGATCCACTGTTCTTCCACTGCTGTACAGCCTGGGGCTGAACACCACAGCGGCGGGCCAGTTCTGACTGGCTTCCGACTTCCTTAATCGCATTTTTAATTGCACTCATCGCAAGCACTCGTTTTGCTTGATTTCAAACTCAAGTAAATCTTTACATACATCCACCCCAATTAGCAATATTTTCTTTAGATGAACCCCACAAGCAGACCTTGTAAAATCGACACTATGAATGAATCTATCGGTGAACGGATCAAAGCCCGCAGAGAATCTGAGCAGCTCAGCCAGCAAGACATCGCAACGCGAGTCGATGTAACGCCGCAGTCTGTTCAGCAGTGGGAAGCAGGGAAAACAGCGCCACGCGGTAAGCGCCTGGACGGTTTAGCCCACGTACTGGGATGTTCAAAGGAGTGGTTACTCTTTGGTTCTGGCGATCTGCCGAATGAACCAGCAACCCGGTTTACCAAAGTGCCAGTGCTAGACGTTGAGCTAGCCGCAGGAGTAGGCGCACATATCGACATGGAAGAAGTAACAGATTGGGTTCCAATCTCTCAGGATTGGATCTTTGAAAACCAACTGCCGGAATCTAGCCTGGTCGTTGTGAAAGTATCTGGCGATTCAATGCTACCCCGCCTGCAGAATGGCGACATGCTACTAGTAAACACTGCAGATACTCAGCCTGTGTCAGGAAAGATCTACGCGATTGCTAACGGCAGCGAGCTGCGAGTGAAGCGCCTGATCAAACAGATGAGCGGCAGCTGGATTATCAGCTCAGACAACAAGCTCGATCCGGCTTACCCGGACGAAGTAATTCCACCACACAGTTTTACCCAACTACGTATCATTGGCCGTGCAGTAAAAGTGCTGATGGGCGATTTGTAATTAAGAGCGCAGGGTAGTTATTGTCAAATTACTCTGCTAGCAGTGCTCATTCCGGCTTTATTATGGGAATGAATATGACACAACACTTACAATACCTTTCTGTTTTAAAGTGGAGCAGCAGCCAGTACTCCGCACTTAAAAACTGCTCTAATCATACATTAGAGCTAATCTACCCCCTTCTAGAAATACCTGTCATTAGCTATCAATTCAAAACTGAAACACCAGCTTGCTCGGTAGACGACCACATTAGAAATTTTGGGAAAAATCTATCTGAATTCTGGCGAATTAACAGGCCGGTTTTCCTAGATACCAGACATCTAGAAAGTTCTATCCTGGATGATAACTCTGAAGCTATTACCCGGTGCTTTCAGTTAGCAGAAGCCCATGGAAAACAAGTTATACCGGTAACATCGCCAGGCCGTAGTAACTCGTACCAGAAGGCTGTGCGCTCAATTGTTAAGCATGGCCTGTGCCTTAGGCTCTCACCAGAGCAAATTATAAAAAACCCAGATATAGTCACACAGATGTGTAGCTACTTCCAAGTCCAATCTGACAAGGTTCATCTAGTCATAGATTATGGTGATATTTCTAAGAGAAGTATCAACAAGTCCTATGAAAAAATATTGCAGTCTATGCAATTAATACCAGAAATAAGCCGCTGGAAAACCTTTAGTTTGTGTGGAAGCTCCTATCCCGCAACGATGAGCCAAGTCAAGAAGTTAGTTGTTGATAAAAAAGAGAGGTTAGAATGGGATATTTGGAAAAAAATAATAACCGAAGGTATAGAAAGAAAACCCATGTTTGGAGATTACAACTTATCCTCTGCAGCAATAAACAAGCCTTTCCGGCCCGGCCTTATGACTGTCAGCGTTACGGTTAAGTATTCAAACAATAGTAACTGGGTTTTTGTAAAGGGCTTGCCTATAAAAGAAAAAGATTGGAGCCAGACAAAAGAGCTATGCCAAAATCTGATAGCACATGAAGAGTATATGGACAAAAAAACAAGTTGGGGAAGTCTTCAAGTCTGGAGAAGAGCCCACGGAGAGATAACCCGAGGTGCTGCTGTAGACTGGAGATCATTCGGCGTAAACCATCATCTCACTATTGTTGCGAGCCAGCTCTCCAATCTGTACGAGATTTAAGTGTTTCACGCACCATAGAACGTAGCTGATCAAGCTCCACATTGGCAGCCAACAACTCCCACAGGTGCTTTCGAGGTTTAGACTTAAAGCCTCGAAAGCCTCCTAACTGATCGAGAATATCTATCACTTCGTCTTTCCAAAGCAACTGAGCAAGTCGATAAGGATCTACCGCTGGGTTCTTACGATCACGACGTTCCGTGGTAATACGTATTCCACCACGCTCACCTTCAACCGCTTTCTTTACACCCCACCAGTCTGGTACCAGCTCTATAGCTTCAACTAAGTGATTATCAGCAACCACCAACGTAACGTGGTCGAAAACACTAGAGTACTGCTCTGCCTGCTTTTCAAGACGATCTAAGTTGTCTTTCGCGCTCTTGAGCTCAAAGCCATGCAGCTTTCCATTAACGACTGCAATATCAATCCGGCCACTACCAGTCCACACACCTAGCTCATCAAGAACCAATGTATCAGCTTCGGTATGGTGCTTTTTCAACACCTTCCGGTGCGTAGCTTCACGGAGATCATTATCTCGCATCGTCAATACACTGCAGCGGTCTGCAGCCCCCTGAAATTTCAGCACGCATGATATGAAAAAAAAGCCTTTAAGGCACTTCTACTTGTGGCCAGCACTGAGGCTCGACCCGTCGTCACCATAGAACAAAGATAAACTATTGCAAAAACGCGACAGAAAATCAATTTAATCTTAACAACAACAATGTTTTAACTTGACAAACAATCAAGCCCACCTATATCTTTCGTGTAAAGTTTATCTTTACTTAAACCCAAGGATCACCATACATGACATGGCCAACCACCCTCACCCACACAACAGGCAGCGCCCTTTCCCGGCGCTATCGCTTCAATGGCCAGCAGATCAAAGGCCAGATCGACTACGTACGCCAGGAAGCACCATGAAAGACTCAGCAGAAGAGATACAGGTAAGCCTAAAAACAATACGCACTGTTGCAGAGAGCGTTGGAGTAAGTGAAGCGCAGCTAAATCAGGCCATCAGAAGACTAGCGGAGGACAAACAACAGAGCACAGCGCTGTTCCAGCAACTGTGCTCTGTTCGGGACTCAGTTAAGCAGTTACAGGCTCAATTACAGCCAACCATTTTCTTCAAGGTAATGACGCCGGTTGTCAGTACTGAAGCCAATCTGGCACCGAACGAGCGGGGTTAGTTCACCGCCTTCAAGCAGATAGGTAACTTCAAAAACCAGCATCTCTTCACCATTTTTAACCGTGCCTACATCCTGGTGAAGCACAACGGTTTCACCAACACGCGGCACATGCTGGCCAACAAACTCCAGCAAGGTGATTGGCGTGAAGTTACCTGAACAGAGTTCGAGAATCATTTTTTTCTCCATAGCAAATGTACGACAACAGATGCCTTGCCCCGACTAACCCAATACCGGAACTGCAACTTCCCTGTTGAAAACGAAAACACAGCATAACGGTCAGGCACCTTAGCCACCATCCACAACCTATAGGGATATCACCATGACATGGACAACCACCCTCACCCACACAACAGGCAGCGCCCTTTCTCGGCGCTATCGCTTCAACGGCAAGCAGATCAAAGGCCATATCGACTACGCACGTAAAGGCCTGTTGCAACGCTTTAGTGCCCGCTGGAGAAATCCAAAAACAGGCCAAACAGGTGAGAAGAACTCTTTCCCTTGCCTGGCTTCCGCTCAGTTCTGGGTTGAAGAACAAGAACTTCACCAACGCCCCCGCGCTGCATAACACAGCCCGCCGGAAAGGAGACCAGTCCGATGCCATCAAGCCTCGCCACCGCCTACACAGCCGAAGCCCACAGCAAGCCCGGCCTGAAGATGAAAGAGGCCGCCCAGAAATGCGGCTTCCGCTCAGACCGCGCCTTGTACAAATTTCTGCGTGAACACGCCGGGTTTCAAGGCACTACGCCACCACGTCAACTAGTTCAGCAAGGCCTTTTTTATGTTCGCCGTGGCCAGTACTACCGTGGCCCGGTGCCTCATGAAACAGCGGTCACCATGGCCACAACAACGGGCCTCAGCTACATCGCAGAATTGAAAAGCGAACAGGAGATTCAAGGATGAACCAGCAGCATACAGAACGTGAAATCCGCGCTCGCCAGCACCGGCTGAAAGTGATCCAAACGGATATAGCTGAGCTGAACCACCCACATCACGAAACCCACCTTCTAACCCTGTGCGCGGAGATCGGCCAGATCGAGTTCACCGCCACCAAAGGCCAAACCGCCCGGCAGAGAGCCCGGGCACGGGGCCAGCTGAAAGAGGCACGCAGTAAATACAACCGCATGCTGAACCTGAATTCAGACCGGCTGACAGCAAATCAGCAAAAGCTGGCCGACGAGATCACCCTACTGGAAAGCCAGCTGGTGAAGCACTAATGCCACCAGAAGACGACAGTTGGAAGCGATACAGCGGCATCATCATGATGCGCGCCTGTATCAGCTGCCAGCACTATGAACAGATCGGCTGGGACAACGACAAACACTGCCTGTACCAGGACTGGCGGAAGAAGCCAAAACAAAACGGCCGCGTCCAGTACGGCAACTGCCTGCGCAATGGCAACGAGGTGTTTTGCACTGAAATTTGCCCGCAGTATCTGCAGGAACCCGGCATTGAAACCGTTGAAAAACCCAACCGCCCTGCGGCCCGGCAACAGTGCCAGCCGCAGCTAGTCTGAGGAAATGTTGATGAAAACTCAGAAGAACCCAGATCAGGTACTTAAGTATGGCCAAACTACTTGATGCAGATACCTTTCGCCGCCGCTATTTTGAGCGCGATGCACCCAGTGATGACGACCTGCGTAGTGAGATAGAAGCCGGACGGCTGCGTGGCAGCGTTGTTTGTAATCAGGTGTATGTTGCCGATGATGCACTTTTTAATAAAGAGCCTTGGCAACCAGCACAGCGGAAGCATAACCCTCTATTGGCGGCGCACTAATGGCAAAGCAGCGTTTCTTTGAAGGTATCCCGCTGGTTAGTAATCTGTACGCGGACAGTCGTAAGCGCCCGGGCTGTTGGCGCTATCGGTGGCAGGACGGCAGTACTCAGAGTTTCAAGGCTAAGACCGTACAGGAGGCGAATGCGTTTGCCATTGAAGCTAACCAGGTTCGAGAGCAGCGCCCTCAAGAGGAAGCGCCAGAGAATGCGCTACCGTATTGGGCCGAGAAGTACATCGCCCACCGCGAGTCTATCGACCCTAAGCTTACGGTAAAGTCTTCCTGGAGGGGCCGCAACCGCGCAGCGATCCGGCAGTTCGCCAAGCAGTTTGCTGGCACTCCTGTGTTTCAGCTATCACTGAAGCATATCCGCCCCTGGTGGGACTCGCTGACAGGCAATGCCCAGCGAAACAAGAAACCGGAGTTGAACCGGTTCTGTAATCATCTGATCGCTGAAGAGGTAACAACTAACCTCCAACCTCATCCGTTTAATATTCTGATGATGCGTAGTGCTGAACCTAAAACGCGCGTGCGCATGTCATTGGATGACTATTGGACGATCTATCAGGCGGCCCCTGCAGCGGGCCTGAAATATATCCAGGATGCAATGGCTCTGGCCTTGCTGACGTTTATGCGTCGAGGTGATCTCTGCGCACTGAAGTTCGATGAACACACGACTCCCGACAGCCTGTTCAAGCTGATCAGTAAGGCTAATGCCCAAGGTAAACCGAAGCGGCTGACGTGGAAGTTTGAACACTGGCCGGAACTGCACCGGGTTATCGCCCGCTGCAGTGGGCGTGCATCGGCCAATCACAATTGCCCATTTTTACTGTCTCGCCCTGTCGATCGACGCATCATGGGGGATGTGAAAGCACATTTTAACCAGGTTTTGCCTAACCAGCTTTCAAATGACTTTGCCACTGTCCGTGATAGCACTGGCCTTTATGTCGGGCTGGATGCTTCGGTACGTCCGGGATTACATGAGATCAGAGCATTGGGCTCGCACTTGTACAGTTCGGCTCCGAACCAGACGGCAGTGATGCAAGCGATGGCACATAGCGAAATCGAGATGACAAGGCATTATCAATCTGGGCATAGAGTTGAAGATATAGAAATTGGTATTGAAGAGCTGTCGCAGGAACTGCTTGGCGGGGAATTCTGAGGGGATTGTCTACAATCTGTCTTTGTCCCAGTTTTGTCCCGACTTTGTCCGGTTGGTACTTACTAACCGGGAAAGCTTGGAAAACTGGTAGGACCAGGCGGATTCGAACCGCCGACCTCTACCATGTCAAGGTAGCGCTCTAACCAACTGAGCTATGGTCCTGAAGATGGAGCTTATTATAGGGATTACATTGTCAGGTGCAAGCCCTTTTTGTAAAGAATATGCTTTTGTTTCAACTGGTTAACGAATAACCACCGAGCCCGTTATGCGGGCTCGGCCAGAGTGGCTTCCAGTACTGGCAGTTTCGGAATGAAGCTGCTGTTGAAGCTGTCCGGGCTGATCGGCCGGCTGAGCAGGTAGCCTTGCAGGTAATCAACGCCAGCATCTTTGAGGAACCGCTTCTGGGCGTCGTTCTCCACGCCTTCGGCAACCACCCGCAGGCCCAGTGCTTTGGCCATGGCGATGGTGGCAACGATCAATTTCTGATCACCGGGGTCAGTTTCCAGGTCACGGACAAATTCGCGGTCGATCTTGAGGGTGTCGAACGGGAAGCGTTTAAGGTAGCTCAACGACGAGTAACCGGTGCCGAAGTCATCCATTGCGATACCGATGCCCAGATCAGCAATGCCCTGGATTGCCCGTAAGGTAGCCTCGTCTTCTTTTATCAGCACCCCCTCGGTCAGTTCGAATACCAGTGTACTGGCAGGCAGTTTGATGCGTGCCAGCAGCTCGGCAACAAAGGCGATCAGCTGCGGGTCTCGGAACTGACGCGGCGACAGGTTTACGCTGATATAAAACGGCTGTAAACCCTGGTCCAGCCAGGCTTTTGCCTGCAGGCAGGCCTGCTCCATTACCCAGCAACCGATCTCTTCGATCATGCCGGTCTCTTCAGCCACCGGAATAAAGCGGTCAGGCCCGACAAAGCCCAGTTCAGGGCTGCGCCAGCGCAGCAATGCTTCGGCGGCAACAACCTGTTCATCACCGGCAAAGAAAACCGGCTGGTACTCAACGTACAGCTCATTACGGGACAAGGCATGGCGCAGGTTCTGCTCCAGGGTGATGCGCTCGGACACCTGAGCATTCATCCCGGCGTTAAAGAAGTTCCAGGTATTGCGACCATCATCCTTGGAGGAATACATGGCCGTGTCGGCCTGGCGCAGCAGCTCGCTGCCGGTGCTGGCATCTTCCGGGTAACGGGCGATGCCGACACTACCGGAGATATAAAAGGTTCCGCCATCCAGGGCAAACGGCAGCCGCAGTGTATCCAGAACCTTGTCCGCCAGCGCCTGTACCCGGCTGTCCGGTTTATTGTGCAGCAAGATCAGGAACTCATCACCACCGTAGCGGGCCAGCACTTCATCCTGTTCGATCAGCTGGCGCATACGGGAGGCAACCATCACCAATAACCGGTCACCCGCCGCATGGCCCATGGAGTCGTTGATCTTTTTGAAGTCATCCAGATCGATAAACATCAGGTGTAAGGGGTTGTTCAGGCAGTCTGCCTGGCGGATGCCATTATCCAGCTGCTGGAGCAGGTTATGCCGGTTAGGTAAGCGGGTGAGGCCGTCGTACAACGCCTGAAAACGTACATGGGCTTCCTGTTCTTTACGGCTGGAGATATCCCGCATACAGGCCACCCGGACCTCCTGCCCCGCCAGCACCGTATGTTTTGCAGTAATTTCCAGCGGGAAAGTAACACCGCCATTGCGCCGCCCTTCTACCTCGTAGGCGGCATCATTATCCCGCTGTTCTTGCTGACGGGCGAACTCCCGACTGTCGTTGACCAGCAGCTGCCAGATATCGAGCGTCATCAGTTCATGGCGCTCATAGCCAAATAGCTGTTCGGCGGCACCGTTGGCATCCATCAGCACACCGTCATGGTGGATAATAATCGCTTCGCTGGACAGTTCGGTAAGACGACGTAACCGGCTTTCCGACTCACGCAAGGCCCGTTCAGCACTATGGCGGGAGTTACGGTCCCGGATACCCACCCAGTACAGCAGGGCAACAACGGCTAGCATCACCAGCGACATGATCGAGAAAATATAAGCGATCCAGCTGTCAGCCTCACTCATCTGACCGGGGCGCTCACGTAACAGATACTGGGCCTGCCAGCCCGGCAACGACTCAACATCGGCCTTACCAGACATGAACTGTGCATCAGCGGCAAAGATCCGACCGCTGGCGATATCATGCTGTATATTCAGCGCGCCCTGCAGATCATCACCAAACTGACGGGTGCTTTTAAGGTGGCCATAGGCTTCAGGCGCGAGCGGTTGAAAGGTTTTTAGCAACCAGGGGGCATGGTTGGTCGCAAAGATAATCCCGTCCGGTGCCATTAACATCGCCCGGCCTTCAAAGCGACTGAAGCTCATCCCCAGAAAACGCGGTGGCAGCTTGATAACGGTAACGCCAGCGGAGCGCCCCTGTGCATCGAACACCTTATGAGCAAAGTAGACACCACGCTTACCTGTCGAGACCCCCTTGGCCAGGTAAACCGCACTGCCGTTCTCCATCGCTTCGGTGTAGTAGGGCCTGAAGGCGAAGTTTTTACCCACAAAGTCAGCACTGACATCTGGCCCATTGGCGGCGATCACCTCCCCCCGGGTATCCAGCATATAGCAGAGCCGACCATCAATAGACTCACACATAATCTGCAGTAATACTGACATCGCATTAACATCAGCCGTATTACTGTTACTGCTGAAATTGCGGACGCGGGGTAAACGGGAAAATGCCGACACGGTGCGCTGATGATATTGCACTGCCACATCGAGCTCGCCGCCGATGATCTGTGCCGCCTGGGTCACTCTGGTGCGCAGTTCGCGCTCTGCAACCTCGGCTGAATACTGAAAATAGAACAGCGCACTGCCGCCAGCCGTGAGGCAAGTCAGCAGTGCCAGAAAAAGTAAGACGATGCGAGATTTCATACTGCGCGGATATCCCTATTCACATACGTGGCAACCAGTTACCGGCCCTTTTGTTATTCCACCAGCGCGTGCTGTTTGAACTGCTGTAGCTTGTCTCGCAACTGAGCGGCCTGCTCAAACTGCAGATTCCTGGCCGCTTCATACATCTGATCTTCCATCCGGGTGATCTCTTTTGCCAGCGCTGCCGGTGACATCGCTTGCGGATCGTGAGCGTATTCGCCGCTCTCTTCAGCAACATTACGTGCGCCACGGCCGGTTTTCTTACGGCCCGGTATTGTGTTGGCCCCTTCAAGGATATCCGCCACCGACTTGCGGATACTGCGTGGCACAATGCCATTGGCGGTATTGAAGGCCTCCTGCTTTTCACGGCGCCGGTCGGTTTCATCCATGGCACGCTGCATGGAGCCGGTAATCCGGTCCGCATAAAGAATCGCCCGGCCATTCACATTACGTGCCGCCCGGCCAATGGTCTGGATCATGGAGGTCTCTGAGCGCAGGAAGCCCTCCTTGTCGGCATCCAGAATCGCCACCAGTCCGACTTCCGGCATATCGATACCTTCACGCAAAAGGTTGATGCCGACAAGTACATCAAATTCACCAATACGCAGATCACGGATAATTTCGACCCGCTCCACCGTGTCGATATCCGAGTGCAGATAGCGTACCCGAATGCCGTGTTCATCCAGATATTCGGTCAGATCTTCTGCCATGCGTTTAGTCAGCACGGTAACGATCACCCGCTCACCATTGGCCGTCACTTTATTGATTTCGCCAAGCAGATCATCTACCTGCGTCATCGCCGGGCGAACTTCAATCTGCGGGTCGACCAGTCCGGTGGGGCGTACCACCTGCTCGACGACCTGCTGCTGATTAGCCGCTTCATAACGACTGGGGGTGGCCGAGACAAAAATCATCTGCGGCGCAGCATGTTCCCACTCCTCAAACATCATCGGCCGGTTATCCAGCGCCGATGGCAGGCGGAAACCATATTCAACCAGGGTTTCTTTACGGGAGCGGTCCCCTTTATACATAGCGCCGATCTGCGGCACCGTCACATGGGACTCATCAATCACCAGCAGCGCGTTGTCTGGCAGGTAATCAAACAGAGTGGGTGGCGCATTACCGGGATCACGGCCCGACAGATAGCGGGAATAGTTTTCGATACCGGAGCAATAGCCCAGCTCCATGATCATCTCGATATCGTAACAGGTACGCTGCTCCAGTCGCTGCGCTTCGACCAGTTTATCGTGCTTACGCAGGTGTTCCAGCCGTTGCTGCAACTCAACTTTGATATGTTCCACTGCTTCCATCAGCGTTTCACGCGGGGTGACATAGTGGGATTTTGGATAGATGGTGGCACGGGGCACTTTGCGCAGCACCGCACCGGTCAGCGGGTCGAAGTAACTGATCTGCTCGATCTCTTCGTCAAACAGTTCAACGCGCACCGCTTCCATTTCAGATTCAGCCGGGAAGATATCAATAACATCCCCACGTACCCGATAGGTGCCCCGGTGCAGCTCTACATCGTTGCGGGTGTATTGCAGCTCAGCAAGGCGACGCAGAATCGCACGCTGATCAACCACATCGCCCCGGTCCAGGTGCATCATCATACCCAGGTATGACTTGGGGTCCCCCAGACCATAGATCGCCGAAACCGTTGCGACGATGATGGCATCATCACGTTCCAGCAGCGCTTTGGTAGCCGACAGCCGCATCTGCTCAATATGATCATTCACTGAGGCGTCTTTATCGATAAACGTATCAGAGGATGGCACATAGGCTTCCGGCTGATAGTAATCGTAGTAAGAGACGAAGTACTCGACGGCGTTATCCGGGAAGAACTCTTTAAACTCGCCGTACAGCTGTGCCGCCAGCGTTTTGTTATGCACCATCACAATGGTGGGCCGCTGCGCCTGAGCAACCACATTGGCAATCGTGAACGTTTTACCGGACCCCGTCACCCCCAGCAAAGTCTGCGCAGCCAGGCCGGACTCAATGCCCTCGCTCAGCAGGCGGATCGCTTCGGGCTGGTCGCCCGCGGGTTCAAAACTGGAGTGAACCTTAAAACGTTCTTTCATGGTCAGGCCTGCTGAAAAAAGGGTGGCACAGTATACAAAGTCTGGCGGCCAAGGTTTACCTTTTTCAAACACGGAGCACCATTGACCATCAGACCACCAGCGGTTTACGCCAACAGCTAAGGTATAACTCGATAGCCCTTGAACCGCCTTTTTGCAACACATCACAGACACCAGATAATCCACTGGAAAATATTCTAAAATTCATAGATGTACGGGTATGTTTGAGCTTTCCTAGCAAAAAAAAATCTTTCCTATTCGCTAATTGACTTCATATTCGCCTGCCGCCAAGATTCGCCTTTCCAGAGTGTCGCATTGATGCACGTCCGTTCCGGACACTTCCTGTGCGTATGTGACACCGTTATCTATGACCCTTGCACCGGAATTACGCTCGTGCTGTTAACCCTGTTACCGATGATCTCGCTGTTGTTCAGCGGGTTCCTGCTCATGTTAGGCCATGGCCTGACCGGCATTCTGCTACCTGTCCGTATGGAACAGGATCTGATTAGTACCGAGACCATTGGTCTGGTGCTGTCGTTATTTGCTGTCGGCTTTTTGCTGGGCGGTATCTATAGCCGGGCGCTGATTATGCGTGCGGGCCATATTCGTATGTTTGCCGCCTGCGGCGCGCTGGCCTCTATCAGCGTACTGGTCAGCGGCCTGTACCCGGACCCTTATGTACTTGGCGTCATGCGTATTCTGATGGGCTTCTGCCTGGCCTGTGCCAACGCCACCATCGACAGCTGGCTCAGCGATGCCGCCAGTGCAGAAACCCGTGGCCGAATTCTGGCTGCCAACCAGGTGGTACTGATGGCGGCGATGGTTTCCGGCCAGTTTATGCTGAACGCCGCGCCGCCCAGTGGCCCCATTCTGTTTATGATTGCGGCGATTATCTTCAGCCTGTCGGTGGTCCCGCTGGCGCTGACCCGCCGCATCAGCCCCTCGGTTGCTGATGTGGGCACCATGTCACTAAAGACCGCCTTTCGTTATTCCCCACTGGGGCTGGCGACCTGTTTTTTCTGTGGTTTGCTGTACTCTTCGTTGCTGAACATGCTTCCGCTGTTCGCCAAAAGCCACGGCCTGGTTGACTACGATCTGACCATATTTATGGGCGCAGCGCTGTTTGGTGCTTTTGTATTGCAGTTCCCGGTGGGCTATTTGTCCGACCGCTTTGACCGTCGCTCGGTATTGCTGATATTGCTGACGATCACTATCAGCTGCTGCATCGCCACCCCCATCGCCATCAGCCATGATCAGCTGACATTGACCATGATACTGGTCGCTATCAACACCGGTATCCTGGCCTGCCTGTACCCGCTGTCGATCTCAGAAACCTTCGACAAGGTGCAGAAAAATGACCTGGTAGCCGCCATGGGCGCACTGTTAATTGTCTATGCACTGGGCAGTATGATTGGCCCCTTCGCCGGCTCGCTGGTGATGAAGCAGATCAATAACGATGCTCTGTTCCTGTTCCAGGCCTGCACCCAGGCGGCGCTCCTTGTGTTCGTCATCCACCGGATGCGGGTGCGTGTCGCCCTGCCGGTAGAAGACCAGGAAAGCTATGTCATACAAAGCGGCATCACCGGTGCCACGATTACCGCACTGGACCCCCGCGTTGAGTATCAGGAAACCGAATACCCGCTGAGCCATCAGGCACAGATCGCGGTCGAGGTTGCCCACTCTGACCCCGGCGCTGCCGTGCGTATGATCCGGGCGCTGGTTGACGAGTCACCTGAACAGATCGCTGACATCTCCGCCGCCGTGGCCGGACTGGACTCAGTCGATGCGATTCGCCTGTACGATGCCATGGTGGATATCGCCCCGGAACGTAGCCTTGAGATTGCCGAAGCAATCGCCATCAGCTCGCCAGAGCAGGCTACTGAACTGGTGCAATGGACCGTAGACAGCCAGCCAGAATCCACTCAGGAAGTGGTAATCGCACTGGCCAACGTGCTACCGGAGCAGTGGCTGGAACTGGTTGAAACAGCCGCTGAAGGCACCAGCAGCCCACAGGCACTGCTGGAACTGGCACACAGCTATGCCCAGTCGATGGCTGAAAACCTGGAACAGATGCGTCCGGTTGACCGAGTGGCCGATAACTCAGCCCAGCAGGCCGCCGAGATGTACACCATGCTGTCCGAGATGGTGCCCGAACAGGCAGACCAGCTGGCCTACACGGTTGCTGAAGCAATGCCAGAAGCCGCCAGTGAAATCACCGAGGCTTACGTCACCACTCTGACCGATGAAGCCGAGGCACTGGAGGAAGAAGCCATCAGCAACGACCCGCCAGTGGCTGTCGCAACGGTTGAACTCCAGCCGGTTGAAACAGCAGACAGCGATGACAGTGAAACTGCGCCTGCCGTTATTGAAGCGGCTACCGAGTTTGTCAGCAACATTGTTGAGCGTATGCCAGAGCAGGCAGTAGATGTGGCGGCAGCCGTCGCTGAAGCCATACCGGAAGCGGCATCAGACCTTGTTGATATGCTGCAGGATGCCGATCAGGTTGAAGATACGCTGGTATCCAGCCTGGAAGACAAACCCGCAGAAACACCGTTCGATGACGAGGTGTATATCGATGAGGTGGAGACTGACATCGACGAAGAGGCACCAGTAGACACCGCTGCCACCAGTAAACGCGATACGACTGACGTATCGTAACGGCCAACAACCCTTGTAGCAGCCCACTCCGTGGGCGTCCAGGCCCTGCTCCGATCTGACCGAAGCAAAGCAGGGACTACCACGCTGCCACAAAAAAGCCGCTTAACCCGAAGGTTAAGCGGCTTTTTACTGTTTACGATAACGACATCGCTACCTGTTTATTCAGTGCAGCTCTTCATCGTACTTCTGGCAGATCGCTACCAGCTTAGGCTGAATATCCAGCGGGGCATAGGCCATCGCCAGCTCAAACAATTCACGATTCGCCTCTGACAGGCGCTCCTCTTCACTCATTGCAGACAGCTTCTGCATTGCTTCAACGAACGTCGGATGAGTCTTACTTTTTTTCTCAGTCATGGCCAAGGCCCTCCGAGTTGTAGATAACAGGTCACACCTGAAGATAGAGGCATTTTATCAGCCTGCCAGGGCTGATCACAACTGCCCTTCACACCCGCAGTATAGTCATGAACGGTCTCGCGCAGACAGCACGGCAATCTCAGGTGCTGGCGACGAAGCGCGTATCCAGGTAAGCGATAATGTCTTTAGACTCGTACATCCACTCAACGTTACCGGCTTCGTTTTCAATACGCAGGCACGGCACTTTCACTCGACCACCACCGGCCAGCAGTGCATCACGGTGTTGCGGGTCTTTTTTAGCGTCACGGGTTTCGATGTTCAGACCGGCACGCTTCATGGAACGGCGCACTTTGACACAGAAAGGACAGGCTTCGAACTGGTACAACGACAGTGCCGCGGTCTGGGCATCGATCGCCTGCTGTGCAGCGGCCTCACGTTTAGGCCCACGCGGTGTCGTCAGAAAATCGACCAGCAAAATAATACGACCCAAAATCCAGCGAATAACAGCCACAACGACCTCCAGTACTAACAGGTATAAAGCATCGGACGCGCCGCCCGACAGCTAAAAAACGGTGCGCAGTTTACCACGTGACCGTCACAATGTTTACTTACGGCTACCGACGCGGAAACGACCATCATCAAAAAACTGCACCACCTGCTGACGCTTGCGGCCCAGCAAAATCGGGCCATCATCGACAAACAGGAAGTTCTTCCAGTTACGGCGGAACACCGACCAGCGGGTTTCCAGAATGTGATCGTTTTCATAACAGAACCACACCAGGGTCTGATCATCCCAGTCCAGATGCTCGGCCAGCAATTCCGGCAAGCTGTTATCTTCACTGTCCCAGCAACTTTCCCAGTTACCGAAATCAGGCTGCCAGACATCGCCAGCCAACATCCAGTCGCCCTCAGCCGGTTCGCTGGGGTGGGTGCTTTCCTGGCTGATATTCAGGTCCCACAGCTGCTCGGCCCGCCGGGCCGTCATGGGTTTGATCTGCTCCAGATCATCAGCGCTGACGGGCAGCTCTTTGTGGCGAAAGATCCAGGCTTTTTTGTAGTCTTGCAGGGGAATGTAATTCATCAGGCGGTTTCAGTTCCGAGTTCCGGTTACAACGCAGGGCGCGACTATAGCACAGCCCCGCCGCTTGTTAACGCCCAGCCAGTTCACTGAAGGCCTCGCCAATCAACTGGCGTAGCTGCAAGGTCAGCTCGCCTGGCCGACGGTCAAGCTGGGGCCCCATCCGCTCAGCAATACAGGTCGACACCGCCGGGTCATACACCCGGCCATCCCCGGCCAGCTGATAGAACCGGTTCACCCGCTCAGTACCCTGTACCGCATCACACTCCACCATCAGCATCGCCTGAGCCAGCACGGCACCCTGAATACCTTTTTCCGCACAGCGCCCGCCGACCAGCCGCTGAGCGGTGCCGGTTACTTTCAGTCCATCAATCGCCAGGTTATAACGCCCATCACAATAGGAGCCATCCACAAAACCATACTGTGCATCCAGTCCCAGCCGACCCAGCGCCAGCCGGATTGGCTCACACAGCGCCTCAAAGATCGTATCCAGATCAAAGGTGCGGGCTTCATAGGTTGGGAACGCCAGGCTAAAGTGCAGAATCCCCGGTTCATGGGGCACCGTGGTGCCGCCACTTTCACGCACATACACCGGCCAGCCCTCGCTCGCCAGCTGCTCGCAGGCGCGGTCAAAATGCGGGAAACGGGTTTCCCGGCGCGTGGCAATCAGGCAGCGCGGGTTTTCCCAGATCCGCGCCAGCGCGCCACGTTTACCCACAGCGATCTCGCGCACCAGCTCGCTGTCACGTTTTAGCGCCTGCTGCGGATCAGCCGCCAGCGGTTCATCCAGCAGACCCCAGTTGTGTCGCTCAAACAGCTGCGCCCAGGAATGTGTCAAAGCTCACCTCACCTATGAATAAGAACTACGGATATAAAAGCTATGAATAACCAAATCAGCTGGCAAGCCTAGCGCCAACAAAATCCACAGGCAAGTGTGCCGCTTTGCGGTAGAATGCGGGCTTCGCCCCACAGAGAACAGGATGCCGCTGTGCGTAACCCACTGACCCTGCCATTGATCCGCTTACTGCAACAGCAACCCGAAGGCTGCCGTGAGTACGATCTGATCAAAGCGATTGATGCCGACGGTGGTTTCCCCAACCTGGCGGCAGACAGCCAGCTGGCCCTGTTTCAGAAGCACTTCCTGGTAAAAAACGCCCTGTTTCAGCTCCAGCTGACACTGTGGCAGGAGGAGCAGGTTTACCTGTACATCAGCGCACTGGAAATCCGGGTTGTACCGGGCACCCCGGTAATCAGCCAGCAAACCCTGCCCGGCACCGCCGGTGATGCCTCCATCCGTGACTACTATCTGGACTGGGGCAACTACGAAACCGCCAGTGTTGAGTCCGTTGATGCATTGCTGAACAGTTTCTGGCAACGCTATGCCAGCCACGATAAACGCGACGAAGCACTCGACGTACTGCAACTGCCAGCCGATGCCAGCCAGACCATGATCAAACAGCAATACCGCCGTCTGGCCAACCAGCACCATCCTGACAAGGGTGGCGACAGCCAACAATTTATTGCCCTGCGCCAGGCCTATGAGACACTCTGTGCAGCACAGTAACCGATCAGACAGAAAGGACCCCGTATGAATATCCAGCTGTTATTAACCGGCAACGAACTGATGAACGGTGACGTGGTGGATTCCAATTCCGCCATGGTTGCAGATGAACTCAAACAGCTCGGCCTGCAGATCCAGCGCAAAGTCACCGTGGGTGATGCGATGGACGTACTGGTCGAGGAACTGCAACACCTGTCAAAAAGCGCGGATATGCTGCTGGTTAACGGCGGCCTGGGCCCCACCACCGATGATCTGACCGCCGAAGCGCTGGCCCGGGTGTGCGGCGTTACCCTGGCTGAGCACCCTGAAGCCCGCGCGCATTTGCAGCACTGGGCTGATACCCGCGGGCTGGTGCTCAATGCTGCCAACCTGAAGCAGGCGATGCTGCCCGCCGGGGCCCGCGTGGTGCCAAACAGCCGTGGCACTGCCGTTGGCTTTGCCATGCGCCATAACAACTGTGAAATCATTTGCACCCCGGGGGTTCCCCACGAACTGCGCGCCATGCTGAACGAGACCCTTGTGCCGCAACTCGACGGCCAGGTGAGCGAGGCGCAGAAACTGCTGCTCAACCGCTACCACACCTTCGGCCAGGGTGAATCTAACCTGCAACAGTGGATTGCCGATAAGCTCCCCGACTTCCCCGCCGACGTTGAGCTGGGTTTTCGTGCTGGCGCGCCAACACTGGAAGTCAAAATCCAGACCCCGGCCCAGCTGGCAGACATCCACCAGCAGGCCTGCCAGCAGTTAACTGCACTGATTGGCGACTATATCGTTGCCCAGGAAAGCGGCTCACTAGCGGCCACGCTGATTGCTGAACTCAAACGCCGCAATCAGACCATCACCTTTGCCGAGTCCTGCACTGGCGGCCTGATCAGCTCAATGCTGACCGCTGAGCCGGGTTCCTCTGCAGTATTCGAGGCTGGCTTTATCACCTATGCCAATCGAATAAAAAGCCAGCTGGTTGGCGTCAACCCCGCTGATCTGGAACAGCACGGCGCAGTCAGTGAGCCCGTGGTACGGCAGATGGCCGAGGGCGCACTGGCTGCCAGTGGGGCTGATTATGTCGCGGCGGTATCAGGAATTGCCGGGCCGGAGGGCGGCAGTGAAGAAAAACCGGTGGGTACAGTCTGGATTGCCTGGGGCTGCACAGGTAATATTCATACCGCTCGCCTGCATTACCCGTATCGGCGTAAGATGTTTCAGACAATGGTCGCAGGCGCTGCGCTGGATCTGGTTCGGCGTGAGATAATGAACATTGATTCAGCACCACGTTATCTGAAAGATCGTCAACACTCTGTAACAAAGGTACGCTAGGGCAAACCAGCGTCTACACTTGGAAAACAGCGCTTTCGAGCGGGCAGCGTTCCCGCTCGGCAGTATTTTCCTAATCCCGGCAGACAGACGGACATTTACCCGATGAACAGGCCTTCAACCAAATCAGAGCAGCGCACCAAGCTGTCACAGCAAGTCGAGGATTTTCTGGCCAGGGGTGGCTCGATACAACAGCTCAATATGGGCGAAACCGGTCTGGTGGATGGTAATTACAATAGCCGTAACATTGTAATTGAAAAAACCACCCCCGCCACGCGCACCCCCGTCCCGGACGTGGTCGCGTCGATCGAAGCACGCCGCCGTGCTGGCAAACGCACCAGTACACCCAAGTCACACACGGCACAACCCCGTCAGCGTCGTAAGATCATCTACGACGATTTTGGCGAACCGCTACGTACCATCTGGGTTGATAGCTGACTCAGCGGTACTGGCAAAATACGAACCGGGCCCTGGCAGCCCGGTTTATTGTTTATACGTCACGCAAAAACAGCGCAGACCAGCTTAGCTGATCATATCGATCTGCTGCACGGTCCCCACCTCGCCCGACTCTTTCAGAAAAAAGCCACTGGCAACAACCCGACCCTGCATTTCATTCTGCTTATCTTTGATATCAAACGGCGTTTCACTGGACCCCAGATAGATCGCTCCAACCCCACGCTCTGTCAGTGACTCAAGAACATCACCGCCGTCGGTTGCCTTACTCCACAACTTGAGCTCGCTGAAAATCGCATCCGCCTCATCGATATAGCCATTGCCATCATCATCATAAGCTGCCAGATCGGCAAAACCATTGCCGCTTTTCGCCCCAAACAGCTCACTGCCATCATTAATAGCACCATCGTTGTTGCGATCCAGCGCCAGAAACGCGCTGACCCCTTCAATAAACTTCAAGCTGTCGGCTTCACCATCCATATTGAGATCAAAGTCATAGCTCTCCTCGCTCAACTCACTGGAGTGGCCGTCAAAGTGCAGTACCAGTGGGTCAGTGAAGGTGTATTCCATCGTTTCAGTATACTCACGGGTCGCTTTATAGCTGCGTTCCATCGACATATTCAGATTCATATCAATTTCACGGCCATCCGCTGTTTTCACCACCCCACAGGCGCTAAAACTGGAACACTCATACTCTTCAATGGTTTCAGTCATCTTGATATCAACCTTCACATTGATGACCGGAAAACCAAACACTGGTTTATTCGACGCGGCATCGTCAGCCCTTCCTGCGTCACCTGTTGTCACACCATCTGCATTCATTACCAGCGTCGAGTCAGCTGACGCTGCTGCGCCGTTAGCAGCAGGTACATCCATTAACGGATTACTCTCTCGACCGGTCTTGCTGAATAGCGCATCGATCAGACTGGAGAACAGTTTTCGCTGGGCCTGAACGGCCTGGTCAAGGCGTTCTTCGGCATTCAACGGGCCACGAACCCCCATAGACTCTGACCCGTCCCCATAACGAGGCTCCAGAATATCTAATAAAGAAATACTCATTTCAGACGCAAACACCTTGGCTTTTGCTTCTTCAAGGGTCATCCCTCCTTCGGCAACCACCGAAACAGATGACTCCTTGTGATGCTCAGATGTCATAGAGATGTGACTCTGTTTTACGATCATGGGTAAGCCTCCTTTAACCCGATATCAACAGATGTGATTCATCTGCCGACAAACAGTCAAAATCATATTTTGATTGCTCGTAAAAACTCAGAACCAGACAGAAGCGCGCCATCAGCAAGTAGTTGATGACGTAAACGCTCTGGTTTTGTAGCGGCAACAGATTGCCGCCTGAACGATAAATACCCTTCACTGACGGCCATTGACCGGCAGAATCGATTAATTATTCACCGCAAAAAAGCACCAGCAATAATCAGACCCCTTTGCAACCATGCAGAGAAGCCCTCCACTAATATCCATGTAAAAAAACAGGGTTAAATTTTATTCTGGAGCAATGAGTAACGAATCAGAAAACACAGTAGAATATGACCTTCCCTGGCCCAGACCAACAATATTCCAGAGACTATCCAGTGGGCCGCCGGAGTTATTAAGGATGAAAATGCTGCAGAAGTATTATCTTGCCAACCTCTACACCGAGCAAAGCAACCAGCGCCTGGCAACACTGCAGAGTGCGTTAAAACCCGCTTACCCAGCCATCGTCAACAGCTTTTACAACGAGCTGCTGAACGATGAGAACGCGCGAAAGTTCCTGGATAACGACCTGGTCGAGACCCGGCTGACCAAAGAACTGGGCCGCTGGATGGAGCAGACCCTCAGCCCGAAAGACGCTCAGCAAGCGCAGGAACTGGTAGGCATACAGCGCCATGTAGGTGAGGTGCATGCCCGTATCAACGTACCTATGTCCATCGTTGACAGCGCCATGATGATGGTGAAAACCGGCTGTTTTAAAGCACTGCTGGAAGGGCTGGAAGATCGTAATGAAGTGTATGACGCCGTGTTACTGGTCAACAGCATCCTCGAATCCAGCCTCAGCCTGATCAACGAAGCCTTTTTACAGGGTCTGGTCGAAAACGAGCGTAACGCGCAATCGTTTCGCACCAATATCAGTAGCCATGAGCTGGTACTCGAAGTTGAACGGGTGCGTACCGATCTGTTCAACTGGCTCAGCGAAACCACCCTGGACCTGATGTCAGGCACGGTCGTGCGCGCAGGCACCCTGAGCCACGCCGACTTTGCCCTGTGGATCACCCATAAGCTGGATCTGGTCTGCGATCAGAGCCACATCTGCGATAAGATCAAGCTGTTACTTAAAGAGGCGGAAGCTGTATTGCAAAATCAGCAGATTAACAGCCCAAGAGAACTCTGCCTTCTGCTCAATAAAAACGTCAATGATATCGCCTGGCAGCTCTCTGAAATTGCCCGATCACTGTCACAGATGACCGAGCGAACCGACCCACTGACTCAGCTGATAGACCGCAAATACCTGCCGCCGGTTATCCAGAAAGAAACCCGGCTGGCCATGATGGGACAGCCAGCCTACGCCGTTATCATGCTGGATATCGACCATTTCAAAGCAATTAATGACCAGTACGGTCACCATACCGGCGATATAGTACTAAGCCATGTTGGTGGCATGCTCCGTAAAACCGTGCGTATCAGTGATTACTGCTTCCGCTATGGCGGCGAAGAGTTCCTGGTATTACTGCCTGAATGCGATACGACACAAGCACACAAGATTGCAGAAAACATCCGCATATCACTGCAATCAAACCCAATAATCGTAGAAGACAACCAGTGTATTAAGCTGAGTGCGTCACTGGGAATCGCTCCCTTTACCGGCCACCCAGACTTTATGGAAACCATCAAGGCTGCTGATGAAGCACTGTATGACGCCAAGCGTCAGGGACGTAATACAACAGTCATCAGTAAAGTCTGCTGCGATCTGCGCTCACCTTCAGCAGTCACGATGTAGGCAACCACTCACTGGCGTATCTGACGGACCAGATTCGCCCGTGTGATAGCAAAGCAGATAACGACAGTCCGTTTAGACAGTACAGCGGCGTCCATCAGGCATCGCGCGGAATATTCAGAATATCCCCGAAGGTCACATATTCAGAGCCCCCCAGGCGCCCCACCGGGTCGATCTGCCGGGCATCCACTTTCAACCGGCCCTTATCGTCGACACTAGCGACTTCATCGTCCAGCCAGATCTGCCGGATACGACCAAACACCAGGTGCTGTGGTCCCTCACCGATTTCCTCGGTTTTGAACAGTTCACAACTAAACGCCACTCGCGCACCCGCCAGCCGAGGCAAGCGACTGCCTTCAAACGCCACCGTGTCCAGCTCACACATCTCAACTTCAGACTCACCCGCAGGCAAAGTCCTGGCAGAACGCGTCACCTCGGCCGCCAGCTCTCGCTGTGCCAGGTGAATGACAAAGTCTTTACGCTCCACAATATTGCGCCAGGTATCTTTCGGACTGCCGTCAGGCTTACGACCCACCGAAAACATCACCAGCGGCGGATCACTGCACACCGGAGTGAAATAAGAAAAAGGGGCCAGATTAAGCTTGCCATTATCATGCTCACTCAACACCCAGGCCACGGGCCGAGGGAGCACCGTCTGAGTCAAAGCAAAATACGTCTGATTTTTCGAAAGTTTACTGACATTAATATCCATTATTGCTCCTGCAAAAAAATACAACCATATGATTTATAACTATAAAAACCCACCAACCAGCCCTTACCACTGTGCGCTTGCAGCATGAACAGACCGCGTATAAAACAGTCAATGCGTGAAAAGAACACAGCTAAATAATCTGGTAAAGCCGGAACTCTCTCCTAAGCTTCAATAGAGACAGCGGCAACACGGCTGGCCCTGCTTTCCCCTGACCTTAGATTCCAAAACAAAAGATTCCCATGAGAGATGGACCCATGTTGACTTACGAAGAATGCCTGGCGATGAGCGACCTGACTGAAGGCGAGATTAATGCAATCGCAGAACACGAACATATGGACCCGATGATCGCGATGGCACTGGGGCAATACCTGATTACCCATGATGATGATGTGAAAATCAAACGGATCATCATGGATGATATAAAACACGCCCACCGCATGGGCAACTACGCTCACGAACGGGTGTTGCGCAGTGTACTACAGCACTTTATCCAGACCCACCCTGAGCATGGTTCGGGCAAGCAGACCCACGCCGCCTGACATTAGATTTACTGCGCTGACCCTGCAAACGCGCATGTAGCCCTTCCCCTTATAAGGCAGCCTGTTGGCTGCCGATTTTTTTCTGCACTGACATAAAAGTGCAACACCTTAATTTACCCAGGTAATCACCCTGAGACTTTAGCCAAAGACTGCGACTAAAGTTGCCCACCCAGCCATCGACATACCGCACTGCACAAGATAACTTCCGCCTGCTTTTCAAATAGTTAACAAAGCTGATTTTGCACAGAACAATACACTAACGCATATCGGCCCAGTTGTTTCTGCATGAGTACAGGTGGCACATTATGGCTCTTATCCAACGCAAGCACGGTGAGGAACACCCTTACTGGCCTGCAGGCCCGTTTAAAATACGTTTACCTTTTATCCATTATCGCTGGGAGTGGCCGGAAACGGTTCAGGCCCTGATTATGTTCGTTGTCGCAATGGGGATGATCCCATTGCTGGAAAAATACCTCGGCCTGCCTTACGACGTCGCACTGGCGTACGTTGTTGTCTGTGGTATTGGCTTCATCCTGCCAAACATGCTCGGTGTACCCTATGTGCCCGGCTGGATTACACCCGCCATCCCGGTGGTCGTGCTCTATCTGAAAGACTTTGAACCCGGCCCCGAAGCGATTAAAGCGCTGGTCGGCCTGCAGCTGCTGGTTACCCTGATATTCTTTGTGCTGGGCATCACCCGGCTGGGCAGCAAACTGGTTGATATGTTCCCGGATTCCATCAAAGGGGGCATTCTGCTCGGTGCCGGTATTGCAGCGATCACCGGTGAAATCAGTGAAGGCGGCCGCCTGGCCAACACCCCGGTGTCGCTGATCCTGGGCTTTGCAGTCACCGCATGGGTACTGTTTTCCCTGTCTTTCCGCGACTGGGTTGATGAGCATCGCTGGGCGCGCATTGTTGCCAGCTACGGCATGGTACCGGGTTCCCTGATTGCCATGGCAATCGGCTGGGGTGTCGGCGAATACCCACTGCCAGACGTGCAGTTTGGTATCAGTAGCCCGAACTTTACTGACTGGTGGAACTACCTGCCATTCACGGTTGGCTGGCCAACACTGGAAATGCTGTGGATGGCGATTCCAACGGCGATCATCGCCTATATCATCGCCTTTGGTGACATCATCGTCGGCCAGACCCTGCTTGAGCGTGTCGACCACCTGCGTCAGGACGAGAAGATCGAAGTTAACGTTGACCGTGTTCACCTGATCACTGCTATGCGTAACCTGATCCACGCTTTCTTCGCACCTTACCCAGGTCTGGCAGGCCCGCTGTTCACCGGTGCCATGGCCACCATTGCAGAACGTTACCGTTATGGTCGTTCCGCCATGGACACCATCTACTCCGGTGCTGGCGTGTTCTGGATTGTTGCCCTGCTGGCAATCTTCATGCTGCCGCTGGTAACCCTGTTCAAGCCGGTACTGCCAATCGCGCTGTCTCTGACTCTGCTGATCACCGGTTACCTGTGTATCTCTGTGGGTGTTGAACAGATCCGCAACGCAACCGCGATGGGTATTGCTGGCACCATGGGTGTGGTACTGGCGGTATACGGCGCAGCATTCGGTTTGGCGACCGGTGTCATCCTGTACTTCCTGCTGGAGCACCGTGGTAAGAAACACGCCAGGGACAAGCCTGAAGAACCGATAGACGTAAAAGAGGATGCTGTGGTCGAAAGCTGATCCAGCGCCGCTTAACGGATACGAAAACGCCTGGCAGATGCCAGGCGTTTTTTGGTTTATAAGTAACGAAACTTGAGGAAAACAACTAACCGTTCAATAATTAATACCGTAGACCCGCATCAGGAGCAGCCACCATGTATGACCTGGCCCGCTATGACAACCTGTTCCCCCCTGCTGCCTGGCTATTTGTGCTGGGCCTGATATTACTGGTCTGCTGCCACCTGATGGTGCGCCATTTTGAACATGAGATAGAGCAGGAAATCCGCCAGGCACTGCACCACAATCGCCAGATCGACACCGACTACGTCGCCCACCAGCACCGTCAGGCACGCCAGCTGTGGCGCGATGGCCGAAGCCTGTCCGGCACTGCGGCCTTGCTAGGGATAGTCGGCTGGCTGATCAGCCTGTAAGCCTCTTTATTCTGTAGCACCGCATTTCACACGGGTCAGGCAGCGGCATCAGCCTCCGACGCTCACGGAGTGAGCTGTTACAACATCAGCCTTCCACCGCAACCGCTTTTTTACGCTTCCAGCGCCATGCTGGCAGCCAGCTTTTTTCACCCAGCACCAGCAAGCAAGGCGTCAGAAACAGTGTCAATACCGTGGCAAAGCTCAACCCCCCGGCAATCGCTGTCGACAGCTGAATCCACCATTGAGTTGAAGGTGCGCCAAAGGCAACTGTACGGTTAACCAGGTCGATATTCATTGCCAGTACCATGGGCAACAGGCCCAGTACGGTCGTAACGGCCGTCAATAAGACCGGCCGTAACCGCAGGCTGCCGGTTTCCAGAGCGGCGGCCACCGCATCCCGGCCCTGTCTGCGCAGATCGTTATAGCAGTCGATCAGCACGATATTGTTATTCACCACAATCCCGGCCAGGGCAATGATCCCCACGCCCACCATAACAATCCCAAATGGCTGACCTGTGATCAATAAGCCCAGCAGCACTCCCGCCGTAGAAAACACGATCGCCGACAGCACCAGCGTCGCCTGGTACAGGCTATTGAACTGAGTGATCAGTATCAGCGCCATCAGAAACAGCGCAATACTGAACGCTGAACTCAGGAATTCACCGGTTTCAGCCTGCTCTTCATCTTCACCTTTAAAGTTAAGCCGTACTTCCGGTGGCACTGTCAGCCCTTCCAGTTTCGCCTGTAATGCCACCACCAGATCATTCACCAGCACCCCCTCTGCCGGGTCCGCCTGAACGGTGATCACCAGACGGCTATCCACTCGATTCAACACACCGGTTTTCGGTGCGGGTTCCAGCTCAACAAAGTTGGACAACGGCACCATGCCCTGACCGGTGTGGATCTGCAGCTGCATCAGCTGGTCCAGGTTACGATTTTCCGCCGGGAAACGGGCCCGGATATCCACTTCCTCATCGGAGCTGTCGGGCCGGTAATCTGCCATCAGAATACCACTGGTAATCAGCTGTACCGCATTACCCACGGTCAGAATATCGGTGCCAAAACGGCCCGCCTCTTCACGGTCTACATTGATCCGCCACTCGATGCCCGGCAACGCCCGGTTATCCTCAGTGCCGACAAAGCCACCCACCTCAGCCATCAACGCACGGATCTGCTGCACCACCGGGTAAATCTGCTCACTGGTATAGCCACTCACCTGCAGCTGCATTGCCTTGCCGGAGCTCGGGCCGTTCTCTTCCTTACGAAACTCGATAACCACACCAGGGATATCCAAGGTACGGCGTTTCATCTCTGCCAGAACATCTTTGGCTTTAGGGCGTTTCTGCCAGTCTTTCAGCTCAAACTGAATCTCGGCGACCACATCCTCAGCCACATCGTTGTCGCCTTCATTAAAGCTGCGGGCATACATCGATTTAAAGCCGTCAACCGTCGCGACCCGTTGCTCCACTTTACGCAATATCCGGTCTTTTTCATGGATCGAAAGATCGCCACGGGCATGAATCCGCGCCAGCACCATATTAGGCTCAACATCAGGGAAAAACTCGACACCATGACCAAAGGTGCCATACGCACCGTAGGTGCTTCCCATCGTCAACAACGCCACCAGCAGCACTTTAACCGGGTGGTTCAACAGCGGCCGGAGCAACGCCCGATACGCCCGGTTAAAACCACTGTCCGGCAGAGCATATTCATCAGCGTCGGCAGCGGCCACCGAGGTCGCATGACGCCGCGCAAAGACAGACCCCAGCACCGGCATAAAGATCAGTGCCATAAACAGTGATGCCGTCAGACAAATCAGCACCGTAGCGGGCAGGTATTTCATAAACTGCCCCATCACACCGGGCCAGAACATCAGTGGCATAAACACCACCAGTGTGGTCGCCGTGGCCGCGATCACCGGCCAGGCCATGCGGGTAGCGGCATAACTGAACGCATCCCTGGCACTGAGCCCCTGGCGCTGACGGCGGTCCGCCAGCTCGATCACCACAATGGCACCGTCCACCAGCATACCCACCACCAAAATCAGGCTGAACAGCACCACAATATTCAGGGTGTAACCCAGCAGGCTGATCACCAGGATACCGCTCAGGAACGAACCCGGAATCGCCAGTCCGACCAGCAGCGAGGAGCGCAAGCCCATCGCCCCAAGGATGATCACCATGACCAGAATCACCCCGCTCATCACGTTATTGAGCAGGTCACGCAACATATCGCGAATCTGGATTGACTGGTCGGTGATGTAATCGTACTTCAGCCCGGCAGGCCAGAACTGCTGACGCTCAGCCACCAGTGCCTGAACCCCTTCGATGGTGGCAATAATATTGGCCCCCACCTTTTTCTTCACCGACAGCACCATCGCCGTTTCACCGCCAACGCGGGCAAAGCTTTCCGGGTCTTTAAAGGTTTTACGAATGGTTGCCACATCCGCCAGCGTCACCACCTGATCGCCACTGGCCTTGATCGGCATGCTGAGCATATCCTCAACATTCTCGACCACCCCGGGTACCTTCAGTACCTGGCGACCATTCCCGGTGTCCACCGCGCCGGCGGCAACCAGCTGGTTATTGTTGGACACGGCACTGAGCACCTGAGCAAAGTCCAGCTGGTAGCTCTCCAGCCGCTGCGGCTCAATCAGCACCTCCATCAGTTCTTCACGGTCACCACCGATCTCAACTTCCAGCACGCCATCCAGCCCTTCGATCTCATCTTTGAGATCACGGGCCACGCGTAACAGCACGCGTTCAGACAGGTTGCCCGACAGCGCAATATTAAGTACCGGAAACAGCGCCACATTAACTTCATGAATCGCCGGTTCATCGGTGTCAGCAGGCAGTTTGGCCTTGGCGGTATCCACCTTGGCGCGCACATCTTCCATCGCCTTATCCGCATCAAAACCGGCGTCAAACTCCAGCGTCACCGAGGCATGGCCTTCACTACCCACCGCCCGCATCTCTTTGATGCCTTCGATGGTTTTCAGCTCTTTTTCCATTGGCCGCACCAGCAGCCGCACCGCATCTTCTGGCGAAATCCCCTCATAGGGAATCGACACGTAGATGATGGGAATGGCAACGTCCGGGTCTGCTTCTTTGGGAATGCTGATAAACGCCATCGTCCCGGCAATCAGCAGGAACGCCAGCACCAGCAAGGTGGTACGGCTGCGATCAATCGCCGCTTCAATCAATACTCGCATCAGCGGTGGCCTCCTGGGTCAGCGCCTGTGGTACCGGCTTAACCTGTTCACCGGCACCCACGAAGTGCTGACCCACACTGATCAGGGTCACATCCGCGGGCAGATCACCCACCCAGAAGCCTTCTTTATCGGTACGGATCAGGCTCACCGTGCGCTCAATCACCCGATTCTCAGTATCCAGTGTTTTCACCTGCAACGTGCCGTCGGCACTGAGCCCCAGCACAGAACTGGGCACCCAGTGGCCATTCAGCTGAGCAAGCGGCAACACCAGGCTGGCACTGAGGCCGATCAGTCGCTGATGTTCAGGATTGTCCAGCGCCACTTCCACCCGGTAACTACGGGTCGCGGCCTCTGCTGTGGCCGAGACAAAACGGATAGCGCCCTGCAACGTTTTACCCGTCACCAGCTCAACCGCCACCACCTGGCCCAGCTGCAATGAACCCGCATAATGCTGCGGCACCTGACCGGTGACGATCAGCTGCTCATCATCCACCAGCACCGCCACCTGCTCACCGCGCTCAACAAAATAGCCTACTTCCACATCCCGCTGGTTCAGCACCCCGGCAAACGGGGCTTTGATCCGGGTATGCGCCAGCTGGTAGCGCACCTGCGCCAGCTGCGCCCGTGCGGCCTCAACCTCAGCCTGATCAGCGACGATCTTGTTCTCCGCCTGTAACCCGCGTTTGCGCAGTTTCTGGCTGGCCTGCAAATCACTCTGGCGCTGCTTCAGCCGCGCCTGGGCCTCTACCAGCTGGGCTGGCCGGTAATCTTCCGCCAGCCGGATCAGCTGTGCACCCGCTTTCACCCGTGCGCCTTCCGCCACAGGCAATGCTTCTACCCGGCCATCAACTTCCGCTTTAATATTCACGGTCCGCAGTGCTTCCACCTGGCCCTGTACACTCACCGTGCGCAGCACCGATGCAGCGTGGGAGCGAATCACCTCGACCTGCATCAATTCAGCTTTGCTGTCTTTAACCGGCTCAGGCGCATCTTGCGCTTCGGAATTCTGCCCGGAGAGCATCCAGGCACCCAGCCCGGCCACGATGGCCACGGCGGATAAAACGGAACGGTTCATCTGATTCCCTGTCTTTGAGTGAACGCACGGATGGCGGTCTGAAAAGTCACGACACCGGCCAGTATACCGGTCCCGGATTCCATTCAACCACAACACACGTATCTATTAATGGGTAGCACTATCCGTTATCGAGGGTAAACAGCGGGTTAACCTCTTATAAATGACAGTTACCAGGGCCTGCAATACCTGTAATACCCGTGGGACCGGTGTCCCCACCGGGAAGCTCTGTTCTCTGGCTTCTACAGCCGCCGGATTAATACAACCCTGACGCCTGATCCATTGACTGTTACTCTGAGCGGATACACCACTCAACAGGATTAACAGGACCCCGTATGGATACTCGACTGCTCGTAGCCGCCAGCCTGGCCGCCTCTCTCACCACGTCTTTCGCCGTTGCTGAAGCAACCCGCCACCAGGTATCCAGCTTTGCTGAGCTGGCCCAGCATGTGAACGACCTGGGTGGTCTCACCGGTACACTGGTGGTGATGGATGACGACGACACCCTCACCATGATGCCCTGCCCAGAAGGCAGCAAGCCCAAACACTGCCAGTACCTGGGTGGCCCCGCCTGGTACGCATGGCAGGATAACTTATTAAAAAATGACAAAAACTCGCCCTACCTGATTGCCAAAGACGAAGCCACACTGCTGAAACTTTCAACCATGCTGTTTGCCATCAACAACATGGTATATACCGAAGCCGATGTACCAAAAGTGCTGAATGATCTCAGCAGCAAAGGTGTACGGCTGCTGGTGGAAACAGCCCGAGGTTATGAAACAACCTCCGCAACAGCCGCACAGTTCAGCGCATTAACGGCTGAAACCGGCAGTTTTGCACAGCTGATCTCACGTAACTCGCTCATCATGGAAGACAGCAATACAACCAGCCTGCCCGGCCCCTACGCACCCTGCAATATTCCAGGCTCCCGGAGTGTTAGTTATCAGCAGGGGGTCATCTATGTCGCCGGACAAAATAAAGGCACCATGTTGCAGTGCCTGCTAGAGAGCTACGAAAATAGCGAGCTAGACAACCCGGCGCTGCCAATCCGCAACATTGTCTTTATCGATGATACCCAGGCGAATGTTGATGCGGTTTATCAAACATTTGCAGGCCAGCAGCAGTACCAGGTACGCGCATTACACTACAACGCGTTTGATGCGCATAAAGCAGCACTCACAACCGGCCCGAAAGCAGAAACCTACCAGGCCAATGCCAAACGTCGCTGGGAAAAGATCAGCCAGGTACTGCAGCATCAATTGCAATCTACCATTGCGACCGACCCCAATGCCGCGAAACTGCAACGAGTTGGCCAGCAGTAAACTGCCAGCCTTACAACGGCTGCGCAAGCAGCCGAATACAGCCTGGAAACTGATCGCAGCCTCGACAATGGGCATCCTGCTCATAAAAACACGTGACCCCTACAGAAAACAGAGCGTGCTAGTCAACACACTTTCTGTCTTTATATTTTTTCTTTAACCACAAGCCTGTCTCTATGATTATTTTGATATCTGTATCGCTTCTATGCACTTCAAAGAAACACCCCCTGGTCGATAGCTATGTGATAGCTAATTTACAGGGAACGCATCATGCAATTAACGCCTTTACTTCCCATACAAGTGACGTCGGTTCCCCTTAAAAACCAGGATGTTCATACCGTAGATACCGTTCAGAAAAGTACGGATATACCGCGCTCTAGCAGCTCGGTAGAGATTTTGAACAAGGCAGCGCCAACTGATGAATCAGACACCTATACACGGCCTCGCCTGGTGCCCAAAACCTTCACCAACATATTCTCTGCATCTGACAGTGCTGCGGTGCAAAACATGTCGAAGGGCCTGAATGACACGATGGCGCAATCTGCGGCAGGCGGCCATCTGAAAGTATCTGGTCTGATGTCTCAATTATCTGGCCTGGCTGGAGAAACCGCTTCATTTGAAGCTGAAGTGCGCCTTTCTCAGCTGTCGGAAGAAGCTGCAGCCAGTGGTGTATCCCCTGATTTCAATGAGCAACTGAGGGGTAATAAAGGCGGTTCGATGACGGTTCAGATTCGCACCAAAGATGGGGATGTTATTGATGTAGAACTGGGAACGGTTACGAACGCCAAAGGCGAAAAATCGCTGACATTTATGATGACAGTCGATGGGGAACTGTCTGAAAAAGAAATGAAAGCCATTGATGAAGTCGCGCAGAGCCTGGGCAAGGTCGCTGACCGCTACTTCAGTGACGGCGAAGCTGCATTGAATGAACTCCGCGGCCTGGACAATGATCTACTTGGAGGGTTCTCGCTTAAACTTCAAAAGGGTGATGAGTCTTTGCAGCTAAACTACAACGTTTCCAAGCTTGATGGCTCTATGCAGCTGGATGGAAAATTCAATGGCTACAGTTTTGATGTTCGTCGTGAGGCCGGGCACTCATTGGTAGACGATACGTTACTGGATAACCCTCAATACCAGCAATACCTGCAGTTGATTGAAGAGTCAGGCCAGGAGTACGGCACGGATAATGAAACCGTGCGCTTTATGAAAGATGGATTAGGGGCATTATTTGGGCTCAGTGTCAGTGCTGAAGAACAACACGTAAAACAGGTCGACACTGAGACAAAGGCACTGAGTGACTTCCACAGCAACCTTCCTGATTTTGAGGCCAGCTTTGACTCCCCTGTTTTTGTGAACAAATACCACCCCGCTGATAAGTCTTTTATGTCTTTAACCATGTCACAAGAATCATCCCTGGAAAAAACGGATAGTGGTGAGATCTCACTGACTCAGAATTTTAAATATCAGCAAAGCATTCATACTTTTGAGTCACTTCCCGGACATGCAGGACCGGATCTTAAACACGGTGACTACATCATACAAAGACAGGAAAAAGATGAGCAGGTTGTGCGTGAATTAGAGCTTAATAATTCTCGCCCTGTAGTGGCAACAGAATACCGCATGGGCGACGAAAGCCTGGTACGTGAAACCAAAGAAAGATTTCTTGTTACAGATGTACAAAAGGAAGAAGACAGCTACGCCAACGTTATTAACCTTCTGGAGCAGATTGATGCATCTGGCAAGGCCGTTTCTGAGTCACAGCAAGAACAACTATTGAACAGTGATGTACTCGAGTTATTTGAATACGCAGGTGAAACTGACGAAGATGTTAAATAGCGCCTGAAAACTATTCAGGCCGCTATTTATTGATGGCGGCTATGCAAAACTGAGAGCCGCTACCTGCCCTTCATTTTACCCAGCCACCAGACACGTACCGCAAGTTCTACAGCGGGTTCGGTACGCCCATGGGCAGGCGGGTGTCTTTTTCCAGGCGGCGATGAGCAGTTCAAAGCAGGTGTGATCGTGGCTGTCTTCCACTAATTCAGTGGAGACACGCCAGCTGTTGGGGTACTGCTGCTGGTAATACTCTGCGGCCTGATGTGCCGTTTCTGCTGCGACTGTCCAGCTGTCGTGGAGGACGCTGGTCACTCTGAAAATGGAGCCTTCACGTAGTTTTTCAATTATCCGCTGGCGTATTTTGCTGCGCTGGATAGTGTATGCCTCGGGTGCCTCAATACCCAGCAGTACTTGCTGAGGCTGATAGTCGCTGGGCATGATTCTTATAATGATGGTTTCCCCGGCCGGGGTGGTAATGGTGGTGGCTTCGCCACAATGCGTGCTAAGAATTAACATGGTGCTTTCCCTGGGCTCTTTGTATCAGAGCCATTGCGCCGTTACATGCGCTGATAGCAGGTAACGTTTCCATTTTTCACGGTGTAGCACCAAAACAGCAGGCCTGTGTTGCCACGGGCCTGCAAAGGGCTACATTCATTTCACCGTCAGGCCCGGTTAAACCGATGGCCCTGCCTGCACCGACAGCGCCGGTTGCACAGGGGGGTGTGAAGCCGGTCGGCTGCGCAGGCAGCTGAGTACAGCCCGTGAAAGGTAGCGGAAATCAGCCCGTTGGCATCGGTATCGCCCTGCTCTCGCATGGGTGGGCAATATAACGGGCAGGGGCAAACGATGCGCCCTTAAGTGCAGGAAAAGTAAGGAAAAATGCTTTGAACAGGGCGAAGCCTGACGTACCATCTCTGTAGCCATTACGGACTCTCGTTTAGTCTGTTGTGGTTAGCTGCCGTGGGGTGTTGACGCACCCGGCGGTAGCGCTTTTTATCATTCAGGTAAATTGTCTAACGTCGTACTGCGGCGCTCCTTTCTCGACAAACCTGTTGTAGTAGCCACCCACATGGGTGCCCAGCTATAAAACACCAAAAGCCCCCTGGTTAGCAAGTGAACTATGGGGGATATTGAAGGATTTTCTAACGCGGACACAGAGTGATAGGCACAGCAGGCTTAGCTGTTATCGGCTGGTATGGGTCATCACATTCTCCTGAGAATGATGCCGATACGGCTGGCGGGGTGCCATGCAGTGTAGGCAGCGCTTCAGGAGAGTGCGAATTTTTGTGGGTGGCCTTTATTTTTCTAGTATTGGACATTGGCGAGGGGTCCATATATGCCCTTTATTTTTTATTTTTTTATCCTTTATTTTTGTTCTTATTGTCATCACTTGAGTGAAAGCTATCCTCTTCTAGGGTTATCGAGTACTCCCAATCAAAAGGAAAAATTTCTGACTCGGGCATAGACAACTCTGTTAGGACAGAAGGCCTGTCCTGAAAGTCCCACCATTTATCTCTAATATTCCAATAGACCCCAATTAGATCGCCTCCGGTATCCGTATTAACACGAAACACCGATGGAATATTTGTTCCATTTTTCAGAATAGTCACCCCACAAACCCAATACTCACCATCACCTTTTGGAATCATATCGAGAGATAAAACATTTGAACGCTCTTCACCATGACCAACCCTAATAGCAAACGTGGGAGATGTATGAACAAGATTTAACCATTGTACTGTTTCTTGATCTTCTATCATTATAAATTCTCAATAAGGATTAGGGTCAGGCGGGTCGATACTAGGAACTTTACCACCAGGACGGTAGAACCTATGTGTTATTTTATGTAAATCAACTCCCTGTAAAACCATGTTTTCTACCGCATCAGTGCCACCATCAAAAAGTGCTTTCTTGTGATGAACAGCGTATCCAGGTGGTACCCTGCCCTGCTCAAGCCACTGCCTGATATTTGACGGAATTTTATCGCTGTTAGCGAGATTTTTCAAAAACGCCGACCGTGTCGCCGTACTTCTGACTATGCCAGGCCGAGGCCCAAGAACTAGAGTACCACCCTCTAAGTGCATTTGAGGCAAATTAGTTGCTTGATTAGGGTTTCTTGCAACTACAACCTCATTACCAACTGTTCTGTAGTGATATCCACTAGGAAGTTCCGGCAGATTAACATCTGAAATGTCAAAATCAGATAAGGGCTGACTATCGGTTAGGCCTATATCACCTCTATCACCACCCGTAACTGTTCCCGTACCATTGTCACTACCTGAGCTACCGCCTTCAGCAGAACCTTCATTTTGAGATAGGGATTCAGAATCTGAACCACCCTTGTCACCCTTACCATCCCCCCCTCTGGCAGGCCTTCTTGTCAGCAGTACGGTTGCAACACCTGAAATCAGTTCGGCTCTTAACTGTTCGGATTTATCCTGTTCCCCATTCTCTTTCAGGCGGTCAACTTCTTCCCAACCGGCTGTTAGTGCGCCCCATAGTTCTGCCAGCCCATCCAGCTGTTCCTGTAAAAGAACTTTTCGCGCATCCTTGTCGCCAGCTACTGCCATGAGATGCAGCATGACTCTGTCCTGGTCGGTTATATCGTTTATAGCCTCCTCAGCGCCGGACAGTGCACTGTTGATCAGCCCACGGATACCAGCGTTCAGTGAGTTCACAAACTCAGGCGACTCAGCTGCTGTTTTATAGATGCGGAGCAGCTCTTTTGCATGGGCATATTCACGTTGTTGGGTGCTGCCGGGTTCCAGTGGTCCGGCGTCTTTGTAGTTATCAACGGTCTGTTGAAGTTCATCCAGTGCAGACTGGAACTCGGGGCTGCGTGGCAGTGCGCTGGCTGATTCCAGAGTCTTTTCGCGCCCTTCACTGGTTTCTCCCAGCACGTAGAGCTGGCCCATCAGACTCGCTTGTTCAGCCTGATCACAGGTGTTTTCCAGACGGCAGCTAACCAGCTTTTTTTCCAGTCTTTCTTTTAATGAGGATTCATCGTGTGTCAGGTAGTTATTTACGGTCTGACCACTGGTATTTACGGCACCGGCTACGCCATTGGCTGCGCCACCCACGGCGGCGCTAGCGGCCACAAGGATACTGTCTTTAAGCGGGCCCTTTATGCCCATGTCGTCCAGCGCATCTGCAAGTACAGGCGTACCATAAGTGACAGCCAGTGCGGCTGCAGCCCCTGTCAGGTTACCGCTCATCGCACCGGAGAGTGTATGCATCACCAGGCGGTAAGTACCCTGTTTGCCCCAGTTATTTTCTATCTGTTTTGCTTCGTCAATCAGTGTCTGAGTTTTGGCCGGATCGGTTTCCTGGCGGGCCTGTTCAAGCAGGTTTTCAGCGTGTTGCATCTTGCTCTGCGCATAGTTACCAATAACTTGAGGCATCTCCTGACTGAGCAGTTGCTGCACCGCAACCTCATCCTGGACATTGCTGACTTTGTCCGTATTGAAGATACGGTCCAGCACCTGGTGGGCCTCAGCCTGATCGCGTTTCAGTGTGCCCAGTGAGAAGTTCGGGTCATCTCGTGTGATGATCGTGCCATCAGACACTACCGAAAACGTAGTACTACTGGCACTACCGCTGTCATCGGCCATGCCACCGCTTGGAATGGCGCCGCCGCTACCAGAGACACTGATTCCTACACTGACGCTGTCGATGTCGTATTCGGCGTGGTTTTCCAGCTGATCCCAGCTGAGGTTGCCGGTGCTGAGGCGGTTGTTGTCCGGGTTGCTGCCGACGATTGCAGCGCCCTTCAAATCGGTATTGCCGCCGACGGTGATATCGAAGCCGCCGTCACCGGCGAAGATACCGCTCTGTTCCTGCACGGCGATGTAGTCGGAGTCTGCATCCAGTTTGTTGTAGTTAAAGGAGAAGGACGACGAGGGGCCTATGGTTACACCAGCACTCGCAGATTTCTGGTCATTCTGGTAGTGGTCTTCATCTTGCTGGCTGATGATGTTGAGGTCGCCACCAATGTCAGCGATTACGCTGTCACCGGAGACCTGGGCACCGTGCAGGGTGGTGTCGCCGCCTGATTCCAGCGTGACGTTGCCGTTGTTGGCACCCAGCTGGGTTTCCAGATATTCCAGGTTGGTCTGGTTGATCAGGCCACGGGCGTTGCTGGCCGAGACAAATACGCCCGTGCCTTGCCCGGTGCTGATTTTTACGCCCACTCCCCAGCTTTTACTTTTGCTTTCGCTGTCAGACTCGTAGCGCTTTTCAGCGCTATCAAGGTTGATCTTGTTCGCTGCAATCAGGGTGATATCGCCGCTCGCTTCGACGGCAGGGATCGTTGCCTCGGTGCTGTCTTCTTCTTTTTCTACCCCACTACGAATGATGCTACCGGTGCTGTTGATATTGCCGCTGTCTTCACGCTGATCATCGGCACGGGCGACGATTTTGATGTTGTTACCGGCCTGCAGGGTGCTGCCCAGGGCCTGGGCCTGGTGGCTGTTGCTGGTCTGTGACGATGAACTGCTGCCTACGCTGATAGAGAGTTCGATGCTGCTCTCCAGCTGTTTGACGTCTTCAACGCTGGTGATCTCACCGTTAGCCAGGGCATCAAGGTCATTATCTAGCGCGTCAAGTTCGTTATTTAAACCGTCTTTAGCCTCCTCAGCACTGATATCCAGTACGCCCGTTTGTTGCAGCAGCTTTTTGGTGTGGATAGCGGTACGTGCTGCTTGCAGGGTTGTCAGGCGGGCATTGTCTGTACTGCTGGCTGATTTCAGAGCATTGACGGCAGTTACAGCAGTATCCAGTACGCCCAGTGAAAGCTTGGCGCTGAGGCCACTTTGCTTGAAGTAGTGCTCATAGCTATCGTCGATGGTGTTATAGGCGCTGTTGAGGTTGACGTTATCCGCTTCAAGGCTGATATCACCTGTCAGTGCATCCATTCGAGAGGCGGTTACGTTCAGGTCATTACCAGCGTTAACAGTGATATCACCGTCGCGGGTAAGCAGCTCAGAGCCCACCTGGAGCACCTGATGACTCATCTGAGTGATGTCTTCAGTCTGGCTGCCCGCCGTCACGGACAGGCCTCCACTGGAAAACACTCCGGTAGTCGAACTGTGGCTGGTGTAGTTTTCGTCGGTGGAGGTCGCAGCGCTGCTGATATTGATATCTTCGTCTGCATTCAGGCTAATGCTGTTATTAGCACCCAGCGCAGAGCCAACAATGTTGATGTGCTGGCCTGCATTGATTGCAACGTCTTCGGCACTGAGCACGCTGCCAATGGCTTCGTCAACGCTACGTGTACGCTGGTCAACATGTACTTCCCGACGGTTAAAGCTCAGGCTGTCGCTGCTGCTGGTATCGGTTTCTGTCAGGCTACCGGTACCTGCGAAGACGGCGACGCTGCCTTCGGTGGCGGTCAGTGTCAGGCCGCCGTTGTCGCTGTTCAGCTCGCTGCCAATAATGGCGATGTTGTTTTGACTGCTCAGGCTGATGTCACCACCGGAATCGATGTAGGTGGAGGTCAGCACACCCAGTTCTTTGCTGTGGCTTTCGCTGGTTTTTTTGCGTTCCAGAAAACCTTTTTTGTAATCCAGGCTCAATTTAAAGCCTGATTTAGAATATTCATGAATCTGCCGTTGCTCACCACGGCTGGCCAGCAGGTTGATATTGCCTGTGCCAGGGCCATTGTTACCGGTGGCAATCAGCTGGGTGGTGCCGGTGGTATTCAGATCAGCAGAGGTCAGGTTGATATCGCCATCGGCCTGCAGCAGGCTGTTACCGCCGACATTCAGAGTTGTCGAAACAACGTCTACCATGTGGCTGTCGTTCGATTCTTTGGTACGTTTCAGTCCAAAGAGGCCTTTTTTATAGCTGTAGCTATAGCTGTCATCAACCTGGCTACCGGCGTTCAGGTTAAGATCACCCCCAGCCAGCATCACAGCATTGTTGGCAACATTGATGTTGGCCGCGGTGATATTTACATCACCACTGTCACGGGTTTGCAGCCGTCCGTTGTCGTCCGTACCGGCAACGTTGATCAACAGGTTGTTGCCCACATCAAGGCCAACCCCGATTGAGTCGATACGGGTGCTTTTGCTAACCGAGACTTTTTTACGGCCAAAGCTTCTCTTTTTGGTAGAGCGACTCTCCGTGACGGTGCTGTCGTGCAGTTCGTTCAGATTGATGTTGTTGATGGCATTGAGCGCCAGGTTGCCGCCAGTTTTGACGGCGGTGCCATCCAGGTTCAGATCGTTCCCGGCGGTCAGTTCAGCATGGCTACCGGCAGTCAACCGGGTGACCTGGTTAGTCAGGGTGTCGCTATTGCTGTGGCCACGCCGCCAGCGTCGCTCTGTACGGTCATGTTCAACCAGTGCGCCCAGTTCAATGTTATTACCGGCATTTAGCAGCAGAGTTTTACCGGCCTCAAGATCAGACGCTTTTAACTGGATATCCTGTGCAGCATTGAGCTGCAGACTGCCCGTTGCCTGGATGCCTGCGCGGTTTCCGGCGATATGGCTGTCAATATCCGTGAGAGTTCTACGACCATTTACCGTTACTGTGGTTTCTGTTTGTGCGAGGGTGCTCTGGCTGATGATATTGCCGGTGTAGCTGGTGAGGGCTATGTTGGCTCCCTGAATCAGGCCACCACCGCCCAGGCGTCCACCCTGGTTGAGAATATTGTTCTGTGCATCCAGCGTGATATCACCCGCGGTTTTCAGCTGACCAAGGTTAGCAATGTCCTGACCACTGCGCAGGCGGATGCCGTTATCCGCCAGCATGGAACCTTCATTACGAATCGCGCCGTCGGTGTCGATGGTGATATCGCTGGCGGACACCAGTGCGCCACCGTCGTAGAGGTCTTCTTCATCAACACTGACCAGGTAAACCTTCGGTGTCAGCACGGTGGTGCTGGTGCCATCGGCCAGGGTGACGGAAGTTTCGACCATCCAGACGATATCACTGGTCAGATGGGCCATTTGATCGGCGCTCAGTTCCACACCGGGCGACAGCTGGAAACGTTGGGCAAACTCAACTCCGCTGTCCATCAGCGCCTGAAATTGATCTTGCGAGTCACTGTAGCCCGACAGATAACGGCGACCTGTCATCTGCGTAACCTGCTCAGTCACCAGTCGCTGTTCGTAGAACCCATCGCCATAGCGTTTCAGCTGGCGGGAGGGGTCTTTGGCCAGTTGATCCAGCATGTAATCGGAAGCGAGGAAGGTTTCCCGGCGGGTGAACAGCGGATCAGTTTCGACCAGGTAGTCAGCTTCGGGGGAAGTATTCAGCACAAACAGCTTGTTGGACGGCGGGGTAACCGGTGCAGGCCGGTTGGTGGTAATAACCGTGGTATTCAACGCTTCACCGGAAATCGGCTTACCGCCCGCCAGCTGCATATCATTGATACGGGAACCTACGGAAGCCAGTGATGCCGCTCGCGCATCAGCAGCATTGGCCCCTGCAACAGAGCTGGTTGCACCATTGGCAGCCGTCGGCAGGTTAGCAACCGTGACCGCGCCGGGGGACGATTGAGACAGCAGGTTTTTAACATCGGCAGCAACACCCGTCTGGTAGCCCTCCACGGTTGTTGTCGCTACCGCTGCAGAGGCCTGTACGGCTTGTGCCCCGCTACCAGTGGCAGGCGTATGATCGCCAACCGTCACAGCGCTGGCTGCGGTTTGCGACTGTAACCCCGATGCTGTGCTATCCGGGCTTAACTGCGCAGAGGCAACACCCGAGCTGCCTTCACCCTGCAACGTGCCGGTTGCCGTGCCAGCAGCCTGGTTCTGTACATCGCCGCCTTGCACATTATGGGCTGCAACTTCACCTGCCGTGGCGCCCTGTGCGCCGCTATTACCGGCAGAGCCACTGCTGTATTGGGCGATTAACTGCTGTGCTTCGGTGCCGCCAAGGGTGTAGGCGAGGCTAGCAGCCGACTCTTCAGTATTAACCGTGACCGTTGTAACCCAAGTATAACCTCTGCTGTCAGATAAGCTGTCAGATAAACTAACCATATGGTTATGTACATCTCGCTTTATAGTCGTGGTTTTTGATAGCGAAACTGATTCAATACTTTCAAGGCTAGAGGCTACATTTAAGCCCCCGCTAGCCAGAATAATGCTATCTGTATTTGTGACACTTCCCCCGGAAATAGTCATATTTCCGCCAGCAATAATTTTCCCTGGGGCAGAGGCATTTACAACAGTACGTTCTACATCAATATATTCACGTATAGTAAAGTAATTAGAACCACCAAATGCATCCCAAATTTCATGTTGCTGGATATCACCAGAAACCCTAAACCCTGAACCGATAGGCTGCCCCCATACTTGCTTTTCTTTCCAATAGCCATATGTCTGCGGATCATTTTCTACTGTAAATTCAACACCGCTATTTGAGTTAGTCAGACTTCCCGCAACAATAGATAAATTACCTGAAGCTTCAATCAACGCGGCATTATTGGAAACAGAGCCTGAGCGAATACTCATATCGCCCAGGCTGTAAATCATTGCATCCTGTTCATTGATTATTGTCTGGTTATCAAGAGCCAATGAACCACGGGATGCAATAACGGCGTTGCTGTAGTTATGGAAGGTGCTGGAACCTATCCCAATATCATCGCCGTAGATGCGGCCGTAGTTGTGTAGATAGCCGCCTTCGATCAGTACGCTATCACCATCAATAACTCCACCGCTGTTGTTAAACAGCCCTTGTGACATGTTCAGCCGCAGGTCGGTCGCGTATATCTGGCCATCGTTGGTCAGGTCGGTTCCGTTCAGCTCCAGTGTGTAGGCGCTGGACAGCAGGCTGCTGTTGGTAAAGCTGTTGGCGGTGATGGACAGGCTGTTACCCGCAATCAGCTCCGAGGTGTTATTAAAATCACCGTCGAGCTTCAGTACCAGATCATACTGTGATGCCAGCTTTCCCTGTAGCTGTGTACTGCTGGTTTCAACCGTGAGCAAGGTGTTAGAGGCAAGTTCACCACCATCATTTTGTAATGAGGCAACCTTCAGCAGGGCCTCACCCTCAAACTCGATTGTGCCATTGTTATTATTAATCTGATTTGCCGTTACCGTCGCGGCTTTCTGGCCAGAAATATAACCCTGACTGTTGTTAATATTATTTGCATCCAGTGACATATCGCCCTGGCTTATTAATTCGCCTGAACTGTTATTAAGATCACCGGTTAAATCAAAATCCTGCTTGCCAGCACTGGCAATATAACCATTCTGATTATCAATACCCGCTGCGCTGATCGTCAGATCACCCGAGGTAACCAGGCCACCACTGCTTTTTGTACCGCTATTGTTAATCGTACCCTGTACACCAAGATCAAGGCTGCCACCGGCCTGAATCAGCCCTCGGGTGTTATCCAGCGATTGTAAATTGAGGCTAAGCTCTTCACCCGAGATCAGTACACCGTCGGTATTTTTTATAGCAGAAATACCCGCCAACACCAGTGCACCACCGGCTTGAACAGTACCCTTACTGTTATCAAGCGCATTGCCGTTGGTATCGAGGGTTATATCGCCATTCTGCGTTGCCAGCGTGCCGCCAGCATTGGTGATGGTACTCGCATCAATGGCCAGTGAGGCATTACTGGCACTTAACCCGGCAACCATGGTTCCGTCGGTATTATCCAGTTGCGATGCGGCTATCTGCACGCCCCCACCGGTAGAAATACTGCCGCGTTGATTGGAGACGGTGCCCGTTGCCGACAATGCTGCATTCCCCAACGCACTGACGGTACTGTCCTGTAAGGTGATGCCGCCGCTACTTGCCGTCAACGTCAGATCCTGCTGGCTGTTCAGCGTTGCACCAGAGAGTTGCAGGCCACCGGCACTCAGCTGCATCGCCGCAGATGACTGCAGGAAACCCGAAGATTGAATATTCGATGCATTAATCCGTAACTGGCCACCGCTATAGACCTCAGCACTGCCCAGCTCCGTGCTTGCTGCGGTACTCAGCTGCATATTCCCGTCTGCGCTGATTGTGCCACCCCCAGCCGCCAGGCTTTGAGCATTCAGTGTCAGCGTACTGGCAGAATGCAGTAATCCATTACGGGTGCTGATAGCCCCACTGAATGAATGTTGCTGTGTACCCTGGCTGACAACCCGGCCATTACGATTATCAAAACTGCTGCCGGAAAGGCTGAGGGAGCCCAGGCTGACAATCCCTTTGTCAGACTGGGTATCGGTATTGGAGAGCTGCTTAACGTTGAGCGCAATGTTCCCCGATGATTGAAGCAAACCGCTGTTGTTGTTCAGATCACCACTGTTAACCATTACCGCACTGTGCCCGTCAATCACACCCCGCGTGTTATCAACTGTTTGTCCATGGCTGTTGATATCAACACGGCCCGTTGTACTGAGCAGCGTGCCGTCACGGTTGTTAATGGCATCGGTTGAAAGGATCAGATCAGCGTTACTGCTATTCGCTCCGGCGATCACGGTGCCCCTAAGGTTTGTCAGTGCTTTGGCATTGATAGCCACCCCGGCACCACTGACCAGCTCGGCATCAGTCAGATCGATACTGCCAGTGGAGGTCAGCGTAGAAGCTCCGTTAACACTGAGGCCTGATCCCGTCAGATCAAGCGCACTGCTTTCTGCTTTGAGTAGCAGGTTGCCTTGGGTATTAGCGGTACTATTTGCAAGCGTGATATTCCCAGCCGTAATATCCAGATTTCCACCCGACTGGAGGTCAGCAGTGTCCCCGGTTATCACATCTGCGATCAGCACCAGCTGCTGGCCGGTCGTGATCGTGCTGGCGTCCAGCGACAGATTGCCCGTCGCACCCAGCTGCGCAGACCCTGTGGCGATAATCTGTGCACGATCACCGGTGAGTTGACCACTCTGGAGACTGAGATCACCGGCTGACTGAATGATCCCGTCAGCTGTGTTCAGGCTGGACTCAGCATCAATCACCATATTGCCCAGGCTGGCGATGCTGCCGAAGAGGTTGTCCAGGGTGTCGGCAATAACCGTCAGAGTACCCTGACTGAAGATGCCCTGTTCATCGTTATCAGCGCGGTTGCTGATCTGCCCGGCGTTGATCGCCAGCGCGTCGCTGGACTGCACCAGCCCGGTGTCGTTGTTCAGGCTGCTTAGCTGCAGGTCCACCTGGTCCGTGCTGCTCAGGGTGCCTTCGCGGTTGTCGAGATCGCTACCGGTCAGGCTGATGCCGTCCCCCAGCACGGTGCCTTCAGTGTTATCAACGGCACCGGTTAACAGAGTCAGCGCGCCCTGGCTTTCAATGCGCCCGGTGTGGTTGTTGAGCTGGCTGCTGCCAGTGTCGATCTGCAGAGTGCCACTGTTGTTGAAAATCAGGCCATCTGTATTATCCAGCGAGCCGGTGGTCAGCTGCAATGTGGTGTTGCTTTCCAGTAATCCGGCACTGATCTGGCCAGCGCGGTTACTTAGTTCTGCCGCTGTCAGGGTGGCATCGCCACCACTGGCCAGCACACCATCGTCAAGGTTAATGCGCCCGCTGGCCTGCAGGCTGGCATCGGCCACACTGCTCAGATCACTGCCCTGCAGATTAATCTCGCCTGCACTGGCGTTTAATGCCAGATCTCGCTGGCTATTGAGCACACTGCTGGTCAGCTGGATATCCGCCGCCGCTACGGCCATATCTGTCTCGGAATACAACTGTGCTGTATCGGCCGTAATCTGGCCTGCGGTGAGGTTCAATGCCTGCCCGGCGTTCAGGTTGGCATTATCCAGTGTGGCCAGGCCGGTGATGTCAGCGTTAAGTGCCTGGCTTGCGGTAATATCGGCGCGTGTACCTTGCAGGGTGCCCGCTTTGAGGGTCAGGCTATCGGCCGACTGGATCGTGCCGTCCTGGGTGTTCAACTGGTCGCTCACATCAAATTCGAGCGCCCCAAGGCTGGCGATGTTGCCAAAGAGGTTGTCCAGCGTGTCGGCGATAACCGTCAGAGTAGCCTGGCTGAAGATGCCCTGTTCATCGTTATCAGCGCGGTTGCTGATCTGCCCTGCGTTGAGCGCAAGGCCATCACCGGATTGCACCAGCCCGGTGTCGTTGTTCAGGCTGTTTAGCTGCAAGTCCATCTGGCCATTGCTGCTCAGGGTGCCACCACGGTTGTCGATGTCGGTTCCCGCCAGGCTGAGACTGTGACCCAGTACGGTGCCATCGGTGTTGTTCAGGCCACCAGTTTGCAACACCAGCGCACCCTGGCTTTCAATACGCCCACTGCTGTTGTTGAGGCTACTGTCATCAGTGTTTATCTGCAGGCTGCCATTGTTGCTAAAGATCAGGCCTGATGTGTTATCTACCGCCCCACCACTAATATTAAAGGCTGCGTTACCTTTGATCAGGCCTGCACTTATTTCTCCAGATCGATTCGTTATATAACGGGCTTCTACATCAATACCCCCACCACTTAAAACTCGGGCCTGGTCTATATTGACCGTATTGGCAGCATCCAGACCAACAGCGTCGGCAACGTTGATTACCGAGCCACTGAGTTGCAGATCACCCGACGTAGCACTTAGCGACAGATCTCCCCCGCTATTAATTGTTGCATGGGTCAGTTGCTGACTTTCTGCCCGAATAGTAGTACTACGCTGGGATTGAATATCAACTTCTGCGGCATTAACCACAGCAGCATCGATAGTCAGCTTTCCGTTGCTATGAATAGCAGCACGCGTAAGTGTTGTATCACCCTTAGTTGATATTCTGGTGTCTAAATCAGAAACTAACTTGCTGTCTGCCGATGCAAACCGTCCTGCAGTAATATCCAGGCTCCGGCCAGAATGGATCTCACCGGAGGTGTTATCCAGAGTGTTTTCAATATTAAAACTAACATCCGCCTCACCAATAACCCTCCCTGATCTATTATCAAATGAATCAGCCCGCAGAGTAATACTGTTCATGCTGACAATGCCATTCGAGACAGCACGGCCATAATTAGTCACGTTATTGGCAGCAATCACCAATGCGCCAGCGGACTGCAGCAACCCAGCATTATTTTCAACGGAAGATGCATTTATAGTCAGCTGATCTGAACTATGAACCAGCCCATTATTATTGGTGAGACTAGACACGGACAATACCGCCCCGGCACTCTTTATTTGGCCTTTTGAATTATTCAGATGTCCTGCATCGATTGTCAGTGATTGTGTACTTTCAATCCATCCATTACGGTTATCAACCATACTTCCGGCTGTATTGATAACGGCCTTTCCTGAACGGTTTACAATAGTGCCAGATCGATTATCCAGGTGCCCACTGTCTATTGTTAATGTTGAATAACGGCCTGATAATCCTGCGGCTATAATCCCAGACTCGTTACTAACTTCTCCAGCCTGGATACCAACATTTTCACCAGCAAGCAAAGAACCGTTATCAAGATTAACGGCACCGCTAGCAGTAAGCGTGGCCTCTCTATCACTATTTAGATGACTTGTATTAAAATCCAACCCACCGGCAGTCGCAACTAAATCAAGATTTCCCCCGGCATATAGGGAGGTTGTTGTCAGTTGCTGGCCTGTGGCAGTTATAGAAATATTATCAATAGCTTGAATGGTATTACTGCTACCGTTTACCCGGCCGGCATCTACTTTTATAGAACCATCAGCGTAAGCAGTAGAATTATCAATTGAGAGGCTATTATTTACATCCAGATTAATATTTTTTACAGATGAAAGCCTGCCATTATCACTAGAGAATTCATTAGAATTTATATTTAAATCATTGCCTGATTGAATCAACCCATCATCATTTAAGATAGACCCAGATACATTAATTTCCTGTGTTTCTTTACTTACAACCTTCCCTGTACTGTTATCAAAATCGTGTGATTTTATTTTTACATCACCAAGACTTATCAGCCCCTCTTTATCACCACTTCCACTATTTATTACCGATCTTGCAGAGATCATGAGGCTATCAGATGCCTGAATGGTTGCAGATCTATTTGAGAGGGATTCAGTATTAATGGTAACGAAACCGCCACCAATCAATCCGCTTTCAGTATTATTTGTGCTTATTGATACAACGGTTAGTTCGCTTTTTCCTGAAATAAGGGATGTGTTGCTAAGATTATCTGTATGTATTGTTGTTTTAACAGAATCAATACGTCCATTATCAGTAACCGCCAGGCTACCCGACTTAATGACCACTTCATTGTCAGTGATAACATCAGTATCAGTAAGGACTACGCTGCCCTTTGAATGCAACGAAACAGTACCCTCAGAACCGATAGTTGCCTTACTTGAAATAACTTTCCCAGACGTTACCGTAACACCCTCTGTTGAATACAACTGAGTACCATCAAGTCTTATGTCATCAGCATCAATTGTTATCAAACTGTTGCTGGAAATAACTCCAGCCTGATCAATGAGGGTGGCAGATTTCAGATACAATCCCGACTGACTGTGGATGCGTCCACTGTTGGTTATATCACTATCGGCCTTCACAACCAGCGCATTACTCTTCAGAGACGAGTCCTGAAAAATACTACCCGTATTCTTTACAATTTTTGCCGATATATTTATATTATTTGCTTGAACTGAGCCAGCTTGCAGGACTCTTCCCGACCCGACAATAGTTAAACCAACAGAAGTTGTTTCTGCATTAAGAAAAACATCGCCTTCAGCACCAATGGATATCTTGTTAGCTGCATGAACTTCACCTACGCTAACATCACCATTAGCGGACAGTGTTAAATCATCATCCAATGCAACAATTCGACCGGTACTGTTAACACCTAGCCCTTCTTCTGTTGCAATTAAGTGAATTGTATTGGCATACATTCCACCCACATTTTTTACATCAACAGCAAATAAAGGCTTATACCCTGATCCTTGAATTGAGGTGTGTGATAGATCAGCAGGAAGTATTCGCTGACTTCCGGTTAAGACGTTTAATTTTTGTGCCCATACATCCCCTTCAACAACTAAACTACGCGCCAATAAATCAAGCTGTTCTAACTCAGATGCGTTAACACCAGCACCCGATATATTAATATTTCCACGCGTAACATCTAAATAACCTAACGCCCCTTCTTGATTAAAAACGGGAACACCCGTTGTCATGGTTACTTTATTACTGTTAATAAAGCCACAACCAGCACAATTTATGCCGTTTGGATTAGCAATTATAAGGTCAGTTTTAGGCCCGGCTACTTCGATAAAGCCATTCAGGTTTGAGAGATGTGTACTGGTAACCTCATTCAATATCAAATCAGCAGGTTTTTCCAGCAACTGTAAGCTTTCTGTAATCCAACCGCCCAGTTGGGTTTGAACAGATTCAGTTGAGTTGTTAAGGATCAGTCCATCTGGGCCGACATTGAAGTGGCTATATTGATTGTGTGATAGTCCATCATCGTTTGGCGGCGCAATATGAACAATAGGCGTTCCATTAATAGCCGCATCAATAATTGGTGTTTTTCCTGAAATTCTATTGGCTGACACAACGTCTTCAGCGAAAGAAACATCGCTAATAAACAAAAATAACAACTGCCAGCAGTACACGAACAGAGTAATGGCAGAGGATATACGTGTTTTATTACTGTAAGAATCGTTTTTCATCACATCATCCTTGTGTGAAATATGTGTCAGCCTGCTATACAGCAGTCAAAGTTCATATACTAACGAAAGATATGGATTTAATTTCTCTGTTTCAAAAGCGTCCGGCTTGATAATTGGAATACCTATAGATGCGTCTATATAGATTGATTTCAACTCACCTCGCCACCCGAATGCCATGCCCACAAGGCTCTTCCCGGAAAGCTGTCCAGAACTCGGACCGTATACAATGCCCGCATCCAGCCCGCCATACCAGCTGCCTTCAGTCTGTGAGCCCGGTTTTTTTTGCCATTCATTACGCCAATACAGCCCACTTTCAGCCAGCAGTACACTTTCCCCATCAAACCCTCGGACGCTATATCTGCTGCCTATAGAGAACTGCTCATTGGTAAGAATATTATCATCTGTATGCTGAGCGTAAATACGACTACTGTACAACCAGCTATCAGAGAGGATTGGCTTTTTAACATCAAGGCTAAGGTTCCATATATAAGGCCTCAACGTTGCCCCACCCTCGACTACATCTATCAGATCATGTTCGGCTCCAAACCAACCAACACCTTTACGTATTGAAAGATCAACTTCCATTGCAAGGCCGTCAGAAAAGTGTTTTTCCAGGCGCCCTCCAACGTCAACATTCACTGTATTCCTGCGTTGCACAAGTAACTCAATATCATCAAGAAAGCTATTTGAGCTCCTAAAGCTAAGGCCACCATGTAATAAAACTTTTGTAGAAGCATCACGGTAAAATGTATGCTTCAAATTTGCTTTAGTACTATGACTACTTCCGCTGGACACAAAACGAGCAGTGGTTCCAGAAACAACTTGTGAAAATCGTGTATATGTATGGGAAAAATTTAGATGAGAATATCCAATTGGAACACTGTATTGTGCACTCAAGCTCTGCGATAGGTTTTCACTGTCTACTTTTTCAACACTACTATTAGCGCTAATATTAAATACATCTCCAATTCCCAACCCATTTTCGTTTACAATATAAACAGATGCCTGAGTTTTAGAAACATCTCTATTTCCAGAATTTGACAATGTTATTCCACCACGTAGTGTATCTTCAGCTTTGACTGCCCTATCTAGAACAACCTTGGAACTATCCTGCTGACGACCTGGAACAATTCTCACTTTAGCTGTTTGGCTTTTCAGCCTGCTTATATTTTCAACCCCTTGTTCCAAGTCTCTTATATTAAGTATATCACCCTTTGTAAATGGAAAGAAAAAGTGCTCTCCTTTTTTAAGCTTTTCTTCACCATTTGATTTAGAAGAGAAAACAATAGTATCAACAACCCCAGCATGAAACTGAAGTTTTAAAATTCCATCACGGAGATTCTGGCGAGGGAGTGATACCTTTGAGGTAACAAAACCCTTTTCAACTAACCCTTCATTAAGGTAGGCGATAATATTTTTAAGCCCTTCAACCCCAATACAGTGATTAGCAAATTGTTCTACTTCTTTTGAAATCCAGCCTATTTCTACATCATTGCTGGCACGGACAATAGTACGTTCTATAAGGAAGCATCGATCTTCGTCGGGGAGTGCAATATTTTTGTCATTATTTTTTTCAGATGACAGAGTACTATTTTTTTGCTGAAGCTGTTTTAAGGATTCATTCTGTATCTTTTCCTGCCGCCTCAAACCTTCTTCAGAAACACCTAATATAGAGGCCGTTTCTGACGCAGCCTGAACGGGCACAACAAACGCGGTTACGCAACTAATGAAAGCCAAAGAAGCTGAACTACGAAACAGAGCCATCAAATCCCTTTCAACAGCAGTACAAATTAAGATTATGTAAGGAAAATATCGAAGCAAAAATACGTCATACAGAAGCGCAGTTCAACCACACTCAATAAAATAATCCTTTTACTATCCCAAAGGATTAGGAAAGCAAAGGTTGCCAGGCGGTATAAGCCCGAACAGAGCTTTCAGCACATCAAATAACCAGCCCCAGCTCAGCGCTCCTCCTTATTCCAAAAAGAAATAAAAAAAACCACTTCAATGCGGTTGAGCCATATACGACTAAAGACTAGAATGCGCGCACCGCTACACACCGGATAGCAACGGCAGTCACCCGGCTCAGACAGATGCCCGGGCTGGCCGATCTGGCGTTCCACACTGCCACTGGCAGGCTATCCGCCTTGTGTAACGCTACGTTCTGTATTGACCCTTTGACAGATAATTTCAGTTTGGATACCACTATGAACGCACGCCCATTGGCGCTGTTACCGCTGTTGCTGTTCCTTGCCATGTTTATTGGCAGCGGCCTGTACTACCAGAGCCAGAATGTTGATTTTGCTTTCTATCAGATCTCCGCGCCGGTGGCGATTCTGCCTGCTATTGTGCTGGCGATGCTGCTGGCCAAAGGCGCGCTGAACGAGCGTATTGATACCTTTATTCGTGGTGTGGGTGATAACACCATTATCACTATGGTGCTGATTTACCTGCTGGCCGGTGCCTTTGCCAGTGTCAGTAAAGCTATTGGCGGCGTGGATGCCACCGTGGCGCTGGGGCTGAACCTGGTGCCATCGGGCATGGTGCTGCCGGGCCTGTTTGTGATTACCGCGCTGATTGCGACCTCTATGGGTACATCCATGGGCACGGTGGCGGCGATTGCGCCCATTGCCGTGGGCCTGACGGAAGCGACCGAACTGCCGATCCTGCTGACCATTGGCACCGTTGTTGGGGGTGCGATGTTTGGTGACAACCTGTCGATCATCTCTGATACCACCATCGCCGCGACCCGCACCCAGGGCTGTGAGATGCGCGACAAGTTCCGTATGAACCTGAAAATTGCAGCCCCTGCTGCGTTGCTGACGCTGGTCTGGCTGTACTTTCAAGGCACGAGTGGCGTGGTGGAAGGCACCGGGCCGATTGAACTGATTAAAGTGCTGCCATATCTGGCGGTGCTGGTGCTGGCGATTAGCGGTTTGAATGTGATGCTGGTACTGCTCGGTGGTATTGTGCTGGCAGGGCTGGTTGGCCTGACCCAGCTGGCGGACTACAACGTGGCGCAGTTCGCTAAAGACATCTACGCCGGTTACAGCAATATGCAGGAGATCCTGATCCTGTCGATGCTGATTGGTGGCCTGGGCGCGATGATGCAGAAACAGGGCGGGCTGGAGTTTCTGGCTGATCTGATTAACCGCATCGCCCACCGTGACAGTAACCAGCGCCCTTCCTCACGCGCCGGTGAACTGAGCATTTCCACTGCTGTAGCGCTGACCAACACCGCCACCGCCAACAACACCGTAGCGATTGTGATCAGCGGCGCACTGGCCAAAGATATCGCCAGCCGTTACGGCGTAGACCCACGCCGCAGCGCCAGCCTGATGGACATTTTCTCCTGTGTGGTACAGGGTCTGCTGCCCTACGGTGCGCAGATCCTGCTGGCCTCCTCCATCGCCAGCGTCTCACCATTAGCACTGGCCGGTAGCATCCACTACTGCCTGGTGCTGGGTGCCGTTGCAGTCGCCTCCATCCTGCTGGGCTGGCCGGGTGGCAAACGCGACTGAGCGTTAAAACTTTGTAGCAATGCGCACCGTGAGCGTCTGGTTCAGAGCACTGACCAATGACGCCCGCGGCGCGGTCTGCTACAAGGGGCACAGCCTTTCATGTCATTTATAGTCCGTACCGGGGTTCTTCCCGGTGGGGACACCAGTCCCACAGTAAAACCAGGCCGCCACCGTAAAATCTCCACTCCCAGCCGCCACGCGCCCTTGACCCTGGACACTACTCGCCTCTGACATTAGCTGATACTGTCAATACTTTGATGACGCCGCATCGCACCCATTGTTTTTGCCAATTATGGTTTGTACCCGAGTAAAGGTAGTCAGACGTATGACGATGAGTGATATTGAAATCGCCCGCAACGCCCCGATCCAGCCTATTCAGCAAATCGCTGACCAGCTGGGTATCCCGGATACCGCCGTCAGCCCCTATGGCAAGCACAAGGCCAAGATTGACCTTGAGTACCTGGCCACGCTGGAGAAGCGTCCCAATGGCAAGCTGATTCTGGTAACAGCCATTACACCCACCCCAGCCGGGGAAGGTAAAACTACCACCACCGTCGGCCTGACGGACGGCCTGAACCGGATTGGTAAACAGGCCACCGCCTGCCTGCGTGAGCCCAGCCTTGGTCCCTGTTTTGGGATGAAAGGTGGGGCTGCTGGCGGCGGTTATGCTCAGGTGATTCCGATGGAGGATATCAACCTGCACTTTACCGGGGATTTTCACGCCATCGGCGCGGCGAATAACCTGCTCTCTGCCCTGCTGGATAACCATATTCACTGGGACAACGCGCTGGATCTGGATGTACGCCGGTTGAGCTGGAAGCGAGTCGTCGATATGAATGACCGCGCCCTGCGAGAAATCACCTGCGCGCTGGGTGGGCCGGGCAATGGCTTCCCCCGTCAGGATGGCTTTGAGATTACGGTGGCGTCTGAGGTGATGGCGATTTTCTGCCTGGCCACGGATCTGGATGATCTGCAGCAGCGACTGGCAAAGATTGTGATCGGCTATAACCGGGATAAACAGCCGGTCACCGCCGATCAAATCCTGGCCGACGGGCCAATGGCGGTGTTGCTCAAAGATGCATTGGCCCCCAACCTGGTGCAGACGCTGGAGCATAGCCCGGCCTTTATCCATGGCGGGCCGTTCGCCAACATCGCCCACGGTTGTAACTCAGTGATCGCCACCCGAACCGCACTCAAGCTGTCGGACTATGTGGTCACAGAAGCCGGCTTTGGTGCTGATCTGGGGGCAGAGAAGTTTTTCAATATCAAATGCCCCAGCGCTGAATTGAACCCCGATGCCGCCGTGGTGGTGGCCACAGTGAGAGCACTGAAGTTGCATGGGGGTGTTGAACTGGGCGAGCTGGGTGACGAGAACGTCGACGCCGTCACGCGAGGCTGCAGCAACCTGATCCGGCATGTGAAAAATGTGCAGAAATTCGGTGTGCCGGTAATGGTGGCGGTCAACCGCTTTGAAGCCGATTCACTGGCCGAGATGGCCGCCATTCGTGATGCACTGGCCGGCATGCAGGTGAAGGTGGTGGTCAGTAACCACTGGGCAGAAGGCGGGGCCGGGGCGGAAACGCTGGCCCATGAGGTGGTTGAGCTGATCGACACCCAGCCGGGTAATTTTCAGCCGCTGTACCCACCACAGGCGCGGCTGTGGGAGAAGGTTAAAACCATCGCCACCGAGCTGTACGGTGCCGATGATATTATCGCCGACCAGAAAGTACGTAGTCAGCTCAGCCAGTTGCAGGCTGATGGCTATGGCGAACTGCCGGTCTGTATTGCCAAAACTCAGTACAGCTTTTCCACCGACCCAACCCTGAAAGGTGCGCCAAAAGGTCATGTGCTGCAGATTCGTGAGGTCAAACTTAGTGCCGGGGCGGGCTTTGTGGTCGTATTGTGCGGCAATATTATGACCATGCCTGGCCTGCCCCGTACCCCGGCGGCCAATAAAATCCGTATTAACGATCAGGGGGAAGTCGAAGGACTGTTCTGATCACCCAGCGGCAGGGGCTTCAGGCCTACTGCCGCAACAGGGTTTCCAGATAGCGGATCTGGGATTCGGTCAGCCGCTGCTCATCACCGGAGGGCAACACCACAAAGCTGGGCTTGTCCATACGGGGATGCCGGTCCAGCTGCTTCTGGGTGAGAATCTGCTGCACCATGGGGTCGAACCGGTCTTCGGCGGTGATCACCATACTGACGCCGCCACAACCGTGATCGATCAGTTCAATTTCGCTTTCCGCCTGGGCGGCAACCGCCGTCACGAACAGGATGGTACTTATCGTTTGAATCCAGTAGCGGTTCATAAACCACCTCCATTAACATTGAGATCGGCCCCGAAGGCCTGCTGAGTATTACTGCTGACGGCACCATGGTTGTTGCCACACACCAGCACCACGTTGCCGTTGTTACCGCTGATATCCACATCCAGGCAGCGAAAGCGCTCTTCCATGCGTTGCAGGTTGGCCTGCACATCCTGTCGCATCAGCCGCAAACCTTCCGGCTGCTGAGCCTGCATCGGCCGCACGCCGCTTTTGTTGCGTGCTTCGGCCATATAAGCCCCCATATCCTGTTCCAGCCGCCCCCGTATATGCTGCAGGGCCTGCAGCCGTTCGATCACCGGATCAATGGTGGGCGGGTCATTCACCGGCGTTTGCGCCAGCGCGCCACTGCTAAGCAGCACAGCAAGGCTGAATGTCCAGAATTTCATCACGCACCTCCTATGGGTTTTGCAGTGCATCGCTGCTGCCGGTCTGGCTGGCAGCCTGCTGGCTCTGATCGTTCACCTGCTGGTTGCTGCTGTCGCCCAGCTGCTCACCGGACTGGTTATTGCCGATCTGGCTGTTGTACATATTGCCCTGATTGACATCACCGATATGAACGCTGCCATTACTGGCGGCAATATTGCTCAGCTGCACCGGGGCGTAGTTATCCTGGCCGATAGTCAGGCTGTTGCTTTGCGGCGCAAACTGCAGGCTACGCCCTCCCGCTGGCGGGGCCATGTTGTAAGCACCGCTACCCACCAGCGCACCTACAGCAACGCCACCCTGTTGCTGGCCCAGCTGGTGCCCCTGAGCGCCGCCCTGGTTACTACCCTGCTGGCCAGTATGGCGGTAGCTCTGCTCCATCAGATACTGACGCATCATCGCCTGACGCTGACGCTCCGACAGCGGGCTGGGTTGTTCACTGCTGTGTACCGCACCGGCCACGCTAAGCAGGCCGGTCAGTAACAGCAGTGCGGTTGAAGATCGACGCACATTCATAAGATCTCTCCTGACAGATAAACAGAGGCAAACGTGTGCCCGGCTTGCCATTAATGCAGGGCTAACCGGGATGACAATGCAGGGATGGCATGCAGATAGATGGTGGCGGTGCTCAGGCCTGGCTGAGCAGATTTGACTACCATCATCGGCTCACACCCGTTCAGGGCCATCAACACCAGGATCAGTGCGAATAGAAAAGTGTGAGCGTTCATGACCGTATCCCCTTATGTGTTTGCTGTGTCTGTAGGTCACAGGCAATTGAATAAGGGTTCATAGTTATTTGAGAGGCAGTAACGCTTGACCAGACAGGCGCAGAATTACTAAGCTTGCGCCCAGAATAAAAGGAGACTTCAATGACCAGTCACTTCACCCGTATCCTGTCTATCGGGCTGCTTTACACCTCCAGTGCACTTGCCGCAGAGCTGGGCCTGCCACCTGTCGTATCACCTGAGCATAATCCGACAACGGCCGCCAAAGCCGCACTGGGTGCCCGGTTGTTTAGCGACAGCCGTTTCAGTGCGAAGGGCGATGTCAGCTGCGCCAGCTGTCACACCCCGGACAACGCTTTCAGCGATGGCCCGCTGCAAACGTCCGAAGGCACGGCAGCTTTCATCAGCAGCCGCAATGCACCGTCGCTGCTGAACGTTGCCTACAACACCTCGCAGGAGCGCGATGGCCGGACTGACAGCCTGGAAGCTCAGGCCGCGACGCCGTTTATCAGCCACAGTCAGATGGGGTTGAAAGACTACACCTCCATCCTGAATATCGTGCGTAGCGAAAAAGCCTACCGTGATGCGTTTTACGCTGTGTTCAGTAAAACCCCGGCTGCGCTGACCATCGACGAGATCAGCATGGCGCTGGCCGCTTATGAGCGCAGCCAGATCGCGGGCGACTCAGCCTTTGACCGCTGGCGTTTTGGCGGCCAGAGTGCAGCGCTGACAGAATCGCAGCAGCGTGGCTTTGAGATTTTCCTGAACGAAGGTAACTGCGCCAGCTGCCACAGTGTGGGTAAAGACAGCGCGCTATTTACCGATCAGCAATTCCACAACATTGGCATCGGCATCAACGCCCTGCAGCGTAAAGTACCGCAGCTGAGCAAAGCACTGGCGACCGCCAAAGCCAACGGTGAAGGCCTCGCTGACGTAGTACTCAGCGATGACAGTCTGTCCCATCTGGGCCGCTATGCGGTCGATGGTAAAGACAGCTCCATCGGTGCCTTCCGTACCCCAACCCTGCGTAATGTCAGCCTGAGTGCCCCTTACATGCACGATGGCAGCATCGATACCCTGCGCGGTGTCGTCACCCACTACAACAACGGTGGCGTGAACATCGCAGGCAACCGCACCAGCCCATGGCTGAGCGAGCAGATCAAACCGCTGAATCTGAACGACCAGCAAATTGATGATCTGGTGGCCTTCCTGGAATCCCTGACCAGCACCCGCCTGCTGACTGCTCAGCAGTAAGCCGACGCCAATAAAAAGAGGGCCCAGCCTGTCAGCTGCGCCCTCTTTTTTGTGTTCTAAAACGGGCTGTTGCTAGGGCGGGTATAAGCTACCTCCCTCAATACGGTGCAGAAAACGCCGATTCAGCACGCTACAGGGCTTAAGCGCCAACCGCTCATTAGCCAGTGACCGTCCCAGACGTGTTAACCCACCCCGTACCGCCGCTTCCATCAGCGTCCAGTCGATTAGATCTCGTTGAGCGTGGCTACCACCAAAGCGGTTTACGATATAGCGCGCCCCCTGTAACAAGCGGGCAGCCTGCCTATAGTCACCCTGCCAGAACGCATAGAGCCCTTCGATTAACGGTAACCCGGTGGTCCGCGCCCAGTCGGCGACCTCCGTCTGTAAATGGGTTGGCTGCTGCCAGTCACGGATCAGCCGCTCAACATCCGCTATACGCCCCGCGCCCAGATAGGCCATTACCGCATGCCAGTCGTTGAAGGGATACAGGTGACCATCGGCATGCCGGTCCCACTGGCTGGCCAGTGCCTGCCAGCGCGATGACAGATCCACGCCACACAGCGCCAGCCGCCAGAGCAGCGCTGAGGCATCCACCATATCCAGCGCCATTTCACTGTTACCCTCGCGGATGGGGCCGTCGTACAGCTCAAGGGCGGCATCACTCTGACCCAGTTCCAGCCGGTAGAGCGCCAGGTGCCACCAGTTATGTACCTGAAAGAAGTTATCTGACGCCGCCCAGCTGGCTTGCCGCGTTGTCATCCAGCCAACACCATCTTCCGGCCGCCCTTCCATCTCCATCACATGAGCAACGGCATGGTGGGCCCAGCAATCCCGTGGTTCCAGTGCCAGTGCCTGGCGTCCGGTGGCTTCAGCCCGGCGATAATCGCCACACTCCTCCAGCCCGAAGGCGTACATGCCCAGCAATACCGAATAGCCAGGCAGTTGCTCGGACCACTGCGGTATCACCCGCGCCAGCCGGTCACGCAGGCTGCGGTTGCTGGCTCGATAAAAGTCAATCAGATGGCCACACTGCAGCCCGAGCAGGTCCAGCGGGTAGTTAACATTATGCTGATCCATCTGCCGGGCCGCCGCCGTCCAGTTACCGGCCAGTAGCTGCGACAGTACAGCGATATGGGAGGCTTCCCGCGCGTTCGCCGTCAATATCCGGGCCTGAGCCACAAACCCAGCCGCCGCAGTGGTCGCCGCAGGCTCAGTCGCCATCACATAAAGGTAGGCTTTAAGCAGATGGGCCATCACAAACTCAGGTGCCTGCACCAGCGCCTGATCAAGCAATGCCACCGGGTCACCCCTATATAGATTGAACTGGCTGATCGCCTGCTGGTAAAGCTCGGCGGTTTCGGCACAACCGCCGGATAGTTCGTACCCCTGATAATCAGACACCATGACAGAACCCTCATATTGATCTGCATGAAGTATGGACCAGACGGTACGGGGCGGCGCTTAACTGTGGGACCGGTGTCCACACCGGGAAGGAACCCGGTACTCACCATAAGTGCGGTGCCACGGGGGCAATTAGGGCAATTGAGGCAATAAAGCTTCAGACCCTGTAGCACCGCGCTCCGCGCGAGTCAGGTGGCGGAGCGAGGTTCAGACGCTCACGGAGTGAGCTGCTACACAACAGTGGGGCAGGTGCTCAGAACAGGCCGAGTATCTTCTGCGGCTTAATGTAGTCGCCAAGGGTCAGGCCAGCGTAACTGAAAATCGGCTCGATCAGGGCATATTCTTTGCGGGACACTTTGCCCGTGAGCAGTTTCTGATACAGCTGTTCCTGCTGCTCGGTGGCACCTTTGAAACCACAATCGGTGAAGTTTTCTTCTTCATAACGCATGGCCAGCACTTTGTATTTTTCCGCAAGCTCAGTGTTATTCATGATGGATCTCCTATCCAGATTTTCAATATTAGATGCCGACGCTGTAGCATCGTGCTCCATGCAGGTCAGACGCTCACGGAGTGAGCTGCTGCGGGATAGTGGCCTGACATTCAGAACTGGCCGAGTATATTCGGCGGCTTAATAATGTAGTCGCCAAGGGTCAGGCATTTAAATGCGGGACGAGTGCGCAGACCAGGACAGAACCCGGCCTTGATCATAAACTCGTCACACCCGTTCCCACAGGGACAACAGGAGCAAGAATTTATAGCGCGGTGCATGGGATGGGATTATTTTTCGGCGACCCGAGGGTAAGCACCGGTATTGCGATCGATCCAGCCGGTCAGATCACGCCACATTCGGTTGATTTCGCGCTTTTTCGGCATGATGCCCGCGTGTGGAAGTTCGATGGTGACCACCGGGATTTTACGCACCAGCCAGGCATAATTACCCAGCGAACCTGGGTAAGTACCCAACAGTGACAGCTTTAACGGGCCGACTCGGCGTGGTGGATATTTGGTATTACCATCAAAATCGACAATGCCATGGGGGGCATGGACCGACACAATCAAGTCAGGTTTAAACTCTTTGATCAGCTGATGCACCGCTTTGGATTCGGGCTCACTCAGTGGCTGATGGCCCGGAAAATAACGGGCACGTTTTTTCTTACGCTCACGCCAGTATTCCAGCGGCGTATGCACCGTTTCAGCGGGCTGGAAGTTGCGGTTCAGGTCCACTTTATTGGCGTTTACCCGGCTGCCTTTCTTTTTCAGCATACCATCCGGGTTCACCAGCGGCAGCGCGTGCCAGAGCGTACGGCCATCATGCTGCTGCTTCAGCATATTTAGCCATTTAAAGGTGACGCTAACACTGGAATACTCATCGCCATGAATACCGCCGAGAAACAGAATTCGAGGGGCTTTTTGACCTTCTGGAAGCGCTGTAGCTGGCAGGCTCAGCTCCAGTAGCGGCTGGTCATTAACAGAATGAAAGCGGGGTACGGAAAAATCGAGCCCGGCACATTCAGCATAATTGACGCTGGCCAGTTTTTTGCTGATTTTCTTGCACATCCCCAGCGCATCTGTCGCTGTACTTGCCGCCATGGAATAGCTGGCCAGACACAGCATGATGCTTGTCCATACGATGCCTGCGCACCTGCTCAGAACCAATCTTTTCACCTGTCACTACCTGTTGCTACCGTTACCGGCGCCTATCATACCTGATTTAGTGCGCCGTCCGTAAAGTCAGCGTCGCCAGGCGTTACAGGGGTATTGTCGAAGATCAGTCACGAAGCACTTTACGCAGAAATTCGCGGGTGCGTGGGTCCGTTGGATTAGAAAACAGCTGCTCCGGTGGCCCCTGCTCCACAATGCGGCCACCTTCCATAAACACCACCCGATCAGCAACGTCACGGGCAAAGCTCATTTCATGGGTCACCACCAGCATGGTCTGTTTGCGCTGGGCCAGTTTTTTCATCAACTGCAGTACTTCTTCAACCCATTCCGGGTCCAGCGCCGAGGTTGGCTCATCAAACAGCATCACTTTGGAATGGGAGGCCATCGCCCGGCCAATGCCCACCCGCTGCTGCTGACCACCGGACAGTGCCGCCGGATAGCTGTCTGCTTTATCGGCCAGACCAATGTCTGCCAGAATCTGATGTGCCTCTGCCAGAGCATCGGCTCTTGACTTGCCCCAGACCGTGATCAGGCCTTCGGCGATATTCTGGGCCGCTGTTTTGTTGGCAAACAGAGCATAGTTCTGGAACACAAAACTGGTGTTACGGCGCAGTTTTAACACTGCTTTTTGACCCGCGCGGGCGGCATCAACGGTGTCACCATCGATGCTAATCAGGCCACTGTCGGGCTGTTCAAGGAAATTCAGGCAGCGCAGCAAGGTTGACTTACCCGTGCCGGAGGGACCAATGATCACAATGATCTCGCCCTCATTAATCTCCATATCTATACCGTTGAGTACCGGATGGCCATCGAATGTTTTGACCAGTTTTTGCAGTCGGATCATCGTTGATACGCCCGATTCAGGTGTTTTTCCAGTCGATTCTGTAACTGAGTGAAGATAACCACCACCGCCCAGTAAATCAGCGCCACCGCCAGGAAACATTCAAAGAAGCGGAAGCTGGAAGACGCTTCCATCTGTGCCCGCGCCATCAGCTCCGCCACGCCCAGAGTAAAGGCCAGCGAAGTGGATTTGATCATATCGACAAACTGGTTCATTAACGAAGGCAACGCGATACGCGCCGCCTGAGGCAGGATAATCCGCCGCATCGCCATCAACGGGGACTGGCCGATAGACAGCGCCGCTTCCATCTGGCTTTTATCGATGCCGAGAATAGCCGCACGGATGCTCTCCGCCATATAGGCGGAGAAGTGCAACGACAGACCGATCACCGCCGCTGAGAAAGCGTCGATGCCCACCATCACCGGGAACATCTGAGGCAGGCCGTAGTACAGCAGAAACAGCTGCACTAACAAGGGCGTGCCACGGAAAAATGAGATAAACAGCTGTACCAGCCAATCCAGCAGCGGGATTTTAAGCACCCGGACCACGGCCATATTGACCGCCAGTATCAGTGCAAATACCAGCCCCAGGGAGGCCATTTTCATGGTCAGTCCGAGATACCCCAGCAACAGCGGGATCATCTCCAGAAAGTAGGTCACATCAAAGTTCATGGCGGTCGTTGCGTCGTTCAGGCTAAGTCGGGCTTAATTTGGCAGTGCTTACTTAACACTGCTTATTTAGCAGTGATGTCGGCATCAAACCACTTTTTCGAGATCGTAGCCAGGGTGCCATCCGCTCGCATCGCGATCAGTGCACGGTTCAGCTCAGCCTGCAGCTTTTCACCTTTAGCATTGTTCAGCAGCGGCCAGGCGTTTTCGATGGTCTCGAAGGTACCCCCTGCCTGTACAAACGGCAGATTATGCTCTTTGATCAGCTGTGCAGATGAAACACGGTCCATCACAAACGCATCAATACGACCCAGCATCAGTTCCTGTTCGATACCGGTATCGTAGGTTTTGATGGTGATTTCGTTGTTAACGTCGTTAGCGCGCAGCAGCTGCTCATAGTTAGAGCCCAGGTTAACCGCCACTGTTTTGCCTTTCAGATCAGCAAGGCCTTTAATGTCGCTGCCTTTACGGGTCACCACCTGAGCACCGTCAACCACGTAGGCATCGGCAAACAGATAGCGAGCTTTGCGCGCATCGGTGATGGTGATCTGGTTGGAAATGGTGTCGATACGGCCGCTTTCCAGCAGACCAAACAGGCCAGAGAAGTTGGATGTCACAAACTCGACGCTATAGTCGTTGCGTTTGGCAACTTCGTTCCAGACATCTACCTCAAAGCCCTGCAGCTGATCTTTTTTGACGAAGGTAAACGGGAAGTACGTGCCAGACATACCCACTTTAACGGTTTCTGTCGCCATAGCGCCCTGTGTTGCCAGGGTCAGGGTCAGCGCGACAGCCGCATTACGCAATGATTTCAGCATTCTCTACTCCTGCAATCCAGCCCTTGTGGGGCTGACTTGATATAACCAATAGAAGGGGTCTATACGAAACTGTAATAACGTTTAGACATAACAGGCGCGAATAATACACCTAAAGTCGAATAAAAACACCCTCGAAAACGTCCCGCTAACAAATCGGTGCAGCCCTTACAGCCCGGCCCCTGGCGCGAGTAACGCGGTGATTTTTTAGGGTAAAAGCTCCCTGGCTGGTATGATCGTAGTTCACCCCCGGCCAATGTATCTGTCTTATGCAACTCAGCCGTTTCACCGACTACTCCTTGCGCGTACTGTTTTACGTCGCAACTCACACTGACCGTCTCAGCACCCTGGCCGAGATTGCGGGCTATTACGACATTTCCATCGAGCATCTGCGTAAAGTCGTCCATGCACTGGGCAAGTCAGGCCACCTGCAGACCTACCGGGGTAAAAACGGTGGTATCGCGCTGAAGATGAAGCCGAATGAGATTAACATCGGTGATGTGATCGCCCAGACAGAAGGCATTAACCCACTGATTAACTGCGATGCCCAGGACTGCTGCCTGACCGGCATCTGCTCGCTGGAGCAGGCTCTGCAGGAAGCCCAGCAGGCGTTTATGGCCACATTGAAAAAGTACACCCTGGCCGACCTTTTGCGCCACCCACAGATGACCCATCAGCTGATCGGCACCTTTACCGAGGCCTGACTCAGTCACCTTCCAGCAGATCATCAATCTCCGGCTTAACCCCCAGTCGCTGATGCATTACTGGACTGGTGGTGGTGTACTGCAGCTGCACTGGCTGACCGGGATTGAGCTGTGCTTTGATCGCGAACGCGACCAGCGCTGCTTCATGAAAACCGCTGAGAATCAGCTTCTGCTTACCCGGATAAGTATTAATATCCCCCACCGCATAGACACCCGGTATGGACGTAGCGAAGCGTTCAGTATCCACCTGAATCAGGTTCTGACTCAGCGCCAGCCCCCACTCACGCAGTTCACGAATCTGCGGTGCCAGCCCGAACAGCACCAGCAGTGCATCACACGCCAGCCGGCGGGTAACCCCATCAGTTGATTGCACTTTGACCCCACTGAGCTGGCCATCCTGTTCAACCAGCCCGGCGATCCGACCCGTCAGAAACTGCATCTCCAGCCGTTCACAGGCCTGCTGCATCGCTTGTACAGAATGAGGTTGGGCTCGCAACCGTTCAGAACGATGCACCAGGGTCACCGAAGCGGCCACCGGGATCAGATTTAATGCCCAGTCCAGCGCCGAGTCTCCACCGCCAACCACCACCAGCTGCTTGCCGCGATAGTGTTCACGCTCGGGTACGGCATAGCGCAGCTGCCCACCTTCATGGTGCTCCACACCGGGCACCAGCAGCCGAATCGGTTCAAACGCCCCTGCCCCACTGGCAATGACGACCGCTTTGGCCAGCCAGCTTTCACCCTGACTGGTATGCAACACAATACCCCCGTCCGGCTGGGGTAAAAGCTGACTGATTTTCTGTTGCAGACAGAATTCAGGGCTAAAGGGTGCCAGCTGAGCCAGCAGGTTATCAACCAGGCCTCGGGCGCTGATCTGCGGGCAGGCAGGAATATCATAGATGGGTTTATCCGGGTACAGGCGGACACACTGGCCACCGGGCTCTGGCAAGGCATCAAACAGCACCGACGAGATCCCCAGCAAACCCAGTTCAAAGGCCTGAAATAACCCACAGGGCCCGGCCCCGATAATGGCAACATCACATGTTTTCATCACCTGATCCCCTTGCTTAACTTTAAGGTGGTTCTTGAATACATGTTATAAACCACTTAACATGTTTTTACAAAACATCTTATAGGGCGTCGTCATGGTGAACTGGAGCGATACCGAGCTGGCCGTGTTCAGTGTGGTAGGAGTATTAGTGCTGTTTAAACTCTGGACAATCTGGCATGTGGCCACTAAAGCCAATGCAAGCCGCACGGGAAAGCTGATGTTCATGGGGCTGATCAGCGGGTTATCACTGTTTGGGGTGGGGGCCAAGCTATGGATCAGCTATCAAATGGGGGTCTGATAGCAGGCGCCCGAAAAAAGCCGTCAGACAGCTCAACGGCCAGTTCGGAGCCCGGGGTCACGCAATCAGTTGACGGCAGAGGCCTCTTCGTCCATTACATTGGTGCTGGAGAACAGGTATTTATCATGCAGGTCAGTACGAATACGTTGTTTCAGTTTGTCTGAACCTGGCGCATCCGCGTAACGACGCTTAAGCACCGACACGCCGTTCATGTAGTCCGTGCTATCAATACGGTTTTTGAAATGGGCGACAAAGTCTTTCTGATGCAAAATATCTGCAACATCCAGCTGCGCCCCCAACAGCAGGATTTCATCCCCTTCACTACAGTGGATATGCTTTTCTGCAAAGTCGAACAGAAAGTCACCCAGTTCCGTGGTGAACGATACTGGCAAGTCACAGCTAATCCGAGGTGTAGCAAGCTCCATTTCATCAGCCTGATGCGGAACACGCCCCAACACGTAGACATCGATTTCAGACATCTCGTTCTCCCTGTTGCCTTTTTTGTGGTTTGCTAATGTTGGCAGAGGAATATGACAAAATTTCGACTACGGAATGGGAATTCCAGTAAAGAAAGGTAAGCTCTTTAGCGCTGATTGGCCGGAAAAGACACCTGATCGCCACTGTTGTGCGACTTTTTAGTGCGATCACACCGTTTTACGTTCGTCAGCAGCAGGCTGTATAAGACTAATGATTTACGCAGAAATTACTAAAGCTGACGGAGCACAGGCCCCGCCAGGGTCAACCGGTATCAGTTCGCCAGTTCAAGTTTGTGCGGTGCAACCAGCACGCCGTTATCATCCGCGTATACATACTCACCCGGACGGAAGGTCACACCACCAAAGGTGACATCAATATTCAGCTCGCCTACGCCCTGTTTTTTAGTCGGCATCGGGTGCGTGCCCAGTGCCTGTACACCCAGCTCCAGCTCGCCAATCGCAACACAGTCACGGATGCAACCGTAGATAATGATACCTTCCCAGCCATTATCCGTGGCTTTCTCAGCCAGCATATCGCCCAGCATCGCCCGGCGCATAGAACCACCGCCATCCACTACCAGCACTTTACCCTTGCCTGGCTGTGCAACCTGCTCACGTACCAGTGAGTTATCTTCAAATGCCTTGATGGTTACGATTTCACCGCCGAAAACATCACACCCACCGTAGTTGGCGAACATCGGCTCTACTACATTGACCACGTCAGCAAACTGATCACACAGATCTGGCAGTAAATCTTTCACATCTAAATCCTCGTTCGGTTTCCAATCGATCAACCTTGCATACTAATTTGTACCATTAGCTGACAAAGTCGTATTAAATGGCGATATTCGCCAGGGCTCAAAGCACTGCTATAAACAGCAGTGAGGCCCGAGTATACACCGCACCGCGACGAAAAAGGGATGCTGTACACGGCCAGACGAAGGCCGTTGTAATGCCTTGCCCCGACGCGTCAATATAGAGAGTCAATGTGACACTGCCTGCCCAGAAAACACCTGTACTTGATGTCCGCCCAGCCGAGTTTAGTGATGGCCCTGCCATTGTCGATATGTGGATGACCCTGCAACGCCAGATAGACAGCTACCCGCCCGCCACCTTCGGCGCGGCGGATGAAACAGCGCAACTGGAAAAGTTCGTTACCATGCTGGAACACAGCATGGAAATGGAAAGCTCACTGATCCTGGTCACCACGCTGGATGACCAGCCCGTTGGCACCCTCAGTATTTATATCACCGAACGCAGCGGCTACGCCGACCCTGAAACCGCCCTGCTGGTCAGTGTCTGGGTTGACGCTGAGCAACGTCGTCTGGGAATCGCCCGTAAAATGCTGGAGATGGCCCGGCGCTGGGCAACATCACAGGGTGTTATCAGCCTGCAGGTCGGCTGGCATCCGGGCAATAAAGAAGCCGACGCCTTCTGGAAAGCGCAGGGGTTTACAGGCTATGAAGTGATTGCCGCCCAGCGGCTGGATTAATCTGGGGTTATTGGCGAGAGGGGAAAGGGACGAACCTGGCCCAACGGCCAGGCTCGACTGTTAACACAGTAATCAGTCCGCCTGCTGATCGGTCCAGACGCCGTATTCATTACCGCTGGGGTCGGTAAAGTGGAAACGACGGCCACCGGGGAATTCAAAAATGGGTTTAACGATGGTGCCACCGGCTGCCACCACGGCTTTTTCTGTATCTTCCAGCCAGCTGCTGTACATCACCACCAGCGCGGCACCAGTTGCTGTGCTGGCAACCTTGTCTGATTTGAAGAAACCGCCATCAACGCCCTGCTCCGTAAAACAGGCATATTCAGAACCATAATCGATAAAAGACCAGCCAAACACCGTGCTGAAAAATGCTTTGGTGGCGGCAATATCAGTAGCCGGGAACTCAACGTAATTAATTTTATTCTGTTCCATCGCTCTATCCATATTAAGGCAAACGGGACACCTGACTCTATCGGCCAGGCACTTACAGCACGTAGCGCAGGTAGGTTACGTCAAAGGGCAGATGATCGAAGCTGCGGGTAATACCCTCTTCGAACCCCAGTGTGATGTACCAGCGTTTCAAAACGGTGTGCGCTGCAATAATACCAACACTGACCTGCGCAACACCCTGCGCTCGCGCACGTTCCAGTACATGATTTACCAGTTTTTCGCCAATCCCCTGGTGACGCCAGGCAGGCAGTACGGAGAGGCGGTTCAGGTAAAAGGTGTGTTCGTCGGGCTGTTCACAGGCCACACAGCCGACGGTATCTTTGCCCTGATGAAACAGGAAGTAACGCTCGCCCCGATCGTAATCGGCCCGAATCCAGTCCGATATACAGAGGGAGGGGTGTTGCGGGGTATTGCTTGCCGTCAGGCCAAACAGCCGGGCAACATCTTTATTCGACTCACTGACGATTGCCGCCAGCAGCTCTGCCTCAGTCCGAGGCGCTTCCGTAATAGACATGACTTCCTTTCACCTTTTCAAACAACTCTGGCCCTGTACAGCGTTAACCGATAAGCGCTGCACAATGGGCCAGTTTGCCGCTAATGCCCTCTTCGTTCCAGTCGGTTACGGAGTTTCAGCGGTAAAACCGCGCGCAATGCCGTAGAAATACGCATTTCATTGCGCTGCCACAATACACCCAGATAAACCACTGCTAATCCAAACAGGGTCAGCACGATGGGAAACAGCCAGCTGTCTTCAAACACCGTCCAGGCCAGATGGCCCAGATAGATCGACACGCCCAGGGTACCAAACAGCATAAATACCCGCCGCTGCAGAATAATCCCCAGCCACATCAGCACCAGGTTGATGCAGCAGTAAGCGAAGCGCGACAGCTCGCTGTCACTGTCCTGAACACTCAGGCCACCCCAGAAGGCGACCACCCCGGCCAGGTACAGCCACCAGGCATAATCAAAACGGTGATCACTGCACCAGTCCACGGTGGCTGCCAGCGTCAGAATGACCAGGCCAAACCACATGGTCAGCCAGGCCTGCTGGCGAAACCCTACCTGGTTCCCGGTCAGCCAGTCAGCCAGATCCAGCGACAGATACCAGAGCGTCACCGCCAGCGGCATCACTAGCAGTGGGTAGCGATAGCGAACAAAAATCAGCCCGCCCACGGCCAGGGTGCCCAGCTCCATCCACAACCACAGTGGCTGAACCAGCCGATGATAATCCCGGTACTCAAGGTTTTTATCCCACCAGCCCATGCCCTGCTGAACGCCATAGATCGCCAGCGGCGTCAGCACCACAACAAAAACCGCCGCCAGCGCAGCGGGTAACTCCAGCTGACGTTTGCCCATGGCTTCCGTCAGCGCCAGCCCACCCAGTGCGTATAACCCACAGATCGCCACGATGCCCCAGCCACCGAACTGCTCCCAGCCAAGGTTCATAAACAGGCTCAGTGCACCTATCGCCAGAAAACCGCCCAGGTAATACAGGGTATTGGTCAGATTAAAGCGGGTATCCGGGTTTTGCCCGGCACACAGGTACTGATAGAGCGGCTCAACCTGCTCAGTGTTCAACAATCCCTGCCCGGCAGCCTGCTCAAGATCAGTCCGGTTTATGTTCATTTTCATCTCCTCATCTACAAAACCCGCCACATAACAGCAGGACTCTCTGCGCGTCCATCATAGCCTGAACAGCAGTCTGCCAGCGCCCTTACATACCCGGCCTTAATAATCTGCTACCGCTGATGTAAGACCCCGGCAGTAATGAATGAGTCCTCAAATGCCCTTTACAAACCTGGCGTTAACGCTCAAAGTCTGTTCGACCAAAGTCGATTTTAACCGGCCTGAAGAGTGTATCGGATTGTGCAGGCGCAGCATGCCTAATCCCATATCATTCTGAGGATTAAATCCATGTCTAAAATTATCATTATTGGAGGCGGCGCAGGCGGTCTTGAACTGGCAACCCGGCTGGGCCACCAGTACGGCAAGAAAGGCACAGCAGACATCACCCTGGTGGATAGAAACCGCTCCCATATCTGGAAGCCGTTGTTGCATGAGGTCGCCACTGGTTCACTGGATATCAACACCGATGGGGTGGTTTATCACGCCCATGCAGCAAAGCATTGCTACAACTTCCAGCTGGGCGAATTTTGTGGCCTGAATGCTGAGGAAAAAACCGTCCAGTTGCGGGCGACCTTCGATGAAGAGGGCAATCAGGTGTTACCTGAACGCACTCTCAGTTACGACACCCTGGTGATGGCGATCGGCAGTGTCAGCAATGATTTTGGCACCCCCGGTGTGGCTGAACACTGCTTTTTTCTCGACTCCCATAAACAGGCTGGGCGCTTTCATGATGCCCTGCTGAATAATTTCCTGCGTATTAATCAGCAACCTGACGTAGATAAACTGCATATCGCCATTGTTGGCGGCGGTGCCACGGGGGTCGAGCTGTCGGCCGAGCTGTATCACGTCACTGAACTGATCAAGTCGTACGGCATGCCCAATATCACCGCCAGCCAGCTGAAGATCAGTCTGATTGAAGCGGGCCCACGAATCCTGCCCGCCCTGCCCGACCGTATCGCACTGGCTGCACGTCAGGCGCTGGTCAAACTGGGGGTTGCCGTACGGGAAAACGTCAAGGTTCAATCCGCCACGGCTGAAGGCTTTCAGACCGCTGATGGCGAGAGTATCAACGCCGATATGATGATCTGGGCAGCCGGGGTCAAAGCCCCCGATTTCCTGTCACAACTGGACGCCTTTGAGCTGACCCGCAATAACCAGATTATTGTCCGGCCCACATTACAAAGCACCCGCCATGACGATATTTACGTGATTGGCGACTGCTGTGGCTGCGAACAGCCCGATGGCAGCTGGGTGCCGCCACGGGCCCAGTCCGCCCACCAGATGGCCGACCAGGTACGCAAAAACATCGGCCTGCTGCGTAAAGGCAAACCACAGCAAAGTTATATTTATAAAGACCACGGTTCACTGGTCAACCTCAGCCGCTACAGCACCGTGGGCAGCCTGATGGGAAATCTGACCGGCGATAATATGTTTATTGAAGGCCGTATCGCCCGCGTGGTGTACATGTCGCTGTATCGCATGCACCAGATCGCCATCCATGGCTGGGCCAAAGCGATGCTGGTGATTGTCGCTGAGAAGATCGGCAAAGTAGTGCGGCCCAAGATGAAACTGCACTGACAGCCCGCCATCTGCGTCAGCCAGCACAACAATGTGCTGGCTCAACAGCCTGACGATAACCGGTCAGGCTTTCTCCCCAGCGACCCCTTCCCGGCCACGAATATCATTGATCACTAGCAACAACGGTATCAGTGCCAGCAACAGCGCTGCCGCAAGGGTCTGCACACTGCTCAGGCCAACAAACCCCAGCATGGCGGCAATGGCTGCCCCACCGACCATTCTCAGACACCCATCAATCGACGCGGCAAGTCCGGCACAATAGCCAAAAGGCTGCAGGTTTAATGAGATAGCCGTTCCCGCCAGCACGCTGAACCCGGCACACCCCAGTGTTGCCAGGGCAAAAAAGGCCTGCGTGGCAGAATCAGGCACCAGCAGTAACCCAACGCCGCCCAGCACCGACACCGCCAGCCCGGCTCTTATGGTTTGCCGCTGGCCCAGTCTGGAAACAATTCTGGGTGCAAGAAAACTCATCAGCATCTGAAACAGCCCGACAATGCCAAAGGCAATGGCAAAGCCGATCTCACTCAGCCCCCCTTCCTTCATCGCCACAATCGGTGCGGTAGCGATGTAGGTTAACAGGCCCGCAAAACTGAACACATTGGCCAGACTGTAGATTCGAAACTGGCCATTGGTAGCGATCGCTTTCAGGTTACTGCCAAGCCGCGTGGGCTCCTCGTGATCTGCCCGTACTGATACCGGCGGTGGTCCTTCCAGCACCACGGCTGCCAACACAAACAGTAATATCGCAACCACCCCGGTCAGCACAAAACCCGACTGCCAGCCCCATACCAGCGCCAGCAAGCCCCCCAGCATCGGTGCGACGGTCGGGATCACACTGGTCATCCCGCCCATATAACTGAGCCACTTCCCCGCCGCCTCGCCTTCATAGTTATCCCGTACCCAGGCCATGGCCGTCACCATGGTGAAAGCCGCCCCCAGGCCCTGCAATATCCGCGCGGCATAAAGCAGCGTAATCGACGGTGCAACCGCCACCGCAAGGCTGCCCAGGGCGTAAAGCCCCAGCCCCTGCAGCGCCGAGGTTTTACGGCCATAACGATCAGATATCGGCCCCGCCACCAGCTGGCCGATGCCCAGGGCAAAGATAAAGATGGAGATCGTCAGTTTCAGATCATTATCCGTCGCCTGAAACGCCTCCATCATCTGTGGAATAGAAGGCAGGTAGATATCGATCCCCAACGGACTCAGCGGCACCAGCGAGAAGATCAGGATTAGTGGCAGTAAAGGGGGATTCATCAGAATTTCACCTGCGGCATCGTCACGGCCTCATGGCTCAGGGCATAACATGACCTTATAAAAGTAACCGAACTTATGTCAGCCTCCATGCACCGGAGCACATAAAACTCTTCTGACTTACAGGTGCGCTTAGTCATTATTCCTCTCATTCTCATCGTCTGGCATACGCAAACGGCTGGTAACCATAACACCCACCTCAGCTGGCGTCGCCGAAACGGTTAATCCGGGGGTACAGCCGAACGCTGCAATCCCGGCTTAGCGCCTGCAAATAGTTATTAAGCACGCCGGGTAGCGCTAGCTCCTGCACCATTAACAGGATGCGCAGTTCAGCAAAGGCATAGAGGTCATCAACCGTAATCGCGCGGCTGCCATCAAAGTATGACTCCATATCCAAATATTCAGCAATGGCTGTCAGCGGCTCTGCCAGCAAGGTAGTGAAAGCCGCTGTTTCCTCAAGTGCCCGGGCTAACGGCATCCCTAAGCGCTGCGCCCGGGATTCATTGAAGTACTTCAGCGCTTCTGGTGAGGCCAGCTCAGGAAGGTCGAGCAGCCTCATGCGCGGGTAACATAATGGGTCCAGTAATGGTCGGGTACTTTTTATCCACTGGTTCAGGCCCTTGCTGATCTCGTAATGTGCAAACACCGGTTGCTGATCAAGCTGATCCAGCAACTGAATAATCGCGCCACTTTCCTGCAGATATGCAGGCTCTGTCATACCAGCCACCTGATATTCAAGAACGGGCACACTGTAGCGGGCGACCCGGCCGCCCAGTACCGCGGGTAGCGAACCCGCTACCGGAAATACCAGCTCACAGCGGATGCCCTTCAAACCAGCCAGCGCCCGGACCCGCACACAATACGGGCAGCTATCAAACACATACAGTTTCATTTCGGCCATCCACTCATCAAGGCAACCCTTGCTATACACTGAGACATATTCATACACTCGCCCTGCGGCGCGCCCACGCCATTCAGTTGCCGTGCCAGATTGAATAGGCCATCCGCTCAACATGGGCTGGCAGGTTCTGTTCATACCCCCGCCAGTGACTGAACTTCGGCAGTTTAACGGACTGTTTCAACTCTTCGGTTGTTTTGCCCGCCTGCATCCCCTGCCAGACAGCATCGAAGAGTGCCTGCACAAAGCGGTAATCTTCTTCAAACAGTGCCACAGATGAGCCCGGTCCGTGACCGCTGATCACGGTGTCAAACGCCAGCTCGCTGCGCACACGTTTAAATGTATTGAGGATGGCAACGTAGTTGTGTGATGGCAGGCGGTGAGGTTCATTCACATAACCCGGCAGATGCCAGTCCACAGCAAATAACAGCTTGTCCTGCGGCATATGCATCACACTCATGCAGGTACCATCATTGGGGCCGTAATAGTGCAGATCGAGCTGCTTGCCGCCGACCGTTACACGCATACTATTTTGATAAGTGATGTCCGGCTGGGCGATAAACTCAGCGCCCTCATCCTTGAAAATCTGGCCGCCACGGGAGTGGTCAAAATGATCATGTGAATAGATCACTTTGGTCACCGGCTTATCCGTCAGCTTATTGATCTCCTTGCGCATCGCAGCCGCGCGCACCGCCCCGGAAGGGTCGGTCACAATGACTCCGGCATCACTGATCACCACCAGGCTGTTATAGAAAAACTGAGAATATTGATACACCCCTTCCTTCAGGCGGGTCATATTCGGCTTCGCGGGATTAAAATCCCCAGCGGCCTGACTGATACCGGCGGCCCCAATCAGACATGACAGAGCGGTGAGCTTAATAAGTGATTTCATACTGCATAAATCCTGTATGTACGGAACGAGCGTCAAGTCTCAGAAGCAGGGGTAAGGCCGGGGCCAATAATTGTTGCGCCATAGCGCTCAGCCATCGCGGCCAGCTCGTCATTGCTGGCCCCGCAGGCCTGTGCCTGGGGGATGTTGCGGATAAAACCATCGTGCAGGCCCGGCGTCAGGATGCTGATCAGCTGGCCGTTCGCCTGCAGGCCTTCATAAATAAAGCTGTGTGGCGTCCCTTTGGGGACATGTACAGTCAGCCCTGGCCCTGCAGTCATCTCCTGATCGCCCACGCGAAACCGGAAAGTACCGCTCATCACATGAAATGTTTCCGCCTGGTCATGGTGCATATGTAAGGGGGGACCTTCACCAGGTGCCACTTCCTGCACACGTAAAGATAATTGCTGATCGGTTTCAGCACCCAGCAGAGCAACATTATGGCGTGCTCGGGTACGTTCAATGTCAGTGATAACTGTGCCGGTATTCATAGCAACGTCTCCAGTGATACTTGGCAATACATCTGGAACCAGCTTAAATGCGATACTATTGATAAACAATTACGGTAAAAATATATTAAAACTATATAAAAGGTATCGAGTGAATAAATTCAGTGATATGCAGCTCCTCTCAGCGGTGGTTGAAAAAGGTAACTTTGCCCAGGCAGCACAGGCCGTTGATCTGACCCCCGCCATGGTGGGGCGTCGCATCGCTGCGATGGAAAAAGATATCGGGTTCATGCTGTTCAATCGCAGCACCCGGCGGATGGAATTAACCCCGGGTGGCACCGCTTATTACGAGGGCTGTCTGCGTATTCTTGCCGATGTGCAAGCGCTGGAAGAATCTGTCACCAGCGCTCACCAGAGCCGACCCACCGGGCTGATTCGCCTCACGGCCCCGGATGGACTGGGAAGCCCGTTTCTGATCAATCTGATCAAAACATTCCGACAGAAATACCCGGATATCCGCTTTGACCTCAACCTGTCGAGCACACCGCTGGACCTGGTGAAGGAGAAAATTGACCTCTCCATTCGGGTCGCCTTTGAGCTTGATGACTCATCGATGGTTGCCACAAAAATTGGCAGCACAACCTTTGGCCTCTATGCGTCAGAGGACTATCTGGAGGCACGTGGTAAACCGACCTGTAGAGACGCGCTGAAACAGCATGACTGTCTGCATTTTGGGGGCAGTAAGTATGGCGATTACTGGACAGCGATGGAGGATGGAAAGCAGGTAAATTTTCGCCAGCAATGGGCGCTGGTACTCCCCAATACACAGTGCCTTATTCAGGCATGTGCTGCAGGGATGGGCATTGCAATGATACCCGAGCTGTTTGCCCGGCCCTCTGTTGCAACAGGCGAGTTAACCCCGTTAACAGGCATTATGACGTTCCCCACACCCAGTATTTACGGCATCTACCCAACCCGTAAACATCTACCTTACCGGGTAAAGCTGTTTCTGGATTTCCTGCGCCAGCATGGCCCGGAGATGCTCAGTTAACAAGGTGCGAAGAGTAAACAAAGACGCCCGCACCAGGCGGCACGGGCGTACATTCAGCGACTTAACGCAGCTTATTCAACCGCGCTGCGCAGTGCAGCAAACACTTCGTTCAGGTCGGCCTCTTTGGTGCGTACCATGCAGCCGACATTGCGTCGTGCTGCCAGGGTAAAGTCACCCGCGCTGACAGACCAGCCACGCAATGGCTCACCGGCCAGACCTGAACTGGCCACCAGACCTTTTATCGCTGTTTCCTGCATCAGGCTGTTACCCAGGCAGAAACGGGCAAAGGTGTTGCCTGCGCTGTCTGGCAGATCACCTTTTACCTGCAGCGCATGGCCAGCGTTATCCCACTCGCCACAGTTAACAAAACCCTTTACTTGCGTTACCACATCAAGATTTGCAGACATTCGTGCTCTCCAGTTTATTGTTATCTTTTGATGAGGTATTTCAGCAAATAAGCAAAAACTTCATGTTTTAATGAAATACTTTATACCGCGCCAAAACACTGAAATAACAATAACTTAGATGAGCATTATTGAACATTGATCAGCCTCAATTTGTTTGAATCCAGCCAGATGCAGCCACCCGACATAGGTCCAGGCTACGCAGTCATCCGCGCTTAGCGATAGGGTGTCAGCAATGTATTAAGTGCCTTGTCGCCCAGCGCATCGGCCAGCCTGAAGCTGTCCTGCCCCGCGCTGTTTTTGCGGTAAGGATCAGCACCATGGGCCAGCAACACTTTAACGGTTGCCAGATGACCACCGGCAACCGCCAGATGCAGGGCCGTCTGGGTGTGCTTGTTGCGCAAGTCCCTCGGCACTTCTGCCGCCAGCAATGACTGTACAACCAGTATGTGGCCCGCCGCTGACGCCAGCATCAATGCATTATTGCCCTCAGTGTTAACCGCCAGCAGATCAGCCCTCTGCTCAACCAGCATCGCCAGTATCTCTACATGGCCGCGGGCAGCAGCCCGTAACAGCGGAGTCTCACCGTTACGGTCGGCCTGCGCGGTTGCACCGTGCCTGAGTAACAGCGGCACCAGCGCCTGGCGGTCCGTATCCGCCGCCAGCCACAACGCACTGCGACCCTGGCTATCCTGGGTATCCACCGGCACATGCCTTGCCAGCAACAGCGCCACCAGCTCTGGCAAATCGGCAGACACCGCCTGTAACAACACCAGGGCCTCATCGTCCTGCCAGCGGTCCGCGGGCATGTTTTCCAGCAGCTGAACCACCACCTCGCGATGGCCCGCTTTCACCGCCAGCTGCAAGGCGGACTCGCCATCGAGGGTCCGGGCCTGGCGCTCGGCACCCGCCTCAAGCAGGGGGATAATCAATGCCGGATGGTTTCTCTGGGCCGCGAGTATCAGCACCGTCTGCCCCTGGGCGAGCTGATGGCGAGGGTTCGCCTTGCGCGCCAGCAGCAGCGTCACAACCGCCTTATGCCCCTGCCAGACCGCCCGGCTCAGCGCCGTGTGACCCTCCGCATCCACTGTTTCGATCGCACTGCCCTGCCTGAGCAACTGCGCCACCAGCTCGGTCTGGCCGCGCCAGGCCGCCAGCAACAGCGGGTTCCAGTCACGGTAAGGGCTCTGGGCATCCTCATCGAGCAGCCGTTCACTCTGCTGCAGCGATGTCAGCACCTGCTGCACATCGTCCTCTTCACCCGAGGAGGGCCGCGCAGCGCGTGCCCCCACAGCACCAAGCCAGGTTACCAGCGCTTTATCAGCGCGGGCTTCATCCAGTGCGGTCCAGCCTTTTTTATTCAGTGCATTCAGTGCGCTGCCCTGTCGATGCAGCGTCTGAGCAGTACTCAGGTGGCCGCCCGCCGCCGCAAGATGCAGCGCGCTATTACCGTAAGGGTCAGTGTGAGCCAGATTCGCCCCCTTGCTGACCAGCGCCTCAGCAAGGGCGTGGTTACCGTCCTGAGCAGCACGCAGCAACGGTGTCTGGCCAAATTCATCAGGCTGATTCACATCGGCACCGGCCCCGAGCAACAGCTGGACCATCGCCAGCGACCCCGTTGCCGTGGCATCCAGCAACAGGCTCCGCCCGTGATCATCAAGACGGTGGATAGCCGCAGGGTCACCCACCAGCAGCTGGCGACTGTGCTCCACATCCCCTTTGCGTACCGCACTGCGCAACTGGGAAGCGACCGTCGGGGTATCATGCTCCAGCCCCCCGGCTTTCAGCCGTGGCTCACCCGGAGCGGCATCCGGGTTCAGCTCACGTTGCGCCAGCGGATGGCCCGCCTTTGCCGCCTGCTGATACAGCTGTTGCGCCCGAGCGCGGTCTTGCGCCACGCCACGGCCACTGTCATAGAGTTTGGCCAGGCTATACAGCGCTTTGTCGTGCCCCTGGGTGGCAGCTTTTTCAAACCAGCGCGCGGCCAGCTGATCCTGCTGTTTTACTCCACGCCCGGTACGATAAAAATTCGCCAGCAGATACTGCGCCTCAGCGTCTCCCGCCTGCGCCAGAGGCATCAGGCCCTGCGCAGCCACATCAAACTGACGTAAACGGATCGCCAGGCGCACGGCTTCCAGCGCGGTATCTTGCTGACTTTGTGCCGTGCTTTGTGCGGCAAATGCCAGCCCAGGCACAGCCAGGCCGGTAAGACTGATCATCACAAGGCTGCCCAGCAACCGCCTTATATTCACCTTCATGTTCACAGAGAGTCTTCGCATCATCAGGCCGTGCCGTACTTGGTATCCACCTGGATGCCAATTGATTTCAAAAAGCCGTTGGGCAGAATACCCCCGGCACAGATAATCAGGCCGTTGTTCGCCAGGCAATGGGTCTCACCGGTTTCATCGGTGAGGGTGATGGTATCGGTGCCGATCGCCTGCACACTGGAACTCATCATCAACCTCAGCCGCCCCGCTTCAACGGCCTGAGCAACCCTTTCCCGGTTTTTCTGTTTCGCCCGGCCAAATGCCCCGCTACGGTAAGACAGGGTCACCGTTGTACCCGGTTCATCCGCAATACTGGTCGCCGCCTCCAGCGCACTGTCGCCACCGCCCACCACCATCACATGCTTGTGCTGATAGTCCGCCGGGTCATTAAGGCGGTAAACCACTTTGGTCTGATCTTCGCCTGGCGCACCGAGCTTACGCGGTGTGCCCCGCCGACCGATCGCCAGCAACACGGTACGGGTGTGGTATTCAGCCACCGTTGTTTTCACACAAAAGCCGCCCCCCTCCAGTGGCGTTACATCCACCACCCCTTCCTGGTAGTTGATCTGCATGCCGGTTGACTGCTCTACCTCCTGCCAGAACTCAATCAGCGCTTCTTTGGTGGTATCGCGAAAACGAAACTCACCCACCAGCGGCAGCTTGGCCGGAGCGGTCATCACCACTTTACCCCGCGGGAAATGCGCAACCGTGCCTCCCAGCGAGTCCTGCTCTACGGTGACAGATTTCAGCTGCTGCTCCATCGCCCCCAGCGTTGCAGCAACCCCCGCCGGACCCGCCCCGACAATCAGCAGATCCAGCATGTCACTCGCCTGCGGGGCTTTTTTAACCACCTCGGTAATCGCCTCCAGCGCCTGACGCCCCTGCTCAGTGGCATTCTTGATCAGCCCCATGCCACCCAGCTCACCGGCGATATAAATTCCTGGCACGTTGGTCTGGAAGTCAGGCCCGACATCAGGAATATCCATGCCACGTTTTTCGGTGCCGAATACCAGCTCAATCGCCCCCGCCGGACAGGCCGTTTTACAGGCACCATGGCCAATACAGGCCGTTGGATTGATCAGCTCAGCTTTATGGTTAATCAGCCCCAGCACCTGATATGACGTTTCCGGACAGGCATTCACACAGGAACCACAACCGATACAGATGTTCGGGTCAATCAGGGGATGCAGGGAAGCAGGCTCAGTCAGACCGGCGTTAACAGACTCGGCCTTAACCGCTTTGCTGGCTTTAGTCTGGCGGGATTTGTACACAAAGTAGACGGCATACATCACAACGATGGGCAGTCCGTAGGTCATCACAATCAATGAATCGGCAGGCAGAAACTCTATGGGCATGGTGATCTTTTTCTCAGTGTTATCGCATCCTGAGCGCTGTTTTACCCTCCCTGGAATAGGCTACATTATAAGCAACGGTCGACCATGCTAGACGACAAAATCGCCGCTAACAAGCGTCTCAAAAGGGCGACACCCGCCCCTGCTGGCTGTCACTTTTGTACAGCCTGCTGGCTGATACCCAGCGGGCATAAAACTAACCCGTTGAATTACCTGTTTTATTTTTATCACTTTTCTAATGAACCCCCGGTGACTGTGCGTATGAACATACGTCAATTTGGCTTACCACTCTTTATCACCCTGGTGACCGCCCTGCTGGTAACAGCCCTGATAACAACATCAACCCAGGAGGCACCGACCCAGGAAACATTGATTCAGAAGACATCGCCACAACCCACCACAATGGCCCCCGCGCAGGACGCTGCGCCACCCAGCGCAACAGACAGCCCTCGCCAGGCAGGTGCCCTTAACCAGATGGTTATCAAGCTGGAACAGCGCCTGCAGCGTAACGATGGCAGCGCCGAGGACTGGCTGTTACTGGGCAAAACCTACCAGTACCTGGGCCAGCCCGAACAAGCCGAGCACGCCTACAACAACGCCCTCACCCGGGGCTACGATGCCAGCAAGCTAAAAGCCAGCCGAGCGGATATGGCCCGACAACAGACGCCCGCCCCTCAACCGCCTGCACCGCTGGACAATCCGATGAACGCGCACCAGCTCACCGCCCTTAATCAGGGCCTGTCACACGCAACGGATACCCCCGCCGTCACGGTTAAAGGCACCCTGACCCTCTCCCCCGAGTTTAAGTCGCAGGTGTCGCCCGCGGCTACGCTGTTTATCTTTGCCCGCGCAGCACAGGGGCCGCCGTCCGCCCCCTTTGCCGTGCTCAGGCTTCAGCCCACGGCATTTCCGGTCAGCTTTGTCCTGGATGATCGCCACGCGATTATGCCAGGCCGCACCCTCTCCTCCGCCAGCAGCGTGGTGATTGGTGCGCGCCTGTCAGCCAGCGGCAATGCATCCGCCCAGCCAGGTGACCTTGAAGGCTTCAGTACGCCGATCACTGTCACCGATAACAGCCCGGTGCGGCTGGAAATCAACCAGACGCATCCTTAGGGGGCATCGCTCATCATGCCAAACTCACCGGGTTCAGATAAGCACACCCACGCCGCTGCCAGTGATGTCAGCCAGATGGACCAGCGCTGGTATCACGGCCTGGTCGCGCCGACCATGGTCACCCTGCTGGGGCTCGCCCTCGCCCTCGGCTGGCACAACCGGGACAAGTTTGTTATCACCCCTGAATGGGGCCTCGGCTACTGGCTGGGCATTACCGGCGGAGTGATGTTTCTGCTGATATTCCTCTACCCGCTGCGCAAAAAAGCAAAAATTCTGCGGGACTGGGGCTCAGTGAAGATCTGGTTTAACGCCCATATGCTGATCGGCCTGATCGCCCCCACCATCATCATCTTTCACACCAACTTTCAGCTGGGGGCCCGCAACAGCAACATCGCACTCTATTCGATGATTCTGGTGGTGATCAGCGGCCTGATCGGGCGCTACATCTACGCCCAGATCCACTACGGCCTGTTTGGTAAACACGCCGACCTGGCCGAACTGACCGCCATCAGCGAAGTCACCCGTGGCCAGCTGGGCGAGGCCTTCGGCATCGCACCGGTGCTGGAAAACGTGCTTAAACGGTATGAGCAAAAAGTGCTGGAGAAACCCGCTAACCTGGTGCAAAGCATCCTGCGCAAGCTGATGATTGGCGTCAGCAGCTGGACCACCTACCTTATACTGCGCCGACGCCTCAAACCGCTGATCGCCGCCCGCGCACGGCAGAAAGGCTGGAGCCCAGCCGAAGAACAGGATTTCTATCGCAAAACCTGCCGCACCCTGGCAATCCACCTCGCCACCATCCGCAAGGTCGCTGTGCTGAATTTCTATGAGCGACTGTTCGCAGGCTGGCACATGGTGCATGTGGTGTTTTTCAGCTTATTGATTATTACGGGGCTGGTGCATGTACTGGCGGTACATATGTATTGAGGGGGGTTGTCAGAGGAAACCGTAAGGCCTAAGAGTTAAGCCAGTTCTGTGCTCAATCCTGTTGCATCAGTGCCGCCTGAACCACCCGCAACAACGGTTCACTATGAGCAGCACTCAGCACTACCCGATTACATTGCTGCAACGGACAGAACGCCTGCAGAGCCTCAACCAGCGCGGCGATCACCGCATCCTGATCAAAACAATGGGGTTCCAGATGCAGGTAGCGAACCTCCAGCTGGCCAATTTTACGGTGGGCTTTACAGTCCATCCGGCCGATAAATTCGCCCCGGTACAGCAGCGGCAAACTGAAATAGCCGTACTGACGCTTTGCCGCTGGCAGATAGCATTCCAGCTGATAATCATACTGAAACAGCGCCCGTAACCGGTCACGCTGAATCACACTGTTGTCGAACGGCGAGAGAATCCGCAACCGGTTATTCAACCGTGGCAGCGGCTGGTCCAGCGCGCCCGCAGGCAGCAGAAAGACCTCGCCACAGCTCAGCTGCACCGCTTCCAGCGTCCGCTCGGCCAGTCGCTCATCAACCTGAGTTTTCATCGCCTGACGCAACGCCGGGTTGCGGCGCAGGTAGGTCAGCCCTTTCAATGACACCAGGCCATGACAGCGTAACTGCTGATCCAGCAGATGGCTGGTAAAGCTCGCCAGATCGGGCATCCGGGTATCGACACCGGTGGGCAGCACCCGCTCGGTCAGGTCATAGCTTTTCTGGAAACCAGCGCGATCGCTGACCATCAGATCACCTTCGATATACAGCTGTTCCAGCGCCTTTTTGGCCGGTTTCCAGTCCCACCAGGCGCCGCGCTGAGCAGTACCGCTTTCCAGATCACGGGCACGGATAGGCCCGTCTGACCGAACCCTGGCCAGCAGGTCTGCCATCAGCGCCTGATCGCGGGTTTTATACCAGTGAGTCTGGCCGCTTTTGATGGCGTGCTTGTAAGGCAGCGAGAACCGAAAATCATCCATCGGCAGAAACGCCGCCGCATGGCTCCAGTACTCAAAGATATCGCCATCGGCCAGCAGCTGATCCATCATTTCGGGCAGGTATTGCGGCACTCTGGACTGCAACACATGATGATGGGCACGCTCCACCACCGAGAGGGTGTCGATCTGCACATAACCCAGATGGTTGATCGCCCGGCGTGCGCCTGCCCGCCCCCGCCCGAACGGCTGTGCCTGCAACAGCCCCTGCGCCGACAGCGCCAGCCGACGCAAACGGTTCAGATCACTTGAGGCCAGCACCTGCAGGAGATTGTTTTGCATCGTCCCACTCAATGGATGTGCGGGCGCAGCTTGAAGACATCCGTCGTGTATCTGACGCCGCCCGCTACAAAAGAGATGGCAGTATTGGCCACGAAACCTTTACCCATGAGGAATGTTGCATCAGCACCGGTGTCACCCGGAAAGATGAAGTAGTTGGTCTTGCTGCCACGGATGTTGCCTTTGCCGTCTTCATCTTCGTTGTTGTCTGTATTACGTACCCGAAGCGTAACAGCCGTTGTGTCTGACTGAGGCAGCGAAACCGTCACCTCTGCGTTAAGCGACAGATCCAATGGGTTGCCTCCTACCGCATCCGTTGTCAGCCACAGCTCAAGGTCTCCCTTGTCATCGTGCAGTTTGAGTTCGGCGAAGCCCACCCGCTGTTGATCGGAAAACAGCGGAACCACAATGCCATCATGCAGGGTGTGATTGTGACCATGCGCATAGCCATGGTTATACGTCTGGCTACCCTGCTGATGCGCACACCCGGCGATGATGAACACTAGCGACAATAAAAGCGCTGGTTTGGTGAGCACTGACATGTTTGTACTTCTCCTTCTGTAGAACGCCTATATAACCAGGGCGAGAGCATGAACGTTTTTCGTACAACTTATTGCTATCGAGTTGATCGAAAATCGTACAGATTTAGTTCTATGGTAAAATTTTCTATAGCTGCTTCGCCAAAAATTTCAGAAGCAGCAATGTAAAAGTTCAATTTTTGAACAGACCAGACTGACTTTAGCTGCTCAAAATATGTTCATGCTCTTGCCCTGCCTATATAACAGGAAAAATTATTGGCTAAAATAGATGATAAAGAAGCAAAATCCAACTGTATTTTATTTTTAATTAACAGCTTGTCACGTGCCAGCTTTCAATATAAAGCTTCTTACACCCATTAAAACACCGCCAAATGAAACTGGAAATAATATTAATACAAATATTAATGTATCGGTATTAGATCCTAGATTTCCAACATAAGCGACACACCCACATCTGCCAGATACTCCAGAGGAGTCTGGTAATCT
>CAJXNY010000018.1 GCA_913057435.1 uncultured Oceanospirillaceae bacterium | reverse complement strand
CGTCGATATGAATATCGACATCGGTGTGCAGGATGTTGTTGCCGAAGATCAGCTGGTTGAAGCTGTTGTCGATGCTGATGTTGCCGACACCTGAGTTGCAGTAGTAGAAGCCTTCGGCTTCCAGCAGTTGCGTCAGAGTGACTTCATCGTCATTAGCAAAGATCAGATGCTGGACACTGTCAGCGTTATACAGAGCATTCGTCAGAGTGATCTGGTCACCATTGCTCTGGCCATTCATCTGCACATTCAGGATCAGGTCGCCACCCTGTATCGTCACACCAAGGTCGCTATAGCGGATGCCATCAGCAAAAATAATCTGATCCGTTTCATCCAGATTGAACAGCGTATCACTGCCGCAACCACGATCAATATGGAAATGATCGATGTTTGCACTTCCATGCAACGCATCATTCCCCTCCATACCATAGAAGATGTTATTACTCTCTTCATCGGCTTGCAGCGTATCATCCTGATCAGTACCGGTATGTGTTACCCAGCCACGACCACCCACCAGATCTCTGATTTCAGCCACACTACCATCATCAAATTCCACACTGGCAGTGCGCAGGTTACCCAGATTTTTCCCTGTCAGGGTGAGCTGATCACCGGTCGTTTCACCATCCTGCTGCAAACGGATAACAGTATTACCCTCTTCTACAGTAACGAGAAGGTCGCCATGACTGATACCAGCACCAAGCACAACCTGGTCAGTGTCACCCATGTCAGTAATGGTGTCCTGATCATCCCCACGGTTAAAGATAATACGATCGGTAGCGGTAGAACCGATTAACGTATCATCGCCCCCTCTACCATGGAAGACATTGTTGTAGCCGTACACACCGGTGAGGGTGTCATCGCCCACATCGCCATTATGTTCGATAGACAGTGCATTCAGAGCAACCGTAGTACCATCGTGGAACACCAGCTCTTCAATACCAAAGGCGTCCTGCTGCACGTACTCCAGTGTGAACTTATCACCTGTCGGCTCACCATCATTCAGGATAGACAAAGTGAGGCTGGAAATATGATGTTCACTGGTAGTCAGGCGAATATCATCCTGACTGATACCTTCACCCAGTATGATACGATCAATAGCATCGGTACGGCTGGCATCACCATTGTCACGCACAATATCGTGACCATCTCCCCGACTGAAATAATAGCTATCTGACCCGGTGCTACCGTGCTGGCTATCATCACCCGCACCACCGTGGAATAGGTTGTCTCGACCACTGATCCCGACAAAGCCATTATCGCCATCATTACCAAAATGATGTACGGGCAGTGTCGCCAGCGCCTGTGTTGCACCATTGCTAAACACCAGACTCTCGATAGTGCCAGCCTGACCAACAGCATTTTCCAGCACGACACGATCAGCGGTTGCAACTCCGTTCAATAGCGGTGTGAGAATAAAGTGGTCCCCTTCAACCGTCAGTTGAAGGTCGCTGTCGGTGATGTTGTCACCGAAAATAATGCTATCCCAGATGCTTGCGTTGTCAGTTCCGGCACCTTCCAGACTAATGCTGTATTCACCATCACCCCGATTGAAGTGGTGACCCTCATCAGTCGGCACCTCACCAAGCAGTGCTAGCAATGTCATCGTGCCGCCATCAGCAAAGACAACACTCTGAGTCGTAAATGTATCAATGGACTGGTCAATGACGGTGATCTGATCACCGACGTAGTAGCCATTGACCAGTACGGAGATCTCAACATTGTCGCCGTTCTGTTCAACCCGCAGATCATCGGCCGAGATATTGTCCCCAAAGACAATCTGATCTTCCGCTGACATGTTCTCAAGACGATCCTGATCATCGCCGGTGTTAAAGATCAGTCGATCCACACCTTCCGATGCCGTAATCCGATCATTACCATCACCGCCATAGAACTCGTCAGTCCGGCCGACTACACCCGTCAGCTGATCATCTGTATCACCGCCATGATGCTCAACCGGCAGTGATACGATGCTGACCTGGCTGCCGTCCATAAATACCAGTGACTCAATCTCAAAAGTACCTTGCATCGCACCGACCAGCGTCAGCTGATCATCCGTTGGGGCACCATTTTCCAGCAGCACCAGCGTCAGCGAACTGTTATTGAGATCGCTTGGCGTAATACGGATATCCGCCGGACTGATGCCCTCTCCCAGCGCGACCTGAGTGATCGCGTCACCATCAGCGGTGGTGTCTTCGTCACTCAGCGCTTGCTGGCCATCGCCACGATTAAAGGCGTAAGCACTGCCTTCCTGTTCAGCCGTACCGGCTAATATCTCTGCCAGGGCAACACGGCTGCCATCGGCAAACACAACACTCTGCGTCGTCAGGCTTTCAGCGTCCCGGCCTTGTACGGTGATGCTGCCACCAATATCTGCACCGTCAGCTGCAATGCTGAGCACGATATCGTCGCCCTGCTGTTCGGCACTGAGGTCATCCAGACGAATACCCGCTCCCAATACAAGCTGATCACTGCCTGACATACTTGCGATGCTGTCATGACCATCACCATGACTGAAGTGGAAGCGGTCTTCACCAATCGAGCCGGTTAACTGATCATCTCCCCCACCACCGAAGTACGCGTCAATACGACCATAAACTCCACTCAGGCTGTTATTACCCGCATCGCCATGATGCTCAACGGGCAGGTCACTTAGCGCTACGGTCGTACCATCACTGAATTCCAGCGTGTCTATATTGAACCCAGCCTGCAACGCAGAATCGAGCGTCAACTGGTCATCTGTCGCTTCACCATCCCGCAACAGCGTCAACATCAACGCGCCTGGGTACGCATCATTGACTGTAATACGGATATCATCCGGGCCAATATCAGAACTCAGCAGAATGCATTCAAGAGCCGTATCTGCACCGTCATCATCGGTCTGCTGTAACAGGTTTTGTCCATCCCCTCGAGCAAATAGATACGCATCAGCCCTGGGGATGATCAGTACATCGCTAAGTACAACTGACTCACCGTTATCGAATACCAGACTTTCATTCGTCAGCTGATCACCACGGGTATTTTTCAGCGTAATGCTATCGCCAACGTCTTCACCATTACGTCGAATCGTAATTTGAATATCATCACCGTTTTCAACGGCCTCTATATCTGATACAGAAATATCCGCGCCGAACTGAATCTGATCACTGCCATCAACATCAAGAACCTGATCATGACCATCGCCCTGATTAAATGTATAAATGTCAGCGTAATCTGTACCCTGAAGTGTATCGTCACCAGCACCGCCATTAAATACACCACCCTGGCCATATTCAACCGTCAGGATGTCATTATCTGCTGTGCCGTACACACCCTCAGTAAGCTGATCCAGGCTAAGTTCCTGACCATCCTCGAAAATAAATTTTTCAATCTGGTAACGTTCGCTAACCTTTGAGTATTGCAGGGTAATCGAATCACCTGACTCCTGACCTTCGTCAAGAATCATTAACATAAAGTTATTGCCATCCTGTTTAAATCTAACGTCATCTGATCGAATGCCCGCACCGAAAACAATTGCATCGGCTTCATTATCTGAACCAGAGTTCCCCGAATCACGGACAGTATCCTGACCATCCCCTCGATTGAAGTAATAGTTATTACTCTTACTGCCGCCATAAAGCGAGTCATCACCCGCGCCGCCATAAATATCGAAATTAAAACCCGTTATCGCTGTTAATACATCCGCAACATTCGTGCCTTCCAGCTGCAGGGCGTAGTCTGTAAGCGCCTGCGTCTCACCGTTGGAAAACGTCAGTTCATTCACTCGTAGATCAGATGAAATAACAGCATCCTGCATAACAATTTTATCTGTTGTCAGCTCTCCATCCCGGGTGAGGACAATAACAAGGTCCGGGCCCTCTGCCGTCAGATAAATATCACCCTTACTGATATCTTCTCCAAAATCGAGGCGTTCAGCTGTTAACCTTTCACCTTCACTATCAAAACCATTAAGAACGTAAGTACCATCGCCGTAACCAAACGGCAAACTACTATTACCAGACATAGAACTCCCTTTCTTACAATGGCCCAAACCTTCAAATACCTGTCGAAGATCAAACAAAAACGGACCGGTTAATAAACAGTCACTAACTAAATTAAACCAGCTTTGTAACATACATTAAAATTATACGCACAAACAAATAAACAATCGTTTGATAAACAATGCAAACACCAGCACCTACACAAAACGAGCTTATTTAAACAGAGCCACCGTAGAAAATTTTATAAATAATAAAACAAATTTCACAACTCATGACTAGAGCAATATTTCTCCTGCACATAAAAATCAACCCATTAATCTGAACGAGAACATAAGAACCTAGTACTTTATATCTAATTTAGTAATAGAATATAAATGATGTCTATATGCTTTCATGTTTCGGGACTTTAGTGGCAATGAGCGTGTGACGACTGTATAGCGAGTACAGTGTGCGGGTCACCTCAGTGCTTTTCTCGATATAGCTGATATAAGCGGCATGCCTGCTGTGTAAAGCATCACTGAACTGAGATTGAGCACAGGCCTGATATGTTTACGTCGCCCCTGCTGCCGGAGTAAGTGAACACAATTTAATCCTGATCACCCTCTCCTATAATAGTGGTTTAATCACCCCGGTATTGAGGCCCCGGATCATGGAGATCAACCAGGGCCTGCGCGGTAACGGCGATTAAGGTGCAAACCGGTAATCCTGCACATTACCGACCAGTGGTCCGTATCCCGCCCCATCACTCTCGCCTGTACTCTGATGTTCAGCCTGATAGGGATTAACGGCTTTAATCCGCAGCGTGGGGCGAAAGTGCGCTGAGGTTCAGCCCATAAAAAATCCCCGCCTGTAATTAACAACCGGGGATTTTTTGGTGTCAGGTCTGGCCAGGTTTAATCCCAGTCTTGCGGGCCCGGGTCATGCGGGTTAATCGGGTCTTCCGGTACAAAGCGCTGAGCCTTGCGAATACTGCTATTCAGATCATGCTCGAACTGTATACCACGGCGAGCCTTCTCAACGTTTTTACGGTAAAACTCGCTGGTCATCCGTGGCCGACGTGGTCGCGGCGGTGAAGGCGCAAACCGATGATCCTGCACATTGGCCGACCAGTGGTCCGTCCCCCGTCCTGTTTCACCACTCTGGCCATGAATATGCACCGAGCCACGGCGGGTTGACTGGATAAACAGGTTGGTACCGCTCTTATCATAATTCGACGGGCCAAACACCTGGGACTCGGGCTGATCCTGACGAATACCCTGCTCCAGTTCTTCACCGCTGGAGTAGTTGCGTTCTACCTGATTAAACGGCCACCAATGGCCCAGATCATTATTCTTACGCACAATGGAGCAACCGGTAACCGAATTGGTGATGTAGTTCTGCGACCGCCCGTGGCGTACCAATGCCGAGCTGCCGGGGTCCTGATCTGGCGTGTCATAAAACGACTTATGCACCGGCTCCATGGCAATATGTTGTGCCATAAAGGTATGTGTATCAAAGGAGTCCACCCCACCCTTATCTGGCCGGTTAGCAAAGCGTTTGAAATCCTCCTGAGAGCTGATCCGGTATTCAAATACATCCTGCAGATCACCGGACACCGAGTTGCGGCGCTTGCCAATCGGCCCGGCGTTGTACATCACAAAATCAGTTTTACCACTGGTTTTACCGTATTTACCCTGAATTTTGACCGCATTGCGGCGCATAAAGGTTTGCGGGTCATGCTCAAGGTTCTGAAATGCCGTCGAAGTACGAGGCGGGGGGCCATACACCAGTGGCAGCGGCCCTGGCGGGGTAACATTACGGCGACTGCCGAAACTCGGCATAACGCTGCGCATCCGTCTAAATAAAGAAGGACCACGGCGTGGAGGCGGCGGTGGGGTGGTCCGGGTCGTCGAGGTATCACGGGTACTGGTCGAACGCGATAGCATACGGCGCAGTGAGGGAAAACGGCCACTACTCATATCAAATCCCTGTCAAAACCGGCGCTGGCATAACAGCAGCCAGGCTGAATGAAATAGTCGCCGTTTGCGGCAACCGTTACGTTGAATGATCAGTATGCCAATAACCCCGGGCAGGTGGAAGCCAGGCCCGACCCTGAACGTAAAAACGGGCCTCGAAAGGCCCGTTTAGTCACACTAGCTGGTAGCGATCAGATCAGAAGAAACCCAGTGGGTTTACATCGTAAGACACCAGCAGGTTCTTGGTCTGCTGGTAGTGATCCAGCATCATCTTATGGGTTTCACGGCCCACACCGGATTTCTTGTAACCACCGAAGGCAGCATGTGCCGGGTACAGGTGGTAACAGTTCGTCCAGACACGGCCCGCTTCGATGCCACGGCCCATACGGTAAGCACGGTTCATATCACGGGTCCAGACGCCGGCACCCAGGCCAAATTCCGTATCATTGGCAATCGCCAGTGCTTCAGCTTCATCTTTAAACGTGGTGACAGCAACCACTGGGCCAAAGATCTCTTCCTGGAACACGCGCATGCTGTTGGTGCCTTTCATCAGCGTTGGCTGCACGTAGTAACCGGTACCAAACTCATTTTCCAGTTTCTCAGCGCTACCACCGATCAGGAACTCAGCCCCCTCTTCGCGACCGATATCCATGTAAGACATGATCTTATCGAACTGCTGCTGGGACGCCTGAGCACCCACCTGCACATCGGTATCCAGCGGGTTACCACGTTTGATCGTTTTCGCACGCTCAATAACACGCTCGATGAACGCGTCGTAGATGCTTTCCTGAATCAGCGCACGGGATGGGCACGTACACACTTCGCCCTGGTTGAAGAACGCCAGTACAACGCCTTCAGCCGCCTTATCAATAAACGCGTCTTCCTGCTGCATAATGTCTTCAAAGAAGATATTTGGCGACTTGCCACCCAGCTCTACAGTCGATGGAATAATGTTTTCAGCGGCACATTTCAGAATGTGGGAACCCACCGGAGTCGACCCGGTGAAGGCGATTTTGGCAATGCGCTTGCTGGTTGCCAGCGCTTCACCGGCTTCTTTACCAAAGCCGTTCACCACGTTCAGTACGCCTGCTGGCAGCAGATCACCGATGATTTCCATCAGTTTCAGAATAGAAGCCGGTGTCTGCTCAGCTGGCTTAAGTACAACACAGTTACCCGTTACCAGCGCAGGGGCCAGTTTCCAGGCAGCCATCAGCAGTGGGAAGTTCCATGGAATGATCTGACCGACCACACCCAGTGGCTCATGGAAGTGGTACGCCACGGTGTTCTCATCGATCTCACCCATGGTGCCTTCCTGGGCACGAATACAACCGGCGTAGTAACGGAAGTGATCCACACACAGCGGCACATCGGCTGCCAGGGTTTCACGTACTGCTTTACCGTTATCCCAGGTCTCGGCAACGGCCAGCGCTTCCAGGTTGGCTTCGATACGATCAGCAATTTTCAGCATCAAATTGGAGCGTTCGGTTACTGACGTGCGCGCCCAGGCATCTTTTGCTGCATGCGCCGCGTCCAGTGCCAGATCAATATCTTCAGCAGTCGAGCGTGGGATTTCACAAAACGCTTCACCGTTTACCGGGCTCACATTCTGGAAGTATTCACCTTTAACCGGAGCAACCCACTCGCCACCGATGTAGTTCCCGTAACGGGATTTAAAAGAAACGACTGAGCCTTCTGTACCTGGCTGTGCGTAAATCATCGGGTATGCCTCATTGTTTTTATATGCAATGGATGTGCAATTACCGGCCTGAGCAAAACAGGCCGAACACGCTATACCCCGATCATAACCAGCACAGGCCCAACTCAGGTATCAGCCATTAGCATCGAAAAACTACGCCCTTGGTAGGTAATACAGCCACCAGGGCTACCTGGCCCTGACAAAAACAGTACCTTGGTAGTAAACCATTCCCGCTCAAGTAGCATTCCGAGGCCCGCCCCCTGGCTGTAGTCTCACATAGACTGACATTTCCGAGCGCAGCTACGCTGCGTGCAGTCCGCGTCAGAGCCGCCAGGAGACCACCATGGTTACACACCGCCTACGACTGCTACCGTTGCTACTGTTGCCTTACCTGCCGTTCAGCCATGCCAGCGAGCAGCCCGCGCACTGGCTCGACAGCTATAAACAGAAAGATGCCACACTGTTTAATGATCAGGGTTATCGGACCAAGCGTTACCGCGCCCCGACGCCGGAGCGCGCCGAAGGGGCCGCCACCCTGACCACCACTGAGTTACAGGCATTGCGTAAAACACAGCCCGGCCTGAGCCTGATCGACGTGCAGCCACAACCCTGGCAGGCCGGGCGGTTTTTGCTCAAATCACCGCGCCAGAATATTATTGGCAGCGTCTGGCTACCCAATGTCGGTTATGGCGAACCCAGTGACAACTGGCTGACCTATCTGCAGCGCGAGCTGGCCCGGCTCAGCAACAATGACAAACAGCACCCGATGGTGTTTTACTGTCGGGCGGATTGCTGGATGTCCTGGAATGCCGTTAAGCGTGCCCATCTGCTCGGATACCAGCAACTATACTGGTACCGTAATGGCATTGATGGCTGGCAGGAGGCGCAGCTACCCATGGTAGATGCCAGCCCTGTTGCCTGGCCCTAGCAGCCGGACCGCTCAGCCACCGACACCCCACACAATAAGAAAAGCCGGAGACGCCCTGTGTACGATATTCTGATTGCCGATGACCATCCGCTGTTTCGTGAAGCGATCGTTAATGTCATTCAATCCAACTTCCCCGATTGCACCCTGCGCGAAACCGAAAATCTGGACAACGCCGTCGCGCTCACCGAGCAGCACAGCGATCTGGATATAATCCTGCTGGACCTGAACATGCCGGGCATGAACGGCCTCAACGGCCTGATCACCCTGCGCAACAGCGCCCCGACCATCCCGGTGGTGATTGTGTCAGCCGAGGAAGACAAACAGATCGTGCTGCAGGCGATCACTTACGGTGCGGTCGGCTTTATTACCAAATCACTGTCCCGCGATGAAATGGCCGCCGCCCTCAGGCAGGTGCTGGCCGGTGAGGTGTACCTGCCGTCCACCATCATTCGTGCTAATCCAGCCGATACCCCACAGCGCCGTCGCCAGGAAGAAAACCAGCTGGCCCCGGAAGTCCTCTCCTCCCTCACCCGCCGCCAGCTACTGGTGCTCGAACGCATGTCCAAAGGCGAAGCCAACAAACAGATCGCCTACAACCTCAACATCGCCGAAACCACGGTCAAAGCGCATGTGTCCGCTATTTTACGCAAACTGGGCGTCCACAACCGCATCCAGGCGATCCTCTCCGCCAGCAACGTCGACTTCAACCAGTACCTCAAACGCTGAGCTAATCAGCCATAACTGATCGCCAGCGAGCTGGCTCCTACATATCCAGAACCGTAGGAGCGAGCTTGCTCGCGATCAGGCTTGTCATGTAACCGTTATTTCCTGCTTCATTATTCGCGTAGCGCACTCAATGGTTGCAGGTTACGACGCTTTCTAAGTCGCCGACTGTGAATGGCCCGGGCATGGCGTGTGACAGGCGCGATCAGAGTGAAATTTGTCTGACCGAGGTACGAGGGAGTTACTTACGTGGGGAATCCAGGCTTCACTCAGCGACTGACGCAGGGCCGGCACGGAAAAAGCCATTCTTTGGAGGCGATGGGGGTTGCGAGGGGGCTAGCCCCCTGGCGCGCCAGCAGGCAAGACCACAACCCAAAACCGGTATGGAATCTCCGCGATAGCCCGGTACAGATAACCCGTCATTCCCACCGGGCTGGGCAATATCAGAACCTGCGGGTTATGCATTCCCACGTGGAACATAGAAACGAGAAATCACCACCAGTACTTCGGTCGTAGATCTCTACGACCAAAACACCCCTCCAGCGACCCCAAAGTACCATGTTGAACTGGCCCTCCAGTTTCTATTATCGAAGTGTCACAACTGATTCCCTTTACCAAATAAAAACAAGGAGCTAGCCATGTGGACCAAGCCTGCATTTGAAGATATGCGTATCGGTTTCGAAGTTACCATGTACTTCGCCAACCGTTAATCGCAACGGTAAGACCCGGCCAGCACCCCCTGCTGGCCTGCGGCTTCCCCCGCTTTTCCAGCACTAACCACGCCCAGACAACAGCCCGAGATTAAAATAACAATGAAAATCCAGGTATTAGGCTCTGCCGCCGGTGGTGGCTTCCCCCAGTGGAACTGCAACTGCAACAACTGCCGCGGCCTGCGTGAAGGCACCCTCAATGCCCGTGCCCGCACCCAGTCCTCCATTGCCATCAGCGCCAACGGCGAAGACTGGCTGCTGTTTAACACCTCACCCGATATCCGCGCCCAGCTCGACAGCTTTGGTCCGATGCAACCGGCCCGCGCGATTCGCGATACCGGCATTGCTGCCATCGTGCTGATGGACAGCCAGATCGACCACAGCACCGGCTTGCTGATGCTGCGCGAAGGCTGCCCACACGACGTCTGGTGTACCGATATGGTCAAACAGGACCTCAGCAGCGGCTTCCCGATTTTTACCATGCTCGAGCACTGGAACGGCGGCCTGAACTGGAACCAGATTCCCATCGCCGAGGGTGAAAACAGCTTTGAGATCCCCCAGACACCAGGGCTGAAGCTCACCGCTGTGCCGCTGCTGTCCAGCGCACCGCCGTACTCTCCCCACCGTAACGACCCTCACCCCGGCGATAACATTGGCATGCTGATTGAAGACACCGCCAGCGGTAAAACCCTGTTCTACGCGCCGGGTCTGGGTCAGATCGAACCTCACCTGCGGCCCATTATGGAACAGGCTGATCTGTTACTGGTTGATGGCACTATCTGGCAGGAAGATGAACTGATCGTCAGCGGCGTTGGCGACAAACTCGGCACCGCCATGGGCCACCTGCCCCAGTCCGGCCCCGGTGGCATGATTGAATATCTGGACAGCCTGGACAAACCCCGCAAGGTGCTGATTCACATCAACAATACCAACCCGATTCTGGATGAAGACTCTGCCGAACACGCCATCGTACTGGCCCACGGCATCGAGATTTCCTACGACGGTATGAGCATTGAACTGGGAGCAGACGCATGACAGACACCACCGACAACGCCCCGCTGAGCCGGGACGATTTTGAAGCGGCACTGTACGCAAAAGGGGATCTCTACCATATCCACCACCCCTACCATGTCGCTATGTACAACGGCACCTGCAGCAAAAAACAGATCCAGGGCTGGGTGGCTAACCGCTACTACTACCAGATCATGATCCCGGTGAAAGACTCGGCCATTATGGCCAACTGCCCCAACCCGGATGTCCGGCGGCAATGGGTGCAGCGCATCCTGGACCATGATGGCTACGACGGCAGTGAAGGCGGCATCGAAGCCTGGCTGCGCCTTGGCGAAGCGGTGGGCCTGAGCCGTGAAGAAATCGTCTCCCAGCAGCATGTACTGCCCGGCGTACGCTTTGCCGTGGATGCCTACGTCAATTTTGCCCGCCGTGCCAGCTGGGAAGAGGCTGCCAGTTCGTCACTGACCGAGCTGTTCGCACCGAAAATTCACCAGTCCCGGCTGGATGTCTGGCCAACCCACTACCCCTGGATCGACCCGGATGGCTATCAGTATTTCCGTAACCGCCTGAGTGAAGCCCGGCGCGATGTACAACACGGGATGCAGATCACCCTGGACCACTACCAGACCCGCGCTCAGCAGGACCGCATGCTGGAGATTCTGCAGTTCAAGCTGGATGTGCTCTGGAGTATGCTCGATGCTATGACCATGGCCTATGAGCTGGAACGCGCGCCCTACCACAGCGTCACCGACGAGCAGGTTTACCATCGAGGACTGTTCAATGACTGACACCCTCACCCCCACGCAAACCCCGCAGCTGAACCCCATGTTCCGACTACAGTGGGAACAGGCCCAGGACAGCTACGTACTGCTTTACCCGGAAGGGATGGTCAAACTCAACGGCTCGGCGGGTGAGATCATGGCGATGATCGATGGCCAGCGCGATATAGCAGCCATCAGCGATCAGCTGATGGCAAAGTTCCCCGACGCCGGGGACATTCGCGCCGATATTCTGGAGTTTATCGGCCAGGCCCAGCAACAAAACTGGATCACCCTGTAACCCGGAGGCACCATGTCTGCATGTCACGGCAACCCACAGCAACCGGCTGCGACCATCAAACCCCACGGCCAGCCATTCTGGCTGCTGGCCGAACTGACCTACAAATGCCCGCTGCAGTGCCCCTACTGCTCCAACCCGCTGGATTTTGCGGGTCAGGGTGAAGAGCTCAGCACCGAGCAATGGGTGGAGGTGTTCCGCCAGGGCCGTGAACTGGGTGCCGTACAACTGGGATTTTCCGGCGGCGAACCGCTGGTGCGCCAGGATCTGGTCACCCTGATTAGCGAAGCCCGCGAACTGGGGTACTACTCCAACCTGATCACCTCTGGCGTCGGCCTTAACGAGCGTAAAATCGGCGAGTTTCGTCAGGCCGGGCTGGACCACATTCAGGTCAGTTTTCAGGCCGCCGATGATGAGGTGAATGCACTGCTGGCAGGTTCGAAAAAAGCCTTCGCCCAGAAGCTGGCCATGGCCCGCGAAGTCAAAGCCCAGGGTTACCCGATGGTGCTCAACTTTGTGACCCATCGGCATAACATCGACCAGATCGACCGCATTATCGAACTGTGCATCGAGCTGGAAGCTGATTACGTCGAGCTGGCCACCTGCCAGTACTACGGCTGGGGCTTTGAAAACCGCGATACCCTGATGCCCAGCCACGCCCAGCTGGAGCGCGCTGAGCGGATCACCAATGAATACCGGGATAAACTGGCCGCCCAGGGCCACCCGCTTAAACTGATTTTTGTCACCCCGGATTACTACGAAGAGCGCCCCAAAGGCTGCATGAACGGCTGGGGTCAGGTGTTTCTCACCGTCACCCCGGATGGCACGGCGCTGCCCTGCCATAGCGCGCGAATGCTGCCAATCGAATTTCCCAATGTACGTGAGCACAGCCTGCGCCATATCTGGGATGAGTCATTCGGCTTTAATCATTACCGTGGCAATGACTGGATGCAGGAACCCTGCGCCAGCTGCGACGAGAAAGAAAAAGACTTCGGCGGCTGTCGCTGCCAGGCCTACATGCTGACCGGCGACGCCAACGCCACCGATCCGGTGTGCAGCAAATCACCGCAGCATCACAAAATTCTCGCCGCCCGCACGGCTGCCGAGCAACCGGTGAACACCGACTTTCTCTACCGCAACGAGCGTAACTCCCGCGTTTTCTACAAAGGTTAAGCCTGCCTATGCAACCGTCCCGCCCCCTGAGCGCTGCCCAGGCCTGCGCCAGCCAGAAGCAATACAGTCAGCTGGCCTGCGACCGCGCAGGCCAGCTTTACTGGCTGGAGTCTCAGCCGGAACACCAGGGCCGTATAGCCCTGTGCTGGTATCAGCCCGGCAAGGGGCCGCAGACACTAACGCCCGCCGGGTTCAGCGTCCGCAGCCGGGTGCATGAATATGGCGGGGCCTGCTGGTGCCTGCTGGATCAGGCGCTGGTGTTCGTCAATAACGATGACCAGCAACTCTGGACCCAGCCGTTAGCCACCGATTCCAAACCGCAGCAATTAACCGATCAGCCACGCAGCCGCTTTGCCGCCCCGGTATGGGACAGCCACCGTAACCGACTGTTAGCCGTGCAGGAAGTACACCAGGAAAGCGGCGTTGAGAACCAGCTGGTCGCCATCTCGCTGACCGATGGCAGCGTTTCCATTGTGCACCATGGCCATGATTTTTACGGCCAGCCAGCGCTGAGTGACGATGGCCAGCAACTGAGCTGGGTCAGCTGGGATCACCCCCATCAGCCCTGGACCGAAACCCTGCTCTACCATGCCCGGCTGGATAACCGCGGTCAGCTGACAACCGTGCAGCTGATCGCAGGCCAGCAGCAGGCTGAGTCCATCACCCAGCCCCATTTCGACCCGCAACAGCAACTGATTGCCATCAGCGACCGCAACGGCGACTGGCAACCCTGGCGTTTTACCGACACCACACAGGCAGCGCTGCAACCGGCTCAGCCCCTCACCGAGCAGCCCGGTGAATACAGCCCCGCTCCCTGGCAACTGGGCAACAGCAACCTGCGCTGGCTGGCGGCGGGTCGCTGGGTTGGTGCCAGCCACCGTCAGGGGCAGGCTCAACTGACCCTGCACAGCGAAAGCCAGCCGCAGCCCCTGGCCCATGACTTCAGCCAGATCAGCGAGCTGGCGCACCACGGCAATAACCTCTACGCCGTCGCTGCCAGCCCCACTGCTTTGCCTCAGGTGGTTCAGTTCAACCTCAGCAACGGCCAGTGCAACACGCTGGCCCAAAGCCCATTGCCACTGTCGAACCCGACACTGCCCGTCGCGCTGGAAATACCGCTGCCACACACTCAACCAGGTAACCCGCTCAGTAATCAACCCTGTTGCTATGGCTATTTCTACAGCCCCACAGACAGCCAGCAGCCACCACTGCTGATCACCCTGCACGGCGGCCCCACCGCCACCAGCTACCCGGTGCTCAAACCGGCCCTGCAGTTCTGGACCGATCATGGCTTTGCCGTGCTGGAACTCAACTACCGGGGCAGCACCGGCTACGGCCGTGACTACCGTTTATTGCTGCAACATAACTGGGGCATCAGCGACATCGAAGACGCCAACGCCGCCATCGACTGGCTAGCCGACCAGGGTCGCATCGACCCACAGCGGGTGTTTATTCGCGGCGGCAGCGCCGGTGGTTACACCAGCCTGGCCGCACTGGTTAACAACCCCCGCTACCGCGCCGCCGCCTGCCACTACGGCATATCGGATCTCAACCTGCTGGCCCGCCACACCCACAAATTTGAAAGCCGCTACCTGGACTGGCTGATCGGCGATGTACAGCAGCATCAGGATCGTTACCAGGCCCGCTCACCGCTAAATAACATCGAACAGATCAACACCCCGGTCATCTTCTTTCAGGGATTACAGGACAACGTCGTGCCGCCAGAACAGACCGAACAAATGGCCAGGTCCCTGCAGCAACGGGGTATCAACAGTGAATATCACAGCTTTGAAAATGAGGGCCACGGCTTCAGGCAGCCGCAGAATCAGCAACAGGTGCTGGAATGGGAATTAGCGTTTTATCAGCAGTATCTGTGAAGCCATCGCGAGCAAGCTCGCTCCTACAAGAACCACCGCACTACCGTAGGAACCAGCTTGCTGGCGATGCTCTTGTAGCACCGCGCAAGGCCCGGACGCTCGCGGCGCGAGCTGCTACAAATCCCGATGCCTCTAAACGCGAACGTCAACAGGCATCGGGTAAAACTCAGGACTCGTAGTACGCGTTTACCAGCTCACCGGCGACGATCTCTTTCACTACCGGCTTAGCTTCCAGCCAGCTAACCAGCGCGGCACGGTCTTCTTCGGTTGCAGAACCGTAACGGGCTGCTGCACAGATGAACAGACCGAAAGACTTCGTATCACCACCACCGGCGATGATCAGATCGCGGGATTCAACCAGCTCAATGATTTCGTCCAGGAAATCGCTTGCGCCCTGTGGCTCCATGCCATCGAAGTCAAAGCTCAGGTCAAACCCGTATACCGTGAACTCGCCCAGGTACAGTTTCTTACGCAGACGGCGGTTCTGTTTTACATTTTCGTTGTTGCTCATGATCTATTTCCCGGTCGTTAACACTGAAATCAGCGACAGGGTACACCAGCACTATGGCGGCGGATAGCACCGCAGCCACCCATCGCAAAATATCCGCAACATACGCCCAAAGTAGCGTAAACTTCCGCCTTTACTCTAACTAAGTAACCACCGCTGGACACTCGCAGACATGATACGTATTACCAACATCAAACTTCCGCTGGATCACAACGAAAAAGACCTGACCAATGCCATCCTGTTTCGTCTGCGTATCACCGCCGACAAGCTGGTCAGCTTTACCGTTTTTCGCCGTGGCTACGACGCGCGCAAAAAGAACGAGATCTACCTGATCTACACCCTGGATGTTGACACTCGTATCAATGCTGCGCTGCTGAAAAAATTCGAAGATAACCAGCAGATCAAAGCCGCCCCGGATATGAACTATAACTTCGTCGCCCAGGCACCGGCCGAACTGACCGAACGCCCGGTGGTGGTCGGCTTTGGCCCCTGTGGCCTGCTGGCCGGGCTGGTGCTGGCGCAGATGGGCTACAAGCCGATCATTCTGGAGCGTGGTAAAGAAGTCCGCGAGCGTACCAAAGACACCTTCGGTTTCTGGCGTAAGAAAGAGCTGAACACCGAGTCTAACGTACAGTTTGGCGAAGGCGGCGCGGGCACCTTCTCCGATGGCAAGCTCTACACCCAGGTGAAAGACCCGAAACAGCACAGCCGCAAAGTACTCACCGAGTTCGTTGCCGCCGGTGCGCCGGAAGAGATCATGTTCGTCAGCAAGCCGCATATCGGCACCTTCCGGCTGGTGTCCATGGTAGAAAAAATGCGTGCTGAGATTATCGCGCTGGGCGGTGAAATCCGCTTTAGCGCCCGCGTGGACGATGTCGACATCGAAGATGGCCAAATCACCGGCCTGACCCTGGCTGATGGCGAGAAGATCAAATCTCGCCATGTCGCCCTGGCGGTCGGTCACAGCGCCCGCGATACCTTCGAGATGCTGTACGCCAAAAACGTTTACATCGAAGCCAAGCCGTTCTCCATCGGTTTCCGTATTGAGCACAAACAGTCGATGATCGACGAAGCCCTCTTCGGTAAAAACGCTGGTAACGAAATCCTCGGCGCAGCGGACTACAAACTGGTTCACCACTGTAAAAACGGCCGCTCGGTTTACAGCTTCTGCATGTGCCCAGGTGGCACCGTGGTCGCAGCCACCTCAGAAGAAAACCGCGTCGTCACCAACGGCATGAGCCAGTATTCACGTAGCGAGCGCAACGCCAACAGCGCAGTGGTGGTCGGTATCGACCCATCCGACTACCCGGGCCACCCGCTTGCTGGCATCGAGTTGCAGCGCCAGCTGGAGAGCAAAGCCTACCTGATGGGCGGCAGTAACTACGACGCACCCGCACAGACCGTGGGCGACTTCCTTAAGGGCAACAGCTCAGACACCCTGGGCAACGTCGAGCCATCGTTCAAGCCGGGCATCAAACTGACCGACCTGACCGACGCCCTGCCCGCCTTCGCCATCGACGCCCTGCGTGAAGCGATCCCGGCATTCAACAAGAAAATCCGTGGCTTCGCCATCAACGACGCCCTGCTGACCGGCGTTGAAACCCGCACCTCCTCGCCAATCAACATCAAGCGTGGCGAGGATTGCCAGAGCATCAACACCAAAGGCCTCTACCCGGCCGGTGAAGGTGCAGGCTACGCCGGTGGCATCATGTCCGCCGCCATCGACGGCATCAAAATCGCTGAAGCCATGGCCCTGAGCATCAACGACCAGGCCTGATTCCAGCCCTACGCCATGAGATAACGAAAACACTCCCGCCCTGCGGGGGTGTTTCCCTTCATCCACCCCATAACGCCCACCATATACTCACCCACGACAGGCCCCAGAGCCCGCCATCAACTGGCCCTATACCCACCGCCAGCCCTGCCAGATGATGATGCCACAAACTCCGTTCACGCAGAGCGCGAGGCACGGGCTGTCGAGTATCCGACAACCCATCCACACATCGACCAGGAACGACCTCCATGTCAAAACCCATTGTTCTGATCACCTCCGCCACCGGCCGCATCGGCAAAGAGCTGGTTGCCCGCCTCGCCCAGTCCGGTGAATTCACCGTCCGCGCCTGCTACCACAGCGAAGCCAAAGCGGCTGATCTGCACGCCCTCGGTGCCGATGAAACCGTGTTCTTTGATCTGAACGATGCCAGCACCTGGCAGGCTGCACTGGCAGGCGTCAGCGCACTCTACTCCGCCTCGCTGGACCCTATGCTGGAAGGCCACCTGAACTTCTGTAAAGAACTGGCCAGCCGTACCGCCACCCTCAGCCACGTGGTGCGCGTCAGCTGCATGGGTGCTGATACCAACACCGCCTCCTACGATGCCGACACCCATTCTTCTCGCAGCGGCGCAGCCATTCCGCTGATGCTGCAGCACTACTGGTGGGGTGAGAAAGCCCTGATCGATGCAGGCCTCAACGTAACCGTGCTGCGCAACAACTTCTTTATGAACCACCTGCTGAAAACCGACTGCGACACCATCGCCGAGCAAGGCTGGTTCAGCAATCCACTGGGCAAAGCGCGCAACTCCTTCGTCGCCACCCGCGACATCGCCGAAGCCGCTGCCGTTGTACTCACAGAAGGCCCGACCCGTCACGCCAACAAGTTCTACGACATCACCGGCCCACAGCCACAATCCATGGCCGAGATCGCCGCCGACCTGGGCCGGGCAATGGACAAAACCATTGAATACCGCGCCCAGTCGATGGACGATTTCGAAACCGACTTTGGCGCAACACGGGCAGAGTTCTTCGAATATCTGGTCAACGGCTTCTACTGCCGCTGCAGCCCGGACTTCTACAACCTGACCGGCCACAAACCAACCACTTACTACGATTACCTGACCACCCAAGGTGCGTCCGGTGAAACCGGACTGGAAGAGTTATGGCAGGGCAACCTGTGGAAGAAAGGCCAGGACGCTATGAAAGAAGCCGCGGCTGTAAAAAGCTAAACACGGCTGGGAGCGCGGGCCGCTGGCCCGCTTTATTGTGGTGCTGCCTGTTGGGCAGTATCGCTATTCAAGCAATCGCGCGGCAGATGCAGGCAATGCCAGTTATCAGCGGGGCACCAACGAGAATACCAATGGTATTATTCGACGTACATGGCCGAAGAAAATGCCGCTAGGTCATCTGACAGAAGATGATCTGAGTACAATGGAAATGCTGATCAACACCATGCCACGGAAAGTATTAGGCGGGCTAACGCCGCTGGAAGTTTACACAGGGCAGTCGATTGCACTTATTGCTTGAATCCAACTTTACCCGCCGGTTTAATATGAGGATCGGTCTGTATCTAATACTGGCCCAGCTGTTTCTGATAAAATCGCTGTTGCAATAGATTAAACGTCGGTATAGAGAGAACCCAGATTAATTCACTCAACACCATAAAAAAAACGGTGTCAGCCGAAAAATATATTAAAGCCAGATTTATTCCAATAGCTGTATTAGTCGCCCCAGAACTCAGGGAGTAACAGATTCTGGTCGATCTGCTACCCTGTTTGCCGAGGAATAACCAGCCAAACAGATAAAAGCACATAAATAGCAGGAAAAGGATCGCTATCACGAGGAAAAAAGCACTGTAGTTACTCAGGAATTCATTTCTTTGTTTAGATATAACAATCGAAATAACTATGCTCATGAAAACCACTGAAACAAATGAAACATTACTCTCAATGAACGGCTTAGTCTTTTTCTGAATGGTTGTTATTAAAAAATATCCAATGAAAGGAAGTATAATAACTGAGGTCAGCGTATAGAAAACACCCAGTATTTCAATGTTTTCATCGGAGTTACTCAACGAAAAAATAGCAGGAATAATAAGCGGTGCTAGTAAACTTGACACAAGCATCAGCATAAAGGCCAGAGAAGTATTGCCCTTTTGATTATTAACAACTACGGGCGTACTGATCCCGACAGGCATTAAGGACAGTAGTAAAACCCCCACGGCATACTGAGGAATAAATATAGTGGATATATAAAAAAAACCAACGGGTAAAGCGATGAATCTCAGCAGATAAAAAGCCGTTGCCTCTTTGGCTGAAACACTTCCAATTTCGGATAGGGATATTCTAGCGCAAAGGAAAAACACTATAATACCTAATAGAATAGATACCACTATATTAGGTATACGCTCTATGCCCGGAAACAATAGGCCGATAATCACAGAGATAACCAGCATTAAGTTGAAATTATTTTCCAGAAACTTCTTCATTATTGACTCATTGTGGTTAAATTAATCAACTATTGGTTGAATATACAGCTCATTAACACCCTATTTTAGTCAGAATCAGGACTAAAGTAGTGGTGTTAATGATGCTGGCTATTTTACAACGAAAAATGTTAGCGAAGAATGTCAGGCTGACGTTATTCTGAATTTAGCGATTCAAGAGTCCCAAGCAATCCATCTTTTTCTGAGAAACAGGATTGCAGCCAACGGTGTCCTGTTCCGGAGAAGCTTTTACGTGCATGCAGAACGCGCGTGTTATCGATAATATAGCCCTCTCCTGGCTCAAGTGTAAAGGTCAACGCCATCGAAGGATAATCAATTATAGTGGAGAAGTGACGATGGGCGGCATAATAGGATTCAATTTTATCGAATGGTACGTCGCTCAGAGGGGTGAGACAAAAGTAGTTCGTTCGAATATGTTGAAGCTGATTATCTGACGACAGTTCAATTATAGGATACTGAGATTTCAGGTGCTTACCTGAGTTACCAGTAAATATGAAGCTTGCCATATAACGACTCAGAAGATCAAAATGCTCCTGGTTCTCTTCTTTCAACTTCAAGGCTGCTACAAACCCGTCAACCACGTAACTTTCACCACCGTCTGCTGAGTTTTCAATGCAAGAAAAAACCTAGAGTGACAGCGTCGGAATACGGTATGGATTATCCGTGTGCGGATAAGCGGGGTCATTAGTAAAGGTAAGGTTTGTAGGGTTTGCCTCAATACGTACTTCAGAAAGGCGACCAAACTCTGTTTCTCGAACATAGCCAAAAAGATCAACAATATCGTAAAGAGCGCCAGACCTACTATTAAGGCCGGTGACTTTTGCAAAACCCAGAGTTGCCACCGAGCTTAACCAGTGTTTAAGAATTTCCGTATCTGACTGCAAAGCAGTTATATCGGCTTCAGGAATTATGGAGAGACTGCCGTCCCAGGTTATAAGGCCATCAGGCAGACTCTTCTTTACGACAGATTTATCATAACAGTGCTTCGCTAGCCACGGTAATGGAAAACGAACAGTTTTACCACCTGGAGCGAAAGTACAAATCAGCTCATCCTCGAGTACTTCGGCTGTACTAATATGTAAATCCACAGGCAAGTCTTTGAATCTGATCATCCGGTAGCTTGTTACAGGGTCACGGGTTTCAGGATCGAGAGCATTGTCACGTAGCCAGATAGCATGGAACCGCATTTCAGCACTACTGCTACTTAATCGTAGAACTTTGCCGTTATTTTCGATCGAAATCTTCATTTTGAGTTCCCTTCAATTATTTATTATCGTTGCTTTAAATAGCGAAAATCCTATATGACAGTTCAACGTTAAAAATACATTGATGTACTGCCAAAGCTGCCTTTATTCGGCAATCATTCCCTGTTAATCACTATTTGGTTATTCATTGCAACGAGAAGAAGGTACCCCACTTTCACAGTGGAAGCATGGATCCAGTTTGACTTTTAGTTGTGGTACCAGGTCCAGGGCGAAAACATGAACGTTTTTTGAACAGAAAACAGTCAGATCCCGCTCAATAACTGATGCTTTTTTATCCAATCATCGTCATGTCGAGCGCCAAAATTGACGATCAGCTGAAAAGCTAAGAGGCCTTCTGTTGTGAAGCTATCTTCGGCCACCAAGTTGTTCAAAATTCGCTCATTTTTGGTGGTAAAAACCATCTGAAATCAGCCCTGCCGTGGTTAATTTATGATCATGTTTTCGCCCTGGACGCGACGGGACGTCGCTGCTACATAAGCAGCCGAACAGTTGGTCGATTTACAGCGGAATAAGGAATACCAGCAGCACACTCTCAATCAACATCCAAATATTATTGAACACTTGATTCCGAAGTCCAGCCTGGTGTTTGATGGTTACTGCCCGTCCGGGCAGCAACTAATAGGAGTGTGTAAAACCACGAAGTCTTTTACATCCTGAAACTGTAGACGCTACGCCAAGGTGCTCGAACACCCTGACGCAGCTAACCAAAACAGACTACACGAGAGTCCAAAATGGCTGATTACGATCATACGTCAGAGTTCCCCTCGCCTAAAAGTTTTTCTTTTAGTTTTCCTGCACTTACGAGTGTTCTGTTTTTCCGTGCCTGCAATCTGGCCCGGCATCCTGTGCCGTGGCTGAGTAGCGGCAGATTGTCTGTAAAGTCTGAGCCTTACCACCGCCTGTTCTGGCCGGTGTCGCGCTGTGCTGCGCGTTGTTTATTCCCTGATATGCGTAGTGCTGCCTGTGCAGGTGGGTGGCTGTTGTTGTCACCGCTATGGCTGATCGCTATGCGGCTGCGAGGGCGGTTGCTGAAGCGGTAGTCCGGCGCTCTGCCGGATGATGTTTCACAGCCCCCAGCGGGCCTTCGGGTCCGCTTTATGGCCGGGCTGCAAACCGATAGTTCACTAACGGACGCTTTAATACAGGGAAAAATACGATGCTGATTCTATCTATACGCCAGGGTGATATCACCACTATTACCACCCCAGACGGCGCTGTGCTGTCTATCGTTATGCTTGATGATGATCGAAACTACGACGGAATGCGCATGGGGATTTCTGCCCCGCAGGATTACCGAATTTTACGCGATGGCCTGCGCAATCAGTTGCTGAAGAAATTGCGTGATGTGCCTGTTTTCGAAGTGCGCAGTGCGTTGCATCAAACCCGGATTATCGCTGCAGATGATCACACTGCCGCCACCGAGTTCTATGAGCAGCTTTACCCCACCAGCTGTGCCGTTGTTGCGCAGCTGGTACAGGATGCGGTGCAGCAGCCCTGGTTTTCCCGGCTGGAAACGCTATGGCTGCAGGATAATACTTTGCCGCTGGGTGTAGCTGAGGGATAGCCAGGCTATTCCAGCTGAGGACAGCCGCCCACAGGCGCAGCATTGATCAGCTGCGCGGTGGGTGAAAGGTGAATTCTTCCGGGGTGATGGTATTGGTGATGGCCTGTTTTACACCTTTGGGCAGGCTTTCGTCGCTGTGGTGGAACAGATCGCACTGGCGCATGGCTTCGCGCACGTTGATGTTTTTACCCAGATACTCAAATACCGTTCGCGCGGCGCCAGGCTGATGGGCGCTGCAGCTGGAAGCGCAAATCATTAATCCGGACAGGAAAGGGTTATTGGGCCGGTAACTGGGGGTCAGGATGGTTTCAGAGATGGTGGAGTTGAGTGCCGGTTCTGACTCCACGATAAACAGCCGGTCGGCCAGCAGAAAGGCCATGCCGTGGTATTTGATGGTCATCCGTGCGCCCAGCACCGGGTTGCGACCACTGGAGCGTTCAATGTGCTTGATGTAGTAGCCGTCCTGGTAACGGTAAATACGGATAAACGAGCGAAAGATATAACCAGGGAAACCAAAGGAGTAGAAGTAGCGGTAGTAGTAGCCTTCGTAACGTTCCATACCCGCCGCCGATGTCTGCATCAGCGGCATCAGGATATGCGCCAGGTGGTCAGGTATGGTCTTGCCCCCTGTTAGCCGGTTCACTGGCACAACCCTTTTCTGAAACTCCCGCCCCGTCAGTACGATCTCTTCAGTCTCCACACCGAAAAAATCACAGATCTTCTTCAGGTTCTTAAACGATGGAAACGCCCGACCGTTCAGGTAGCGGTTGAACTGCTGCCGATTGATCTCCAGCTGGCGGCAGACTTCGGAAATAGAGCCATAAAACCCACACAGATACTTAAGATTTTCGGCGAAGTGTTCCTGGTCTGCTGATTTCGTCACGGCTGTCGGTCCTGTTTTTATCGTTATTCCGCCCAGCACGGGGCAGGTTTTCGACAGTGTAGCAGCCGTTTTCCCCTGCGCGTCAAGTCATGGTGCGCGAAGCCACTAAAGCACAAAAGTTGCAGCGAGTTAGCACAAAAGCGCACAACCTTGACAAATGGTTGACGCGCCCGTCCGACTGTTAGTCTTGTTTCATCGTTTGAATCACCCACCACGGAGACTGCTATGACATTGCGCCAGCAGCAAACAAATAACTCATTCTGGCACCAGACGGCCACACCGGCAGCCGCGGTGCAGGCGCTGCAGGGAGATATCACGGCGGATGTCACCATTATCGGTGCCGGTATCACCGGCCTGCGGGCGGCACTGGAACTGGCACAGCAGAATATCAATGTCGTGATACTGGACAGCCATGAACCGGGCTGGGGCGCTTCGGGCCGTACCGGTGGCCAGGTGAACCCGCTGGCGCATGCCACGCCGGACGCCATTATCAAGCAGCTCGGCCCGGTTTACGGCCCGCGTATGCTGGAGAGCTACGTTAACTCCGGCGACGAGACGTTCGCGCTGATCGATCAGCACCAGCTGCAGTGCGACCCGGTACAGAACGGCTGGTTACGCGGCGCTCACTGCCCGTCAGCGATTTCCGAGCTGGAAAGTATGTACAGGGGCTGGTCGGAGCTGGGCCTGAAAATCAGTTTCGTTGAAGGTGAAAAGCTGCACCAGCTGACCGGTTCCAGTGCGTATAACACCGCAACGCTGGTTGAGTCCGGTGGCTGTATTCAGCCGCTGTCCTATAGCCGCGAGCTGGCCCGTGTCGCCCAGGAGAAAGGCGCTGATATCTATGGTCACAGCGCTGTAACCGCGGTTAAGGCACAGGGTGATCAGTGGCAGGTACACACCGCCGCCGGCAGTGTCACCAGCCAGTGGGTATTGTTCTGCACTAACGGCTACACCGACAACACCCTGAAAGGTCTGCAAAAAACTATTGTGCCGCTGATCAGCGTCCAGGCGGTCACCCGGCCGCTGTCCGATGAGGAATACGCCAGCATTCTGCCACAGGGCCACACCCTGGCGGATACCCGACGGGTGATTTATTACAGCCGTAAAGACAACCATAACCGCCTGCTGTTCGGCAGCCTGGGGATGGCCGAACACGCCAACAATGCCGACCGTAAGCGCCTGCAACAGGGCCTGCAAAAAACCTTCCCGCAGCTTTCGCCGGACGATATTGAAAGCTACTGGGGTGGTCGGCTGGCCTTTACCCCGGAGGTTTTGCCACACCTGCATGAACCGGCCCCCGGCATTCTGGCCGGGCTGGGCTACAACGGTCGTGGCGTCGCCATGGGCACGGTCATGGGCCGGATACTGGCCGAGCGTGTCACCGGTGCCCGCCCTGAAGATCTGCCAATACCGACCACTGCGTTCAAGTCTTTTCCGTTCCATCGTTTCCATAAACTCGGGGTACAAAGCGCCATCAAGTATTTCGAGCTGCGCGACAACCTGGATGTGAAGTTCTTTTGAGCTGCCCCCTCAATCTGATTCGAGTAACCCTGATGATTAACGTCGAAAAACCCAATACCGCCCAGCTGGATGAAGTCACCCAGTGGCCAGTCTGGGAAAAAGAGCCCAGCAGCTTTGACTGGGATTACACCGAGAAAGAGGTGTTTTACATCCTTGAAGGCCGCGCCAATCTGACCAGTAAATGCGGCATTTCGCAGAGCCTGGAGGCTGGCGACCTGGTCACTGTCGAACACGGAATTGAGGTGCTGTGGGAGATCACAGACGCAATCCGCAAGCACTACAAGTTTTTCTGATTCACCACAGCAACGTTCAGCAAAAATAAAAACAGGAAATCACGCCATGACTCAGATTGAGCATTATCAGAACTTCATTAATGGCCAGTTCGTCAGCAGTAATGAGCACCGAATTGAAGTTACCAGTCCGGCCACCGGCGCGTTACTGGCGACCGTCCCGGCCAGCAGCCGTGAAACCGTTGACCATGCTGTGGCATCAGCCAAAACCGCACAGGTGGAATGGGCGCGTACACCGGCCATTGAGCGGGCCGGTTACCTGCGCCAGATTGCCAGCAAACTGCGCGAGCATCAGCGCCGTCTGGCAACCCTGATCAGTGCAGAACAGGGCAAAGTGATGCCACTGTCTGAGGTAGAAGTGGCTTTTACCGCTGATTATCTGGATTACATGGCCGAATGGGCGCGTCGTATCGAAGGTGAGGTGATCACCAGTGATCGCCCTAATGAAACGATTTTTCTGCAGCGTAAGCCGATCGGTGTGGTGGGTGGGATTTTGCCCTGGAACTTCCCGTTTTTCCTGATTGCCCGCAAGCTGGCACCAGCCCTGGTGACCGGTAACAGCATTGTGATCAAGCCCAGTGAAGAAACGCCGATTAACGCCTTCGAATTCGCCAGACTGGTAGCTGAAACCGACCTGCCAGCAGGTATCTTTAACCTGGTGTCTGGCCGTGGAAACAGTGGTGCTGCCCTGTGCGACAATCCCGATGTGGGCATGATCAGCTTCACCGGCAGCGTCGATACCGGTAAACGGATCATGGCAGCCTGCGCCGAGAACATTACCAAGGTTAATCTGGAGCTGGGCGGTAAAGCCCCGGCTATCATCACCGCAAAAGCCGACCTGGCACTGGCGGTGAAAGCAATCCGGGATTCACGCATCATCAATACCGGACAGGTGTGTAACTGCGCCGAGCGGGTGTATGTGGAACGGGCTGTGGCGGATGAGTTTCTGGCCCAGTTGACCGCAGCGATGGCGAGCACCCGCTTTGGCGATCCACTGAAAGATACCGACATTGATATGGGGCCGCTGGTCAACCGCGAAGGACTGGATAAAGTTGCTGCCATGGTGGAACAGGCACGTGGTGACGGTGTTCAGGTACTCTGCGGCGGCGCCATTGCCGATACCGCACAGGGCCATCACTACCTGCCGACGGTATTGCAAGTGGACAGCAATCAGCAGGGTGTTATGCAAAACGAGATCTTCGGCCCGGTTATCCCGGTCATGATCGTCGACAGCCTCGATGAAGCACTGCAGTACGCTAACGAATCCGATTACGGCCTCACCTCCTCCATCTTCTCGCAGGACGCTAACGAGATTATGAAAGCCTGTCGCGAACTGAAATTCGGTGAAACCTATGTGAACCGTGAGCATTTCGAGGCGATGCAGGGCTACCACGCCGGTACCCGTAAATCTGGCATCGGGGGTGCCGACGGCAAGCATGGCCTGTATGAGTACACCGAAACTCAAGTGGTGTACTGGCAGTCCCACTAAGCCGTTCGGGTGTCTGGCTGCCCCCAGACACCCGGTTCTGAGTGTTAATCACAACAGGTAAGCCGATGAAATATTCAGCCCAGCGCGTAGAGCAGGTACTCAGCCTTGTCGAACAGGGTGTTTGCGCCAGCGAGGTCTGTCGCCAGTGCGATATTACCGACACCACGTTCTACACCTGGAAAAAGCTCTACCAGGGCCTGAATGCCGCTGGCATTGAACTCCATCGCCAGCTGAGCCAGCACAACCGTGATCTGAACAAGCAGGTCGAGACCCTGCAACAGGATAAAGCGGCGTTGCAGAGCGTGATCGACGCACAATTGAACACCGAGGGCAAAGAACAACAGATTCACCCGCTGCTCAACCAGCACCCGATTACCCAACACCATGCCCGCAAGCTGCTACAGCTAAGCTGACGCAGCCTGAGCACAAGCGCCAATATGGCAAACCACACCCTTTTCGATAACACTGTCGATAAACGAGGTAACTGATGAAAACAATAATTAAATCCCAAGCATCTGCCCTGCTGATGAGCGCTGCACTGCTATTCACAGCACCGTTCGCAGCCGCAGAAACCGAGTTCAAAGTCGCCCTGGGTGGTAGTGCCGATGGTGGTCAGCATGCATTAGCCACGCACTTTGCCGACACGCTGAAACAGAAAACCAACGGCGAGTTCAGCGCCCGACTGTTTATGAACAGCCAGCTGGGTTCCGAGCAGGACACCGTCAATGACGCCGCGCTGGGCGTGCTGGATTTCTCAGTCGTAGCGATTAACAACATCACCCCGTTCTCCCCCACTGTCGGCATATTCACACTGCCATATATGATCCAGAGCCTGGATGAAGCGGTGAAACTGACCCAGAGCGATGTCGCCAAAGAGATGGTTGATAACACCATCCGTGACGCTGGCGTGCGTATTGTCGGCTGGACGTTCTCCGGTTTCCGTGTGCTGACCAACTCCAAAAAGCCGGTCACCAAACTCGAAGATCTGCAGGGCATGATTATCCGTGTACCAAAAAACGAGATCATGATCGATACCTACCGCGCCTGGGGCGTTAACCCGACCCCGATGTCCTGGGCTGAGCTGTTTACTGCTCTGCAACAGCAAGTCGTGGATGGTCAGGACCTGTCCATTGTTGATATCGAAGCGGTGAAATTTGATGAGGTGCAAACCTACATCTCCAACATCCACTACAACTTCCTGCTGGAACCGATGATCATGTCGGAAGCGATCTTCCAGGAGCAGTCACCCGAAGTACAGGCCGCCATTCTGGAGGCGGGGCAACAGGCGACACTGCACAGCGCCGATTTCCTGCGCAGCAAAGAAACCATTGCGCGTAATTCTCTGATCAAGAAAGGCATGCAGATCTCCGACGTAACCGACGAAGACCAGTGGATCAGCAAAGCCACCACCACTGTCTGGCCGAAGTACTACGACAGCGTTGGCGGTAAAGCCAAGATCAACAACGCCCTGCGCGAACTGGGCCGCAACGAACTGTAAGAACCCCAGCTTTTTTCAGTGAGACGCGCAGTGATTGGAGAAGTCCCTGTGTATTCTGACCTGACCCGCCGATTGGCGGGTTTTTTTGATAGAAACAGTCACTTGTTAGCGTGCTTCTACTCGGTATCATTTTTTCCTGACTGTCTTAACTCAAACCCTCTCACAATTACATATGCAATAAGAGCAAATATAAAAACAAGCAGGTACATCCAAGCGATTGATTGCAGAGTCTCGATGACAGTTCGATAAATTTCTAGCGTCCACCTGTCGGCGTTCAGCACCAATATTTCCTGATCTTTATGAGGTGCACTGATATATCGTTCAAGATTGTAAATTCTCACACCACCAGAAACACCCACCACATAAGCTGCAAATTTTATATATTTAACCCAGGCGCTACTTATTTCGTCTTGAATTATTCGTTTAAAGATAGCAGCAATGGGGGCGTCAAATATTCTTACTACGCCAAGGCAAACGGCTGTTGAAATACCGAACGTTACTAGTAGTAATGTAAAAAACATATGGATTCCTGTTAAGTTTAAATATTAAAAATAGGGCATTAGCAATCGGTATTCCTCTTGATTGTTACACCATAACAATCAAGACTCATGATTTTCTTCTGGCAGCTTTACAACTCTTAACAGAGTAATCACCAGATCATAATATACAAACATTCTATCATCCTTTGATAATAGTGCCTCACCGCTTTGCCTCCTTATTTAAGTAGTGCCTTTACTGCATACGCTGGGAAATATAGAGCACCAACACACTCAATAAATATTTCATCTGCGGAATTTTCTTCACAAGATAGCGTTAAAAACTTGAATTCAGGAATCTAGACAATCTTTGCCTTGCTTTTAGGGATAACCCTTCTCCACTCGTACCTAACTGACATTCGCTTTACCCTGTCGATTTACGACCCTTAACTAATTATAGCGGGTAACCTTCTGCTCAATCTCCACTTCCCGCACCATTGATCTGCTCACTACCACGGCGACTGGATGCACGGATGGATCAGACACACTCTACAACCAGGTTTTCAACCTCCAACAGCCTTGGCGCGTTATTGATGTAGCTCTGAAATATAGTGAACAGGTTCGCGTCCAGATCGTAGGCCACTACACCTGGCAGTGCGTCAAGGGGGGCTGCGCGCCACCTTCACAATCCCCGTATGCCTCCAGCTGAACGGCTGTTTCCGTAAATCCAGCACAGATGGACGCGACGGGACATCACTGCTACAGAAGCAGTGGCGTAACAATATTGCAGGCCCAGCAAAGCGTGCCCATTATAACCGCCACGATGCCCTGTACATGGAATGATGGGCACATCGCTTCGCTCTTTTGCCCATTCTGCGCGCTGCAGGCCAGGCAATGCTCAGCTCAGTCCAGCTCGAGTACTTGACTCTCTTGCGGCTGCGTCGCCTTTGCCAGATATTCTGTAAAATCCCCCGCACTCAGCGGGCGGCTGTACAGGTAGCCTTGTAGCAGGTCACAGCCCAGTCGGCAGAGCACCAGATCCTGGGTGCTGGTTTCGACGCCTTCGGCGACGATCTGCATACGCAGCTGCTGGCCCATGCGAATGATGGCTTCGACAATCACCCGATCATCCAGCGCGGCGGGGTCATCCAGTGGGCGGACGAAGCTGCGGTCGATCTTGAGAGTATCGATGGGCAACCGTTTAAGGTAGCTCAGGGAGGAGTAGCCGGTGCCGAAGTCATCTACGGCGATTTTCACTCCCAGCGCGCGGATCTGGTTGATGGTTTTGATCGCGTCGTCGATATCACCGATCACCATACTTTCAGTGACTTCCAGCTCCAGCTGACTGGCTGCAAGGCCAGATTCCGCCAGTGCACACGTGACTTTATCCACCAATTGCGGGTCGGCAAACTGCCGGGCGGAGATATTTACCGCCACCTGGATGGCGGTACTGATTTTCCGGTTCAGGTTGACGCAGTAATGGCAGGCCTGCTGCAAAATCCACTCGCCCAGCGGGATAATCAGCCCGGTGTCTTCGGCAATCTGGATAAAGTCCAGCGGCGACACGACCCCCAGTTCAGGGTGGTTCCAGCGCACCAGCGCCTCCATGCCATAGACCTCGGTACTGGCGGTGCTGATCTTCGGCTGGTAGTAGACTTCGAAGTGTCCGGCTTCCAGTGACCGACGCAGCTCGATCTCCATCTCCAATCGCTGATGGGCCTGGCGGTTCATCTCTTCGGTGAAAAACACAAAACGATTACGCCCGCCCTCTTTGGCCCGGTACATGGCGGTATCCGCGTGGCGCGACAGCTTGCCGTAGCTCTGGCCATCGTCGGGATAAATGGCAATACCAATGCTGGAATCCACATGCACCGTTTTCTGCTGAATCAGCATCGGCTCACGGATAGCCTGCTGCATCCGTTCAACCAGATCACCCAGCCCGTCTACCGCTTTCAGATTATCGATCGCAACGATAAATTCATCACCACCCAGACGGGCGATAGTATGGCCGCTTACCGAGGCATTTGCACAGGCCGTGCCTGTTTGAAGCAGGCTGCGTTCCAGCCGTTGAGCCACTTCCACCAGCAGTTCATCACCCGCCGCGTGGCCCAGGGAATCGTTAACGTGTTTAAAGTGATCCAGATCGATAAATAACAGCGCCACTTTATGTCGGCTGCGCCTGGCGTTAAAGAGCTGCTGTTCCACCAGCTCTTTACACAGCACACGGTTGGGCAGGCGGGTCAGTGGGTCAAAATGGGCCAGTGCCTGCAGCTCAGCTTCTTTGCTTTTCAGTTCACTAATATCCGAGAACACACCCACATAATGGGTCAGCTTACCCTGCTCATTTTTGACTGCGTTAATCGCCAGCCATTTGGGGAAGACTTCACCATTTTTACGTCGGTCCCAGATTTCTCCTTTCCAGCAGCCCTGCTTCGCCAGCGTTTGCCACATAATCTGATAGAACGCTTCATCATGCAGGCCAGAGCGAACCAGGGAAGGGTTTTCTCCTAGCACTTCTTCACGGTTGTAGCCGGTAATGTCGCAGTAGGCTTCGTTCACATCCACCACATAATTATCGGCATCCGTGATCACCACCGCCTCGCTGGTTGAGCGCATCACCTGGGAGGCTAACATCAGCTGGGCCTGAGCCTGCTGGTGCTGCTCCACCTCATGGGCCAGCGCCTGAGTGCGGCTGACAACCCGTTGCTCAAGTTCATCTTTTATTGCCGACAGTTCACTCAGGGTAATATGCAGGCGTTGTTGCGTGGACTGAAAAGAACGCAGGGCATCAGCCATACGCTGCAGTTCCAGTTCTTTAAAGTGGTCAGGGATATCCACATCGACAGTGCCTTGCCCCAGTTTTAGCAAGGCGATACGCAGTATTTCAATTCGCCGTCCCAACTGATTAGAGAACTTAAATACCGTAATAAGGAACAGTAACGTACAAACGGTAATGCCCGCGGTCATGGCGGTAGCGATACGGTCTGCCCGGGCCAGCTCAGTCAGGTGTTCGGCTCGAACTTCTTGCCCCAGCTCCATCACCAGCTGGGAGTTGATCAGATGATAGGCGGTATGGTCGGCTTCTGCCTGGCGTATGAAAAACAGGGCCTTATCAGGGTCCAGTATTCTGATTTCAATGGCATCGGAAATACTGTTGAGGTAATTGCGTAAGGGCGGCAGCAAACGCTGAGGGTCTACGGTTTCAAGCACTTCATCATGCTCACCAAATATCTCAGATTGGCGGGAAGAACTATCGAGGCTATCAATGACTTCACGTACCTGATCTACCTTATCCACAGCGCGGTCATAGAAATCACTGGTCTTGTCCCACTGTAGCTCAAGCAACACCATAATCTGGCCATGAGCAGTGGTCATCTGGAAGGCATAACCGGAAAGCTCCTCCATCAGGGGGACATCATCAACAATGAAATGATGGGAAAGATTCCGATAGTTACTAGCCATCCATGAACCGGCCACCCATAACACGCTGCCACCCAACACCAATAACAGTGGAATCACCAAGAAGTAGTTGCGAATGCTGCTGTTTATTTTCACTGTGCGTCCCTCAGAGTGTCGGCCACAAGACTGGGGGGATCATCCCCAGATACTCAACAGCCCCCTCTGGCTGCGGTCGAAAGATGTAGACTCCACCTTCAATCACGGGCCAGACACCTGCGGCACCATCCAGATTGGCCGAATGAGAGACCAGAACAGTGTTGGTGCCAGCTTCCGGTGTACGGGCCAGCTCAGTGGCAAGATAGCGTGATGCCTGAATGCGTTGTTCTTTATTCAGACCAAACGAAAACAGCAGTCGCTGCTCAATATCGAAGCGGCCAAAAGCCAGCTGGGCGGTGTCTTTACAGCGGCAGAATGGACTGGTGAGCACCTGGCCCACGCGGATATCCAACCGGGTAAACGCCTGGCCCAGGGCGGCGGCATCCTGCCGCCCCTTTACAGAAAGGTTACGCTGGCCCTTACAGTCGCTCAGCACCACGGGTCGGTGGTCCATCACTTCGGTCGACGTAGCAGCATGGCGAATATAAATATTGTACCCACCTTGTTGTAGCAAGGTGACCAGCGCTTTCTGCGTAGCCATATTCTCGGGGACGTCCTGAGCCACGCTTATCAATGAAACCAGCATCAATAATCCACTGATCAGCCCTTTCAACATACCTCAAATCTCCTGCTCTCTTCTATCTGTCCTGGGTACTGCAGTGATGTTAACTGCCTGAAATAATAGCCCAGGAATCTTCATGCCAGGACTGAAAAACCACCCAGCTATACGATTCACCGCACAGCACTGTGTTGCGGAGAAAGAAAATACAGTGAAATCATACGACTAAAGCCCAGGCATAAACAGTCATGGAGGATGAGATAAGTTGCCTATCAGAGAGCTTGTAGGGCCTGAGTCAACGAAACACCCAGTGCCTGAGCGATGCCCTGGCCGTAATCGGGGTCGGCCTGGTGGCAGTGTCGAATGTGCCGCTGCTGAATAGCCAGTGGCACCCCATCCATCGAACGGGCGGTGTTATCAAACAGCTGTTGCTGCTGGGCCGGGGCCATTAGCCGGAACAATGCACCTGGCTGGCTGAAGTAATCTTCATCGTCACGGTGGTCCCAGTGTGCTGCCGCATCGCTCAGTGCCAGTGGTGGCTCGGTATACTCCGGCTGTTCGGCCCACTCACCATGGCTGCCAGGTTCATAACCTGGCGTCCCGCCATGGTTCCCATCAACCCGCATTGCACCGTCCCGGTGATAGCTGTGAACCGGGCAACGTGGTGCATTCACTGGAATCAGCTGATGGTTCACCCCCAGCCGATAGCGCTGGGCATCGCCATACGAGAACAGCCGCCCCTGCAGCATTTTGTCCGGCGAGAAACCGATACCGGGCACCACGTTGGCGGGGTTAAATGCCGCCTGTTCAACTTCAGCAAAGAAATTCTCCGGGTTACGGTTCAGCTCCAGCACACCTACCTCCTGCAGTGGATAATCGCCATGGGGCCAGATTTTGGTGAGATCAAACGGGTTATAGGGCACCGTTGCCGCCTCGGCTTCGGGCATCACCTGAATCTGTAAGGTCCATTTAGGGTGCTGACCACCATCGATCGACTCCAGCAGGTCACGTTGATGGCTTTCCCGGTCCTGACCAATCAGTGCCTGCGCCTGTTCGTCGGTCAGGTTTTCAATGCCCTGCTGGGATTTGAAATGAAATTTCACCCAGAACCGCTCATTATCGGCATTAATCAGGCTGAAGGTATGGCTGCCAAAGCCATGCATATGGCGGTAGCTGGCCGGGATACCCCGGTCACTCATCACAATGGTGATCTGGTGCAGGGCTTCGGGCAGTGAGGTCCAGAAATCCCAGTTACTGGTAGCACTGCGCAGATTGGTACGTGGGTCGCGTTTAACCGCGTGGTTAAGGTCAGGAAATTTGAGCGGGTCTCGCAGGAAAAACACCGGGGTATTGTTACCCACCAGATCCCAGTTGCCTTCGTCGGTGTAGAATTTCAGCGCAAAGCCACGGATATCTCGCTCCGCATCAGCGGCACCACGCTCGCCTGCCACGGTAGTAAAACGGGCGAACAGCTCGGTCTGCTTGCCCACGGCGCTGAAGATTGAAGCACGGCTGTAATGGCTGATATCCCGGGTCACGGTAAAGGTGCCATAGGCCCCGGAGCCTTTGGCATGCATGCGACGTTCGGGAATCACTTCACGATCAAAATGCGCCAGCTTCTCCAGAAACCAGACATCCTGCAGTAGCTGTGGCCCCCGTGGGCCAGCGGTCATCACATTCTGGTTATGAGCAACCGGGCAGCCACCGGCCGTGGTCAGTTTCTTTTTCATGGTCAGTCTCCACATCAACAGGGTTCACTGTGAAGACTAGTCAGCCACGCATCATAAACCGAATAGATTAGGCCAATGGCAGCGATCAGCTCATGCTATGCGTATTATTTCAGCCCTCCACACAACGCGTGTTCCACTGCCACCTCATAACGCGTCAGCAGGGCATCGTAACCACCACTTTTACACAGCTGTTGCCAGCCCTGATTAAACTGATCCCGTAGCTGCGCCGTGCGGAAGCTGACTTTGTAGTGGGTCACCGGTGGGAAGATCCCATGCAGGCTGACATCCGCCATGCCATGCCCGCTCATTTTGCTGAAGTGGTTAAAAATGCTGCGATCGATCACCGTCACATCGCTGTGCCCCTGCCAGAACAGCATCACCTGTTCAGCCTGGTCTGCGACCTCGGCATAGCCCTGGGGGTAATCTTTTGCCAGCAGAGTGCGCGGCGAGAACAGTTGCTGGTAACGCGCCCCCAGCACCTGGTAAGCATTTTGCCAGGCCAGTACCCGATGGCCCTGCAGATCATCCACCTGGTTGATGGTCAGCTGGTCGGCTTTTTTGCTGATCGCGTAGTTGGCGAAGGTAATGAAATCGACCGAGTAAAAGCCACCATCCTCAGCCGCCTCTACTCCCACTGAAACATCGGCCCGCTTGCTGGCGACGGCACTTTGCAGTGCGCCGTAGGGCAGCTGGACGAACACCAGCGCGTACTGCGCCAGCGCCTGGCGGACAATATCCACTTCCAGCCCGCTGCTGGCCTGGTTCATCACGTAGGGGGGAATATCAAGCGAGATGGCAACCGTCAGTTCAGGCTTCGCCTCAGCCTGTATGCTCAGGGAACAGACCAGCAGTGCCACCCCGGCCAGAGTGCGACAGACAGCCAGATAGCAGGCGTTCATCGGATTTACCTCGCAAGGTTGGTGGGGTTCTCCAAAGGATGGTTTTGAATTGCAGCGCCGTCAATTGACGCGCTGATTTCACAACGGCGGCGGGTTTGTACGTTAACGGGCTTTTCGTTACTACGACTAAAGTGAAATAATGAAGGTCAATTCCAGAAAAGGCTGCACCCTATGACTGAGAAAACCCGTGGACGACTGACCACCCGCACCATCGCCATGCCCGGTGATACCAACCCATCCGGCGATATCTTTGGTGGCTGGGTGCTATCACAGATGGATATGGCCGCCGGTATTTGCGCCGGACAGCGCGCCCAGAGTCGTGTTGTCACGGTAGCACTGGATAGCATGAGCTTTATTCAGCCGGTGAAAGTGGGTGATATCCTGGGCGTGTACACCGACATTGATTCCGTAGGCCGCACCTCGATGAATATCCACGTGGAAGCCTGGGTCCGCCGGGGCCGCATCGGCCGACGGGAAAAAGTGACCGATGCCACCTTCAAGTTTGTCGCCATCGATGAAGACGGTAAACCCACCCCGGTGCCGGCACTGGAAGATCTGCCCGCCTATGCGCTGGAAGGGTATTTTGATGTAGGGGAGTAATTAACTCAGTCTTAAAAATACGCCAACCATCATATTAGTTGGCGTACACCATAACTATCCAGCAGTTCTAATTAACCCTGACGCGAACACAGGCAACCATAAACCACTATCGACCAGGGGAACTATACTTTAGAAGTATGGCTTACATGCAGCCGGAGAATACCGCTGCCGCTTAAAGTCCAAAGAGAAAACACCTCCCCATGTTGCCGCATTAAAGCTATCCGGCCCACTTCGTTTTAGCTGATAGGTATTATTCACATAGACTGTCTGATCAATTACTTTCAGATCAAAAACAAGTGGGGAGCCAGTCAAAGTCAGGGAGTTAACTTCGCACTGTACACCGGTTCCATCAGGGCGGATATACCAGTTTATAACGTGTCCACCACCATTTGCTGCCCAATAACCATCATAGTTCGTAGGCTTAGCTATAACATCCAATGCCTTATTCGATACACAACCCGACAGCGCAGCGCCCATCACAAGAATCGCTAGTGTTTTCTTCACATCTTTACTCCAGTCCATTGTCTACTCTTGATAGCTCATCATCGAGATCTATTTAAGATCTGCTACATCCCTATAAAGAGGTAAACTCGCATTGTAAATGCTTATTTAAAAGTAACACGCGACGATTATACCGTGCAGTACAACTAGCAATCAAATATCCAACTATTCTACGTTGAGCATTGCGGGTTCATACTTTTGATGAATATAGCCTAGAAGTTTGACATCGGTGCATATGGAGTATGAAACGGTATTTGCGCAGAACTGAACCAGCGATAATACGCGATCCGGCGCCCCCAGGCCGCGTATTCAAGCAGCAAACTGATTGTTTAAAAGGGCCCCGGCACAGCCTTCATGTCCTGCAGGGAAACCGCTGCCAGGTCATAACAGAAGCCAAAACCATCTTCACGCGTTTCAGCTGGAAGCTTCCACCAGCAACCATATTGCCGAGAGTACACCTTCGGTTCAGGCCTGACCTGGCATACTGAATACAGCTGCGTATATCAGCACAGACTATCTGGGCAGTGGTTGGCCAGGATGAGGTTCGATGCATCACTGGAAGGCTGCTGACCGGCCCACTGTTCCCGGCTCATTCGATAGAGCTGAACCGGGCGGTCGTGAAAAACAATTCTCTCAAACCGGCGAAACCCAGCCTTTTCTGCCACGCGCATGGAGGCCGGGTGGTCCGGTTCAATAATCACCACCACTGAGTCAATATCCGGCCCGGCAAAGACAATCCGCAGTACTTCCTGCGCTGCCTCCGCAGCCAACCCCAGGCCCCAGTAACGCGGGGCCAGTCGATAGCCCAGATTAAATACCTGCCGGCCCTGCACCTTGTCCGGCACCACGCCACAGAAACCAGCCAGCGCATGGCTATCTCGCGCAATCAACGCCAGCGGCCCAATCCCGTACGTCTCATAACAGGGCAATAATCCATCAAGCCAGGCAGCTGAGCGTTCTCTGTCATAGACGCCGTTAAGTGAGTGCTTCATCACTTCGGGATCAGCCAGCAGGACCGCCAGCTCGTCGAGATCAGCGGGGGTAAACGGGCGTAGCAGCAAGCGTCTGGTTGATCCGATCATCCTGATATTCCTCTCCATCGTATGTCAGAGATAATACCCCAATCCAGCGACTCAGGGCCTGACAGGTAACACTTCAATACCCTGATCAAGCTTTCGGTTTAACCAGAATTATCACTCTTGGCATCAAACCAGCGCGAGACAATGCCTGCCAGCAAGGCACCGCCGATGGGTGCCATCCAGAATAGCCAGAGCTGGGACAGCGCCCAGCCACCCTGAAAAATAGCCACCCCGGTACTGCGGGCCGGATTCACCGAGGTATTGGTGACCGGGATACTGATCAGGTGAATAAGTGTCAGTGCCAGACCGATTGCCAGCGGCGCAAACCCTGCCGGGGCCCGTGAATCGGTTGCGCCCAGGATAATCACCAGAAACATAAAGGTCAGTACCAGCTCGGTCAGCAGGGCTGCCGCCATGCTGTAGCCCCCCGGCGAGTGTTCAGCAAAACCATTGGAGGCAAAGCCTGCACTGGCATCAAAGCCGGGCTGACCGCTGGCGATCATAAACAGCACCGCAGCGCCAACAATCCCGCCCGCCACCTGCGCCAGAATATAGGGGCCTAACTCAGCCGTGGGAAACCGCCCACCGGACCAGAGCCCGATTGATACCGCAGGATTAAGATGACAGCCGGAGATATGGCCGATGGCATAGGCCATGGTAATTACCGTTAAACCGAAGGCCAGAGATACTCCCAGCAAACCGATACCCACTTCAGGAAAGGCCGCCGCCAGTACCGCGCTGCCACAACCACCCAGCACCAGCCAGAACGTACCCAGAAACTCGGCCGCCAGTTTCTTTCTCAGGGTCATAATGTAACCTCACTGTTTTTGAAAGATTATTCAGTGAAGCTTAGTACAGGCTGGAATCAGGCCGGGTCAGCGGCGCTGTAATACTCTTTCAGCACGGTGCAGGTCATGATGCGGCGCAGGTTGTGAAAGGTTTCCATATGGCTGCGTACTTCATTTATCCGGTGCATGCTGGCCGCATCTACACGCACGACCATATCGATATCACCGCTGATGCTGTGCACGCTTTTAACTTCCGGCAGAAAACGCAGCTGTTCGGTAATTTCTTCACAGCAGGGGCGCTCGAACGTCAGCAGAAAATAAGCACTCACAAGTGTATCAGGGGTTTTCAGTATGACCTGATAGCCCTGAATCTCACCGCTGGATTCAAGTTTGCGGATACGCTCAGTCACCGCGCTGCGCGACAGACCAACGCTACGGGCAATTTCGCTGTTAGACGCACGGGCGTTATCTTTAAGGCACTGAATTATATGCTGATCGAACTTGTCCATCTTTTCTCCTTGCTGGCGCTGGGCGCAGTATACCTGACCGGCGAAGTGACGGTAAGAACACCGAAACGCCGCTGGCAAAGCCCGCTCTGACAGCTGCCAGCCCGACGGAGAGCGCTTACTATAGCGCTCTGTTCAACCCGATAAAGACACAGCCATGAGCCATTTCCATAAAGATATTTCACTGCTGCAGGCGATCGCCCTGCTGCTGACCACCCTGCTGGGCACCGGCGCTTTTGTGGTGCCTGCGCTTTCCGCCACGGCGGCTGGGGACCAGGTACTGTGGGCCTGGCTGATTATGCTGGCAGTGATGTTACCGGTGGGGATGACCTTTGGGCTGCTGGGTGCCATCCACCCCCATGCCGGCGGCACCGCTTATCTGCTGGGTAAAGCGTTTGGCCCACGCTGGCAGAACGCCACCGGCTGGCTCTATCTGGCACTGGTACCGGTGGGGCTGCCCGCGGCGATGGCAATCTGTGTCAGTTACCTGGGCCAGCTGCTGGGCCTTGACCACCAATACGATGGCTGGCTGGCGCTGGCCTGCCTGGCGATTATGCTACTGATCAACCTGCGCGGGGTAAAAACCGCCAGTCAGATCCAGCTGCTGATCGCCATCAGCGTGGTGGGCTGCCTGACCCTGCTGATCCAACAAAGTGACTTGCAGCTGGAAACCCTGGTGCCACCCGCCCCTGAGCTTTCTGCCCTGCCACAGGTCAGCCATGCCATGGCGATTATTTTCTGGTGTTTTATGGGCATTGAAGCGATGACCCATATGGGCGCAGAGCTGAAAAACCCGCGCCGGGATTTCCCGCTGACCATTGTCATCAGCCTGCTGATTACCGCCGGGTTTTATTACCTGACCGTGGGGCTGGTGCTGCAATACGGCAGTTTTGGCAACGAACAGACCGATAGCCGCTCACTGGCGCTGATCGCCCAACAGGTGCTGGGCCCGGCGGGTGAAAAGCTGATCTCGCTGATGGGTTTTTTGGCCAGCTTCGCCAGCATGAGTCTGTACCTGATGAGCTTTTCCCGGCTGCTATGGAGCATGGCCGATGAGGGCGAACTGCCCGCTCCGTTAGCCCGGATCAGTGGCCGTGGGGTTCCGGCGGTTGCGTTGCTGAGTATCGGGGTGGTGGCAGCACTGTCGCTACTGATGAAATATGTCGCCCTGCTGCCGCTGGATGCCTTGATCAGTTATGCCGATGGCATCTTCGTGATGATCTATCTACTCGGCGTCGCCACGGGCCTGCGCCTGCTGCCCAGCCGTTACCGGCCACTGGCCATGCTGTCGACCGTGCTATGCGGGCTGATTCTGCTCGCCGTGGGTCAGTATATGAGCTATGCCCTGGTAATCATGCTGCTGTCGATGGGCTGGGACCACTACCGCAGCCGCCAACACACCCAGGTTAAGATCTAGCCCACCCCAAACAAACGCCCCGTAGCAGACAACTCTGCGGGCGTCCGAACCTCGCGCGTCACCCGACACGCATGGAGTACGCGTCTACAGTCTGGCCTGGAAGAATGTCACCACATCACGGTTCAGCTGCTGATGAATTGCCTTGCGGTCCACCCCCGGCGCATCCTTACAGACGGCTGGGGCGGTGGCTTTCAGCCGCTTACTGCAAGGCGCGATAAACACAAAATGATCCGCCTGCTTCAGTTCGGTATGGCCTTTTAATGTACTCAGATTTTTCTGCACATACTGGCCATGCTCAGCCTGGGGCAGCTGGCTGTCGGCGGCGCTTTGGTAAAGATACACCGGCACTGGAATCTGGCGCAGGGCCTCCGGGCTGAACAGCGCACTGCCGATCGGTGCCATCACAAACGCTGCGCTGATACGGCTGTCAAGCAGTGGCTGAATGGGCGGCGTCGAGCGGATGATTTCACCACCCCCTGGGCATAACACACTGGCGGGCTGACGGCTGCAGAATCCAGCCAGCCGTTCAAATTCAGGCATGGCACCGGCCATTACCAGTGCAGTGTAGCCACCCGCTGAAAAGCCAAAAATACCCACCCGGTCCAGATCAATCAACTCTGCAACCTGCGGTAGCGTTTGTAACTGATCCAGCAACGCACTGAGCTGCACCGAACGCCCGGCATACACCCGGTCGGTGCCCAGCCCACTGCTATCACGAAAGTTATCGCCGGGGTGTTCAAGCGCAGCAACCACAAAGCCCTGCCGGGCCAGGGCGCTGGCGGTGTCATGGTGGCTGAACATACTGCCACCGTTGCCATGGGAGATCAGCACCAGCGGGTAACTGCCAGGCTGTGGCTCGGCATCACGCTGGGCGCTGATATCCAGCGGGCCCATTGCCGTCGTGCCGGTAAGAATAGCGGCGGGATAGAACAGTGCGGCTTTCATCGTTGCCGGGCCCGTTGGGTCAGGCAGCTGGACCAGCTTTAAACCAATGCCGGTGGCCGGAGCGGCCTGTAACACGAACGCATAAACGCAACAGATAAGTACGCTCAGAAAACGATAGATCACGGTGTTTATACTCCTTTATAAACGCCTTTCTAACTTATCCGTCTGCGTTCGCTCCACTCATTCAGGGCACGCAATACCGGTGTTAAAAAAGCAGGCTCAGAATGTGCGGTTTGCTCATCAATAGCAAGCCCGGGTCAGAACCGCCAGGCCGCAGTAATAGTGCCGTAGCGGGTATAATCCTGCACCTGGTTAGCGTCTTCATTGATGTTAGTATCGTTAAAGCCCATGGAGATCGCCAGATCCTGCCAGGCATACGCCAGCCCGCCCTGCACTGCCACCTGAGCGTGTTCATAATCGACCGAACGGCTGCTGCGAAAGGTATTGCCGTCGGCAAAGATCTGGTTGAACACATAGCGCATCTCAATACCGGCATACAGATACCAGCCACCACCCACTGCAAGTGGATTACTGCTGCGGCTGCTGCCGAACAACAGCGATGGATAGGAGTCTTCCAGGCCGCTGCCATAACGCACCACCACCCCGCTGGCCACCGAGCTGGAGATCGTGCCCAGATTACCCTCACCGGTGATCAGAAAATCCGAGCGGCGGTTGTCGGCCACCCAGCTGCGCCACACGCGACCACGGGAAAACTGAAACACCGGCTCATTATGCAGCTGAGTACCCCAGCCTTTCGGGTCATCTGAACCGATCAGTTTATGAACAAATTTCTGCGTCGCTTTAGCCCCGGATACCGGCCCCACCATGCCGATGGTGGTGCTGATCCGATCGGCATAATCCTCGTGTACGCTCATCCAGGCATTACTCAGCGATAACATGCCGGAGTATGGCAACTCCTCCGGGGGCGGGTTAGCAACGGTAATATCGCCGGGGGTCATCATCACCTGCGACAGGGTGTAGGCGTCTATCGACGCATGGCCGCGCCCTTCAGGCAACATCCAGAGCAACGGCGCCAGCAAAATACCAGGGCCGGGCTGGGTCTCGCCTTCGCCCACATCAAACCAGGATAGAAAAGTACCATTGGTATAGCCGCTGTCTTCGCCCACCAGCATATCGTTGTCATAGGTAAACGAAACCCAGTCAGCATCGGCCAGTGCCTGAGGCGACAAGAAACAGGCCTGCAGCGTAAGCAGGGCTAAAAGAGATGTGCGGCGAAGCTGGGTCATGCTGAATCCTGAGCGTGGCTGAGACGTTAATCGCATGGAACGATCGTGCTCGTACTACCCTGACAGAGCCTCTCCGACCGTTACCTGACTAATAGCTTATCGCCAGTGGCGTGACATACAAGTAAACGCCGGTGAAAGCTGACAAAAATACTCACTCGGATTTACCGCAGGTACCTTAGCCGCCCCGCTGCTGGCGAAAGCCGCCCGGTGTAACGCCCAGATATTGTTTAAACACCCGGCCCAGGTGGCTCTGGCTGGAGAAGCCACAGGCCAGCGCAACATCGGCAAGCGACACCCCAACGGGCTGGCGCAATAACCCCTGTGCCCGTTCCAGCCGTAGCCGGGTGATGCATTGCTGTGGGGTCTGCGCCTGGCTGACTTTAAACATCCGGGCAAAATGGTATTCACTCAACCCGGCCTGCTGCGCCAGCTCGCTGAGCAGAATCTGCCGGTGCAAGTGTGCATGCATATACTCCAGCACCCGCGCCAGGGCCTGCGGCGACAGACCACCATTTAAGCTCTGAGGCATCGCTTTGCCCACACCCAGCCCCTGAATCATATTCACCAGTAAGGTCTGCACGCCCTGCTCAACGGCCAGTGCGCTGTTACTCATGTTCCAGTCCCAGCCCATCAGGCTATGGCGGAAAATCGCATCCAGAGCCGGGTCATGGGCGAAGGTCAGATGCGGCAGCGAGACCTGCCGCGGGTCCATATCAAAGGTGGTCAGGGCAATGCGCTTAAGATAGTCATCGCTGAAGTAGAGATGAGCAAAACGTTGTTCACTGCCCACATCCCAGGCAGAATAGGAATCTTTAGGCATCAGGCAGAAATGGCTCGGTGCGCCTTTTGGCCCCGGGGTATCAGTACGGAACGTTTCAAAACCACCCGCCAGATAAAGACTGAACGTATGCTGCCTGTCGTTCTCGTAATACACCTGCTCACCACCGTTGTGATACTCCACCAGCCGAACACCGTCCGGCAGCTGGATATCGCGCAGATGATCAACATTGGATTCGGTAAAAGCAGTCGGTAATTGCTTCGCAGACAGGCTCATCAGAGGTCTCTCATTGTCCTTCAGTGCTCAGTTTTCAGCAGATCAGACAGAGTGCCAGAGGCGGACCCGAACCAGCAACATGTAAACCAGATAAAACCGCAAGATCATGACAATCACCGCAAGCCCCTGACAGACCCGTCCCGGACAATAGCCGATGATCTCTCCCTAGTCAGATGAGGAGTGCAGTATGTTCAACACAGTATTATATAGCGCGGTATTAATCGCCTGGGGTGGTTCCTGGCTGGCCATTAAGTGGCAGGAGGGGCCGGTGCCTGTGGCGTTATCAATCCTGTATCGCTTTGGTCTGGCCACTGTAATAATGTTGCTGATTGCCATCCTGCTGGGCAAGCTGCAAAAGACCAGCCGTCGGGACCAGTTTTTTTGCCTGTTGCAAGGGCTGTTCCTGTTCTCGCTTAACTTCCTCGCTTTTTACCAGGCGACCCACTATATCGCCAGCGGACTGGTGGCGGTAGTGATGTCCACGGCCACGCTGTTTAACGCCCTGCATAACCAGCTAATCTGGAATATCCGCCCCGCCGCCAGCTTCCGGCTCGGTGCCGTGCTGGGCATCGCCGGGCTGAGTTTGCTGTTCTGGAGTGATCTGGTCGCACAGCAGTGGTCGCTGGACAGTCTGAAAGGGATCGGCTTTGCCCTGCTGGGTACCTGGCTGTTCTCTCTGGGTAACATGGTCGGCGTGCGCCACGGCCGGGCAGGCGTCACAGCCTTCACCAGCACTAGCTGGGGCATGCTGTATGGCTGTGCCATTCTGGCTTTACTGATCCCCCTGCAACTGCTGGCCCAGGGCGAAAGCCTCAGCACCCTGACACTATGGGACCCGAACCCGCAATATCTGATCGGACTGTTATACCTGGCGGTGATCGCCTCCGTCGTCGGCTTTACCACCTATCTGATGCTGATCAGCCGGATTGGGGCCAACAACGCAGCCTATGCACTGGTGATCACTCCCATTCTGGCGCTGACGCTGTCCAGTGTATTTGAGTATTACCAGTGGACCGGCACCAGCCTGGCCGGACTGGCGGTGATTATGCTGGGTAATGTGGTGGTGATGGGCGGATTGTCTCGGATCAGTCTGGCGGTTAATCAGCTACGTGGGCGTCAGCCTGCTCCAGTAAATGACTGAGGGTGGTTTTCAGCTTCATCGGTTTGACCGGTTTATGGATCAGCAGGTAGCCGTTTTCACGGATCTGCTGTTTCAGATCCTGGCCGTAGTTGGCGGTGATCATTAACACCGGTACCGGTCGGGGCAGACGCTGGTTCAGTTCACGGGCAGCATCCAGTCCGGTTTCATCGTTGTCCAGGTGATAATCGGCGATGATCAGCTGGACATCACCGCGGGCAATATCCACCTGCGCAGCCAGGTGGGCCAATGACAGGGCTGTCAGTACCTGGCAGCCCCAGCCTTCCATCAGCGTCGCCATGGCCTGGCAAATGGCCGGGTCGTTGTCGATCACCCAGACACGGGCCTGGTCCAGCTGATTCATCGGCATCGGTAGCAGTGCCTCAAAGCCCTCTTTGCTCGGCTGCAGGTTGCCGTAGGGCACCTGCACCGAGAACACCGAGCCTTTGCCCTCTTCTGAACGCACAATCACTGGATGGCCGAGCACACGGGAGATCTTGTCAACAATGGCCAGCCCCAGGCCCAGCCCGCTGTCCTGGCGCCCGGTGCTGGGGCCGAGCCGTTTAAACTCCTGAAAAACCTCGCCCAGCTGGGCCTGAGCAATACCAATACCGGTGTCGGCCACTTCCAGCTCCAGGCAGTCGGCCCGGCGTCGACAACCCAGCAAAATAGAGCCCTGATCGGTATAACGCAACGCATTGGAGAGGAAGTTACGCAGGATCCGGCTCAGCAGCAGGGTATCTGACTGCACCACCACATGGCTGGTGACAAAGCGCAGTTCGACCCCCTCAGCCCGTGCCACCTGGCTGTATTCATTGGCCAGGTTATCCAGCAGATCACTGATCTGAAAACTGGTGATATCCGGTTTGACGACCCCTGCGTCAAGTTTGGAGATGTCTACCAGGGTGGTGATCAGCGATTCCAGATCTTCCAGCGAATGGCAGACCGAGCGCACCAGCCCGGCAGCCTGGGGCTCTATCGACTGTTCAGCCAGCGCACCGGTAAACAGCCGGGCAGCATTGAGCGGCTGCAGCAGATCATGACTGACAGCGGCGAGAAACTTTGTTTTCGACAGGTTGGCCTGCTCCGCCTCTTTCGTCGCTTCACGCAACCGGGCTTCGGCATCGCGGCGCTCATCAATCTCCAGTACTAACTGATCATTAAGATCCTGCAGTTCCGAGGTGCGTTCCTGCACCCGTTGTTCCATATGCTGATAAGCCTCCTGCAACGCTTCGTTGGTGCGGCGTCGCTCCGTGATATCACGGATCAGCACAAACATACCCAGGGTTTCACCTTCGGGGCTGAGGTTGGGCACATAGGATTTGAGCATATAACGCAGCTCATCGCTGGCATTGCGCTCGTCAATTTCAAAGGTGACCTGTTCACCGGCCATCGCCCGCTCGACCCAGGGCTGCAGGCGAGCAAACTGCGCCTCACCGTGTACCCGGCGGATATGTTGCCCGGTCAGTGCCCCGCGGGGCCAGCCATACCACTCGTCGTAGACTTTATTGGTAAAGCTGTACTGCAGCTGGCCATCAACATAGGCGATCAGCGCTGGTACCTGGTCGGTAATCAGCCGGATCCAGCGTTCGCTTTCACGCAGTTGCTGGGCGTGCTGATGACGCTCGGTGATATCGGTGTAGGTGTTGATAAAACCGCCATCGGGCATCGGATGATTACGCACCTCCACCACCCGGCCATCAGCCAGCACCCGTTCGGCGGCACAACCATCGCTCTTGCCGACATTGCCCTTGCTGTCACTACACAGGGAGGGACAGGGCTGTAATACCTGGTGCGGGTCATGGCTAACCAGCGCTGCAAACGGCGGATGATTCTCCAGCTGGCTGACATCAACGCCGGTCAGTTCGATAAAGCGCTGGTTCCATAATTCAAGCCGTCCATCGGGGGTAACCAATACGACTCCCTGAGACAGATTGCCAATGGTGCGCTGTAACACCCGGGTTTTCTGCGCAAGTGCTTCTTCCCGGCGCAGGGTTTCATCGGCTTTAAGGTCGGTAATATCGGTGAATAGCACCACCTGGCCACCGTCGGTGGTGGGCCGTTCGCTGACCTGTAACCAGCGCTCGGTATGCAGCCGGAATACCGGTGCCTGGCTGGATTTACTGTGCAGGGTTTCACTGACCAGCCCGCTCTGTTGCGCCAGCCGTTTGATATCCAGGATATGCGTTCCCTGGCTTATCTCCACCCCGACCGCCTGCCATTGATCAGCAAACTTCTGATTAAACAGCACAATACAGCGCTGCGCATCAAACAGGGCAAAGCCTTCGGAGATACTTTCAATGGCATCCACCAGCCGCTGGTGGGACACCGCCGCTTTGTCGTTGGCCTGCTGCAGGTCACGGTGGCTGAGCTTGAGGTCGGACAGCGCCTGGTTCAGCGCATCAGTCCGCTCGCGTACCTGTTCGGCCAGCACCACTGAATGCTGAAAAGCTTCCCAGGGGCCGCTGTGCTGTACCGCATCGGACTCGACCCGCTCGATCAATGCCTGGTTGATCCGCTCCAGTTTGGCTGTGCGGGCTTCCAGTTCGGCAACCCGCGCCTGCAGCGCCGCTTTACTCATGCTGGTACTCACCGATGGCTACGCCTGTGAAGGTCTGGTTGATATGCATTCCGGCAAACTGTTCGCCATAGGTATTAAAGCCTACCACCCGGAAGCGCTGCAACAGGGCGCTGGTCTGCGCCAGCTGATCGGTCAGCTCCAGCTCCATCCGGCGCAGAAAACAGTCACAGCCGATAATCATGCTCGGTTCGCCCAGCTCATCAACAATACCCTCCAGCAGGGCCTGGGTATCACGGACGATATCTCCAGCCTTCATCACCGTCAGCACAATGCCCGTGGTCACGGCACAGTAAAACGTCAGACTCAGATCATCGTTGACCGCCTGAATGGAGCGCACGTAGTAGGCATCCCCCAGCCGTACGGCAATCGGGTTCATGGCAAACACTTCATGATTGAGCGACGCCAGCGGCACCCCAACGGCATTGGCATAACAGACGGCAGCAGGCTCCGCATTCAGCTCCAGCACCCGCCGCTCCTCACTGCAGGCCTGGGTCACCACCAGTTTCTGGGGCGTTGGCATCATATGATGGGTGCTGAACATGCGGAATTCGCAGCGAGTATTGCACAGCAACAGCACGGCGGCATCGGTGTGGAACTGGCCATTAAAATAGACGTGGGTATCGGTCATGTTCAGCGCATCGGCGGCCGAGCCACCAAAGTGCGGAATGCTGCCCAGCGCCGCATGGAGGGTGGTCAGCACCTGTTCTTCCTGTACCGACAGGCCATCGAGTAACGTCAGCGCAAAGGTGTGACCGGTGATCGGCGCAATATTGTGTGTCCGGCAGCGCTGCATCAGATCCGCCAGTGCATTCTGGGCATCGGTCAGCGTAAAGTCGCCCAGCGCCTCAATCAGGGTCGCTTCCACTGCAAACGCCTGGCGGCTGAAGCCAATCGCACTGATGCTGCCAGAGGCATAACCCTGGGAGGTAATTTCACCGGCCGTAGTACAGCCCACCAGCGGTAGCTCACCAAAACAGGCCTGCAACGCCTGCGCCAGCGCGGGTCGGTCATACTCTGCTGAACAGAAAAACAGCACCAGCCCCAGCTCAGGGCAACATAACTGACGGGCAAGGTCCGCCGCCGCCAGGGCTGCATCGGTATGGCTGGAAACCGCAGAGATAAGTGGGGAAGGACTGGCCACAGGCGTACTACCTTATATACAGAGTGAGTCACTTCTGATTTTAGAAAGGCAGCGCACGGGAAAGTACTGTACTTCGGGCCTGTCTGATGGGGTGCGAAAGGTGAGGTTTTCCTGGTCTTTAGCCCAGGCTTATACCCTGCGGCGAGACGATATTGCATAGCCGGGAAGACGGCAGATATCCTTTACCAGCAGGTAGCAATGCGAAGTGTGAAATCTGTAAATGGGTTATGTCTGAACTGGAAATAACCTGGCGTTCTGGAGCGGGTAGCGGGAATCGAACCCGCGTCACGAGCTTGGGAAGCTCGGGTAATAACCACTATACGATACCCGCGAACACCACAAAGGATACGGAATTTTATTTTCAATGCAAGTGTTTGCTCGCTGTTTGAATACGGTGGTTACCCGACAAAAGAACTCTGTATTCTCAGCTCAAAAGAGATAACCCGCATCAGGCTTAGCTGGGATTTTCCTGCCTAAAAAACAAGAAGTAAGCGAACGTCCTTGCGACAAGGTGACTGCACTGCCGTGACAGATGCACCCAGAAAAGCAACATTGCGCCATGACAACGGATGCCTGCCCTGTTTGATAGTTGGCCAGTTAACCACTGGTTCTATATAAATACAGACCCGGATCAATGCGCTATATAAAGTGAAGCACGATGATGCATGTCGCATACATTAAACCTGCATATGCTTCGATGTATGCGCCAGCGACCAGCAAGGAATACTGACTTAATAAAAATACAGACATAACAGAATAGATGTACCCTTAATATCTGGAACAGCTGCTAAACTACCTCTACTTTCTTTATCACTAATTTATCCGGCTCTCATGATGTATACAGACGCAACAACGGACTGGCTTATGTCACTCAGCCTGCCGCAACTTGAACAGGTTGAGCAGGCCATGCAAAAAATGATTGCAGAGAAAGAAGCGCGCGCGCGCAAGCTGATGGCTGCCCCACCGCGTAACAGTAACGATATTCAGGCACTGGCATCCATGCAGGGGCTCGATATCTCCGGCCTGATGCGTGAAATCAACCGCCGCTAACGGGTCTCACACCCACCACACCGGATGACGACTCATCTGTTTGCTGTCACTCCAGCAGGCCCTGGCGTTTCGCACGCTCGACCATTTTTTTCAGCACCCGCGACACTGCAACAAAGCCAAAGGTTGCCGTCACACACACGGAGGCACCAAAGCCACCGGCACAATCGAGCCGGGTACTCCCACCCTGCAGGGTTTTCGTCGCACACACAGAACCATCCGGCTGCGGATATACCAGCTGCTCCGGTGAATACACACAGTCAATCGCAAAGCGACGGACACTGCGCGTAAAACCATGATGGCGGCGCAGCGTAGCTCGTACATTGGCTGCCAGTGGATCATGCTGGGTACGGTTCAGATCGGCTACCTGCACCTGAGTCGGGTCCGTTTGCCCACCCGCGCCACCCACCGTAATAATTGGAATTTTACGACGATTGCAGAATGCAATAAGCCCGGCCTTTTCCTTTACGCTATCAATTGCATCAATAACGTAGTCAAACTGGTCTGAGATCAACTGCGCAATGTTATCCATGGTGATAAAGTCTTCAACTTCATGCACAACACATTCCGGGTTAATGCTCTGGATACGTTGCGCCATCACCTGAACTTTGCTTTGCCCGACCGTGTCGGCCAGCGCATGGATCTGACGGTTGGTATTGGTAACACAGAGGTCATCCAGGTCGATCAGTGTAATCTGACCAATGGCAGAGCGCGCCAGCGCTTCAGCCACCCAGGAACCGACACCACCGATACCCACAACACAGATATGGGCGTGGCGGTACAGCTCAACAACGCTGTTACCATACAGACGGCGGGTTCCGCCAAAGCGATTTTCAAAGTCGTTAGTCAAGGTATTCACTTGTGCGGACGATAGATAGGATTGGGCGATTATAAAAAATTACAGCCGGCAAGGCAGCCCTGTTACCGCCTTGCCAATCAACGGACTGAGAGACAACATCGATAACATGGGCGAAAACAACACTAATAATGCCCGTTCAGCCACCGTGCTGGACTCGACAACAGTGGCCATCTGGCAGTACCAGGCCGACAGTCAGCGCATTCTATGGGGAAGTCCCGCTGCACTCAACCTGTGGGGCTGTGTCAGCCAGGTTGCATTGTTGCAGGCCGACACGACACCACTGGCTGTCGCTCTGGCGGCAGAAACCCGTGGTGAAACCGCTGCGGTGCGACTGTCCTTCGTGCTGGCCGGACGCACCATTGAATGTCGGGCACACCATACCACCGCTGACCTGTGGCTGATCGAGCAACAACCCGACTCAGTCCCCTCTATCCAGAGTACAAGTGAACTCAGTAGCCATTACAGTAGCGACGGCCTGCTACTGTATCGCAGTAAAAATAGCCGCAGACTGTTCCCTGGCGAGGAACAGTACTTTGCCGATCATTTTGTCGATCCCACCTGCGCCACTCATATCTGGCAACAGCTTCACCTGCACGGGCACTTTAACGGCGACGCCATGGTGCACACCCGCATGGGGCCTCGCTGGCATTCCATCCAGCTACACCTGTCACCGCCTCCGCTTTCACAGATAGAAATGACCGAGCATGACCTGTACCAGTACCTGACCAATTACGATGTTATCGACAGCGTTCTGCGTGAGCAGCAGGTGATTCAGGAACATGCAGGGGTCGGTATCGCACTGATACGTGAACGACGAATTATTCGCTGCAATCATCGCTTTTCCGATATCTTCGGCTATCCACTGGCTGAGCTGATCGGCAAGCTGGGGGTTGAAGTGTATGAAAATGCTGAGGTGTTCGCCGCCGTTGGCCAGCAAGCCTATCCTCTGCTCAACGAGGGAAAGGCCTATACCAAGCGACTGGAAATGCGCCGTAAAGACAATAGCCTGGTCTGGTGTAATATCCATGGCAAAATGATCACCCCAGGCCAGCCAGAGCAGGGCTTCATCTGGATCATTCACGATATTGATGATGAAGTGCGCGCCGAACAAACCCTGCAGCAGGTAATGAACGAGCAGCGGCTGATCCTCGAACATGCCACCATCGGCATCAGTTTCCTGCAAGACCGGGTCATCACCCGCTGTAATCAGAAATTCGCCGAAATCTTCGGTTACCAGCCTGACGAACTGATTGGTACTGGCAGTCAGCGTCTGCATCGTAATAGCTATGATTACGGTCGTATTGGCAGGGATGGTTACCGCCGGATGAAACGAGGTCTGGTGTATGAGGCCGAAGAAATTTTGCGCCACCGCGATGGCAGTGAACTGTGGGCCGAATTACGTGCCAAAGCGATCAACCCGGGCGACCTGTCCGCCGGAACCATCTGGATTGCGATGGATATCACCCGCCGTAAACAGGCTGAGATCGCCCTTAACGATGCCCGTCAAACCTTAGAACAACGGGTCGACGAGCGTACCCGCGAGCTCTACGGGGCCATGACCGAGCTGCACCAGGAGATCGCCGACCGTCGTATCGCCGAGGAGCGTATCCGCCACCTGGCGCATCATGATCCTCTTACCGGCCTGCCCAACCGCAGTATGCTGGAAGAACGGATGATGGCTGCGCTCCAGCAGGCCGAGCGCACCGGCGAATTTGTTGCCGTGCTGTTTATCGACCTGGATCGCTTTAAAACTATCAACGACAGCCTGGGCCATCAGGAGGGTGACCAGCTGCTCAAGCATGCAGCCAGTCGCTTCAAACAGTGTATTCGCTCCACCGACATTGTTTCCCGGCTGGGTGGCGATGAGTTCGTAATTATTCTTAATCACCTGAATTCACACCCGAACATCGAAATGGTGGTGGAGAAAATCCGCAACAAGTTCCGCCAGGAGATGCAGCTGGGGCTGCAGGAGCTGATCGTCACCCTCAGTATCGGCGTTTCAGTTTTCCCCCAGGATGGCACCGAGCCCCGCTCTCTGCTGAAAAATGCCGATGCCGCCATGTATCACGCCAAAGAGAAAGGTCGTAACTGCTATCAGTTCTTTGATCAGCAGATGAACGCCAGCGTGTCCGAGCGCATCACCCTGGAGCAGGCGCTGCATCAGGCGACCAGAGAACAACAGTTCGAACTGTATTACCAGCCTCAGGTGAACCTGGTGACCGGCAAAATTATTGGCGTTGAAGCGCTGATCCGCTGGCAACACCCGGAAAAAGGCATGATTTCACCGATGGACTTTATTCCACTGGCTGAGGAGACCGGCCAGATTCTGGAGCTAGGCCACTGGGTTATGCTGGAAGCCTGTCGTACTGCCCGCCGCTGGCAACAGCAAGGCCTGCCATTGATCAGCATGTCGGTAAACCTGTCCGCATTACAAATCCAGTCTGATGACTTTCTCCACCAGGTCGCCAGCGTGCTCAAAGAGAGCCAGCTGGCCCCACACTGGCTCGACCTCGAAATTACCGAAAGCTCCATCATGCGCAATGTCGATGAAACTATCGAAAAGCTCACCACCCTGCATGATCTGGGGATACAACTCAGCATTGATGACTTTGGTACCGGTTACTCCAGCCTGAGTTATCTCAAACGCTTCCCGCTGGATAAACTCAAGATCGACCGCTCTTTTGTCAGTGAAATTGATGTTGATCAGGACGACGCCATGATCTGTAACACCATTATTTCCATGGCCAAAAGCCTCAACCTCAAGGTGGTTGCCGAGGGCGCTGAAACCGAAGCCCACCTCACCTGCCTGCGCGCCTATGGCTGTGATATTTATCAGGGTTACTACTTCTCCCGCCCGGTACCGGCCCATGAGATGGAAGCATTGCTGGCCGAGCAGCAGCCCCACCGGGCGCTACTGCTTACCTGAGCACAGCAATGGCAGCGCTGAACAGTGTCCACCAGGGTCTGAATACCCGCAGCCGGTGATCCATTGTCAACGCAGCCCCGTATAAGGGCTGCTTGAACCAGTGGAGACTCTTCCATGCGACGCTACTACTATCTCTGTGATGACCTGGACGAACTGGAATCGATAGAGCAGGAACTGGAGCAGGACGGCTTTACCCACCACAGTATTCATATTCTCAGCCGGGACGATGCCGGTGTTGAACAGCACCACCTTCACAACGTGCCCTCACTGCTGCGCTTTGATACCCTGGACTACGCAGGCCGGGGCCTGCTGGTCGGGCTGGCGCTCAGTGCAACCCTGTTGCTGACCGTCTGGCTCAGCGGCCTGCTTACGCAGGTTGGTGCTGGCCCCTTCATCCTGCTGGCCCTGCTAATCACCCTGTTTTGCAGCTGGGAAGGGGGGTTTCTGGGTTTTCAGACGCTTAACCACCGCCTGAAACGGTTTATGCCCGCCCTGAAACGGGGCCAGCATCTGCTGCTGATCGACATCCCGGATACCCGACTACGCCAGCTGCAACAGCATATGATGGCCCACCCCCGGCTCAAACCCGCCGGTGCCGAAGACGGCTTTACCAACCCTTTCACCTGACCCCGGCCCTGGCAATGTCCAGGTCCGATTCTGACGCGCCACACCGCCTGTACACAGGTATAGTGGCGCTATGAAGACACTGGACCCCGACCACTGCTACCAGGCGCTTTGCAGCCACGACCGTCGTTTTGATGGCCGCTTTTTTGTGGCCGTCAGCAGCACCGGCATCTACTGCCGCCCGGTCTGCCCGGCACGTACTCCCCGGCGGGAAAACTGCCATTTTTATCAGCACGCGGCCGCCGCTGAACAGGCCGGATATCGGCCCTGTCTGCGGTGTCGGCCCGAACTGGCCCCCGGCCTGTCGACACTCGACATTCCTGACCAGCTGTTAAGCCAGGCCTGCCAGCTGATCAACCGTGGCTTTCTGCACCAGCACAGCCTGACGCAACTGGCCACCCGGCTGGGCATCAGCGACCGCCACCTGCGACGGCTGTTTGACCAGTATTACGGCGTGTCACCCTTGCACTATGTACAGAGCCAGAAGCTACTGCAGGCCAAACAGCTGCTCACCGACACCCGGCTACCGATGGTCGACGTCGCCGCCCTGAGTGGCTTTGGCAGCAGCCGTCGGTTTAACAGCCTGTTCCAGCAGCATTACCGCCTGACGCCGAGCCAGCTACGCCAGTCTGCCACTGCGGCAAAGGCATCCCCCAGCCAGACCCGGCTTTACCTGAGTTACCGCCCGCCCTTTGACTGGCCGGCGATGCTGGCGTTCCTGCAGCAACGCAGCATCGCCGGGGTAGAGCAGGTCAGTGATCAGCACTACCGCCGCACTCTCAGCTGGCCAGGCCCTGAGGGCGTGATTCAAGGCTGGCTCTGTGCCGAACCAGACCCCGCCAGGCACCGGCTGATACTGACCTGCAGTGAAAACCTCAACACGGTGTTACCCGCGCTGCAGCAGCAGGTGCGTCAGCTGTTTGACCTGGACTGTGATCCACAACCCATCGCCACTCAGCTGGGCGCACTGGCGCAGGCCCGGCCTGGGCTGCGTTTGCCCAGCTGCTTTGATGGTTTTGAAATGGCCGTGCGGGCAATTCTGGGCCAGCAGATCACTGTTAAAGCGGCCCATACCCTGGCCGGACGGCTGGCGGCGCAGTTTGGCCAGCCACTGACGACACCCTGGCCTGAACTGCAGTGTTGCTTTCCTCTGCCCGCCAATCTGGCCAGTTTGCAGCCTGAGCAACTGGCCGAGCTGGGTATCATCCGTCAGCGTGGCAAAGCGATTATCGCCCTGGCCCAGGCGGTAGACAGCGGCTCAATCCAGCTCAGTTCGCTGGCACCCGTTGATCAGACACTGGAGCAACTGCAGGCGTTACCCGGCATAGGCCCCTGGACGGCGCAATACATCGCCATGCGCGCACTGGCCTGGCCAGATGCTTTTCCAGATACCGATTTAGGGGTGATGAAAGCGATGGGGACAAAGCGGCGCAAAGAGATTCTGGCCCGGGCTGGTGCCTGGCGACCCTGGCGAGCCTATGCCGTGATACATCTGTGGCACGGCGCAACTGACACGACAGCACAGGATGAAGTTTGATGAGTGAGATTTTTTACACCGAATTCATGTCGCCGTTTGGCATAACACTGGCAAGCAGCGAAGCAGGCGCACTGCGCAACCTCTGGTTTCCTGGCCAGAAACACGCCCCGGACCCACAGCACTGGCAGCTGGCTGACCAGCAACCGCTGTTCAGCCAGCTGGCGCAACAACTGGAGGCCTACGCTGAAGGTAAACGGCAGCGATTTGAATTACCGCTGGCACCGGTAGGCACCGCTTTCCAGCAGCAGATCTGGCAGGCGTTACAGGGTATCCCCTTTGGCGAACACACCAGCTACGGTGCGCTGGCCCAGCAACTGGGCAGGCCCACCGCCGCCCGTGCAGTCGGGGCTGCGATTGGCCGCAACCCGCTGTCCATTGTAATCCCCTGTCACCGGGTGCTGGGCAAAACCGGTAAGCTGACCGGTTTTGCCTCCGGGCTGACGATGAAGCAGCGTTTACTGGCCGTAGAACAGCCCGAGTAAGCACTCAGCACGTCACTGAGATCAGAGCGCCGCAACCAGCTGGTCCAGCTCGCCGCGTGCCTGACTCAGTGACTGCTCAGCATGATCACCCATGGCCAGCCCTTCGGCGTACACCACCTCAACATCCGTCAGGCCGATAAAGCCCAGGAACTGGCGCATAAATGGAATCTGATGATCCGCGCCCTGATCACGGTACATGCCTCCACGGGTTGCCAGCAGCAGCACCTTCTTGCCTTCAATCAGCCCGACCGGGCCATTTTCAGTGTAGTTGAAGGTAACCCCGGCACGAGCCAGATGGTCCAGCCATGGCTTCACCTGGCTGGGTACACCAAAATTATACAACGGCACTCCAATGACAATCTGATCCGCTGCTTTTACCTCCGCCAGCAGTGTATCGGCATAATCCACAATCGCCTGCTGCGCCGCAGTGCGCGTACCAGCATCGGAGCCCAGTGCCTGCATTCGCTCGGCATCCAGGTGCGGCACAGGGTCAGCAATAATATCCCGCACCACCAGCTCACCCGCCGGATGCTTCTGCTGCCACTGATCAACATAACGCGCCGCCAGTTGCGCCGACTGACCAGCGTCACCGAAAATACTGCTTTTGATATGTAATAAAGTCGCCATCTTAAGTCTCCAGAAACGCCGAGTTGATTCGATGGCGCTATTGTTACATCGATCAAATTGATTAAGTAGCCTAAAAAATAACAACGTATAATCAGTTTTTTAGATAGATGTCCCCAGCCATATTTGCAAGACTAACCCTTGCAATGAACGCCCGGAATGAAAGCAAGGCATAGCGCCAGGAGCCAGCCCGATGAAGAAGCCCAGAATCACCCTGGAACAATGGCAGGCCCTGCTGGCAGTGGTCGACGCCGGGGGTTATGCCCAGGCTGCTGCACAACTGAATAAAAGTCAGTCTGCGGTCAGCTACGCCATTCAGAAAATGGAAAGCGTATTGTCGCTGCAAATCTTTGAACTGGCAGGCCGCAAAGCGGTGCTCACTCATGCCGGAAATGCACTCTACCGCCGCGCCCAGACACTGGTGGAAGACGCTGCCCAGACTGAACAGTTAGCACAACAGTTTGCCAAAGGGATGGAAGCTGAAATTCGGCTGGCAATAGATACTATCGTGCCAGACTCACTGATTCTCTCGGCACTGGCAACGTTTGCCGATGAAGCCCCCCTGATCCGGGTACAGCTGGTAGAAACCGTGCTCAGTGGCACCGAAGAAGCCATACGTGAGCGCAAGGCCGATCTGGTACTGGCCGGAGTCTATCCCAGTGGTTACCTCACCACGCCCCTGTTAACACTAAAATTTGCCGCCGTCGCCCACCCTGATCACCCACTGCATGGGCTGGGCCGTGAACTTTCCCCGCGTGATCTGCGCCAGCATCGCCAGCTGGTGGTGCGTGACTCAGGCCCACGTGATGTTGATGCAGGCTGGCTGAAAGCAGACCAGCGCTGGACCTTCAGTTCGATGGATGCATCCATTCGCGCCGCCTGCCAGGGACTGGGCTACGCCTGGTATCCACTGCTTAAAATTCAGCAACCCCTGCAACAGCAACAACTTAAAATTCTACCCATGGCACAGGGCAGCGGCCGCCAGGTCCAGCTGAGCATGATTTTACCCCGAGGTGAATTCTGCGGCCCCGGCACCCAGCGTCTGGCCGACATTCTCCAGCAAACAGCACAGGCACTTAGTGATGAACTGTAAACTGCGACTCTGGCAGCCCGAGGATACGCCCGCTATTCATGCGCTGTTTCACGCCGCCATCAACCAGCTGGCCAGTGATGATTACAGCCTGGCGCAGCGCCAGCAATGGGCCCACCCCAGCTTGGACCTGCCCTTCTGGCAACAACGGCTGGCCGAAACCCGTCCCACCGTGGCCTTGATTGATAATCGCATTGCAGGGTTTATCGAGCTGATCATGGACGAGGCCTATATCGACTGCCTCTATGTTCATCCTGATTTTGCCCGTATGGGCGTCGGCAGCAGCCTGCTGCAATACAGCCTCAATCGCGCTCTGATCGCTCGACTGCCCAGCTTGCAGGTCGATGTCAGCTGGACGGCAGAACCCCTGTTCACCCGTATGGGCTTTGTCGGCCTGTATGAAAACCGCTATGAACGCAACGGCGTCGTACTCACCAATCAGCGTATGGAGAAGCAGCTGCTACCCATTTAAGGCAGGACCGATTCAAGCGGCAGATTCACGCGAGCCGGTGTCCGCAAACGCCGCCTGTAAACTGGCCAGGCTGGCCAGCCCGGCAGCACTGCGATGAAACACCAGCTGGGTGGGCACCCGGCCCAGCGGCTCCGGCACTGCCCGACGCGCCAGCTGGCTGGCATAGCAGGACTGATTGACCACCGCAGCAGGCATCAGGGTGATCCCCATGCCCACCGCCACACAACCCAGAATACCCTCCAGCGTGCCCAGTTCCATCACCTTAAAATCTGGCCGTTTCTGTTCCCGCATCCAGGCCTCTGCCCGTGCCCGATAAGCACAGCCATCACGAAACATTATCAGCGTCTGCTCATCGCCGCCTTCGGCACAACGCACCTCCAGCAACGCTTCCACCAGCACCGTGCAAGATACCAGGTCCGGGTGTTCTATTTCACCACCGACAAACGCACAGTCCAGCTTGTGGGCCAGCACTGCGGACACCAGTTCACCTGAGGTGCCGGTTTCCACCGTCGGGCGTAACTGCGGGAAGTCCTGACGCAACCGCTGCAGCGCCACCGGTAACCGAACCGCTGCAAACGACTCCATACTGCCAATACGCAGCTCACCGGTCGCCCCACCGGCCTGCTGTACTGCACTGCGTGCCTGACGGCTAAGCTGCAGAATCTGCTGGGCATGGTCATACAGCACTCGACCGGCGGAAGTCATCACCAGCCCGCGTCCCTGGCGGAAAAACAGCCCGGTCTCCAGTTCCTCTTCCAGTCGCTGAATCCGGGTAGTGACATTGGACTGCACCGTATGCAGCTGGCGCGAGGCCGCGGCAATGCCGCCTTCATCTACCACCGCACAGAAGGTTCGTAATGCCAGCAGTTCCATATCAATCTCCTTTACAGATATATTTCTTCATTAACATTCATTAGTAAAGAACGTTTCACTACCTTAAGTTAAAGGCTGACAAAGTGAAAGGAACTGACTGTGCCCACTGCCACCGCAACTGACCGCCTCAAAGTATTGTTTGCCGGGATCTGCAGCCTGATCCTGACCCTGGGCATCGCCCGTTTTTCCTACACCCCGCTGCTGCCAGTCTTGCAGAGCCAGACCGGCCTTAGCGATGCCGATGCAGGCAGCCTGGCGGCAATCAACTACCTCGGCTACCTGGCCGGAGTCCTGCTGGCCTCCACCACCACCTCCCTGCCCCGCAAAGATATGTACTACCGAACAGGTATGGTGCTGGGGGTGGTCAGTACCGCCGCTATGGCCCTCACCGACCAGATTCTGTGGTGGAGTCTGTTCCGCTTTGTACAGGGGCTGTCGGCAACGTCTGGACTAATTATCGGCAGTGGACTGATCCTGCACTGGCTGCTACATAATCGGCAGAAAAGCGCCATGGGCATTCACTTTATTGGCATGGGCGCGGGCATCGCCGTCAGTGCGGTGCTGGCCATGCTGCTGGGCGATACACATTGGCAGGTGCAATGGCTGATCTTTGCGGCACTCGGGGCGGTACTGGCCATTCCAGCACTGGCCTGGCTGCCAAAACCTGATCTCAGCGGTAACAAACAGGCCCCGGTCGTGGATGGGGGTGCACCAGGCCGATTATGGATGCTGTTGCTGGTCACCAGCTATGGCTGTGCCGGAGTCGGTTATGTGATCAGTGCCACCTTTATGGTGACCATTGTCGAGCGTATCCCGGCACTGGCCGGAGATGGCAATATGATCTGGCTGATTGTCGGCCTCACCGCCGCCCCCTCGGTACTTATCTGGGAACGGATTGCTGATCGTATCGGTACGCTTCACGCGCTGATGCTGGCCTACGGCCTGCAACTGGTCAGTGTGATGCTACCAATCTGGTTGCCCACCAGCATTGGCCTGCTGGGCAGTGCGCTGCTCTGGGGTGGTACGTTTATCGGCATCGTGGCCTTAGTGCTGATGATGGTGGGTAAGCTCTACCCCAGTAAACCGGCCACCCTGATGGGACGGCTGACCCTGTCGTTCAGCGTGGCGCAGATTGCCGCTCCGGCAGCGGCCGGTTACCTGGCCCAGCAGCAAGGCAACTATAACGCCAGCCTTTATATGGCCGCCTGCGCCATGGCGATCGGCGCGCTTCTGCTGCTGGCGATGCAGCTAACCAGCCCAAGAGCGATCGCCAATGCATAAACAGCATCTGAAGTGAGGCCTGCTCACTGTTTTTCAACATAGCTTCCACCTGCGGGCGGTGACACAATAACCGCCCGTTTTTTCCCGGTATCAGCTGTCATGAAAATCCTGTTGCTCTCCGCCTACGATGCGGCCAGCCATCAATACTGGCACCGTTCACTGGTGGCACAGTTCCCGGAATACGACTGGACCGTTCTCACTCTGCCCGGCCGTTTCTTCGCCTGGCGGCTACGTGGTAACAGCCTGAGCTGGGCCTTTAACGAACGCGACACACTTAGCCAGCCCTATGATCTGGTAATCGCTACCTCGATGACCGACCTCTCCGCCCTGCGCGGCTTTATCCCCTCACTGGCACAGACCCCCAGCCTGGTATATTTCCATGAAAACCAGTTTGAATACCCACGTTCCGGCCACGAACACCGCAGCGTCGAACCGCAGATCCTGAATCTCTACACCGCGCTGGCCGCCGACACCGTGCTGTTTAACAGCCAGTTCAACCGCGACACCCTGCTGGAAGGGGCTCGCAAGCTGTTAAAAAAACTGCCCGATCAGGTACCACCTAGCTTACCGGAACGGATCGCCAGTAAAAGTCAGATACTGCCCGTCCCGTTAACAGAAGCACTGTTTCAGCCCCACCAACCCACCGACAGCAGCGCACCGCTGGAGATCAGCTGGAACCACCGTCGGGAGTTTGACAAAAATGGGGAATTGTTACGCGATGCACTGCAGCTTTTACATCAGCAAACTGACCATTTCCGGCTAAACCTGGTCGGCCAGCAGTTCCGCTGTGAACCACCCATCTTCGCCGAGATCGAACAGCAGTTCGCCCCCCAGTTCGGTGTCTGTGGCTATGTGGAATCGATAACAGACTATCGGGCGCTACTACAGCGCAGTGATGTGGTGCTTTCAACAGCCCTGCATGATTTTCAGGGCATCGCCGTTCTGGAAGGGGTGGCCGCAGGCGCAATCCCAGTGGTACCGGACCGACTGGCCTATACCGAACTGTTCAGCGCCGACTACCGCTACCCTGACGGCAACGACGAAGCCCAGCAGCTGGCCAACCGATTATTTGCACTCAGTGAGCACAAACGCAACGGCTGCCTGCCCAGCCCGCCGGATGTCCGCGCGTTAAGCTGGCAACACCTGCGCAGCTGCTACCAACAGGTGATTGAAGCCACAGCGGCACGTTGAGCTTACAGACCCGGAATACCAATCGGTCCCGGCAGATCAGGAATCGGTGAACAGGCCTGTAAGGCAAACACAGCAGCGATCAGTAATAACGTTTTAACAGCGGGCATAACAGACAGTCCTGTTCAAAAAGAAACACAGGCAACTGACAGATACTGTCAGCCACCAGGGCCGCTACTGTAGCACCCTATAGAAAAAAACCGCATTCCCTCTCGGCAATGCGGCTTTATGTGGCACCGGAGCTGTTATGACAACTCAGGCCCCCGGCTGTAAATCCGGGTGCGCTTTAGCGATGGCATCGATCTCTATCAGCGCATTGTTAATGCGACTGATGGTGGGATACAGACTCATATCGCAATTGAAACGAATCGCGTTGAATACCTGAGGTACCAGGCAGATATCCGCCAGAGTCACCGCATCACCGTGGCAGTAGATACCCGTGTCGCTATCCGCCGCCAACCGGGCTTCCAGGGCGTTAAAGCCCTCGTATACCCAGTGACGATACCAGTCCAGTTTCTGTTCTTCGCTGGCACCGAGCTCACCCACCAGCCGCTTAAGCACGCGCAGGTTATCCACCGGGTGGATATCGCAGGCAATCAGCTGGGACAGGCTGCGCACACGGGCCCGGCTCAGGGCGTCCGCAGGCAGAAAGCTGGCGTTGCCCTGCGGGCAGGCTTCATCCAGATATTCACAGATCGCCAGTGACTGACTGATCTGCACACCGTTGTGCTCCAGCACCGGCACCAGCCCCTGCGGGTTTCGGCCCAGGTGCAGATCACTGCGCTGTTCACCGCTGACCAGGTTAACCGGAATCTGCTGGTAATCCAGCCCCTTCAGATTCAGGGCAATACGCACCCGATAGGCGGTGGAGGAGCGGCAGTAATCGTAGAGGATCATCGGTTATACCTTCGCGGGCAGTACGGTTCCGACACAGTCGCCAAAGCCGATGCGAGCCGCGCCGTCTCGCTGACACCAGCCACGCATCACAACGGCATCACCATCTTCAAGGAAGGTACGAATTTCACCGTTATTCAAGGTGATTGACTGCTTGCCACCCACAGTCAGTTCCAGCAGGGAACCGGCTTCTTCATGGACCGGGCCAGACTGGGTGCCACTGCCGAAGAAGTCACCTGAGCGCATGTTACAACCGTTGACGGTATGGTGCGTCAGCATCTGAGCGGCAGTCCAGTAGGAGTATTTGAAGCTGGAAACAGACAGGCGCTCAGCGGGCTGGCCTGCGTTGCGCATCTGCTCAGTCTGCAGCAGTACTTCCATATCCACATCATAACCACCGGTAGCACTGTTCTGCTCAGAGCTCAGGTACGGCAGTGGTTGTGGATCATTTTCATCGCGGCTCCACTCAATACGGTACGGTGCCAGCGCTTCATTGGTGACGATCCATGGCGAGACAGTGGAGGCGAAATTCTTGGCAAGGAAAGGCCCCAGTGGCTGGTATTCCCAGGCCTGGATATCACGGGCGGACCAGTCATTGAAGATACACAGGCCGAAGATGTGATCTTCCGCCGCACCGATCTCGATCGGCGCACCCAGTTCGTTGGCCGGGCCGACGTAAATCCCCATCTCCAGTTCGTAATCCAGTCGCTTACACGGACCAAAGCTTGGCTCCGCAGCGTCAGGCGCTTTGGTCTGGCCCTGTGGACGCAGGAAGCTCTGGCCGGAAACATCAATCGACGAAGAACGGCCATGGTAACCGATGGGTACCCACTTGTAGTTTGGCAGCAGTGGGTTATCCGGGCGGAACAGCGAACCCACGGCGGTCGCATGATACACAGAGGTGTAGAAGTCGGTGTAGTCACCGATACGACAGGGCAGCGTGTACTCAACATCCGCCTGGGCTACCAGCATCGCTTTAAGCTGTGCCTCTTCAGCGGCACCTGTGCGCAACGCACGGGACAACGCCAGACGCAGGGCAGACCAGGTGTTTTTACCCATGCCCATAAAGGCATTCAGTTCATCACGGGCACAAGCTTGAGCACCCTGCTGCGCTTCGGCGCTGAACAGACCACTGGCAGCGAGTGCTGCCATATCAACAATCTGATCACCGATGGCAACGCCACCACGAAAGGCTTCGTCACTTGCGGCGCGACGGAATACGGCAAATGGCAGGTTCTGAATCGGAAAATCACTCTGGCCGCTATTAGCGGACTCAACCCAACTAGTCAGAGAAAGCTCATGGGTTTCATTCAGTACAGGCATTACGCCCTCCTTGTTGTTATTGCCGTATAAATTAAAATCTTGATTAATCACAAAGGTGACTATCTGTCGGGCGCTGATTGTCACGCCTGTTACGGTATTTTGCAATCGTTGATCGTGACTTTGTACTGTGCTCTGATGCGCACGCAGCGTGTTGTTAAACCATCGCGAGCAAGCTCGCTCCTACACGAATGACGCTTGCCCACTTTTGTAGGAGCCAGCTTGCTGGCGATTAGTGACCCGCCAGGGCTGATTGTTGTAACAACACACTACGTGTGCAGCAGAGATGACGCTCTATTCCGCCGCTGGGATATGTTCGCGGGCGATGGCCATCGCCTGTTCCAGCACCGCCTGATCACCAATGTGATTACTCAGCAACAGAATCAGCCGGGCGTTAACGTCCATGCTCTGCTCATCACTGAGGTCACGGTGCAAGTCAGTCAGCGTCTGGTAGAAGTCATCAGGACGCGGCAGGTTTGGTTCAATAATCAATGTGCTCATACTATTCTCTCTTCTGATCCGTTACTTGCCGAGTGCTTTGTTTTGCGCCGCAACGATCTGCTCTTTATCAAAGCGACGCATACGGGCGGTGACCAGCTGGTCAGGACGGGTCAGGTAGAAGGTGCCACGCTGGGCATCCAGCCGCTCTTTCACCACACCGTATTTATCGATCACCATCTCACTGCCCTCAGGCAGGTTCAGCTCCATCTCATGGCTGGCAACAACGAAGGTTTTTACCGGTACGTCCTGCACCGCCAGTTCAGTCAGCCCCTGCAGAATATCAGCCGTCAAATCCGTGTGGCTTTCCACAAACAGCAGACCATTAAACTGGTTGCCCAGGTTACTCAGCAGGAAGTCATCTTCAGCGTTGTAAACAATGGAGCCATCGGTACAAGGCGCACCAGGCACGACTTTACAGTTGAACATCTCAGTATCTGCGGTGTTCAGAGCTGATTCGGTTAAAAACGGTGGCACGGATAAGCGGCCGGAGTTTACCAGCGGTCGAGCGAAGGTGTAGTTGCGCGACAGGTTCAGCACGGCATCACGGAACACCCGGCTGACATGATTTTTCGGGGTAATGAAGTCGGTACTGCGGGTAGAGTTGAGGATATTCTCATCGGCGGCAAACGTCCGTTCCGGTGAGTAGCTGTCCAGCAAGGTGACGGGGGCTTTGCCATCGAGCACCATTTTCAGCTTCCAGCACAGGTTGTCTGTGTCTTCGATACCGGAATTGGCACCGCGCGCACCAAAAGGTGATACCTGGTGAGCCGCGTCCCCGGCAAAGAATATATTGCCCTGACGGAACTCGTCCATCCGGCGACAGGTGAAGGTATAAACCGATGCCCACTCCAGATCAAACTCAACATCGTCACCCAGGAAAGCCTTAACCCGAGGAATGATATTTTCCGGTTTTTTCTCTTCTTCGGGATCCGCATCCCAGCCCAGGTCAAAGTCGATGCGCCAGACATTATCGGCCTGACGGTGCAGCAGTGTAGACTGACCTGAGTGGAACGGCGGATTAAACCAGAACCAGCGCTCCGGCGGGAATTTCTTCGGATCCATAATCACATCAGCAATCAGGAAGCGATCCTGGAAGATCTGGCCCTTGGACTCCAGCCCGCACATGGCGCGCACTTTGGAGTTGGCACCGTCACAGGCAATGACATACTGCGCTTCAAGCTGATACGGCCCTTCTGGAGTTTCAATACTTAACAGTACAGAATCGCCCTGCTGCTCGACATTAACCAGTTTATTCTTCCAGCGCAGGTCTGCCGTATCCAGCGAGTTGATACGATCAACGTAGTACTCTTCCAGATAGTACTGCTGCAGGTTGATAAAACCTGGCCGACGGTGATGCTCTTCCGGCAGCATATTAAAGCTGTAGATATGGTCTTCTTCCAGGAACACCTTGCCGATATTCCAGGTTACCCCTTTATCGACGATACGCTGGCCAACACCCAGCCGATCAGAAATATCGAGAAAGCGCTTGGCGTAACACACTGCGCGTGAGCCCACGCTGACAGTATTATTGTCGTCCAGGATCACCACTGGTACGCCTTGCTGGGCAAGATCTACCGCTGCGGTCATACCCATCGGTCCTGCTCCCACAATCACCACCGGATGCTTTACCGGTTGGGCCGTATCCTGATCGGCCGAGCGGACATAGTCGAACTCTGGGAAGGTATAGGTTTTGAACATGCTTGTGCTCTCTTTTTATTCTGGATTGGCCAGCATCTGAGCAGCGCCTGGCAACACTCAGATTTAAGTACAGCCAAGATACTGGATTCTGACCAGGGAATAATCAGGAGTCGATGAACAAAATTATTTCCGATTTAGAAACAGATAGCGACGGCACAGGCCGTATTCTCAGAGGAAGTACGATGGTAGCCTGGTAAATCAACGGTAAGCCAATAAACAGGAAAAAATTTGTGCCACAAGAGAAATAAACCAGTCCATTTCAACACCAGGCTGGCATCCCAGCCAGCCTCTTGCCTTATTCAGGCCTCAGGCGCCCTTTTTAATCTCTTTTAACGGGACTTTACGGACAGCTGCCGTGTGGGCAGGGACGGCTTTGCGCGAGGCAACTGGAGCTGATTCTGACGCAGGCTTGACCACGGATTTACGTACCGGCTCAGGCGCTTTTTTAACCTCACTCACAACGACTGCTTTGCTTTTGGAAGCACGTTTTTTATACCGTTTTCGCACCGGGTTTCCCAACAGCAAGGACAGAACTTTGCTGTCCCGACGACCCAGGAAGTTCAGCACCAGCCATAGCGCAACCAGCACAATACCGCCGCCCATTACCAGTTGCACTGCCCCCACGCCTTCAAGCAGCTCGGGCTTGATCCCCAGCATTCCCTCAACATAGGCGTACACGGTGATATAGAACGTCACCATCAGTGCGAACAGGTAGCGATAAAATAGCGAAGAAGAGACTTCACGACGGGTCTGATCCCAGTCGTATTTAACCCGATAGGCAATCCGGTCATGTAACTCTTCGAGTTTCTCTTCATCCCAGTCCTGCACAATGTCTTTGCACAACTGTAAAATCACTGCGTCTTCACGATCATCCGGGTCCAGTCGTACACGCAGCTCAGCACCAATACGGTTAAACAGCATCAAATCCCGCTGGTCGAAGGCATGGCGGCTGTTAACCACCAGCTTACTGACCCGCTCGCGCCACTCTTTCTGTTCTTGCAGGATGGTTTCCAGCCGCAGGTTACGGTTAGCACGCAGACGCCCAAGCAGCTGTGTTAACAATGCGGTCAGCAGGCTGCACACAATAATGGCAGTCAGAATTAATCCGAGTTGCTCCACTACGTTTCTCCACTATGCCAGGTTCAGGGTAATACAATGGCCTGCCAGAGCCGACACAGCGGATCGAGAGACCGCACCACCTGTCACGCTTTGTGCTTGAGATAAAGATCTAGAAACCTGAACACGACTTTACGTGCCAGCTTTGTTTCCGCATTGGTCAGAAACACCATGCCCATCTGCAGCTCTCGATTAAACACCATCATCGCCCGGCTGCCCTTGACCCACCCTCCGTGGTACACAAAGTTCTGGTAAGGGCCAAAACTGAACACCCGCCAGCCCAGCCCATACCAGGTTGCGCCCAGCAATTTATGCGAGCGAAAGTGGGACTGACGCCGGGTGTTGCGAATCACCGGCGCCTGCAAGCTATCCAGCAGGCGACCAGATAACACGTTGGGCCGTTGACCCAGCTGTGCCAGCAGCCACTGCCCCATATCGTTAATAGATGCATTTACGCCCGCCGCGGGCGATATGCGATAGTACGTGGGTAACACCCGCGCTGGACGCCAGCGCTTACGGATTTTGATATGCGGGGTTGCCCGATTTTTCTCGGCTTTGAAAGCTTTATAGCCCAAAGAAGCCGTGTTCATTTTTAGCGGCGTCAGCAGCCGTTGCTGAACAAACGTATTATAGTCCTTACCACTGATGGCCTCGATCATATCGCCCGCCAGACTGAACACCACGTTCTGATAACCATAACAGCGCCCAGGCGGGCAGACAAAGTCAACTTCACGTAGCCGCTTTACGACCTTGCGGTAGGGGACGTTATCCTCAATCAGATTGGTGTAAGCCTGGGGGATCAGGCCGGTTGAGTGCGACAGCAGGTGCCGAAGCGTCAGCTGCTGACCATAGTCATCACGCTTAAAGCGCACATCGTCCAGTGCTGTTTGCACCAGGGTGTCCCACTTCAACAGGCCCTCCTCCACCAGTAAACCCGCAGCCGTAGCGGCAAAGTTTTTCGAGACAGACGCCAGCCGAAAGACAGTATCAGGGGTCACACGCGCTTTGCGATCGATGTTACGTCGCCCCCAGGTGCGTACCCGGCTAATTTTGCCCTGATCAACCATCACCACGGCCACACCAGGCACCATCGGCGCAATTTCACGACCAACAAAGTTTTCAAACGAACGCTGATAACCAGGCACAGCAGCCTGCAACGCACTGCTGAACGTGAGTGCCATCAAGGCATAAATAACAGACAACACAGGCACCCGTACAGCACGGGTCATAATTTTCAGAAGCATAGGATATGAACTAACAACAATCCGGTAAGGAACTAAAGTATAGTGATTTTCAGGTAAGCAGCCCGCCTGATGACAGGCGGGTGACGTGCTAACGCAGTGTAATACCCTGATCACCCACTCGCAGGCTATTGAAAACCAGTGTCTGGATGCTATCCAGATCGGTGGTCGTCAAACACAAGTGCTCCTGAATTGGCTCCATTGATAACACCGGCTGGTAATCATCTTCGAAGCCCCACAGCGTGGCGAACTTAAGACTGAATTCTTTGGCTATCAGTAACAACGACAACAGATTACACACATCCTCGTCATAGTCTTCGTCGGACAGGATGGCGGGGTAATAAGGCTGCAGATCAATCGCCTTGGCAATCGCTTCCGGTATAAACCAGCTGCGAGCAATTTCTGCACTCACCCGGTACTGGTTAACCCCGAACAGGTCACGTTCCAGTTGCATCACATCAAAGGGGTCCATCAGGCTATGGTCCTGATAGAACTGGTTGAAGCCCGGGCACTCTCTCACCATCAAGGGCACACCACAATTATGCATCATCCCCAGTGTGTAGGCATTATCACGGGATACAAAGCCGAAATGGTTACATAGCTGCCCGGCAACAATCGCCACCTGGTTCGCTTCCTCCCAGAACGACTCCATAGGACTGTCAGAGCCCAGGCAAGAACGTAACGCCGCCACTTTGACGATGGTCAGAATACGTTTGGTACCTAGAATACGTACCGCGGTATTGATAGATGATATCCGCCGACGCAGGCCAAAGAATGGCGAGTTGATCATTGCCAGCGTATTTGCATACAGTGAGACATCGCTTTTTACGAGCTCGGCAACTTCATCAATTCCGGGATCCCCGCCTTCAATCATTTTTGTCAGACGTACCAACATTTCGGGGCGGGCGGGAATTACAAAGTCATGAATCTGAGTCTGGCTCACTACGAAAGTCCATATTCTTTTGGCTAAGGGAGATCATATTAGCCACAGTTGACGACATGTTAAATCGTTAATATATTGAACAGTAATTCCATTGCCCTCGATCATGGCTGTCAGCCGCCTTGTGGCAAGGCTTCAGGCACGATTCCTCGATCATCAACTTGCAGCTTACTGAACAGGTGTTCCTGAATTGCCTCCAGCTCAGCCTCGGTAATCCCCAAAAAGCTCAGTACCGGCTCAATTTCAACCACTGGCTGATATTCATCAGAGCGGCCCCAGAGGGTTTCAAACTTCAGACTAAATTCACGCCCCACCAGCAACAGACACAATTTCTGGCACAGTTTCTCATCGGCATCCTCATCCAGCAGCAGGTTCTGATAGTCGGGTTGCGCAGCAATCGCCTGACATAATTCTTCAGGTACCTGCCAGTTCTTCGCCAGCCGGCTGCTCAGCTGAAATTGGTCCGCGCCAAAGTGGGCCTGTTCCAGGCGTTGCTGATCAGGCAGATCAAGCAGGCAGGCATTCACATGAAAATGCTGGAAGTCGGGACAGTTTTTCACCATTAGCGGCACGCCACAGGCATGCATCATCCCAAGTGTGAAAGCATCATCGACGTTCACAAAAGGCATGTAATGAACCAGGTTGGCGCAGATCGTCGCCATGGTGCAGGCATCTTCCCAGAAGTTTTCCAACCCTTCATCTTCGCCCACAGCACTACGTAACGATGCCGTACGCACCAGAAACAGCAGGCGTTTCATACCCATCACTTTTAGTGCACGTTCGATCGATGAAATACGGCCACGCAAGCCAAAAAACGGCGAATTAATTAATGCCAGAATGTTGGCATAAAGCGCTACATCACGCTTTACAAGGCTGGCAACACGTTCAAAACCTGGGTCTTCACTTTCCACCAGTGCAGACAACTGCAGCAATACATCCGGGCGCGCTGGTATAACAAACTCTTTGCTGCGGGCATCAGCCATGACACATCTCCATCAATGTACCGCATGCTCTGATCCTAGCTGTCATCAATCTGGTTTTCAAACGAATATTAATAAAAATATAGTAGTTTTATTTACAGACTATTTGGGCCAGTCAGGCTCATTTTAGCCTTGTAACTGGACCCCTGCTAAAGCATCGGTACTGAATAACAATTCAAGTTATCAAATAACTACGTAATATTTAGCCAAAAACAACCAACACAAGGAAGCCACATATGTGCGCACAAACCCGACACGTATCAGAGAATATGGCAATACCGGGCCCAGCCACCGCTGTCTGGGCATTGCTTGGTGACTTTAACGGCCTCTATCGCTGGCACCCTGCCGTGGTAGATAGCCAGCTGGAAGGGGAACGAACCCAGCCGGGTAGTCTGCGCACCCTGACACTGGCCGATGGTGCAAAACTGCAGGAAGCGCTGATCAGCCTGGATGATACCAATATGCACTATCGCTATCGAATTACCGCAGGCCCGCTACCCATCCGTGAGTATGAGAGCGAGATCGCTATCACGGACGACGGTAACGGCCACTGTACCGTGAGCTGGCAGTCCAGTTTCCAGGCTAATGGGGTTCCAGCTGGCGATGCTGAACAGATTGTACGGGATATATACCGCAGTGGGCTACAGCAACTGGCGGCGCTGTTCAGTTAAACACAGCGCCCAGAGACCTGGCTCCCTCGTACACCGCTAACCCGGCTCCGCATCTGGGGCTCGGGTCAGCCCAAACAAGACCAGCGCGCCCGACACCGCACAGGCTGCCATCATGCTGGTCATCGGCACTGCGCTGCCATCATGCAATAACGTCAGGAGCAACGTCAAAGTACCAGCAATGGCAAAGCCCAGAGTACTGATCACCGCGTTTGCCGCACCACTGTTTGATGAAAAATACGACAACGCACAGGTGATACTGTTGGACATAATAAAACCCATACAGCCAACCGTAACCATAATCAATGCGACCAGTAGCCATAGCGGTGGCGTACTCAGCCAGACAATTAGCGCCAGCAACGTCGCACTCACGGCCTGTAGCAACAGACCAAAGCGCATCACCTGATAGGGTTCCCACCGGTTCAGCATCCGCACATTGATCCGGTTAAACAGCGCCATGGTAATAATGTTCGCCCCAAACAGCAGCGGAAACGTCGCTTCTGCCACTCCGTAGAAGCCAATGTAGACATAGGCGGACTCAGTCAGAAACATAAACATACAGCAGGCAGCCAGTGCCTGAGCCACTGCAAATGCCATCGCCTGTTTATGACTGAGCACTTTACGATAGCTACGCAATACCCCACGCAAGCCAGCACCTTTTTCAATGGTGCGCCGAGCCTGGGGCATCCGCCAGGCCAGCAACATCGCTACCAGCACCGCATAACCACCCAGCGCATAAAAAATCACCCGCCAGCCACTGAACTGCAGTAACGCCGCACCAATGGCCGGTGCCGCCAGTGGCGCAATCATCATAATGATACCGATCAACGCCATCACCCGCGCTGCTTCCCGTCCGGTGAAGAAATCCCGCACGGTCGCCGCCGCCGTTACGACCGCAAAACCGCCCCCCAGCGCCTGCATAAAGCGTAAGCCGATCATCTGTTCAATGGTTTGCGCCTGGGCAATCAGAAAGGAGGCCAGGGCAAAAAACAGCAAACCGATAACCGCGATCAGTTTACGGCCATAGCGGTCCGACAGCGGGCCGCCTAATACTGGCCCGGCCGCCAGTCCGGCCATGTAGATCCCCATGGTCTGCTCTACCCGGTGAATATCCGTGTTAAGCGCTTCAGCAATCGCAAGCTGTGCTGGCAGGTAAGTATCAATGGCAAAGGGCCCCAGCATGGTCAGGGCAGCCAGCATCCAGGCAAGGCTTGCCGGTGGGGCATCTGTTGTAAAAGAGGTATGCGAGGTCAAGGTCCACTCCAGGTCAGGGTCTAACAAACAATGGGGTGTATTGTCGCGATCGATGTTGAAAACACACGTATTACCCGACAAAACTCACTGTTGTTTATTTCGCACTAATCAGATCTTGAATATTATTGACAGTCCGTCAAAATAGACATCTTATTTTTAGCACGACCGGTCTATTTAACGACAGACAACACCTGTCACTGAACAGATCGGTATAACCAGAGCGGTAACACCTATGGCCAGAGGACGCCGCCCGGAGCACAACCGGGCTTATATTCTGGAAACGGGCGCACAGCTGTTTACCCGTAAGGGCTATCACGCCACCGGCCTGAAAGAGATCCTGGCCACCTGCCAGGTTCCCAAGGGTTCGTTTTACAACTTCTTTGAAAGCAAAGAGCACTTTGCGGTCGAGATTATCGAACACTACCGCACCATCGAATTTGAGCGCTGGGATGAAAAGATGGCCGCCCTGCAGGGCAGCCACTTTGAGAAGATCACCCAGATGATCGAACAGGAGATCGAGCGTTTTGGCAATGAGCAATATGCCATCGGCTGCCTGCTGGCTAATATGGCAGGCGAAGTCAGTCAGAGTTCCCCCCTGTTCAGCGCCGCAATCGCTCACTCGATGAACATCGTGTTGCAAGCGATCACCGATGATGTCAAAAAGTTTCAATACGAAGGCAACATGCGCACTGACCTGCCCGCGTCACTGATCGCCGAATTTATATTGAACAACTGGCAAGGTGCATTGCTGCGCTGCAAAGTGGAAAACTCGATCAGCCCACTGCGCAACCACCTGATTCTGCTTAACAGCTTTAAACCACAGCCACCTGCGGCTCAATAAAAGACCAAGGAGCTCCATGAAACCGTTTACCCGCCCTCCCGTCGCAATGCTACTGACGGTACTTTTTACCCTGATGCTGCAGGCACCGTTGACCCTGGCGGCTGAAAGCCAGCAGAAGAAAGGCCCTCCCCGCGGGTTACCTGCTGAGGTCATTACCGCTAAAGCAACCACTTTGCATACGGAAATCAAAGCAGTGGGCAGCTTGAGAGCCAATGAACGCATCCAGCTGCGGCCAGAACAGAGCGGCCGTATCGACGCGATTCTGTTTGATGAAGGCCAGCGGGTAAAAGTAGGGACGCCACTGTTTCGACTGGATGGGGCGATCTACCAGGCTGAATTAAAAGAAGCCCAGGCCAAGGTGCACCTCAGTGAAATCGCCTACAAACGTGCCGCCAGCCTGCTGAAAAAGCGGGTCGGCTCGGAACAGGAGCGCGACAGTACCCGCGCCCAGCTACAGGTGGACCTGGCACGCCAGGCGCTGGCCCAGACCCGGCTGAATAAGATGCGCGTCGTCGCACCGTTCACCGGCGTCACCGGCCTGCGTCAGGTCAGCCCTGGGGACTACGTGACCACCGGTCAGGATCTGGTCGAACTGACCGATCTGAGCACAATGAAAGTCGATTTCCGGGTGCCTGAGCTGTACCTGTCGGCGATCAGCAATGGTCAGACCCTGAAACTGGAACTGGATGCGTTTCCAGGCCAGATCTTCGAGGCGACCGTTTACGCTATCGCCCCGACAGCTGACAGCCGCGCCCATAACATCGAGCTGCGCGCCCGGCTGGCTAACCCCGACGGCAAGCTGCGTCCTGGACTGTTTGCCCAGATCCGGCTGATCCTGGCCAGTAATGCCAGCAGTATTCTGATCCCCGAGCAGGCCATTATTCCCAATAACGGTGGCTTCTTCGTCCAGCGTGTGGCCAGCGGCAATACCATCGAGATGGTGCCGGTCACGCTGGGCCAGCGTCGACCCGGTGAAGTTCAGGTCAGCAACGGCCTGGCGGCAGGTGATGTCATCGTTACTGCCGGTCAGCTGAAACTGCGCCCAGGGATGCCCGTCACGCCGATCTTTGTCGATGGCTCCAAACCCGCCATCGCCAAGGGGGAGTAAGTTATGGTTCTGTCTGAAGTAAGCATCAAACGGCCCGTACTGGCCACAGTGATGAGCCTGCTGCTATTGCTGGTCGGCCTGATCACCTACGACCGGCTAACCGTGCGGGAATATCCAAAAATCGACCTGCCCGTGGTTACGGTGGAAACCACCTACCCTGGTGCCAGCGCCTCGATCATAGAAAGCCAGGTGACCCAGATTCTGGAGGACTCCCTCTCCGGCATCGAAGGCATCGACTATATGAATTCGATCAGCCGCACCGAAAAGAGCCAGATCTCGGTCACGTTCAATATCGACCGTGACCCTGATAACGCGGCCTCCGATGTCCGCGACCGGGTGAACCGGGTAATCAGCGAACTGCCGGACGATGTCGATGCGCCCGTGGTGGCCAAAACCGAAGCCGATGCTCAGCCAATTATCTGGCTGGCCTTCAGTTCAAACAGCCACAGCAGCCTGGAAGTCAGTGATATTGCCGACAAACAGGTGAAAGATCAGCTCACCACCGTGGCCGGTGTTGCCAATGTGGTGATCTTCGGTGAACGCCGCTACGCCATGCGTATCTGGCTCAACCCAGCCCGGATGGCCGCCTTTAATGTGGTGCCATCTGACGTAGAGGCCGCGCTGCGCGCACAGAACCTGGAAGTGCCTGCCGGGCGTATTGAATCCAGCAACCGTGAGTTCACTCTGCTGACCCGCACCGACCTTAATGACGTCAGCCAGTTTGAAAGCATTATTGTGCGTAATGAAAACAGCTACCCGGTCCGGATTCGCGATATCGCGCGGGTGGAGATTGCGCCACAAAGCGAACGCCAGATCACCCGCTTTAATGGTGTCTCTGCTGTTGCGCTGGGGGTGGTAAAACAGTCGGTTGCCAACCCGCTGGATGTCTCTGCAGGCATCCGCGCCAAACTGGATGAACTGCGCACCAACCTGCCCGACGGCATGAAGGTGTCGGTTGGTTACGACTCCTCAATCTTTATCGATGAGTCAATCAAGTCGGTGTACAGCACCCTGCTGCAGGCCAGCATTCTGGTGGTACTGGTGCTGTTTTTCTTTCTGCGTAATCTACGCGCTACGCTGATTCCGATGCTGACCATTCCGCTGTCACTGATCGGCTCGTTCGCCATGATGTACTGGATGGACTTCACCATTAATACCCTGACCCTGCTGGCACTGGTGCTGGCAATCGGCCTGGTAGTCGACGATGCCATCGTAATGCTGGAGAACATCTACCGTCATGTCGAAGAAGGGCTGGAGCCTGTCCAGGCCGCCTTTAAAGGCAGCAAGGAGATTGGCTTTGCCGTAATCGCCACCACCGCCGTGCTGGTCGCGGTGTTCGTGCCGGTATCCTTTTCCGCGGGCCGCACTGGCAAGCTGTTTACCGAGTTTGCCCTCACTCTGGCCGGAGCGGTCGTCGTCTCCACCTTTGTCGCGCTGACGCTGTCTCCGATGATGTGCTCCCGGCTGCTCAAACATGAACCGCGCCACAGCTGGCTGTTCAATGTGATCGAGTCCATGCTGCAAGGGCTGACCAACAGCTACCACTGGGCTCTGGCTAAGCTGCTGCGCTCCCGGCTGCTGGCAGTCACCATAATGGCCGGCAGTATTTTTGGTGCCGGTTACTATTACACCCTGCTGCCGCAAGAGCTGGCACCCACCGAAGACCGTGGCACGGTGATGGCCTTCTCCATCGCGCCGGACGGCGCCTCAGTGGATTATGTTGACCGCTACTCCCGCCAGGTCGAGGAAAAGCTGGTTGCCACCCCGGAAGGTGATCGCTACTTTGCCGTGGTTGGCTTTCCAACCTCCACCAACGCCATGGCCTTTATGGGCCTCAAGCCCTGGAGCGAGCGTGAACGCAAACAGCAGGAGATCGCCAATGGCCTGATGCCCCAGCTGTATGGCGGTGTGACCGGCACCATGAGCTTTGCCCTGAACCCGCCATCATTAGGCCAGAGCATTATCTCCCGGCCGGTGGAATTCATTGTCAAAAGCCAGGGCACCTATGCTGAGCTGAAAGTTATTGCCGACGGCATGATGGCAGCGATTTACGCTAACAAGGGCTTTGTTCGACCGGATTCCGATCTCAAACTGAACAAACCAGAGCTGTCGATAGACGTCAACCGTAACAAAGCCTCAGATATGGGCATTGAAGTTGCCACCATTGGCCGCACCCTGGAAAGTTATATGGCCGGTCGTTCTGTGACCCGCTATAAACAGGCCGGTGAACAATACGATGTGGTGGTACAGGTGGACGAACGGGAACGACGTGATCCGGCTGACCTGACCAACCTGTATATCCGTAACCCGGAAGGCCAGATGGTCCAGCTCGACAGCTTGGTGGATGTCACTGAAACCGTCGCCCCACGGGAGCTGAATCACTTCGACAAAATGAAAGCGGTGAAAATTCAGGCCCTGCTGGCTCCCGATTACAGCCTGGGTGAAGCGCTGAACTACCTGGAGAGCCAGCTCAAAGAGATCGACCCGAAAGCCGATTTCGATTACACCGGTTCCTCCCGCGAGTTCCAGACCTCCAGCTCCAGCCTGCAGGACACCTTTGTACTTGCGCTGCTGTTTATCTTCCTGGTGCTTGCAGCGCAGTTTGAAAGTTTCAAAAACCCGCTGATCATTATGCTGTCGGTACCCCCGGCCATTTTCGGCGCACTTTTTGCGCTACATTATGGCGGGGGTTCACTCAACGTTTACAGCCAGATTGGTTTAATCACCCTGGTTGGCCTTGTCACCAAACATGGCATCCTGATCGTTGAGTTTGCCAACCAGCTGCAGGAGCAAGGTAAAGATCTGCAAGAATCGATTATTGAAGCAGCCAGCCTGCGCCTGCGCCCAATCCTGATGACCTCCGCCGCCACAGTGCTCGGCGCAGTACCCCTGGCGATGGCCTTTGGTGCCGGTGCAGAGTCCCGTCATCAGATCGGATTTGTTATTGTAGGTGGGATGACCTTTGGGACGTTGTTAACGCTCTTTGTTATTCCAACGGTATACAGTTATCTGGGCAAACGGACTTTTAAAGAAGTACAACCAGCGCCTGAAATCATCAAGGAGTCATAAGTGAACGCAATTAAAACTCTGTCCGGTGCTACCCTGCTGGCCCTGTTGGGTACCAGCCATGTGCAGGCTGCTGCGTTAGCAGATATCTACCAGCAGGCGCTGCAGAACGACCCGCAGCTGAAATCTTCCCATGCCAGCTCGCTGGCCAACCAGCAGGCGGCACCGATAGCCAAAGCCAGCCTGCTACCGCAAATAAACCTGCAGGGTTCTGCCAGTACAGTTGATAGTGACAGTAATAACTACGACAGTCAGGCCTACACCCTGAGCCTGACCCAGCCACTGTTTGATGCCGCCAGCTGGTATGGCTTCAAACAGGGTGAAGATCAGTCCGAGCAGGCCAAACTTCAGTACGCTCAGGCCCAGCAGACACTGATTCAGCGAGTGGTATCAGCTTATCTGGATGTGCTGCGGGCGCAAACCGCACTGGAAACCAACCAGGCTCAGGAGCGCGCCATCAAACGCCGCCTGGACCAGGTTAATGCCCAGTTTGAGGTTGGCCTGATCGCCATCACTGATGTGCAGGAAGCCCAGGCATCCTACGATAATGCCCGGGTGGACCGCATTGAGGCCGAAGGCGCGCTGGATAATTCTTTTGAAGCCATTGAGCGACTGACGGCAAAACCGTTTGGCGATATCGACATACTGGCCAAGGATTACCCGGTACAGAACCTGACCCCTGCCGACAGCCAGCCATGGCTACAGAAAGCCTGGCAGGGTAACTTTGATCTGCGCATCGCTGATGCCAGTATCGACATCCAGCGTCACGCGCTTAAAGCGACCCGCGCCGGTCACCTGCCAACGGTTTCCGTCAGTGCCAACCATAACAGCACCGACGGCAACAGCCTGAACAACAGCACCACGGACACCAGCACCCTGATGCTCAGTGTCGATGTGCCTATTTTCAGCGGCTACCGCACCACCAGCCAGAGCACTCAGGCGCAATACCTGCTGGACAGCACTCACCAGAACCGTGAAGACACGCTGCGCTCCGTAACCCAGCAGACCCGCAGCCTGTTGCGCGACCTGCGTACTAATGTGCAGTCAGTCGCGGCCCGGGCACAAAGCATCAAATCCAGCGCCACCGCGCTAAACGCTACCGAAGAAGGCTTCAAGGTTGGTACCCGTAACGTGGTAGATGTGCTGCAGGCCGAACAGACCCTGTACCAGGCACAGCGCGATTACGCCAATGCCCGCTACAGCTATGTGCAAAATCTGTTCACTCTGAAGCAGCAGGTTGGCACGCTGAACCCGGACGATATCAACAGCCTGGACCAATGGCTGGTCAAACCCTGAGCTGACCCTCGCCAGATAATAAAAAGCCCGCCCTGATAACCAGGCCGGGCTTTTTTAGTCTCGGTAGACAGGATCTCAGGCGGGTTGAAGAATCATCGGCTCACCTTACTCAACCACCTCAAGTAAACCTCGCTCCGTGAAGACTGTTTTTGCAATTAGCATCCCGTTTAGCGCCGCAGGAAAACCGGCATAGACCGCCATCTGCAAAATAACCTCCGTCACCTGCTCGGGGCTACAGCCGACATTCAACGCACCATGGATATGCACTTCAAGTTGAGGGCCCGCCGTCCCCAGCGCCGTTAATGCGGCAACGGTGGCAATTTCACGGGATTGCAGATCCAGCCCAGGGCGACGATAGATATCACCGAATGGAAATTCGATCACATAACGACCAAGATCCGGACAGACCGTCCGCAAAGCATCGATTACCCGCTCACCGGCCTGGCCGTCGATCTCCTTCAGTTTTTCCAGACCCTGTTCGAAACGCAGATTTGATGGATTATTCATGGATGATCTCCCTGATCGATCAGTGAAAAACCGCAGTCTGCGCCCTGGAGTCAACTCTCAGTCAAGAATATTCGTGGAGGAAGGCAATCCAGCCAGCTGGTCATCATACCAGCGCAGTTTCTGCGCCAGTTTACTCATATGTTGTTGCTGCACAGCCAGTTGCTGTTCCAGTTGCTCTGCATGTGCGCTAAGCAACAGCTGACGTGCCTGCAGCGTGTTCTCTCCCGCTTCTCTGAGCTGAGCGTACTGCTGAATTTGCTCCAGCGGCATTGCTGTATCTTTCAGCCGTTGAACGAAGGCAACCCATTCAAGGTCTTTCTCATTGAAATAACGGTGTCCATTACTGCGCCGCTTCACCTGCCCGAGTACACCAACCCTGTCGTAATAACGCAAGGTATGAGCGCTGATCCCCGTACGTACAGAAAACTCTTTAACGTTCATCAAACCCGCCCTTAATTAACGCTCTGTTCGTCGGCAACGCTCTGCCTGCACGCTACTTATCCGTTTTTTGCGCCGCCAGAGCACGGGTAATAAACTTATCCAGTTCATTAGCAAAAGCCTGTTTTTCCGCTGCGCCCAGTGCCGAAGGGCCGCCGGTCTGCACACCGCTGGAACGCAGGGTATCCATAAAATCACGCATATTCAGCCGTACCCGAATGGTTTCGTGAGAATAACGCTCACCCCGAGGGTTAAGCGCCTCAGCCCCTTTCTCCAGCACTTCGGCCGCCAGTGGAATATCGCCGGTAATCACCAGATCGCCCGGCGACATACGGCGGACGATTTCATTATCGGCCACATCGAACCCACTGCCGACCCGGACAAAATTAATCCACGCTGCAGGTGACACTGGCAGCACATGATTGGCGACGAGAGTCAGCGGAATTCGGGTCCGCTCAGATGCGCGAAACAGTATTTCTTTAATCGCGCCAGGGCAGGCGTCAGCATCAACCCAGATCTTCATAGGCATCTCTATTATGTTGTGTTCGGTAAAGGATCAATTGAAAAATTCTCGGAGCGCTGCTGGAATTCAGTACCATCCTCCCCCACCGGACTACAGGCCTTTAATCGATATAATCTATCATGCAAGCAGGTTGTGCCCGGTTATGTTTAACAATACTCAGCTGTTTTTTCAGCTCCGCCAGGCTCTGATCAACCGTTTTCCCCGCAGTATCCAGCTGAACCCGTGATTCGAACCAGGGGTGATAGTCACGCTCACACACAGCCTGCCAGTCCGGCAGCTGCTGGCCAACAATCGTCACTTCCCGTGTTTCAACCCGGTGACGGTGCTACTGTGCATCAGAGCAAATGACTTCAATGTTGATATAGTCAGCACCCACCTGCACAGCAACCCGCTGCCATTCATCTCGACTTAGCTGAATGGGGTTACAGGAGTCTGCTACAACACTCAGACCCAGCGCCAGATTATCAGCCGCTAACCGCCAGGCCAGTCCATACCCCTCACCCTGTGGATTAACTTGGCACAGTTCCCGTAAGCCTTGCTCCAGTGTATCGATCCGTAGATAAACAGCACCCAGGCTGGCAGCCAGCTGCTGTGCAAGGGTCGTTTTCCCTGCGCCTGTCAACCCGGCAAAGATATAGAGCGTGCCGTTGGCCATCAGCGACCACCCAGAGCGATACGCACCGCAGCCTCGGCATGAATCGCCGTTGTATCATAGAGCCGGATATCCGTATGTTCAGGCTCAACCAATAGCGCTATCTCGGTACAGCCCAGAATAATGGCTTTAGCACCCTGGCGCTGCAAATCAGCAATGATATCCAGGTAACGGGTTCGGGATGCTGGGTGTATCTGCCCCTGGCACAGCTCATCATAAATAATGCGGTGTATATCAGCACGCTGATCAGCATCAGGAATTAACACCTCAATTCCGAATTTTTCGGTCAGGCGGCCTTTGTAAAAATCCTGCTCCATGGTGAATGCTGTACCGAGCAGGCCTACGCGGCTGACGCCATCCGCCACCAGCTGGCGGGCCGTCTCATCGGCGATATGCAACAGCGGAATAGAGATCGCGGCCTCCACCTGGGGTGCAACTTTGTGCATGGTATTGGTGCCAATCAGCAAGAAATCCGCCCCGGCCGCTTCAACAGCACAGGCAGCCTGAGCCAGCATGGCCGCCAACTCATCCCAGTCGCCCTGATGCTGTAACCGCTCGATGTCGGCAAAATCAACGCTATTAATGATCACTTTTGCCGAGTGAAAACCGCCCAACTGAGCTTTTACACCTTCATTCAGTACTTTGTAATAGCTAAGCGTGGATTCCCAGCTCATCCCACCTAACAGCCCAATGGTCTGCATAACACTCTCTCGCCCTGGTAACAGATATAGCAGCCAGTTAACCGGAGACTTCGGCAGGGTTCAATAGACAGATCAGCCAGTACAGACGCTGCCAACCCTATGGCAAGACACACCAGCGCTATAAAAAAGGCACAAAAAAGCCGCGACAGGCGCGGCTTTTTCAACGCAGAGCGTCAAGAGTATCAGTCGTCCAGCAGGTTACGACCCTTGCTGGCTGCGATACGCATACGCAGTGCATTCAGTTTGATGAAGCCCGCAGCATCTTTCTGATCGTAAGAGCCAGCGTCATCTTCAAATGTCGCAATGCTTTCATCGAACAGGGAGTTTTCAGAACGACGGCCAACAACGTCTACGGAGCCTTTATACAGCTTGAGGCGTACATCACCGTTAACGTCACGCTGGGAGAAGTCGATCATCTCCTGCATCATCTTGCGTTCTTCAGACCACCAGAAGCCGTTGTAGATTACTTTGGCGTACTTAGGCATCAGTTCGTCTTTCAGGTGCGCAGCTTCACGGTCCAGAGTGATGGACTCGATTGCACGGTGCGCCTTCATCATGATGGTACCGCCCGGTGTTTCGTAACAACCACGGGACTTCATGCCCACGAAGCGGTTTTCTACGATATCCAGACGACCCACGCCATTTGCGCCGCCAACCTTGTTCAGGTATTCCAGCACCGTCGCCGGGCTCATCGCTTCACCATTGATGGCAACGATATCGCCTTTTTCGTAGCTCAGTTCCAGGTACGTCGCTTCATCCGGTGCTTCTTCCGGAGAAACAGACCAGCGCCACATGTCGTGTTCAGCTTCAGCCCATGGATCTTCCAGAATGCCGCCTTCGTAGGAGATGTGCAGCAAGTTGGCATCCATGGAGTATGGAGACTTCTTCTTGCTTTTCGCGTAGTCCACTTCGATACCGTGGTCTTCACAGTACTTCATCAGGCTCTCGCGGGAACCCAGATCCCACTCACGCCACGGCGCGATCACATGTACGCCTGGCTTGAGCGCGTAGGCACCCAGTTCGAAACGTACCTGATCGTTACCTTTACCCGTTGCACCATGAGAGATGGCATCGGCATTGGTTTCGTTAGCAATCTCAATCAGACGCTTGGCGATCAGTGGGCGTGCGATAGAGGTACCCAGCAGGTACTCACCTTCGTAGATGGTGTTAGCGCGGAACATCGGGAACACGAAGTCACGAACGAATTCTTCGCGCAGATCTTCAATGTAAATTTCTTTTACACCCAGGGCTTCAGCCTTGGCACGGGCTGGCTCTACTTCTTCGCCCTGACCCAGATCAGCGGTAAAGGTAACAACTTCGGCGTTGTACTCATCCTGCAGCCAACGAACGATCACAGATGTGTCGAGGCCACCGGAGTAAGCCAGTACGACCTTTTTGATATCGGACATGCTTTTGCTCCACGAAAACGACGGCTGGCCAGTTGAATTCTGGCCAGCCGCTAAAATCAATGCTTATTAAGGTGCCGGAGTATAGCAGCAAACCCCGGCAGGCCGGTAGCCTTAGCGCGGGGCAGATTACTGCTCGCGCTGCAGGCGGATGGTCACACGGCGGTTACGGGTGCGATTGTTTTTGCTGTTGTTTTTCACCACCGGATATCGCTCACCATGGAAACGGGTAATGACCATACCCTCGTCAACACCGTGATTTTTCAGATACTCGGTTACCGCTTCGGCACGTTTCTTCGACAAGTCACGGTTAAGTAATCGACGGCCCATATTGTCTGAATGGCCATCCACATAAATCGAGTGTACTGAATCATCATTTTTGACGTACAGGATGATTTTATCCAGTCGCTCTTTGGAGGCATCCGACAGTCGCCACTGGGCGGACGGGAACAAAATCGCGGTACGGGCAACCTGATCGTAGTTAACCGGCAGCAGCCCGGCGACACAGTTCATATACTCAGCATAGGTTGCCTGGAATTTAACCCCGGACATACCCACCCGCAAAGTTTCCTTACTCTGATACCAGCTACCGGTATTAAAGGTCGGGCTCATTCCGCTATACAGGGCTGCCAGCATCTGCTCAGCCTGTTTATTCGGCACCTGCAGATAGCCATTGCCATCACGCTTGATCCGCCCTAAAGGACGAGGGGCCATCCCGGCTTGCCAGTTCGAGGCTTCGGCAACCAGTTCGGCACCTTTTTTAAAATGTGCCCGGTCCAGTGGCTGCAATTCAAAACGCACGCTTTCTCCTGCCAGATGCTCAAAGACTGCCATTCCAAACGCAGGAATCGGCTGACTCAACCGGCAGGCAAATTTCGATGATTTGAGATCCCAACGGGCATCTTCGATACCTGGCCGAAACGTAACAGCTTCGGCAAGGGTGCTGGATAACAGCAAAAACACAGAAAAAAGAACGCGATTCAACACAAAAACCTCAGCAGCTCGTCAATAACCCGATATTATATCGACCTTACACCGGAAATCTTTAAATCCCAACCCAATGTACGCCTGTCGTTCCCATGGCGGCAGCCCGGCTGTTAGAATACGCCTTTAAACCGCTACCGACCCGTTAAGGAACCACCGTTGAACAATCTTCACGATAACCTGCACAGCATGGCCGGACGCTTCCGCGGCTTTCTCCCTGTCGTCATTGACGTTGAAACTGCTGGCTTTAATTCCCAGACCGACGCCCTGCTTGAAGTAGCCGCGGTAACACTGGTGATGGACGAAAATGGCTACCTGCTGCCAGACCAGTCCTATGCGTTTAACGTGGAACCGTTTGAAGGGGCTAACCTGGAAGCCGCCGCACTCGAATTCACCGGTATCGACCCAACCGACCCGGCCCGTAATGCCATCCCGGAAAAGGATGCCATGGAGCAGATATTTAAACCGATCCGCAAAACCATGAAAGCCAATGGCTGTAAACGTGCTGTACTGGTCGGCCACAACTCTGCCTTTGATCAGAGCTTTATGAATGCTGCCAGCGAACGTTGCGGCATCAAGCGCAACCCATTACACCCATTCTCAAGCTTTGATACGGCCACGCTGGCAGGCCTGGCTTTTGGTCAGACAGTGCTAGCACGTGCCTGTGATGTTGCCGGTATTGATTTCGACGGCAAAAAGGCACATTCGGCGTTATACGACACTGAGAAAACAGCAGAGCTGTTTTGCCTGATCGTTAACCGCTGGAAAGATCTGGGTGGCTGGGAGATGGCAATCGCTCATCAATACGATGACGACTAAGCATCCAATGGGCTGACATAAAAAAGGCTGACAGCAGATACTGTCAGCCTGTATATCGAGCTGTGGAAGCTTAATCCAGATCCAGGCCCTGCAGTACGATTTCGTGATAGGTTATCACGCCGATCATTTCACCATTTTCAACCACTGGCGCACGACCGATACCAAAGCGCTCAAACATACGCGCGCAGTAGCGTACATCCATATTTGGATCGATACCCAGCACTGGCTTTGTCATCACTTCATACACATTCACACGATCAACAGCGCGGTCTTTGGCCAGCACCTGCTTGGCAATATCAGACAACAGCAGCAAACCATATTCATCGTCACTGTGACGTTTATCTACGATCAGTACTGATGCGTCGCGACGCTTGTAAACCTGCAGAGCTTCTTTAATGGTGTTCAGACCGTCCACCATTGCAAAGTCCTGTGTCATGACATCACGGACGCGAATCAGATGTTGTGTGTCGGTCATACCTTTTCCTCGACCACGTTGTGTAGTTTCTCAATCTGATGGGCAACACCCACCGCATCTTCCACATCCAGCTGCACAGCAATACCACGGCCCGGCTCATCATCAAATCCGGCAACCTGCGCAATGTCTTCCAGAATAGGTCGACTCAGATGTTCTTCCACGATAAACAGCACCACATCACGCTGGGCATCCAGGCTCAGGCCGAAAAAGGTACGGCTTTTATTCAAACCTTCACCACGTGCATTACTGATCACAGTAGCGCCCGTTGCACCCGCATCACGGGCAGCTTTCATTACTTCTTCCGTTTTAGTGTCTTCAACAAACACCAGCAGTAATTTGAAATGCATTTCAGAGTCTCCACTCTTCAGGATTGCGGCAGGGATTCTTCTGCCTGCTGCTGCTTACGTTTTACACGATCAGCAAGCCAACCGGTCAGCTGGGCATATCCCATGACAGTAATTATCGGGAACAGACTGGCAAAGGCGATCAGACCAAAGCCATCAATCAAGGCGCTACGCCCTGGAACGGTTTCAGCCAGCCCCAGCCCTAACGCAGCGACCAGCGGCACGGTAACGGTTGAGGTCGTCACCCCACCTGAGTCATAGGCCAGAGGCACGATCATTTTGGGTGCTTTGAGTGTCTGCAATACCACAACCACATAACCGGAAATAATAAACCAGTGAATTGGGTATCCCGTTACAATTCGCCAGGTACCCAGAGAGATACCTATCGCCACCCCCAGCGCAACCGCAAGACGCAGCCCCCACACGCTGATCGTACCGCCGGACACTTCATTAGCCTTAATGGCCACAGCAATCAGAGAGGGCTCCGCAATCGTTGTACTGGCACCAATTGCAAAAGCAAAGATGTACACCCAGTAGTAATCCTGCCAACGCAGTACATCATTTGGACCGCCAGTACTCCACTCCCGAAGAAAATCAGGATTGGTAAGCTGCTCTGCCATCAGCCGCCCAATTGGGAACAGCGCTTTTTCCAGTCCCAGCAAAAATAACGCCAAACCAATAATGACATACACAAAGCCGGTTAATACTCGACGCAGATTATGAATTGGGCGCCGGATCACAAAGATCTGGAAGCCGAATATAATCACAGCAATCGGAATCACATCCTTGATTGTGGACAGTGTAATTGCCAATAAGGACGATAACAGTTCCATCAAATCACCATCCCATAAGCCATTACAAAAATCATCGGCGTCAATGATGCAAATGCAATCAGACCAAAGCCATCAATCATCGGGTTTCGCCCTTCAATTGAGGAAGCCAGACCAACCCCTAATGCCGTCACCAGCGGTACTGTAATTGTCGATGTGGTTACACCACCCGAGTCATAGGCAATACCAATGATTTCACGCGGAGCAAAACCGGTCATTACCACCACCATAATGTAGCCTGCGATGATCATATACTGGATCGACCAGCCCTTAAGGATACGCAGTACCCCCAGCACAATCGCCAGCCCCACAGAAAAGGCAACTGTGAACCGTAGCCCATTGGCATAACTGCTTCGGGCCGCTTCATCATCAGCGATCATCCCACCTACTGAGGCAACTGTGGCAGCTTCATCAGCCACTGCGATTAACGCCGGTTCGGCGACCGTTGTACCAAAACCCAATGCGAATGCAAAAATAAGTAGCCAGACAACACTACCCTTTCTCGCAAATGCACGAGCCATGGATTCCCCGATTGGGAATAGACCCATTTCAAGGCCGAATATAAAAAAGGTTAATCCAAGCACAACGAATACAAGACCAATTACCAGACCAATAAAGTCAGGTAATGGTTGCTGTAAAACTGCCAGCTGGAAAAAACTTATAACAAGAACAATGGGCGCAAGGTCTCTTAGACTACCCATCATGGAGCGTCCGAGCGCGAGAAAAGAGCTTTTCAACCCCTGGTAACTCCCTACTAACTAACCATCACTTTTCTTTAGATAATCATAGGCTAACGAGTTTACAGTCTGGTTGCAAAGCCTTAGGCAAAATGGCTGGGTAAACTTTTACTTAAATCAAACGTTCGATAAAAAGTTAGACTTTTGAACTAGTACCCAGAAGTACATTTACAACAATCAACTCAATAAGCAGTTACCCTGGATCCATATCCCCGTTCCAGTCCGACAGACACGGATCAACCCGGCCTGATACGCCAACACCACCATCAGATCCACCGCCTAACGACGTTACTGGCGCTTCAGATTTGCTACAATGGCCATCCTGTTTTTATCCTCTGTCCAGGAGCCTGTATGACTGCCCCCCACTCCCTGATTGATCTGCTTCGCCAAAGTGGTTCCCAACTACGTATTTTTGATATGGGCCGCCGCGTCAGTAAGCTGTCGGCAGACGAGTTTCACAAAGTTGAGATGGGCCAGATCAGCTATCCAGCGCCCTACCTGCATCATGCCTGGGTCGCACTGTTGATGTGGAACCCTAAGCTTAAGGATCAAAACGTAGTCTGGTTCCTGAAACTGCCACTCGACGAGCAAGGCCACCTGGTCAGCGCCGCGCGTGATGACCTCTATCAACGCCTGCTGCAAAATGCCAGCAACCTGCTCCAGGCCGACAAGGCTGAAGAGGTACAGGACGCGCTGAAAGATAACCCATTCTCATTTACACCTGACGCAGAAAAGATGGCCATTTTTCATGCCAACGCCAGTCTGGTGATGAACAATCCGGCCTCCCAGTATTACGAGTTCGCGCAGCAGTATGCCCGTGCTGAAACCCCACTGGAAAACTGGCCATCCCTGGGCTACCAGGGGTTGGCCGACCTGGTGATTCGTCAGGACAGTGGAAATAATGCCGAGGCCCTGGCGCAACGTCTGGCAGAAATGCCTGCTGAGCCTTATGAAGCAATCTGTACGGCCCTTGAAAATGTAGCTCCTGACCACCGTATCTTCAGTGCAGTAGAAAAGCGCCTGCATAAATCGCTGACGACAGCAGCCACAAACAGCTATCACATTGCAGCCCAGGTTCGTGCAATCTCCAATGGCCGTAACCTGAGCAGTATTCAGGCGCTATTATGCGACGTTCTCAATAGCGAGTTTGCACTGGAAGCCGAAGTGATCGCGGCGATCGCCACCCGCTGCAGCCATGCGCTGGACAGCGAAGCGGTTATGGCGCTTTTCCTGGAGCAGCTGGCTGTCGGTAAAGCAGGCCAGGCAGGCTTCTCCCGAATCCTGGCAGATCTAATGTTTACTCCGGAATTACGTATTCGCGCTCTGTCAGCGTTTCGCAACCCCGAACGCAGCGATGCACTGTCAGAAGCCATTGGGGAAATGTTTGGCGGACATATGAGCTGACACTCCCAGTTACACAGTCCATCTTCATGCTCGATACAGACAGGGTCGCACGGCCCTGTTTATTTATTACACGACTCAAGTCATCATCCTGCCACCCCAGCCTGTCACAGTGATCGTAATGCAGGCAAAATGCGCCTGCACCTCACCGCTGCTAACATGCCAGGAGGCAAACCATGTTGAAGGAAATCCGGCTCTCCCTCGTAGTATTGTCGATCGCACTCACCACACAGACTCAAGCCAGCGAAATAACCTCTGAGCTACCCGCTCTTAATGCAAGCACAGATCAGACATCTATATCCGGCCTTTCTTCGGGCGCTTTTATGGCAGCTCAGTTTCATGTTGCCTACTCCAAAGATCTGATCGGCGCGGGTATCGTTGCTGGCGGCCCCTGGAACTGTGCGGGCACCAATCCGATGGTCCCTCCCCTCAGCAGCGCTGTCTCCACCTGCATGGACCCCTGCAAATATAGCTGGTTCGGCTGTCCGTCCGCCATGTTCCCCAACAGCAACTATCTGGCCGACCTGGCACGTTCAACTGCATCTTTTGGCCATATCGACGATCCTGAAAACCTGAAGAGCGACCAGGTGTATATTTTTTCCGGCAAGAACGATAAAACCGTTGTCACCGGTGTAGTCGACACCACCTCACAGTTCTATCAGAAACTGGGATTGGCCGATGAGCAGATTCTTTACAATAACAAGGTTGACGCTGGCCACGCATTTATTACCGCAGACCCCCAGGACAATAGCTGTAGCGAAACAGCGTCACCCTATATCAACGACTGTGAGATCCCTCAGGCCCAGCGTATTCTTGGCCATATCTATGGCGAACAGAAACCGGCCGTAACCACTCCAACGGGAGAGCTGATCAAGTTCAAACAGAACGATTTCTTCGACTCCACCCTGACGAGTATGGACGACGACGCTTACGTCTATGTGCCCAAAAATTGCCTTACAGCTCAATGTAAAGTGCATGTAGCCGTGCATGGCTGCCAACAAGGCATCTCCGTTATTGGCACCACATACATAGAGCAGACTGGCTATATGGAAGCCGCCGATACTAACAATATTATTGTGCTCTATCCGCAGGTGAAGAAATCCAGCTATAACCCGATGAACCCACGCGGCTGCTGGGATTTCTGGGGCTACAGCAGCAATAACCTGCCACCTTTTACCTATTACCGTAAAGATGCACCACAGATGGTTGCGATTAAAAAGATGATTGACCGCCTGATCAGTGCACCCGCACAGCTCAGCCAGCAGTAAAAATGATGGCGCGAAGCAAAGCTTCGCGCCACATCCGTGTAACCTGAATGCAACCTGCTACATAAAAAACTGTAAGCCTGACCTGAATCATCATTATTGACTACCATAAAAACTATTATCTCCTGTCGTCAATAAATCCCTTTTGCTTCAGTAGACAGGATTTGTAACTGTGAAAAGTGGTGGTGCAGTAAAAACCCGAGAGATGGAAATTATTTTATCGTCTAAAGACTTCCCAACGGGAGAAGAGCTCCCGTGGCCAGTCTTTGATGAGCAGCGCACCTTGCTACTCCCAGAAGGGTTTATGCTCGACAGCGGTAAAATAGTCGACCGATTACTGGCCAACAAACCGAGACGCTATATCACTGTTGAACTGGAACCGGTGGCTCCTGAACTGATAAAGCATGGCCGTTCGCAGGAACACAACAGCTTTGCCACTATCCGTTCGATCCTCCAACGGATGCAAATTGCTTACGAAGTGCTGCACAACAATGCCAGCAACCAGTCTTTTATCCGTCGTATTATGTACCTGGTGTTTGACCTTCAGGGCCTGTGCGAAGCACAACCCGACGCAATGCTTGGGACCATGCAGTTAATGCATGACGCCCCCCACGGCCTGGTACACCCGCTACATGCAGCTATCCTGTGCGAAGTGGCTTCTACCCGCATGGGTAAAGGTCCGTTAGAACGGCTCCCAATTGTTGCCGCGGCCCTGACCCATGATCTGGGGATGTACGAGATTCAGGAAACTCTGTATCACCAACAGACGCCACTGACACAGGAGCAGGAACACATTATTAAAAGCCATCCACGCCGTGGTTATGAACTGCTTAAAAGACAAGGCATAACCGAGTCACGCTGGCTTGACCCTGTTCTCAGCCACCATGAACGTATGGATGGCAGTGGCTACCCCGATGGTCTCACAGGAAATCAGCTGAGTTATGAAACCAAGATGATGGCGATTGCTGATTGCTATTCAGCAATGATCAGGCCACGTGCCTACCGCAGTCGAATATTGCCACGCGAAGCCCTTAAAGAACTATTCCAGTCACGTGGTAGCACGATTGATGCTGAACTGGCTGGCCTGTTTGTAAATGTACTCGGGGTATTCTCTCCAGGCAGTCTGGTTGAGCTTAACAACGGCCTGATTGGGATCGTCAGAAACCGAACAGACAACCTGGCAGCACCTGATGTCGCTGTCATCGCCAATAACAACGGTGACTTACTCAATAATTCCCGAGTTTTATCAACCGATAACCCTGAATTCAGCATCAAGGGGATGATCTGCCCACAAGCAAACGCACACTTGCTAAAAGATGCCGATAAAATATGGCCGAAGCTCCCACCCCTTGATCACCACACGTAACGAGGCAGATAAAAAACGTACAATCAGAAACATTAAAATCACAGACAAAGAGTGTTCTCATGAAAGAAAATCACAAGCCTGCGGCCAAATTCACCCAGGTCACAACTGAGAGCACTGTGCTGCAGGGTGCCACGGAAGTGATTGGAATTACTCATCAGCGCCATTGCGGTGAGTGCCAGCGTGGATGTAAACACCCTTATAGCTACGCTGCACACGCCAATAATCGTCAGCAATCACCTGATTCTCAGCTATGTTTTCTTTCAGATAGCCTGTTTGGATTGCTTAATTATTTGCAGCGTAAAAACATCCCACTGACAGAGATGCATTTCATCAGCCTGGCGTACCCCAGCCATGTCCCTGTTAACGCACGCCTGTATGGAATTGTTGAGGGCCGCTGGTCAAACTGAGATAGCAAAGCCGTATATATCTACTCAGAAAATACGGTTACCAGGCTAGCGGCGGAAACAGGCACCGCCAGCCATCAGAAATGTTTGCAGAGCAAATGATCAATGCTGGCGCTCGTTCTCGACCGCCCTATCAATCACCAGCTTATACAGCCCGATTAGTTGCGCCGCCAATGGCTGGTATTCGGGATGACGCTCTATCGTTGGCTGGATCGCCCTGGCATCCGCCAGAATATGGTCAAGATAGCTGATGTCGTAATGATCCAGCCGCTCACCCCTCTCAACCTTGTCCTTTAATATTAAAACGCGTGGTAGCCGCTGTGAATACACTCGTCGCAACAGTACGGTCATCACACCCAAATCCCTGAATTTTTGACTAACCATAGTAATTACCTCTGCCTGTCCAATCGCAGGAGCGACACCCTTGTGCGCCTGCACAACCATTCTAACAGGCCCTATTTACCTGCCACATGACAAACAAAGAAAAACGGCACAAAGAGGCCATCAACCTGGGGCTGATGGCTCGGCATCTATCTCAGTTACAACGCCCGCCTCTTCAAGCTTGCGCCGCTGGCGCTGCAGCATCGCCTTCCAGATCGAATTAGCCAGAGAGGCACAGGATAGTGGCTTGGCGACATAGCCATCAGGGTTAACCTGGAGCGCAGAATCAACAACGCTACGTGAAATACTACCGGTGACAAAAATCAGCAAAGCCTCATGGTCCCAGCCACGCTCTTTGACAGCTTTCGCGAGTGCAATGCCATCTTTACCATGGTCAAGATGCACATCCATCAGAATCACATCGTAACGGTTCAGCTCACAGGAGCTGAGTGCATGGTCGAAGGTCGTCGCAGCATCCACCAGTTTAGCCCCTAATGACCGCACCATCATCACCAGTACACCCGACATCGTGTCATTGTCCTCAACAACCAGCACACTTTTCTTTTCCAGCAGCTGCTCTCGCAACATATGCCTGCACCTCCTGATTCTATTGCCTCTACTGGCACCATGCTTCAGAGCCTCACGCTCTTTGGCAATACGCCATATCAGCCGCCATCCAGGACGCAGCTGACCCTGTCTCTTATACACATCTCCGAGCCCACGAGACCGAGGCTGATCTCGT